>CAMYMV010000005.1 GCA_947259585.1 uncultured Gemmatimonadales bacterium | reverse complement strand
CGGAGGAGCTGCGTTCGGCGCGGGAGTTGGCGCGGGTGTCAGCGCCTTGTCCGGATCCGAGCGATGGGCAGAGGCGCAGCTACCCGCTCCACCGCCCGTCGCCCTGAACGTCGGGAAGGACGGCTCGGTGCGGCTGGCCTTCTCGCTCAGGCTGTGAGAACGGCCGGGGACCGGGCAATCGTGGGTTCTGCGACTCAAGGCCTCTTGTTCCGACCTTACCGTCCAGCAATTCGCAGAGACCGGGACCCAACCGGATTCACCTAAGCCTACTTGCTGGCACCCTCTGAGTGGGTCGCGTTCGCCGTCCCACTCCTCCGCCGGTTCAACAGCAGTAAGGAGGACATGATGAAACTGCAAGCTGGAATCACAGCGCTGGCCGTCGGTCTCGGTATGTTCGTGCTCGCTTGCGACCAAGCGCCGACCACGCTCGACGCGCCCGACATCCGAGCGGCCGTGAAACTGGTCGATACCAATGAGTTCGTCGAGATTACTGATTTTGCCATCGAAAACCCGTGCGTGACGCCCCCAGAAGTCATCCTGTTTTCAGGCACGTCTCACGACATCGTGAAGATCTGGGACACCGGCAGGCTCCACCTTCACCTCCAGTTCAACCTGAGGGGCACGGACAGCAACGGTGTGGAGTGGATGGTGACCGACGCCTTCAACTGGGAGCGCAAGGGAGGGGGGTTCCCGCAGACATTCAACTATACCGCGAAGGCCGTCAGCAAGGGCAGCGCCGACAACGTGCTGTTCAGCCAACACCGGACAGTCAACGCGAACGGGGAAGTGACCGCCTTAACTCCCTTCGGCTTCAAGTGCGTGGGTTGAACTTAGAACTTCGCAACACCAAGCCGTCAAAGTCCAAACAGGAGGGGGCGGTTCCTTCGGGGCCGCCCCTAAACACGTCCGGTCCAGTAAGCGCGTACGCGGCCCCTCCACGCTCCTGATCTCGTTCCTGGCTCGGTCCGCTAGGCCGAAGTTTACTTGAGTCGAACCAGGTAACTGCCCCCGTCGATCGTGCGTTGCCATTCCGACACGAACTCACTCAGCTCTCCCAGCTGGCCTTCGAGGGCTGGCCCGAGTACCGGCTCGCTTTCGGAGTTGGTCCCGCGGCCGGTGATGATCCGAACCACCTCGGCTGGGTGATGATGCGCAATTCGCTGCATGAAGTTGCGCACCGCTCGCTCTGCCTGAGCAACGGTCTTGCCGTGCAGATCCAGTTCGGCCTTCGCGATCTTGTAGCGGAGCTGGTCTCCCGGTTTGGGATTATCCCCCTGGACCAGCCGCGCTCGGCGTCTTCCCATCGTCTGACCTTTAGAACAGCTTCGGAAGGCTGAGGAGCGAGCAGACAAAAACGCGGACAGGCGTACCGGAGCCGTTTCACGGCTATCCAACTGGCCCCGGACTTCCCTCCACCCGTCCGCGCATCTAGGTGTACACCGCGAGGCTCGTCAGGATCGCATCCCCGGATCCTTACTCCTTACTCTTCACACACCCGCACCCGCACGCGTTGGAGAACCCCACTTCGCCCTCCTCGCACCGGTACCGGATCCTGGCGCAGGCCTCGGGGTCCCTGTCCACGTACCGGACTCCGGGTGCGTTCGCATCCAGACAGTCGAGGTCCTTCGGGCGACACTTGTCGCCCCCGTCGGGGAGCAACAACCGGATCGCGGCCTGCTCCTCACCCACCGCGGCCAGGGTCACCGCCGGCTCTTCCTCCGCCCCGCGGCCCAGCCGGTCGTGAGCCGCCAGCACCAGTTCGGTCATCTGGGACGAGAACTTCTCGGTGAACCCGACGAAGTCTCGCTCGCCACACTCGCAGCTGCTCTTCTGCGGCCAGTAGGGATACGCATCGCGGTGGTCCGGTACCCCGTCGCCGTCGTCGTCTCGGTCCGCCGAGTTGACCGTACCGTCCCCGTCGAAATCCCATTGGGCCGGATCGCCGCAGAAGTAGTAGCACTCGGTCTCGCCGCCCGGACCGCTCGGCGTGGGCAGGTAGTCCAAGACGACTTCGGCAGGGTCCCTCGCCGGAACGAGGACGATCTCCGGTGGGTGCGCTCCAGCGCCGGCGTCACCACGAGGATCGCCGACATGAACATCGCCGACATAGGGCAGCGGAATGCGGTCCCCAAGCCAGCCGGTGGTGAACGCGAAGGCGACCAGCCGATGCGTTCCGTCGGGCTCCAGGCCGGTCGCAACCTCCAGCAGATGATAGAGGTCGACAGGAGTCACCCAGTAACCCTCGACCATAGCGACCGGTGGATTGCTGCGCAGCTGGCGACGGATCTCGGCCCGGCTGGCCGTTCTCACTTCAGGGCGCGCCAGCGCCGCACGATAGGCTTCGAGGGCCGTGCAGTCGCGCTCCGCGACCGCTAAAGCCTGCCCCGCCGCCGCCGGCGTAACGAGAACACTCAGACCCAGCACCACGCCGGCCAGGCCCAGACCTCCCACTCTCGAGCGTTTCATGGCGTCAGTAGATCGCGTAGACCGTAACTTCGATCGGTAGCATTCGACCGTCGTTACGGCTGATACCCCACCAGCTCGATCTCGATGGGATCGTCACCGTCCTCGGTCCAAAACACGGCGAGCGGCAGCCCTATATCGGGCGCTAAACAGGCCTTGAGCCGGACCTCGTTGTTGTGCCTCACCTCGACCCGATGACCATCCTGGCCGGCATGGGTGCAAGAGCCGTTCACGCTGAACGAGACCGACTCGCCTTGAGGACCGACGTTCCACGTGTCACCCGGCACGAGTGGTCGGCCCATGAACCAGGTCGACATCGGCATGAACGCCCCGAGCAGGACCGGGGCCAGCATCTGACAGCCGGTCGACAACTGGTACGGGCTCGCCGCGCCGCTCTCGACAGTCGCGCTGCCGGAACACGCCACGCCGGCCAGCTTGCCCTGGATATCCAGTCGCATTTGGCCGGCCCCGGCCGGGCTTATCGAGAGCCGATAGGACCCGGTGGTTACCGAAGTATCCACGGTCTGCTTGAGGTCGTACTGGAACTCTTCACTGTCGCTGAACTGGTAGGCGCGCCAGACGCCCTGCGCATTGGCCGGCACGGCGAGAGCCAGCGCGAATGCCGCCGGCCACCAACGAAGCACTGGGGCAAACATGATGATCTCTCCCCCCCCACGTGATCGATACTGCGTGAGTTGTCCGGGTGCTCGATCGTGATCACTGAGGCCACAATACGGCGTGGTGCGGAGGGTGTAAACGAGGAGGGTTGGTAGTTGTTGGACGGGGTCATTGGCAACAAATACTGTCGGCTATTGACCAGTGGATTCGCCGTTCTTCTTGCAGTCCTATGGCGGTTCCTTCGGGGCCGCCCCTGCCTGCATCTGAGACCTGTGGGCCGCACGGGCCGCAGGATCTGGGCGTCCGCCGACTAGGGCACGCCGAAGAGCGTCCTGCCTTCGTCATCGAAGATGCCCAGGTTCGCCAGGTCGGCGGGGGGCACATCGATCCCGTACCGCAGCCGGCCCTGCGAGTCGTAGATCACCATCCCCAGGCTCATGGCTCGCGAGTACATCTGGGCGCCGCGCTCGCCCCCGTAGGGAAGACCGATGCTCGCGGTGCCCTGCGAGTCGAGGGCGGCCACCACTCTCGTCTCGCCCTCGGGGCTGTAGAGTCCGAGAGAGACTTCACGGCCGGGCCAGTTGATCCGTGCCCTGGTCGAGCCGAAGCGGTCGCGCAGCGACAGCCCGCCCGAGGCATCCGACGTCTCGAGGTCCACGAGCATCGACCCGTTGGCGCCTCTCACGAAGAAGAGGCCCTCGGTGAGCTGCGACTGGAACGTATGGCCGACCCGCTGGAGGGTAAGAAGCGGGACGGCGTCCTGGACGCCGAGCCAGATGCTCTCGATGTCCTGGGCTGCCTGATACATGGCCAGCCGCGGCATACCGTCGTCGTTCAGGCCGAATTCGCCGCGCACGTTCCCGGCGCCGTCGCGAACCACGAACCGCTCCGCCTCGATCGTTCGTGCCGGCCGCGTCTGCGCCATCAGCACGCCGCCCGCCACCGCGACCAGGCCGGTGTAGACGATCAGGCGCAGCCGGCGGTTCTGCCTCTCCAGCTTCCGCAGCCGATTCTCGAGGTTACTCGCTTTCGTCATGGATATCTTCTCCAATTGGGTTGAAGTCATCTCTCGGAGCGGCCGACCTCGCGTGGCTATCGGCCGCTACTCGACCGTCGCCACCGGGCCATCGGCCATCAGGTACTGCTCGAGAAACATGAAGGCGATGGCGCGATAGAGGTCCGCGTTCTCCTTCTTTCGGAAGCCGTGCCCCTCGTTCAGGGCCTTCATGTACCAGACGGGCATCAGGTTCCGGCGCACGGCGGTGACGACCTGGTCCGATTCGGTCACTGGCACCCTCGGGTCGTTCTGCCCCTGCGCGACGAGCAACGGGACGCGGATCTTCTCGGCGCTCCGGTTCGGGCTGATCGCGTTGAGAAAGGCCCGCATCTCGGGATCGCGCTCATCCCCGTACTCCACTCGCCGGGCGTCTCGCCGGTAGTCCTGCGTGTTCTCCAGGAAGGTGACGAAGTTGCTGATCCCGACGATCTCCACGCCGCCGCGAAGGCGGTCGCTGTAGTGGACCAGGCTCGCCAGCACCATGTAGCCGCCGTAACTGCCTCCGTAGACGGCCACGCGGGATTCATCCAGGTCCGGCTGCTCGGCGATCCAGTCGAGGAGCGCGCCGATATCTCGTACCGAGTTCTCCCTCAGGCGCCCGTTGTCGAGCTTCACGTACGCCTTCCCATAGCCCGAGCTGCCGCGCACGTTCGGTGCGATCACCGCCGCGCCCAGCTCGTTCACCCACATCTGGTAGGTGCTGCTGAAGCCGGGCCGGTACTGGCTCTCGGGGCCGCCGTGGATCGAGATGATCACGGGGTGCGGACCCGGCGTTCGAGGCCGGTAGACGAAGGCCGGGATCAGGTCGGGGCCGCCGCTGCCTGAGTCGAAGGTCGGGAAGTGGACGAGCTCGGGCTCGACGAAGGTCTGCCGGCTCAGACCGCCGATCTCGCTGAAGGTCCAGCGCGTGAGCGCCTCGGACTCGAGGGCGCCGTCGCCGAGCTCGAGCGTGTAGACGTCGGACGGGCTGTCGGCGGTGCTGATCGTCATGGCGAGCCGCCGTCCGTCGGGGCTGAACTCGATCCCGAAGACGCGTCCGAGCGGCACCTCCGGGACGGGCGCGTAGCGGCGCGCCGCCGGATCCATCAGGTAGAGCCGCGAGCGGCCGTCCTCGTTGACCGTGAAGGCCGCCTGCCGGCCGTCCTCGCTCAGCGCGAACCCCTCGACGTTCCAATCGATGCCCGACGTGATCGGCTCGATCTCTCCGGTCTCCAGGTCCACGTACACGAGGCGGTTGAACTCGGAGTCCCGGTCGGTCGAGAGAAAGGCCCCGCGGCCATCCGGCGCGAAGCGGGGCGATATGCCGGAGTAGTTGCCGGGCGCCTCGTCGCCGCCCGCGATCAGGCGCACGTCTCCGCTCATCACGTCCACGACCCAGATTCGCGAGTCGGTGATGCTCACGTACTGGACGCCGAGCACCCGTTGGTTCTCCGCATCCCAGTCCGCGGGTCCCCAGTACGCGCCATCCGGAGCCTCGACCAGTAGGTGGGACGAGCTGGTGTCGGCCACCTCCATGATCCACACATCGTTCGAGCGGCCGTTCCTACGTGTGCTGCGGAACGCGAGCCACTTGCCGTCCCGGCTGAACTCGGGCGCTCCGTTGCGCGACACCCCATCGGTCAGACGCCGGTACTCGGCGGTCTGTGGATCGAAGAGGAAGAGCTGGTAGAACTCGGCGCCGCCCTCATCCATGCCGAACAGGAGCTCGCGCGTCTGCGGCCTCTTCACCGCACCCGAAATCGGCTCGGACAGGAAGGTCATCTGGGTCCTCGCCCCGCGCGGCATGTCCACCCGGTGCAGCTGACTCGTCTCCCCGAAGCGCGTGGAGACGTACATCGCTCGTCCATCCTCCGCCCAGGCCGCGAACGAAGCGCTGCGGACGTTCTCGTAACGTCGCAGCCGGTCGCCGAGACTGGCGGGGATCGCGGGCACGTCGTCGAGGATCACGTTCCCGTCGTTCACCTTACGAACCCGAGGAACCTCCTGCAGGGCCGACTCCTGGGCGGCAAGCGTGGAAGCGAGGGGTACCAGCGCGGGGGCGACGAGCAGCGCCAGGATGGCCGCGGCAAGCCACCCCGGACGGGGATGACCGGCTTGGATTCGAGACATTGCACTCCTCCCAGAGCGTCGATTTTGACCGGGTGCTGTCCCGAAGATACAGGGGGTGGCGCTTCCGTGCGCGGCCCGTACGTTGTGGCAGCCTCGATTGCCGATGAGGCCGACTCCTTGGGGTCAAAACCGAGAACAACGCCACACCGACACCGAAGATGAGATGATCGAGATCGACGGCCATAGCCTGACGATCGAGGACATTCAGCGCGTGGCCCGTGCTGATGAGGCGGTGGCTCCACTGGCGGACGCCGTGAAGTCCTCGATGAACCGGAGCCAGGCATGGCTCCAGGACGTGATCGAGCGCGACGAGCGCACGGTGTACGGCGTGAACACGGGGTTCGGTTCGCTGGCCCACCAGCGGATCCGGCCCGATGAAGCGCGCCGACTCTCCCGAAACCTCGTGTTGAACTGTGCGGCAGGCGTCGGTGATTCCCTTCCCCGCGAGATCGTCCGGGGGATGATGCTGATCCGGGCCAATTCGCTGTCCAAGGGACTCTCCGGCGTGAGGCCCGAGGTGGCCGAGACGCTGGTGGAGATGCTGAACCGGGACGTGACGCCCGACGTGCCGGCCAAGGGCTCGCTCGGAGCCAGCGGCGACCTGGCTCCGCAGGCCCACGTGGCGGCCGTCCTCATCGCCGAGCCCGAGGGTGAGGAAGGCGTTGACGGCGGCTACAGCGGCTTCGCCTGGCACGACGGAGAGCGGCTCACCGGCGCCGAGGCGATGCGCCGCGCCGGACTCGACCGGATCCGGCCCGAGCCGAAAGACGGACTGGCTCTCACGAACGGCATGGACTTCATGCTTGGGACCGCGGCGCTGGCATTGGCCGACGCCGAGAGCGTGTTGGACCACGCCGCGATATCGGCGGCCCTCAGCCTCGAAGCGCTCTGCGCCCTTTCGGCCGCGTTCCACCCTGCCCTTCACGAGGCCGCCGGGCAGCCGGGGCAGCTCCGCGTCGCGGCCCGTCTTCGCTCCCTGTTCGCGGCCAGCACCCTGATCGACACGGAGCCCGACCGGGTGCAGGACGCCTACAGCCTCCGCTGCGTGCCGCAGGCCCTCGGCCCCGCGAGCGATGTCGTGGCGTTCCTCAGAAAGAGGATCACGGCGGCGATCAACGCCGCCAGCGACAACCCCCTCGTCTTTGTCGATCTCGACGGAGTTGAGCCGACGACGATCTCCGGAGGAAACTTCCACGGCCAGGGACCGGCCCTCTGGCTCGACATGCTGGGCATCGCCCTGGCGGACGTCGCGGGAATGGCGGAGCGCCGGATCTTCCGGCTGCTCGCGCCGGAGCTCAACGGCGGCCTGCCCTCGATGCTGGTCGAGAACGGTGGACTGGACAGCGGCCTGATGGTCGCCCAGTACACGGCGGCCGCGCTGGTATCCGACAGCAAGACGCTCGCCCACCCCGACAGCGTGGACTCGATTCCCTCCAGCGCGAGCCAGGAAGATCACGTGAGCATGGGCGCGAACGCGGCCCGGCACGCCCGCGAGATCGTGGCCAACGTCCACACGGTGATCGCGATCGAGCTCATGACCGCGGCTCAGGCGATCGATCTGCGGCCGAACGGGCCCGCCCGGCTGGGCCGCGGCACGAGCGCCGCCTACAGCCTCGTCCGGGAGCACGTCTCGAAGCTCGAGCGCGACCGCGAGCTCACGCCGGACATCCAGGCGCTGGACGAGCTGATCCGGTCGGGAGCCCTTCTGGAGGCGGCGGACGTCGCGGTCGGCTAGACTTCAGGCTGGACGACAGTGAGGACCGTCCGGCGGCGTATCAACAGCAGACGGTAGCGAGCCATGGCCAGCAGCACCCTCGCCCGGACCGTCCGGGCACCCACCGGAAGCGAGATCAGCTGCAAAGGTTGGCACCAGGAAGCCGCCCTCCGCATGCTGATGAACAACCTGGACCCGGACGTGGCCGAGGATCCCGATCAGCTCATCGTCTACGGCGGTGCCGGAAAGGCGGCGCGCAACTGGGAGTGCTACGAGGCGATCGTCCGGACGCTGCGGCGGCTGGAGAACGATGAGACGCTGCTCGTTCAGAGCGGGAAGCCCGTCGGCGTGTTCCGAACGCACGAGGAGGCCCCCCGCGTCCTGATCGCTAACGCCCACCTCGTCCCCAAGTGGGCCACCTGGGACGAGTTCCGGCGGCTCGACGACCTCGGCCTCACGATGTTCGGCCAGATGACGGCCGGCTCCTGGATCTACATCGGTACGCAGGGAATCCTGCAGGGCACCTACGAGACCTTCGCGGAGTGCGCGCGCCAGCACTTTGGCGGCTCCCTGAAGGGACGGCTGCTCGTCACGGCGGGGCTCGGTGGCATGGGAGGGGCACAGCCCCTGGCGACGACGATGAACGGGGGCGCCTTCCTGGGCGTCGAGGTTCGGGAAGATCGAATCCGGCGCCGGCTCGAGACCGGCTACCTGGACCGCATGTCGACCGACCTGGATGAGGCGCTCGAGCTGGTGCTGGGTGCGCGAGAGCGGGGCGAGGCGCTGTCGGTCGGGCTGCTGGGCAACATCGCCGAGGTGCTCCCCCAACTGGTCGAGCGCGGGATCGTGCCGGATGCTCTCACCGACCAGACTTCCGCCCACGACCTGAGGGTGGGCTACATCCCGCTCGGCCTCTCCCCCGAGGAGTCCGAGGTCGAGCGAGAGCGGGACCCGGAGGGATACGAGGCACGGGTGCTCGACTCCATGGTCGTCCACGTGCGCGCGATGCTGGACATGCAGGAAGCGGGCGCGGTCACGTTCGACTACGGCAACAACATCCGGGGTCAGGTGGCGGATCTCCGCGGCATGGAGGAGGCTTTCCGGATCCCGGGCTTCGTGCCGGAGTTCATCAGGCCGCTCTTCTGCCGAGGCGCCGGACCGTTCCGCTGGGCCGCCCTGTCGGGCCGGCCCGAGGACATCTACGAGACGGACCGTGCCGTTCTGGAGACGTTTCCCGAAAAGGAGGGCCTGCGCCGCTGGATCGAGAGGGCCGGGGAGCAGATCCATTTCCAGGGCCTCCCGGCCCGGATCTGCTGGCTCGAGTACGGAGAGCGAGCGGAGATGGGGCTCCGCTTCAACCATCTCGTGCGCACGGGAAAGGTCGATGCGCCCCTCGTCATCGGGAGAGATCACCTGGACGCTGGATCGGTGGCCTCACCCAACCGCGAGACGGAAGGCATGCTGGACGGATCGGATGCGATCGCCGACTGGCCGCTGCTCAACGCGATGCTGAACACGGCGTGCGGCGCCAGCTGGGTCTCGATCCACCACGGCGGCGGCGTCGGGATCGGGTACGCCATCCATGCCGGGATGGTGTGCGTCGTGGACGGCACAGACACGGCGGACGCCCGGCTGGAGCGCGTGCTCACCGCCGACCCGGGCACAGGCGTGATGCGACACGCGGACGCGGGCTACGATCTGGCCGTCGAGACCGCCCGCGAGCGTGGCGTGGATCTGCCGATGCTGGAGTGAACCCGCTGGAGGTCCCGATCGGGCCGTGGCTAGCGGTCCAATCAGCGGTCCTTGAGGATGACGGAGATCCGGCTGTTGTCGTAGTCGAAGCCGGACCGGAACGTGCCCTGGACCTTGAGGCTCGTGCCGTCGCGCGGAGCCCCGCGCTCGGAAAGGATGACCATGATCGTGCCCGTGTTGTCCGAGAGCTCGTACGCGCCGCTCATGATAGGGCCGCCCTTCGTGACCACCCCGTGGACCTGAACCGTCTGGCCGTTGTAGCGGGCGGGGTTCTCGAGGAGGTCCCTGATCTTGAGGCTCGACGCACAGCCGGCCTGCGTCGCCGCGATCACGACGACCGCAGCCGTGAGGCTGACCCGGGTTCGCCGAGCCAATCCCCGTTCGCCGCTTCGGTGGCCGCTTCGGTTCATCTCGAGCCTCCTCTCTTCTCACCCCGGATGACTGTCCGATGCCTGTCCTTCGCAACATAGGCGACCTCGCCAGCTGCCGCGCCGAGGGCGGCCAGGCCGAGATCCACGCCATAAGCAACGCCGCGCTCGCCTGGCGGGACGGGGTGGTCTGCTGGCTCGGCCCCGAGGACACCCTCCCGTTCCAGTACACGGCCGATGAGAGCTTCGACGCCGACGGCCGGCTCGTGGTCCCCGGCCTCGTCGACTGCCACACCCACCTCGCCTTCGCCGGCTGGCGGGCCGGCGAGTTCGAGCAGCGCATCCTCGGCCGCTCCTACCTCGAGATCGCCGAGGCCGGCGGCGGAATCCTCTCCACCGTAAGAGCGACACGGACCGCGAGCCAAGAGGATCTGTACAAGCGATCCCGCCTCTTCTTGGACGAGATGCTCGCGCTCGGGGTCACGACGGTCGAGTGCAAGAGCGGCTACGGCCTCTCGCTGGAAGAGGAGCTGAAGCAGCTCGCAGTGTACCGCAAGCTCGCCGAAGCGGGACCCGTCCGCATCGTCCCGACGCTCCTCGCCGCCCACGTGGTCCCGCCCGAATACCGCGAGGACCGGGGGGGCTACGTGGATCTCGTCGTGGGAGAGATCATCCCGCAGACTGCCTGGGCGGGACTGGCGCGCTGCTGCGACGTCTTCCTGGAGGAATCCGCCTTCAGCTACGACGAGTCGCGCCGCGTGCTCGAGGCCGGGAACGCCGCCGGCCTCCTCGGCAAGCTGCACGCCGACCAGCTCACCGACGGCGGCGGCGCGCGGCTGGCCGCGGAGGTGGGGGCCGTATCCGCCGACCACCTCGAGTGCATCTCCGACGAAGGCATCCAGGCCGTCGCCGAGGCGGGCGTCGTGGCAGTCAGCCTGCCGATCGCGACGCTCTATCTCAACCAGGATCCTATGCCGGCCCGCCGGTTGATCGACGCGGGCGCCGCCGTGGCGGTGGCCACCGACTTCAACCCCGGATCGGCGCCGAGCTACCACCTGCCCTTCGCGATGACCCTCGCCTGCAACCTTCAGCGGATGACGCCCGCTGAGGTCCTGAAGGGCGCGACCCTCTACGCCGCCCGGGCGGTCGGACTGGAGGATCGGATCGGGTCGCTCGAGCCAGGAAAGGCGGCCGACTTCGCGGTCATCGACGCGCCCGACGTCGACCACTGGCTCTACCACCTGCAGCCCAACGCCTGCGTGGCGACGTTCATTGGTGGGGAGATCACATCCGGGAGCCTGCCGGCCTAACCACGGTCTGACCCTACCCCCTGTCAGCCGGCTCCATCGCGGCGTGAAGCGCGTCCACCTCCTTTGGCGGCCGCGTGGCCAGCGAGACGAGCACAGTAGCCAGGAGCGCCAGAAGGAACGCCGGGACCAGCTCGTACATACGCGACTTCAGCGCCGGCACGAGGTACCAGATGACGGTGGTGACCGTACCCGTGACGATCCCGGCGATCACCCCCGCCTTCGTCGTGCGGCGCCAGAAGAGGGCCAGGATCGAGGTCGGGCCCAGCGAGGCTCCGAGGCCTGCCCAGGCGAACAGCACCAGCCAGAAGACGAGCTGATCGGCCACCAGCCCGAACCCCACCGCCAGCGCGACCAGGAGGACGACCGTCGCGCGACTCAGGAACACCAGCCGCCGCTGCGGAATCGCCTCCCCGCGGTGCCAGACCTTTTCGTACAGGTCCCGCACGACCGCTGAGGCCGCCACGAGCAGCTGTGAATCGGCCGTCGACATGATAGCCGCGAAGATCGAGGCGACGACCACGCCGAACAGGACCGGCGGCAGGTGCTGCTGGGCCAGGAGCGGATAGAGGCTCTCCGTATCGCCCTGGGGGAGCATCGCCGCCTCGGGGAAGTAGACCCGCCCTACGAGCCCTATAAACAGCGCGCCCCACGCCATCACGACGTTCCAGACGGTCCCCACGACCGCGGAGTAGCGTAGCTGGGCCGGGTCGTCGATCGACATGTAGCGGGCCAGAATGTGCGGGTTCCCTGGTGAGCCGAGACCGATGCCCAGAAATCCTATTCCGGCTCCCACGGAGAGGGCGAAGGGATCTACGAGAGTCGGATCGAGGGCCGCGAGCTCCTGCAGCACGACGCCCAGCCCGCCGCGGTCGCCGATCGCGATCACCGGCAGCAGTACGAGGGCAAAGATCATGAAGCAGGCCTGGATCATGTCCGTGAGACTCACGGCCAGGAAGCCGCCGAGCATGGTGTAGACGAGCACGATGCCGGCGGTCAGCAGCACGCCCCTGGTGGGCGAGAGGCCGAAGCCCGCCGCGAACGCTTTGCCGCCTCCGACGAACTGGCTCGCCACGTAGCCGACCATGAACAGGAGGATCACGACCACCAGCAGGGCACGCAGCGTCCCCCGCTCGTCCTCGAAGCGGGCCGCGTAGAAGTCCGGCACGGTGATGCAGTCGTAGCGGGCGCTGAAGCGGCGGAGCCGGGGGGCGTAGTAGAGGAAGAGGAAGACCTCGACGACGATGTATCCGACGACTGCCCAGGCTGCGGAAGGGCCCATGGCGTAGGCCATCCCGGTGACGCCGAGCAGGAGCCACGCGCTGCGGCCCGAGACGACGGCGGAGAGCGCGACGACGAACCGGTTCATCCGGCGCCCGCCGATGAAGAACTCCGCCACGCCCGCCGAGGAGAAGCGCGCGGCGTAGATGCCGATCGCCACGACGAGGACCAGGTAGCCGATGAACGCTCCGACGGCCCACGGGCTGGCAGCCGGCATCAGCGGGCCGACCTGCGGATCGCGAGACTACGCGGCTTTCTCAAGGAGGCCCCCATCAGCCCCCGCCTCGGCGGGCGAGCAGGACCGCCAGGAGGATGATCGCGGCCGGCAGCGCGAACATCACGACGACGAAGGAGGCCATGCCCTACTTCCGGAAGTTCATCGTGAAGGCGTACCAGGGGCCGTGCGTCACCGGAGGTCGTCGACGAGAGCCGCGATGGCCGATTCGAAGTCGGTCGTTCCATCCAGGTACGGCTGCCAGTGCTCCTGGAGCGCCGCGAGCTCCGCCTGCCGCTCGTCGTCCCGGTGCCAGAGACCCTGCTTGATAGCGTATGGGACGAAGAACACGGCCGTGTCCTTCTGGAGGGCCCTTCGTACCAGCTCGCCGGTCGTGTAGAAGATGATCGCGTGCCAGAGCCACCGCGGCCTTTCAACGCCCTCCCGCTCAGCGGCCTGCCGGATGGCGGCGGCCACCGCTCCCCTTCGGCCTCCCACCATCGTGTGAGATGCCTCGTGGAAGACCATCTCCAGCGCCCACCAGTCGGCGTTCTCCTCCAGCGAGCTCGAGAGGCGGATGTGCGGCGGATCGTTCGACGTGTACGCGCCCGCCCAGTTGGCGTAGACCAGGATGTCGACGTCGATGACCTGGCTCGGCCACTCGGCCTGGTACGCGCCCGCAAGATCGGCCGCCAGCTCGCCCCCGTAGTGGACGACCAGCTGCTGGTGTCTTTCGATCCAGCGCCGGTTGGCAGCGTCGTGCGACGGCCACCAGTGCCTCCGGTAGGCGGGCGCCGCGTCGCTCAGAATCGAGGCGAGGGACTCCGGGACCCCCGCCTCGAGCAGCGCATCCTCATCCGCGCCGACGGGCAGCTCACCGAGGATACCGTCCAGCGCGACAAGCTCGTCATCGAAAAGGAGATCGCGCTCGATCAGCGAGTCCCGGTAGAAGGCGACGGCCACGGCCCAGGCGGCCGCGTCCCCCGCGGACAGCCCGTCCGTCGAGGCCACTTCGCCCGTGCTGCCGCGGTTTCTGGGCGGATCGGCTGTCAGGAGCGCCTGCTCGTACGCGAAATGGTGCAGGTTCGGCCAGAACCGGCTCTGGAAGCGGAACAGCGAGTCGGCCGCGGTTCCACTCGAGATGCGACTCGTGGCGCCACTCGCGGCGCCGTCCGCTGGGCACTCGGGTCCGAGCGCGACGCCGGCGATCAACGTCAGGCAGGCCAGAAGCGTCGTCACGACGATCGGTGCTCCTGAAGCTTCTCCTCCCGAAGCCTCTCGGCCAACGCGCGCGCTGCGCGTGAGCGGTGGCTCAGTTCCGCCTTCACCTCCGGCGGCAACACGCCGAACGTCTTGCCGTACTCCGGCACGACGAACAGAGGATCGTAGCCGAAGCCGCCTGTGCCGCTGGGCTCCGCCGCGATCCTTCCCTCCACCATGCCCTCCACGACGAAGCTAGCCTCACCGTCCTCGTAGGCGATCGCACACCGGTAATGCGCTCCGCGCTCTTCCTCGGGAACGCCCTTCAACCGCTCGAGGAGATAGCGGTTGTTCGCCTCGTCCCGCCCGTACCGCTCGACCATCTCGTCGGGCGCGAAGCGCTTCGTCCGCACCCCGGGCCCCCCATCAAGCCAGTCGACGCAGAGGCCTGAGTCGTCCGCGATCGTCGGCATGAGCGTGCTTCGCTGGAAGTAGGTCGCCTTGGCGCGCGCGTTCTTCTCGAAGGTGTCGTAGACCTCCAGATGCTCCTCGATCGGATTCTCCGGAACACCAGCCTCATCCAGTGACACGAGCTGGAAGCCGGAGAGGTTGATGAGCTCGCGGAGCTCGCGGAGCTTGTGACGGCTCCTGGTCGCGACGAGGAGCTCTCGCCCGAAGGTCATTGGGCGGTGGGCTCTCCCGGGCTTAGGGTGCCGCCCAGGTTCGGGAGCCGCCCCAGTTGCGAGATCTCGACGGAGCACCTCCATGTTCCATCAGGCTGCTTGCGCCAGATCGACACGTAGGTGCCGGCTGAGCTCACGAGCGTCCCGTTAGGGCCCGGCGCCGTTCGTTCCCAGGCTCCGAAGGTATAACCGACGTCCGCGGTGCTCGACACCTCGGCGCCGGTCGGACTCCAGCCAATGGCGAATCCTTCCTGTTGGCGGCTCTGGCGAACGAATTCGCGGATAGCCTCGATTCCCTCGACGGCCGGGCCCACGGGTGGATAGATCACCGCGTCGTCCGTCCAGAAGGTGAAGACGCGCTCGACGTCTTCGGCCTCCACGGCTGCCGCCCACGACTCGTCGGCATGGAAGAGTGCCGCGCGCTCGGCCTCCAGATCGATCTCGGGCTGGCAGGCCGCTGCAAGCAGACAGACAAAGCCAACGCGAAGCCTCTCGCGAGTCAGTCGCATTGAATAATCCTCCTCGAGCTCACTCGTCGGTTGCCGAATTCGCAGCGAAGTGGCCCGTCAGATAATCGTAAAGCCCGGCGACCTCGCGCGGCGTGAGGTGCCGGAGGTTGTCACGAGCGACCTCGGACATGAGGTCCAGCTGACGCCCTCCAAGAGCGATGCCCGTCCGCATCAGGAGCCTGAAGTCCGCCGGCGTATAGGAGGTGGCCACGACCTCCAGGCTTGGCGTGAACCCGTCTTCGCCGCTCAGGTCTTCGCCGTGGCACTCGCTGCACGCGGTCGTCGCCCAGAACTCGCCCAGGCCCGCTTCGTCTGTGGGATCCGGGTAGGCTCTCCGGGGCGAATCGGGATCCACCTCTTCTGCGGAAGGCTGAAACTGCCCGATGGCTAGAAAGACACGTCCCAGCGGACCGAACTTCACGCCACCCTTGAACCGGTCCTTCTTCTTCGGCAGGCTCCGTACGTGGGCGATGATCGAAGTCAATTGCGCATCATCGAGATGATACAGAAGACCCGACGGCATGACGAAGACGCTCCGACCATCCTGCTTGACGCCGCGCCGGATGAGGCGCTCGAGCTCCTCGTCCGTGTAATCCGGAAGGATGGACGTGATGTTGGGTGCCCTGATCCAACCGACCAATGGCTCCTCGAACATCAGCGTTCCGGCACCGTCTTCACCGTGGCAACCAGCGAGGCATCCCCATAACGAAGCCAACCGCTGGCCGTCGGCCAGGACGGCGGAGTCTGACGGCGTTGCGAGGACCGCGAAAGGAACGTCGTACGTCCTATCGATGATGCGAGACGAGGCGACGTAGGCGAAGACGAGTGCCACGAGCGCAAGCACGAGGATCGCGGCCAGGCCGATAGCCAGCCCTTTGAGCACACGCCTCAGCATATGAGAACCGACACGCCTAGCGGCGTGGCAGCACCATCCGCTGCCAGAGCACGAGTGGAGGCCCTTCCGCCGCGGGCACGACGATAAAGAGGTCGTCGTACTCGTCGTCCTCGATCGTGATCTCGTTCGGATAACCGAACTGCTCGAGGACCAACGGCACGGTGTTCGAGTGGCCTACGATCAGGACCCGGCCGTGGGGCTGCTCCCTTTGCACGCGGGCGACCAGACCGCCGAGCGAGTCCGCCCATACCGGGGTGACCTGGAACCCGAGCGGCTCGGTCACCATCGCCCCTGTTTCCATGGTGCGCCGGAGATCGGTCGCGTAGACGGCCGTCAACCCCGTGTCACGGAAAAACTCTCGAAGTATCCGGGCACGCGTCAGCCCCCGCTCCGAGAGTGGCGGGTCGTCGACATCCGCGATCTTCTCCGCGTGGCGGACGACGTAGACGACCTCCTGCGCCGCGGCGGGGCCCGCCGTGGACGTCAGCAGCGACGTTACAACCAGGGTAGCCGCGCCCACCGCACCCCGGAACTCCGGCCGGACCGGGCGCACTATTCGGCCCAGAGGGCGTCCGACGTCAGCTCCTCGCGGAGTACGGGATGAGCTCGCCACAGGTAGCCACCCATCACGATGGCCGCGAACAGGTTGCCGAACAGGACGACCCACCACTCGAGGACCTCGACCATCCAGCTGCCGAGCATCGCCACCATCACGATGAAGAAGGTCTCGAATACGACGAACAGGAGGAGCAGGGCGAAAACGAGTGGCGGGAACCGCTCGATCTGGGTCACGATCCCGGACATGATCGTCCCGAACACGACGAACGCCGCGAAGTGGACGAGCGTGTAACCGATCACCGTGCCGGCCGAGACCACGACGTCCTCGGGGCCCTGTGCGCCTAGAAGGAGGATCGACCCGAGGGCCCCCGGTGTGAAGAACGGCTGTCGCACGATCATGTCCGCCACGAGGAACCAGATCGCGACGGCGGACGCGCCGATAACCCCGGCCACGAGACCCTCTCGCAGCATCTTGTGGGCCTGCAGCTGCGCCATGAAGCCGGTGATCCCCGGTTGATCGCTCACCAGCCGGAGGTAGGTGACCATCACCAGGCCTGCCAGCACGTTCCCCACGAGCACGGCCGGCCAGGCGGGCGCGGCGAGTATGTCGCTCCCCGTGATGATCAACGCCGGATAGAAGATCAGTGAGCAGACGAAGAGCCCGAACGCCGCGCCGACAAACAGGTTTCTCGGGATCGCCGCCCACTCGAACAGGACCGCCGCGCTGGCGCCGAGGATCGCGAAGACCACGAAGTGGAGGAGGGTGTACGCGAGCAGATGAAACCACCCTGCCTCGAAGCCATCTCGATCGAGGAGGGCGCTGGACAGGTACATGGGCGTCCGGAACAGCTCTCCCTGCGCCAGGTCGTAGAAGAAAAAGAAGATGATGAGCGCCGCGCCTCCGAGGAGACCCGCGATGATGCCGTAGCGGACGGTCCTCTTGGGAATCTCCATACGTCCCTCCTCGCACCGATGCTCGGCCGTGCAGCCGGTCTCAGGCCTCTAGCGGCCCATCCTCCTGGTCTAGCCCTGTCTAACCTTCTATCCGATATCCGCCCGACTGCTCCCAGTCCTCGGGGACAGTTCGGCCTCCGAGCGGAGAAACTCCTCGACGGCTTCCCGTCGCTCACGTCTAACGGCCATGTAAAGGCCGCCACCGATCCCGCCGACGACGACCCACGGAGTCACCATCATGAATACGAGGCCCCAGAAGAAGCCCTCCTGCACCTGCTGATCCGCCGCGGACACGCACGAGGGACAGGCCAGGAGCGGGGCCGGGAGAGTCAGGAGAACCACCGTCGCGGCACACACGACAGCGGCGGTTAGGAGGGCCGCACGCGCTCCGCGAGGGCTCCGCATCAAAGCACGTACAGCATCAGGTAGACGATGATGCCCGTAACGGAAACGTAGAGCCAGACGGGCAAGGTCCCGCGGGCGATGCTACGGTGGCGATCGAAGTTCCCGCGGAGCGCGCGTATGAGCGTCATCGGCACGAGCACGACGAGAGAGGCCGCGAGCACCGAATGCGTGATCAGGATCGCGAAGTAGAGCGTGCGGGTCCAGCCGAGGCCCTGGTACGGGACGGAACCCACCTGGAAGTGGTAGAAGAGGTAGCTCGCCAGGAACGCGGCGGATGATCCAACGGCAGCGAGCATCGCCAACCGATGAGCCTTCATCTTGCCGCGCCGGATCAAGCGCCAGCCGGTCAGCAGGAAGGCCGTTGTCAGGCCGTTGAGAACCGCGTTCACCGCCGGTAGGTCGTGGAGGCCCAGCTCGCGCGCTCCCTTGTCCAGGATGAGCAGACCGTACACCAGTGGCAGATACAGTAGCGACATTCGAAACACGCGCCAGGCCGCTCCTTCCCCGCCACCCCAGGCGAAGCGGCCCGCGGAAGCAAGGTAGGCCAGGCCCAGTCCGAGCGCCCCGACGAAGTAGACCGGTCCGGTCAGACCGAGCAGCGACGGGAGCAGGCTCAGCGGCAACAGGGCCAGGGCGTGGATGAGGGTATGGTGCCGGGTGCGAACGCCCTCGGGGTCCCTCACCGGCAGCATCACCAGGCCGGCTCTCCGGTAGTCCTCCCGGTAGATCCACGCCAGGCTGAGAAAGTGCGGGAGCTGCCAGAAGAAGAGGATGCCGAATAGAGCCAGCGCCTCCGGTCCGAGGGAGCCGCGCGCCGCCGTCCAACCGCCGGCGATCGGCAGCGCCCCGGGGATGGCCCCCACCAATGTGTTCAGGGAGGTGACCCGCTTGAGCGGCGTGTAGGCGAGGACGTAGATCACCAGGGTGGCGGCGGCGAGTGCCGCCGTCAGCGGATTCACCATCAGCGCCAGGTATCCGATGCCGGCGGCTCCCGTGAGAGCCGAGAAGATCCCGGCCTCGCGCGAGCTGACGCGGCCGGTGGGGATCGGCCGGCGGCGCGTCCGGTCCATCCGGCTGTCGACGTCGCCCTCGAGCAGATGGTTGAAGCCGTTCGTGCCCGCCGCGACCAGCGCGACTCCGATCATCAGGTGAAGAAAGATCGCGAGCGGCACGCCGGCCTGGAGGCCGAGGAAGAACCCCGTGGCCGCCGACAGGAGGACGAAGGTCGTGATCCGCGGCTTGGTGAGCTCGAGGAAATCCGCGGCGCGCGCGACGCCTGTCCGGGGCGCCGCGACGACGCGCAACGTCGCGTCGTAACCCTCGGCGGCAGCCCTCACCTCCGCGGCAGCTCCCAGCTCGGCGGCAGCCCTCATCTCCGCGGCATCGACCGTGTTCACGTCAGCTGTATTCCTGGAGCACTACCATCACGAGCAGCACGGCGAGCGGCAGCGGCGATGCCGCCACGACCGCCACGCGCAGCGGCTCGAACCGGAGGTGCATGAAGTAGAGGGCGACGAGCAGTGCCTTCCATACGGCCATGACCAGAAGCGCGATGACGATCCACGACTTCGGCAGCGCGGTGAACCCGACGACCGCCACCTCGGCGGCCGTGAGCAGGGCGAGCCACAACCATACCAGCAGGTAGCGCGGGTGCGAATGGTCGGAGGCGTGCGCCTCCGCCGCACCCGCACCGGCGGTTTCGTGCAATGCCTCGGTGCTGTCCAAGTCTCTCTCCCGTCAGATGAGGTAGACGATCGTAAACAGTATGATCCAAACGAGATCCACGAAGTGCCAGTACAGACCAAGAACCTCCAGGCCCTGGTAGTTCCCGTTGTCATAGCCGCCCCGGAACGCCTTGACCGTCGCCCACGTCATGCAGACCACGCCGCTGAAGACGTGGAAGCCATGGAAGCCCGTCATCGTATAGAAGGTCGATCCGTACAGGCCGGACCAGGGACCGAATCCGTGCCCCAGCAGCTCGCTGTACTCGTAGATCTGCACACCCAGGAATGCGGCCCCGATGACCGCGGTGGCGAGCGTGTACAGCCGCGTTCCACGCTTGTCGCCCATCTCGGAGGCGGCGAACGCCTTCACCATCGTCACCGAGCTGCAGATCAGGATGAACGTGTTGATCGCGGTGACCGGGATGTTCAGGATCTCGCCAGGCTGCGGCCAGGTCTCGGAAGCCCCGAAGCGCAGGATGATGTAGGAGCCGATCAGCCCGGTGAAGAACATCACCTCCGAGCAGAGAAAGACCCACATCCCCACCTTCTGGGTGTATACGGCCAGACCCTTCTCGGGCGCCCGGCCCCCGTAGTACGGCATCGCGTGGGCTTCCATTACCCTCTCCCGCTCATGTGCCTAGTGCCCCGCCGGCGACACGACGTCCGGTCGTTCGTTCTGCGCGAGCCAGTCCTTGTCGGTGACATCCGGGTGGCTGTACTCGTGCGGTCCGTGGTAGACGACGGGCGCCTGCTCCCAGTTGCCGTGCTTGGGCGGCGAGGGGGTCTGCCACTCCAGGCTCGTCGCGTTCCAGGGGTTGGGAGGTGCCTTCTCTCCCCGGAACATGCTCCCGAAGAAGTTGATGGCGAAGATGACGCCCGTCGCGAAGAGCGCGAACGCGCTGATCGTGATGAGCAGGTGCGTTCCCTGGAGATCGGCCGTGTGCGTATAGCCCGACGTGTCGTACAGTCGGCGCATCATCCCGGCGAGCCCCTGCGTGTGCATCGGGAAGAAGGCGAGATTGAAGAAGATGAACGTGAGGGCGAAGTGGATCTTGCCCCACCTGTCGTTCATCATCCGCCCGAACATCTTCGGGAACCAGTAGTAGATCGCCGCGAAGATCGCGAACAGCGCTCCGCCGAAGAGCACGTAGTGGATGTGGGCCACGATGAAGTAGGTGTCGTGGATGAAGATGTCGAAGGGCGCCGAGGCCATGAAGATCCCGCTCAGCCCTCCGATCACGAAGAGCATCACGAAGCCGATGGCGAACAGCATCGGCGTGTGGAAGTGGAGGTTCCCCCTCCACATCGTGCCCATCCAGTTGAAGGTCTTGATCGCCGACGGCACGGCGATGACCATGGTCGATACCATGAAGCTGGTGCCGAGCACCGGGTTCATGCCGCTCTGGAACATGTGGTGGCCCCAGACGATGAAGCCGAGGAAGGCGATCGCCACGATCGCGCCCACCATCGCCTTGTATCCGAACACCGGCTTCCGCGAGCCCGCGGAGAGGATCTCGGATACGAAGCCCATCGCGGGCAGGATGAGGATGTAGACCTCCGGGTGGCCGAAGAACCAGAAGAGGTGCTGCCAGAGCAGCGGCTGGCCGCCGGTCTCCGGGAGGAAGAAGTGGGTCCCGATCGTCTGGTCGAACAGGAGCATGATCAGGCCGCCCGATAGAACGGGCATCGCGAGCAGCCCCAGGATCGCGGTGATGAACAGCGCCCAAACCGTGAGCGGCATGCGCGTCCACAGCATCCCCGGAGCGCGCATGTTGATCACGGTGGTGATGTAGTTCGTGGAGCCCAGGATCGAGGACAAACCCAGCAGAACCAGGCTGACGATCCACATCTGCTGGCCCATCGACACGCCGCTGTACTCCGGCATCCCGCTCAGCGGCGCGTACGAGGTCCAGCCGGCCCCCGCCGCGCCTCCCTCCACCGCGAAGCTCGCCAGGGCGATCAGACCCGCCGGCACGGCCGTCCAGAAGGAGAGCATGTTCAGGCGCGGGAACGCCATGTCCGGCGCCCCGATCTGCAGCGGGATCAGGTAGTTCGCGTAGACACCGACCAGCAGGAGCATGATCGCGAAGAACACCATGAACGTCCCGTGCATCGTGACGAGCGAGATGTAGAACTCCGGGAGCATGATCCCATCGGGCGCCATCGTCTCGGGAAACAGCCCGCCGAACGGCATGGGCCGGCCGGGCCAGGCGAGTTGCCAGCGCATGAGCATCGCCAGCAGTCCGCCCACCAGCAGGAAGAAGAGACTCAAGAAGAGGAACTGGATCCCGATGACCTTGTGATCCGAGGAGAAGATGTACTTCCGGATGAAGGACATCTCGTGATGTTCCTCGACGACGGGAATCCCCGTCGGCTCGGCTACGATCGTCGCCATATCACGCTATGCCTTTCTCTCGTCTTTCTCGTCGCATCTCGGCCTCCTACATCCCGCCCGCGGAGTGGTCGTGCCCAGCGTGTTGCCCGGTGCCGTCTCCAACGTCGTTCCCGAGATCGGCGCTCGCTGCAACTACCGTCGGCTCCCCGGAGGCGGCTCGCGCCGCGATCTGCTCACCGACCCAGGCCTCGTAGGCCGCGGGCTCGTGGATGGTCACCCTCGCGCGCATCCGGTAGTGTCCGAGTCCGCACAGCTCCGCACACCCGATCTGATAGTCGCCGGTCTTCGTCGCCTCGAACCAGACCGGAATCGTCATCCCGGGCACCGCATCCTGCTTCACCCGCAGCTGCGGGATGAAGAAGGAGTGCAGCACGTCCTCCGCCTCCAGCCAGACCAGGATCGGGCGGTTGACCGGGAAGTGGAGCTGGTTGCGGGTGGAGAAGTCGTCGCTGGTGCCGAGCACCTCGTCCGCGCCGGCGTAGGTGACGTTCCACTCGAACTGCTTCGCGCTCACCGCTATGTGCAGCGACTCCGAGGGCGCCGCGTCCCGCCCCTTGATGTACGCCCAGACGCTGGCGCTGTAGACGCCGAGAGCGACCAGCGCGAGCGCGGGCACGGCGGTCCAGAGGACCTCGAGGCTCTTGCTCCCGTGGGTGTAGTAGGCGCGATGGCCCTCACGTCGCCGGTATTTGACGCAGAACCAGATGATGCCGACCTCGACGAGCACGAAGGCGATCCCGGTCACGATCGTGATCACCCAGAAGAGGGCATCGATCTTCCCGCCGTACGTCGCGATGTTCTCAGGAAGCGACCAATTCAAGACTCTCCCCCTCCGTTGACTCCACGTTTACCGCACAAGGCACGGCGACGACCCCCGCGCCCGTGACGACCCCCGCGCCGACTAGTCGTCGGCCGGCTCGCGCACGGCGGTGAGGCTGCCGTCTTCGGCATGCTTGATGATCAGCGGATCACCGAGCGGCACGACGGCGTTCCGGGCCATGCCGGCGTTGAAGGTGAAGCTGACTTCCGCCGTCGCCCCCTCCCCGACCGTGACGTTCGCCGTCTGCGTGCCGAAGAGCTCGTGCCAGGCTTCCACCACGTAGTCGCCGGGCGGGAGGTTCGGGAGCGAGAAGGCACCGTCGCCTCGGCTCACGGCGAAATACGGGTGGTCGACCACGCCTACGAACGCACTCATCCATCCGTGGACGTCACACTTCACCGGGATCATCACCTCGGCCATCCCGAAGTCGCGCGTCGTCTCCATCCCGGCCTGCGGCTGGCTGATGTTGAAGCCGCGGTTGATGCTCGGCTGCGTGTTGATGTTGTGGAGGATCGGATCACTGTTCCGGATCAACAGAGGCTGGTCGACCTGAAGGCCGACGATGTGCGGGTGGTAGCGGCAGTTCTCCTGGTCCAGCACGGCCGGCTGGGACGGAGTCGGGAAACCGGCACCGAGTCCCTCCTTCACGTACACGAATACGTTGCCGAGCATCCCGTCGCTGCTTACGAGCGCATGCTGGGTCAGCGCGCCGTCGCCCGGATACGCGTCATCGCACTCTGGCTCTTCGGCCATGTCGATCCGTTCCGCGGCGGGCGCCTCACCCTCGAACGCGATGAGGCCGCTGATCGCTCCAGCCGTGGCTGGATCGACGACCGGCGCGGCCGTCTCACCGCCCGCATCCCCGGCGTCTCCGTCTCCTCCGGCATCGCCTCCACCTCCGCACGCCCACACGAGGCCGGCGGCCGCGACCGTGGCCAACAGGCGAGTCTTCTGCAACATGGTCTTCCTCCTATCCCCGGTTGATGATGTGCTTCTACCTATCCTCGATAACTCTTCTGAGCACGCCTAACAGCGAACATCCCGAGCCCGCCCGTCACCAGGAAGGCGACCAGCGGCGCCATGAAGACCGCGTTCGAGGGCGGTGGCTGCAGGCCGATGAAGTACCAGGCGGAGATCGACCCCCGTGTGCCCGTCTCGCCGCTGCTCCCGTCCCAGGCAAAGAAGGCGATAGGGATCGGAGCCCCCTCGCTGAACGAGAGCATGCCGTCGTCTGCCGCGGCCAGCGGTCGACGAAAGACGACGCGCCACCGGCCGGCCTCCCACTCCGCACTCGCCGTGAGGCCGGCGCCCGAATCTACGACCTCGGCCGTGCCGAGGCCCGTCGCCCGCCCCTCGACCGCCCCTCGCCTGCTGTGCCACAGCCAGAGATAGACAGGGTTACGTCCTTCGCCCATAAGGAAATACGGACGTCCCCGGCCATCCGAAAACGTCATCGGAAACTGGAGGGCCAGGAGGTCCGGGAGCGGCTCCACGGGAATCGCCGACTCATCCGAGTAGAGGGCCCCGGCTATCTTGTCCTGCCACTCCTGCCACCCTGGATCCGGACTGTTCGAGGGGTCGTGCCACTCGACGCGCAGGGCAAGCTCGGCGCCGTCGTGGACGCCCTGCACCCACACGCCATCGACCGTCGGGGAGAACTGCCGCGGCGGTTCGACGATCTGGCCGACAAGCGGGAAGTAGAAGCGCGGCAGATCGTCCCAGGCCTCATCGGCCGGGCCGTCCGGCAGCTGCTCGCGCCGCTCCACCCTCACGACCTCCTCGAGCTCCGGCGCCTCCGCGGGCCCGAGGCCAGCCACGTAGTGAGCCAGGTCCCAGAGATCCTCCTCGGTCACGACGCCCGCTTCCAGCGCGTCCTGGTTGGAGGGCATGGGGGTGCCATCCACGCCGGTGAGGAAGCGCGTGTGGATCGCGTCGGCACCCATCCCGCCGTTGAACAGCCAGGGCTCGGAGAGGTCCGCGGCGCGGACCGGGAACCCCCTCCAGTCCTCGAGGGTCGGCGCCGATCTCCCGTCGCCCCTTCCCTGCTCGCCGTGGCACCGCGCACACTCGAGCGTGCCGTAGACCTCGCGTCCGGCCAGGGCACGATCGGCCCCACCCCCTGGGTCCGCGGATCGCTGGAGCACCTCGGGCGTCTCCCGCTCGAAGAACGGCGAGAAGCTCTTGATGTAGGCGACGACGTCCCGCTTCTCCTGGTCGCTCAGGTTGGGCCAACCCGGCATCGCCGTTCCCGGAAGTCCGTCCCTCATGACCCGCATCAGGTCGTCGTCCGTCGGAAGCTCTCCGCTCGCGGTCGTCCGGATCTGGTAGCGCGCACCCACGAAGTCCCGCGGTCTCGGCAGCATATGCGTGGCGGCCGGGCCGTCCCCCCGGCCCTCCGCGCCGTGGCACTCCAGGCACCAGGCGCGATATATCGCTTCTCCGCTCGCGGCATCCTGCGCGGGGGCCAGACGCGCCGGCGGCAGCAGCGCCACCAGCACCGCGATCATCACCCCCATCCACCGCACCCGAGACAAACCAACCGGCAGGGGCATTGACCAGGCGGCTCCGGGAATCCGCGCAGCGAGCGCCGCAGCGACGATGCGAAGACCCCGCAGCGAAGCGAGGAGGCTTCGCATCCCAAGCGCGCAGCGAGCGAAGCGGAACCCGGAGCCGCCAGCCATCAATGCCCCTCGCCTTCGTTGGATTCCTCCCACGTTCGAGGCGTCGAGCCGGAGCGCTCGTAGATGAAGAGCGTAACGGCCCAGATCTCGTCGGCCGTGAGGAGATCCTCCCACGCCGGCATCGCCGAGTTCCACGGCGCTCCCTCGACGGGCAGCCCCGGTCCCCCCTTGGCGATCCGCCAGAAGACGTAGCTCTCGGTCAGCTGACTGATCGTCCCGTTGTCCGTGAAGTTGGCCGGAACCGGGTTCAGAGCGTGGGTCGCCGGTCCTTCTCCGTCCAACCGGTCGCCGTGGCAGGGCATGCAGTTCTGGACGTAGACGGTGGATCCGGCCGCCAGGTGCTCCTCGAACGACCCGTGCTCGCGCAGCGGGTTCTCCAGCCCCGTCAGGGAGATCGGCTCGCCCCGGAAGGTGATCTGGTTGGGGGGCGCGGGATGGATGGAGCGGAGCGAGGGCGGCGCCCCGACGTCGGCTCGCACGCGGCCATACGTCAGAAACCCGACCAGCAAAGGGAGCGCGACGAGCAGCGCGACGCGCAGCACCCGCTTGTCGGGGTCCACCAACACCTGCCGCAGCGGCTCCTTGAACCGCGTCCAGCGATCTTCGCTCGTGCTCACGTAGAGGAGCAGGGCCACGACCACGGTGAGCATGTACTGGAGCAGCACGCTCGAGGGAACCGGCGCGCTGTGAACGCCGATCGCCGGGAGCAGATAGCCGATGCCGAACTTGAAGAGGAGGTACGAGCCGACGAGGACGGCAAGCGCCTGCCAGAACGGGTGGCGGAGGTAGGAGCTCTCTCGACTCATCGCGCCGGCTCCCGTCTCATCGATCCCCTGCCAGGAAGCGAACGATCGCCTCGAGCTGCGCCGCGGAAAGCTGGTCGCCGAAGTTCATCGGCATCGTTCCCGCCACCGCCTCGAAGCCCCCCGCCGTATCGGCGTTGGGCAGAAGGATCGAGCGCCGGATGTACTCCGCTTCCTGCCGGCCGGCCATCTCGTCGAAGCTGGGGCCGAGCGCCACCCCCTCTTCGCCCAGCTGATGGCAGGCCAGGCAGGTGCTCGCCCTCAGGAGCTCCACCGGATCCGTGACGGCCGTGTCGATCCCCGGGCTGGTCGCCCCACCGGTCCCGCCCGTCCCGCCGGCGGCTGCTGCAGCGCCTCCCGCTCCCTCCGGAGGGATGTCCGCCGCCGTAACCGTGATCTCTCCGCCCTGATTCTGGAGGAAGGCCACGAGCGCCCAGATCTGCGCCTCCGAGAGGATCCGCCGCATGTCGGGCATGATCGGCTGAAAGCCGTCGATCACGAAAACCCCGGGCTCGGTGAGGGATTCGTACAGGTACTCCTTGCAGCCCACGCCCTCGCGCCGGGTGGCGCACGTCGTGCCCGAGACCCCGACCAGATCGGGCGCCCGCGTGCCCAGGCCGTGGCAGGCGGTGCAGCCGCCCGCACCCACGTATAGCTCTTCTCCGATCGCGGCCAGCTCATCGGGCGTGACGTCGGCCCCGATCGTCGTCTCCTCCGGCACCTCCGAAGCGACCTGCGGGATCATGTTCGCGACCCCCGTATAGACCGCCAGCGTGCCGATCACGATCAGGAGGATCGTCAGGTTGGTCCGCAGCATCCCCCTACTCCTCCGGCCGTACGTAGTGGGCCGGCTCGGCGCCGGCGCGGAGGTCCATCTCGGACGAAGCGCTGACGCCCACAGGGCTGGCTGCCGGCTTCTCGGCCAAGCCACCGAGCCAGAAGATGAAGCCGACCAGAGCGAAGAAGATGAGGACGCAGATGCTTATCATCGTGGCGGCCGGCCCGAGGGCGGGAGTGAACGCCTGTGGGCTGGTGTCGCGGATGACCTCGAAGACGTGCCAGTGCTGGCGGATCCCGCTGCGCGCGAAGCCCATGAGTCCCATGAGCCAGGTGAAGGTGACCGCGAGGATGAAGAGCGCATACTGGGAGCGGGCCGGCATCTGGCCCCAGCGTATGGCTCCGCGGGAGGTGGCGCCCCGCATCATGAACACGTCCAGGCCGATGACGAAGAAGATGCAGACCAGGACGGCGAGCACCTGGTAGACGCTGAACCCGATCCTGACGATCGCGGTCACGAAGTAGCCGTAGATCCCGTAGAAGAGGACGATCCCGGCCGAGAGCACGAACGCCGCGCCCTGCATCATCGTCCCCGCTTTCGCCCACGAGACGACCGGCTGCTTGTTGGCCCGGCGGTAGAGGAGGAAGGAGAGGAACGTCGTCAGGATCATCAGGTTGACGGCCGTGTTCTTCGCGCTCATCACGCCCAGAACGCCGAGGAATGGGTGGTGCGTTCCGCCCATCGCCGCGATCTCTTGCCGGTTGGCGATCATCGTATGCGGCGTGGCCCAGACGATCGTCCCGATCACGAGGACGAGCAGCATCCACTTGATGTACGGCATGAAGCGCTCTGCCCCCGGGATCCGGCCCATCCCGACCCAGAGATAGTAGTTTCCGGTGAGGAAGAGGACGCCGATGAGGAAGGCCTGGATAATCCAGAGCCAGCTCATGAAGCCGCCCATCATCGTGATCCCCATCTGCTGGTTGAACTCGTAGATCTCGCGGCCCAGCCAGTAGCCGGCGAAGGGGAGCACGATGAGCGCCCCGATCGCGATGAAGTTCCCGACGTAGCCCATCCAGTCGTAGTGGGCCCTCTCCTCGTCGGTGCGCGACGCCAGGAACCGGTACGCCGCGTAGGCACCAACCACCGCACCCCCGAACACCACGTTGGCGATCAGCCGGTGGATGTTGATCGGCATCCAGGTCGCGTTGGCGATCGCGCTCCATAGCCGTACCGTCTGAGGCGCCGTGTCCGCGGCGAGGTCGCCCGGCGGGCTCATCATGAAGGTGAGCCAGCTGTTGGCGATGAACATCACGATGGTGCCCCAGACGTTCAGCGCCACGCCGAGGCCGAGGTGGACCTGCTTGGAGAAGCCCTTCTTCCAGCGATCCCACCCGTAGTAGTAGAGGTAGAGCGTGAAGGACTCGAGGAAGAAGAGACCGGCGTACACCCACATCGACGGGGCGAAGATCGTCGTCAGATACGCCCAGAAGCGCGGGTAGAGTGTGGCGAGAACGAAGACGAGGATGGCACCCCAGATCGCCGTCGCGCTGTAGGCGACCACGAGAAGCCGGGTGAACTCCTTCGCCAGTTTGTCGTATCGATCGTCCCCACCGAAGATGCCGATCGCCTCCACGACGACGGCGAACATAGGAACGCCGAGCACGAACGCCGCGAACATCAGGTGCACCTGCGCGGCGATCCAGACGGCCCCGCGCGCCCCAACCAGCGGGAAGTCTCCGTAGGGGGGCGCCTCCGCCATCACCTCCTGGGCGAGGCCGGGCTCCAGGGCGAGGAGCAGAAGCCCCGCGGCGCCGGCGGCCGCGCGAAGCACGCCGCGGGGACTCAGCGCTCGCCCCTCAGAAAGAACGGCACGCGCTTGGAGAAATCCACCGGCATCTCTTTGCGGACCCGCTCCATGAGCTCGGGCGTCACGACCGGCTCCCCCGAGCGCCGCGCGAAATCCTCCAGCCGCTTCGCGACCACGCCGCGCACGAAGGACGGCACCCGCTTCAGCCGCGCCTCGGCCTCCGGACTCCACTGGAGCTCGGGGGCGGCCGCTCCCCCGTACGACACGGCGCGAGGCAGGACCGGCTCGAGTTCGCCGGTCGGCTCGTAGGCACAAGACTCATCGGACCCCATGTACTCGCCGCTCTCCGCGAAGGCGCGCGCCCGACAGCCCCCGCAGATCAGCCGGTACTCGCAGCGTCCGCACTTCCCCTTCAAGTCACCGGCGCGAATCGCTCCGAACACCGGCGAGGCCCGCCACACGTCCGCGAAGGCATCACGGCGCAGATCGCCGGCGACGACCGGCATGTATGGGCAGGGGGTCACCTTCCCTTCCGGGGTTATGCGGCAGTACTGGACCCCGCACGGGCAGCGGGTGGCGTAGTTGAGGAGCGGCGACTCGGGATCCGCCTCGAACACATGGCGCATGATCTGAGGCTGGCACTTCGAGCGCACCATCATGACCCCCCGGTACTCCTTCTGGAGATCGGCCAGCTCAGCCAGCACCTCTTCGTTCTCACGAGGTTCGAGGCCGCGCATCCGCTCGCCGCGGCCCGTCGAAACCAGAAAGTAGAGATTGAAGCACACGGCTCCGGCCGAGGCGGCCCAGGCGGCGAGGCTCCCGACCTCGTCGCGGTTGCCCCGCGTCAGCGTCATCTGGACGACGAAATCCAGCCGAGCTCGGCGCAGACGCTCCACGGCGGCCAGCGTCTCCTCCAGGGCCGCCTGGCCGTGCCGAAAGCGGTCGTGGTACTCCGGGTTCAGCGAATCCACGCTGACGGCGACCCCGCGCACGCCGGCGTCCTTGAGTGACAAGATCCGCTCGGCCGTGAGGCCGATCCCGTTCGTGCCTATCACCACGGTGGCGCCACCATCGGTGGCGTGGCGGGAGATCGTCTCGAGGTCCTCCCGGACGAGCGGCTCTCCCCCGGACAGAACGAACATCGGAGAGGGGCTGAGCTCGAGGATCTCGTCGGCGATCCTCAGGCACTCCTCCGTCGAGAGCTCGCGTTCATCGCTCTCCCAGGATCCGGCGGAGATATAGCAGTGGGCGCAGGCGAGGTTGCAGCGGCGGGTGAGATTCCACGCCACGACGTGAGGAATCGCCTCGGGCGATCGGGCGGGAGAATCGGCGGCTTCGCTTGTCTCGGCGGATGGGAGCGGGACCCAGTCCTCGGCGGGGGCCGCGGCGGAGGCACGAGCCGGTGAGACGCCGAGGGCCTCGCTCAACGGCGGTTTTCCTCCTCGGCCATGAAGCTCTCCATGGCGCGCTTCGCCTCCTCGGGGGTGGTCGTCTTGAAGTCCACCGGACAGTCGGACATCTCCCGCTCGACATCCCGAATCGGACAGCGCGTGACGCCGGAGGCCTTCGCCTCATCGATGAAGCGGCGCATCTCCTCGCTCATTCCGTCGAGGCCGGCCGCCTCAGCCTTCACCTGTTTCGCTTTCAGCTCGTTGAACATCACGAGCATCGTGTCCATGTCGAACTCGTCGGCCTCGATCATCGCCTGCTTGTTCTCGTCCATGACACGAGTCGTGACGCGCCACAAGCCCGCCTCGCGAGTGAAGCTCTCGACGGTGTTCCTGGCCAGCGGCCGGGCGATAAGCGGGACGAGCCCCAGACGCTCGAACGCTTCGTGCGTCCAGATGATCGGGTCGGCCTCCGTGCGCGGGCGCATGCTCACCTGGCCGGTCACCGGGCAGCGCGTCTCCACCGCCATCGGCTCGGCGAACTCGTCGTCGTCGGTCGTCACGACGACGGTTCTCTTCATCGATTCCTCTGCCTTGACCTCCGCGAGCGCGAACTCCTCGGCGTCGCCGATCCCCATGATGAGCTGCATGTGGGTGGGGAGGAGCTTCTGGATGGCACGGTCCAGCCAGGCGCTCGTCACCGTAGGGGTCCCGGGTGGCGTGTACTCGGCGTGCTCCAGCACGTACTCCTCGACCGCCTTGCGCGCGATGCCGAGCGCGAACGGGGGCACGCGAAGGATTCGAACCTCGGCGTCGGGCGCCCACTCGAGCCCCTGCTCGCCATCCGCCTCGATCCAGGGGATCTCTTCCGGCCGGACGTCGGTCGTGCCGATCAGCAGGACGTTGCAGGGAGCGAGCCGCAGGACGTTCTCCGCCTGGCTTCCCATCGCCGTGCCCTCGATCCGGTGGGCGCCGTGACGGGCCAGGACGAGCAGCGTGGGATCGATCTCCTCGGCCCACTGCATGACGACCTGGAACGGCTTGCCGATCAGGATCTGCGTCTCCAGTTCGACGTCCGGGTACTCCTCGGCCATCGCCTCGGCCCGCTTGATGTTGGCCTGCGCGAGCTTGAGAAGGCCCTTGTCGATGATGTTGTTGTGGAGCTCTTCCTGCTCCTCGAACTTGAAGACCCGCGACGCCTGGACGGAGAGCACATCCTTGATGTTGTGGAAGACGGCGTGGTGGTACTCGACGTCGAAGGCGCTACAGACGAAGAGCTTCGCCTCGAACTCCCGCGCCATCTCAAGGACCTGGCGCATGGCCTTGTAGCAGTACGCCGATCCGTCGACGCAGACCATCCATCGCCCGCCGGCCAGCGGGCGGTCGTCCCGGATCAGCAGCATGTCCTTCTCGACGCCGCGAGCGACGCGGGAGGCGACGCCGCCCATCTGGGACAACGGCTGGATGCCGATGCCGTGCGCCCCCATGACGAGAAGGTCGTAGTCGCGGCCCGAGCTTCCCGCCAACCTCTCCTCGTGCTCCTCGTCCTCGGCGACGAGACGGCCGTTCTCGCCGACGCTGACATCGCTGCGCACTCGCCCGCCACCATCGTATCCGGCGGCGATGTTCGGGTCGAAGCCGATCAGGCTGGGGAGACAGCCGAGGCCTTCGTTCGCCTCCCGGATGATCTCCTCGTAGTTGATGCCTTCGAGGAGCTGGCGGGTCATTGGCACCCCAGCCTCTTCGCACCGTAAGCCCACTTGATCCAAGAAGCTATCGGAGATCAGCTGAAGACCTTTCTCGATAAGCTTGTCGTGGATCTTGCGCTGGCGCTTGATCTCATCGGGCGTCTGGAACTGCGCCGGGAGACCCGTCTCCAGCTGGCGGAATCGGATGTCGTGCAGGCGGGCGGCGTAGACGTGGTTCGCGGTGAGGTGGCCTTCGGAGGCACTGCAAAGCTCGAGGGCCCGGTCGACCGCCCACGTCGAATGGTGGGAGTTGTCGACCGGTACGAGAAGCTCTCGATACAATCGCCGCTCCAGTCCTGTGGGTTCCGGCGGAACTTCTGCCCCGAGATCCCCTGCCCGGCTTACAGATCGCCGTTATATAGCGGCGACCCGGAGCGAAGTCAAAAGGGTGTCACGGAACGATCTGGCGACCCTCTCCGTCGAGGACCCGAATCGCGTCGACCGGGCAGGCGGCACAGGCGGCAAGCAGATCCGTCGCCTCTACCGATTCCGGCGCGTCGAAGGTGGCGATCCCCTCGTCGTCGAGTCGGAACGCCCCGGGCCCCTCGGTGACGCAGTCCTCGAAGCCCACGCAGATCGTCCGGTCGATGCAAACCAGATAGCCGTTCAGCGTCCGCCGCTCCTCCGGCATCTCCTCTTCGGCCACGCCTACATCCCCTCCAGGCCCAGATCCGTGCGCGCCCGGTTCATGATTTCGGGAGTGATCTCGTGGATCCCGTGCTCCTTCGCGTAATCCGTGTAGATACGCTTCACCATTCCGCGAACGAAGGAGGGAACGGCTTCGAGGCGCCGCGTGGCCGCCTCGCTCCACTCTACCGGCAAAGTCCCGCGCGAAGTGCCCGGCGAAGTCCCGGGCGAAGTCCCCTGTGAGGTCGCTGGCGAGGTCAACGACGTTGCCGGATCCACGGGCGTATCCGCGAAGGCCCCGTCGCGCCCCCCGTCGAGTGAGCCGCGTACCATCTCCAGCGGCTGCTCCGGAACCTCCCGTCCTCCGATCTTGATCCCGAGTGACGACACGACCTGCGTCTCCATCGGGTTCGTGAGCATCGCCACCTCGCGGCCGCATGCGGGGCAGCGAAAAACGGCCGCCAGCGTGCCGTCGCCTGGGAGCTGTCGCTCCCCGAAGTCCATCTGTTCGTCGCAATCGATGCAGAGAAACTTCATGGCGCTCCGTCCCACCCCAACTGCTCGGCCAGGGCGACGATCTCCCGGCCGGCGCTGGAAGCCAGCACCCCGTTCATATCGCCCCGCTCGGCGCAGACAGCGGCATCGGCGTCGAAGGGGATGCGAGCGAGCAGCGGGAGATCCAGCTCGCGAGCCAGGGTGTCGCCCGCGTCTCCCGGATGCAGCGGGCCGACGACGCCACACCCCCTACACGTATAGCCCGACATGTTTTCCGCCAGGCCGACGACAGGCAGGCCGCTGTCGGCGGCGACCCGCAGGGAGCGCGCGACCGCCGCTTCGGAGGCCGACGTCGGGATCGTCACTCCGAGAACGCGGGTGCGTTGCGGAACCAGCTCGCCCAGCTCCACGAGCCGCTGGGCGCCCGGCGGGAGGTCGACGACCAGCACATCCAGCTCGCCCCACACTACATCGGAGAGGAACTCGCGGAACGCCCCGCGTTCCAGGGATCCGAGCCACGGAGAGCCATCGGCGGCCGGTCCCCGCCAGCGAAGCGGCTCTCCTTCCTCGAGCAGCAGGTCCGTGGAGAACACCTTCAAGCCGGCTGAATCGACCGGGGGGACGATCCCGTCATCAGTGACGGAGAGCGAACGGCGAGGGAGCCCGAGCAGCGCAGGGGCCGTGGGGCCGTTGAGGTCGGCATCCAGAAGCCCCGCCGAGCGGCCGCCGCGAGCAGCCGCCGAGGCGAGAGTCGCCGCGACGAAGCTCTTGCCGACTCCACCCTTCCCGCTCGCCACCCCGAGGACCGTCCTCACCGACTCCATGCGGCGGTCCACGCGGTGGCTCTGGAGATCGAGCTGCTCGCCGAGACCTGAGCGGTCCCGGCCCTCGAGATCGGCGTAGGTGCGGATCTTCCTCACGTTCGTACGATCAGAGGTCCCAGGCTGCTCGCGCCAGCATCCACAGGTTGATGAGGACGACGACCAGCGCCGTGACGTAGAAGGCCGGCGGAAGAACGCCGGGCTCGCGCAGAAAGGCGGCGTTGATCAGGGCGGGCAGGCGGAGAGCGTGCAACGCCCAGATCGCCCGCGCGAACCAGACGTTCTGCCAGCGCCACAGTCCCCAGAAGACCACGGCCAGGATCGCGGCGCCGATCAGTAGCCACAGCCACCCCGGACCGCGGGCGCCGGGTAGCCGACCGGCCTGCCAGAGCGCCCAGACGGCCGCCTCGTAGAGCAGCCCGACGTGAAGGTATACGAACGCAGCCTGTCGAAACTTCGCAGCGCGCTGCGGAGCGTGAACGGAGGCCATTCGTCAAGCTTCAGCCGGGCTGGGCGGCCCCGCAACCGGAGCCATCGTGTACACGTCCAGGGACGGCCCGTATCTTTCAGGCACCATGTCTCTCATCGGATTCCACAAGCTGCTCATCGTCACGGCGATTCTCTTCTGCGCTCTCTTCGCGGTCTGGCAGGGGATCATCTTCACGAGAACGGGCGAGGCCCTGAGTGTGGCGCTGGCGGCCGCGTTCGCGCTCGCCGCGGCGGGGCTCACCTACTACCTGGCGAACCTGCAGCGCTTCCTGAACAGGGATTCCTGAGCCGAAGATCAGGCGCCGGCTCCGGCCTCACCCTCGAGCAGCTCATCCGCCCCACGGGCCCGTAGCTCCTCCGCCACGAGCCGGCCGAGGCCGACCGCATCGCCGACGAGGCCTCTGGTGGAGGCCCGAATCGCCTGGCTCCCGTCCTCCGACAGCACCGCGGCGTGCACCGTGAGGTCTCCTCCCTTCCGCACGGCCAGGGCGCCGATCGGAACCTGACATCCGCCGCCGAGGGAGGCCAAGACCGAACGCTCGCAGTCCGTCTCGGCACGCGCACGCTGATCCTCGATCGCATCCAGCAGGCCATGCACGCGCTCGTCATCCGCCCTCCCCTCGAGCCCCAGGGCTCCCTGGCCCGGTGCGGGCAGCCAGCCCGGCGCCTCGAGGGCCCGCATCGTGGGCGAGAGCCTGCCCAGGCGCTTCAGGCCGGCCGCGGCGAGGAGGAGCGCGTCGTACTCATCGCGCTCCAGCTTGGCCAGTCTCGTCTCCACGTTGCCACGCACGTCGAGCGGCCGGCATTCGGGTCTGGCGTTGAGCAACATGGCTCGGCGGCGCAGCGAGGAAGTCCCGACGCGGGCCCCTTCCTTCAGCTCTGAAAGCCGGAGTCCTTCCACCGAGACGAGAACGTCGGCCGGATCCTCCCGCTCCGGTACGGCGAGCAGAGCCAGGCCGGGAGGCAGATCGGTGGGCAGGTCCTTCAGGGAGTGCACGGCGATGTCGATCGCGCCGTCGAGGATCGCGGCTTCCAGCTCGGCCGTGAACAGGCCCTTGCCGCCGATCGCCGGAAGGGGAACATCCCGCTTCCGGTCCCCCTCGGTGTCCATCCAGATGTTGCGCACCTGTAGCTCTGGCCATGCGGCGCTCACCAGCCTCGAGACCCACTCGGCCTGCGCCCGGGCGAGCGCCGATTTGCGGGAGCCAATCAGGAGGGTCTCAGGCATCTTCCCGTGGGCCGCTCGTGGCCTGCTGCGGCCCGGTGGATGCGCGCGAGCTCAACGACTCGATGGGTCTCGATCCACGTGCGTGTCGCCGGGATCGAGCGTGGTCAGGGCCATAGCCTCGGCCGGTGCCGGCAGCCCTGCATCCCCCGTCATCGGATCGCCGGATTCGTCGCCGCCGGCCTGAAGCATCTGCTTGAGGATCGGCGGCACCAGGAAGGTCGAGAGTATGACCATGATGAGGACGGCGCTGTAAACGGCGTTCGAGAGGATCCCCTCCCGCAGACCGATCGCGGCGAAGATCAGCCCCACCTCGCCGCGGGGAACCATGCCGACACCGATCGCGGCCCGGTTGATGCCGGGCGTCCTGACGGCGAAGCCGGCGAGGACCTTTCCGATGATGGCGATCACCGTGAGGATGAGCCCGACCATCAGCACCCCTGCGCTGAAATCCTCGCTCCCCGGAACGAAGAGCCACACGTTCACGGGCGCCCCGACGACGACGAAGAATATCGGCGTGAAGACGTCGGCCACGGGCTCGATCCGCTCGACCACGGCATCGAACTGGTTGGTGGAGGAGAGGATGATGCCGGCCGCGAAGGCGCCGATGATCATCGCGGAGCCCGAGAGGTCGGCCAGCGCCGCCAGGAGGAGTGCGAAGCAGACGGCCGTGACGAGGAGAACGCCTCGCACCCGCATCCGGTCGACGATGTTGAACAGGTACGGAGCCGCCCGGTTGCCGATGACGACGGCCAGCACGAGAAAGCCGACGGCAAAGGCGAAGATCTTGCCTACCGCCAGCACACCGACCGCCACCCCACCTGCCAGGCCGGCGACGACGGCCAGGATCACGATGCCCAGCACATCGTCGATCACCGCGGCTCCGATGATGATCCGGGCTTCGGCGGTGTGCATCTTCCCGAGATCGGAGAGCACGCGCGCCGTGATTCCCACCGAGGTCGCCGTCAGGGTGGCGCCCACGAAGATCGCCACGACCCAGAAGTCGATGCCCTCGGGGTGAATCCCGATCGCCGGATTGGAGGTGTACCAGTAGAGGAAGCCGAGACCGAACGGGAGCACGACGCCCACCAGCGCCACCGCGGCCGCCTCCTTCCCGACGCGGAACATCTCCTTCAGATCGGTCTCCAGGCCGATCTCGAACAGGAGGATGGAGACGCCGATCTCGGCGAAGACATGGATGACCTCGCCCATCTGCGTGTCGCTCGGCGGGATGACGCCGAGCAGGCTGCCCCCGAGGATCACACCGGCGAGGAGCTCACCCAGCACGGCCGGCTGCCCGATCCGCTCGGCCGCTTCACCAAAAAGCTTCCCGACCAGAAGGATGGCGATCAGGATAAGGAAGACGTGCGAGATCTCCAGTCCGTGCCCGTCTTCCGCTTCACCCGCTTCATCGACGGAGGCCTCGCCGTGGCCGGACTCCTGGACAGGTGCGGAAGCCGACCGCGTGACCTCGGAAGCCTCGGGCGAATCGGCGAACAGGCGGCCGGGAAGCTCCCACGCGGAGGAGCCGAAGACGATCCACACTCCGGCCAAAACGGCGGCCGGCCGACGGATCCGGCGCCACACCCCGGTCACGACGTCTCGGCCTCGATGGTGCGCGGGATGATCTTCTGCCAGTTCAGGACCTGAAGGGTGTCGGCGTACTCCACGGTCAGCCGGAACCTTCGGGCGCCTCCCGGCGCCAGCTTCACCGCGAACCTCTCGGCGCCGGCAGGCAACCCGAGCTCCCTGATTACAGGGGCGAGCCTCTCTCTCGCCTCGGACCGGTCATCGACGCTGATCAGACTCGCCTGCTCCTGGATTCGCTCGGCAGCCGACCGGTATCTCATCTCGGCGCGGATGAACAGGGTGGCGACGTAGAAGCTGGTCACGAGGAGGGCGATGCCAAGGAGGCAGCCGAAACGGCTGGCTCCTCGCGACCTGCTGCGCCTCTCCGGTTCAGCTACCAATCCGACTGCGCTCCGTCCACGATCTTCTGGGTAAGGTTGTCCAGCGCGATGATCTCCCCGACCTCCTCCTGCTCGTTCTCCGGCGCGTACTCGCCGACCCCGGTCACCGACCGGGAGCTCCAGTACATCTCCTCGAGCTCCGTGTCGAAGATCTCCACTTCAGCGGTAATGGTGATGCGGCGCTGGAAGACCTGGGTCGTCTCCCCCTCCCGGGAATCGAAGTTGAGAGCGATGTCGGAGTACCGGGTGATCCGGGCGGTGACGATGAGGTCCGCCTCGCCCTCCGCGGCCAGCTGGAGCCCCAGCTTGCTGCGAACGGCATCCAGGAGGGACTGCGTCATCCTCTCGGTGAGCGTGAAACGGGGCGTGTCGTTCTGGACCGGCGGCACGAACGCCGTGTTCATGTGGGAGGGCAGCCCGCCGCCCCCTGAGAAGCCGTAGCACCCGCCGCTGGCGAGAGCCGCGACCAGGCTACATGCGATGAGGAAGTTCGTAGATCTCGGCAGCATGTCTGGTCAGCACCTCGGTCGCCTCGGTCAGTTCCCAGCGGACGCGTCGTGATTCTACAAAATCGCGATACTCGGCGCTCCTTGGCCACACCCCGAGGCCATCCCACGAGACCTCGATCCGTTGCCGCACGCGTCCCGAGCGACGTTCTTCGAGCCGAAGAACGCGAGAACCCTGCACGTGGGCGAAGAGGGAGTCGCTCCCGACCGGAAACACCAGGACCTGTGCGCTGTCGGCCAGAAAGCCACGCCCCGGCGATGTCCCGCCGGGGCGGAAGATCCCCGCCATCGCATAGAGGAAGACCGGGCCCGGCAGTCTCACCTCCTCGATCTCACCCAGGGTGGCCAGACCGCTCGACGTGAGCGAGACACCCATCGACGCGTCTCCCGGCGCGAAGAGATCCAGTCTCAGAGAGTCGGTCGGGTTGTATCGCGCCACCCCCTCTCCGCTCAACTGGCCGTGCTCGTCCGCGTACTGCCAGTCGAAGCGCAGCCGAAAGGGTCCGGGGGGGCCGGTCGCCTGGCGAACGCGCGCTGCGACGATCTCGGGATCGGCGAGCGGCGGTCCGGTCTGCACCTGCTTGGAGCACCCGGCTATCGCCGTCAGAATCAGCACGGCCGCCAACGCTCGCCAGCCGTTCATGGCGCGGCCGCCCGCAGAGCTTCGCGCACCTCGTCGGGGATCCTGCGCGTTCGGCCTTCGCCGTCGATGCAGGCGAGGTCGGTGCGAGCCCGGGCGAGGAGGCGCTCCCCCGGGCCGATGATCTCGTAGGCGAACCTGACCGAGCGGCTCCGGGCCGCTTCGACTCTCGTCTCGATGCGGACCGTCTCCTCGTAGTACGCCGCGGCGCGATACTCCACTTTCAGGCGTGTCACGGGCAGAAGCACCCCGCTCCGCTCCATCTCAGCGTAGGAAACGCCGCGCTCACGCATCATCGAGGTACGGCCGAGCTCGCACCAGACGACATAGACGCCATGGTGGGCACGGCCCATCTGATCCGTCTCCGCGTAGCGAACCGTCACCTCCACGGAGTGCGGGCTTCCGCGCGTGGCGTCACCCGATGGTCCATCCGGGACGCCACGCGTTTCGCGCTCGGGTTCGCCGGATCTATCTTCCGGCATGACCGCTTCCGGTACGCCCGCTCGACCCACCATCGTCGTCTCCGACATTCACCTCGGCGAGATTCCGCCGGAAGGCGAGGAGACGTTTCTCTCCTTCCTGCAGTCGCTTCCCGGCAAGGTCGACGAGCTGTTGATCAACGGCGACCTGTTCGATTTCTGGTTCGAGTACCACAGCGTCATCCTGCGTCGCTACTTCCCGGTCCTGCGCCGCCTCGCCGATCTGGTGGATGCGGGCGTCAGGGTACGTCTCGTCGGTGGAAACCACGATGCCTGGACGGGCAGCTTCCTCGGCGAGGAGATCGGAATCGAGTTGCTCGACGCTCCCGTCACGACGGCGCTGGCGAACCGGCGGGCCTACGTGGCTCACGGCGACGGCCTGCTGGACGGCGAGGGCGCCTATCGGGCGTTCCGAGGGGTGATCAGGAGTCGAGCCTTCCGCGCTCTCTTCCGGCTCGCGCCGCCGGATCTCTCGCTCCCGCTCGTCCGGCGGGTCAGCGGGACGCCGGCCCGACTGGAGGGCCAGGCGGGGGATGGTGGAGATGATAACGAGCGGGCTGACCGACTCGGCGAGCATGCCCGAGCCCTGCTGGCGAGCCGCCCGGAGATCGACCTCGTCGTGTTCGGGGACACCCACCGGCCCGAGCTGGTCGAGGTCGAGCCCGGACGCCACTATCTGAACGCCGGAGACTGGATCCACCACCGCAGCTACGCGCTGCTCACGGCCGATTCGATCGAGCTCAGGCACTGGCACCGAGACTGACCCACTCCAGGCTGTCGACCGGCTCTCCCAGGAACCTCTTCGCCACCGCGCCGAACTGCCGGGCGTCATCCGTCACGAAGTAGCGAGCCGTGGGCGGGCGACCGGTCGGTTCGGCGGCGATCTCCAGGTCGGCCAGGGTGCTGGCGACGACCGACGCCGTCGCCTCCGCGGAATCGATGAGCTCCACATCCGCAGCGACTTCGCTGAGAAGCGGCTTGAGCAACGGGTAGTGGGTGCAGCCCAGCACGAGCGTGTCGATCTCTCTTCGCAACAGAGGCTCCAGGTACCGCTCGGCCGTGAGGCGCGCCACGTCACCATGTGTCCATCCCTCCTCGGCAAGCGCCACGAAGAGGGGACACGGCACGCTCAACACGGTCGCATCGGGACGGAGCCCCCTGATCACCCGCTCGTAGATGCCACTCTCGATCGTGCCCTGCGTCCCGATGACTCCGATCATGCCGTCGCGGGACCTCCGGGCTGCCTCCGTCGCGCCCGGCTCGATGACGCCCACCACGGGAACCGGCACGCGCGATGCCACATCTTCCGCCGCCCGCGCGGTCGCGGTATTGCACGCGATCACGATGAGCTTCACGTCCCTGGCAAGCAGAAAGTCGGCGGCTTCGCCGGCGTATCTCCGGACGGTATCCGGAGACTTCGGCCCGTAGGGGACGCGAGCGGTGTCCCCCAGGTAGAGGATCGACTCGAAGGGGAGTCTCTCGCGCAGGGCGTGCACCACCGTCAGCCCTCCGACGCCGGAGTCGAAGACTCCGATCGGCGCGTGCGGAAGCAGCTCCCGGGGGCGGTTCATCCCGACCAGGCCATGCGGGTCAAAAGAGCTTCACGGGATAGCTGAACTCGACTCCGGGAGAGCCGTCCTGGGGCGGACGCACCTCGCCCTCGAAACCGGCGAACTGTGCCGATACCCAGGCGTCCACACCGCTGAGCAGTGCCCAGAGGCCGGTGAAGAGTATCCAATCCTCCCTGGCCTGCGATCGGCTGTCGATCAGCTCCTCATCTTCGGCGCGCTTGGCCGCGTTCAGCTCGGAATTGGATTTGATGATCATGAAGATGCCGCCGGACCACACCGTGAAGTAGATGGCACCTCGAGCCGGCTGGTGAGCGGCGGTCTGACCCCAGCCCGGAACGATAACCGAGCGGAGCATGGCGCCGGCGGGACTGACCGGCCGTTCGCGATCCGGGGCGGCTTGATCGGAATCCTCCGCCTCGGCCACCGCGCCGCCCTCCTCGGCCTGTCCTTCCGTCCCTTCCCCCACCACCGGATCTCCCTCCGCATCCTCTTCCGACGGGAGTGTGTCCTGGCCGGCGGGGGGAGGCTCGGGTTCCTGCGCTCCAAGCGCCGGGGCCAGACCCGGGGCCGCGGTGGTAAACGAGAGGGCAGCGGCCGTCAGCAGGATGAACAGGAGCCGGCCACGCGCCGGGAGGCGAATGGCGGGAGCGTCTGGGAATCGAACCCAGCCAACGACCTTCACGGCCGTCGTGTCGGTTTTGAAGACCGCAGGAGACACCAGTCCTCCATCCGCTCCCGTGAACCCTGCCGCACCGGGCGTCCGTCGCCGGCGGCTCCAGAGCTCACCGTCGCTTCGCCACCAGGTCCACCTCGATCCGTGCATCCTTGGGAAGACGAGCCACCTCGACCGTGGACCGGGCGGGATACGGCTCGTCGAGGTACTCCGCGTAGATCCCGTTCACGGTGACGAAGTCTTCCATGTCCGCGAGGAAGATCGTCGTCTTCACCACCGCGCCGAAATCGAGCCCGGCCGCCGCGAGCACGCCTTGCAGGTTGCGCATGACGCGGTGCGTCTGGGCCTCGATTCCCTCGACGAGCTCGCCGGTCTCGGGATCCAATCCGATCTGGCCGGAGGAGTACACCATCCCTCCGGTTTCGATCGCCTGCGTGTAGGGGCCGATGGCTCCGGGAGCCTCGTCCGTGCGGACCGGTTTCATGCCTGTGTCTCCCTTCCCTCGTCGGCGGCCGGAGGCGTTCGCGCTCGCCCAGAAACCTGAGAGCCGAGAGGCCGATTGGCCAGCGGTTGCGCCGAGTTGTCGTCGGATCTAACCTGCGGCCGAATGTCATCCTCCCGCATCTCTCCCATCCGTTGGCTAAACGAAGCTCTCAAGGCCGCGGCGTACCGGGTCCAGAGCTACTTCGGCCTGCTCGGCCGGGTCCTGGCGTCCGCCGTGACCCGGCCCTTCTACTGGCGTGACCTCGCACAGCAGATGGACACGATTGGTGTCGCCTCGCTCGGCATCGTCGCACTCACCGGCCTCTTCACCGGCATGGTGCTGGCGCTGCAATCATCCGTCGAGATGAAGCAGTTCGGGGCGACCATCTACATCGGCCGACTCGTCGGAGCGAGCGCCGTTCGAGAGCTCGGACCCGTGCTCACCGCTCTCATGGTCACCGGCCGGGCAGGCTCCGGGATGGCGGCGCAACTCGGATCGATGCGGATCACCGAGCAGATCGACGCCCTGAACACGCTGGGCGTCGATCCCGTGCGAAAGCTCGTGACGCCGCGGTTCCTGGCGGCGCTGGTCATGCTCCCGGTGCTGACCGTCATCATGGACGTCATCGCCATCGGCGGAGGAATGCTCATCGCTGTGGTAAAGCTGGATCTCACGGCCACGCTCTACCTGCGCTCGGTCTACCAGTCGCTGGCGGACACGGGGTTCATTCTCCGCTACATCCCGATCGATGTCTTCGGGGGGCTTCTGAAACCGCTCGTCTTCGGTGGGATCATGGCGCTGACTTCGTGCTACTACGGGATGACCACGCGTGGAGGCACGGAGGGCGTCGGCCGCGCGACCACCCAGGCGGTGGTCAGCTCGTCCATCCTGATCCTGGCCTCGGACTACTTTCTCACCCAGCTGCTGATCGCTCTGCTGATCGAGTGACGAAACGAATGTCCCAAGCGATGCCGAGCCCCGGCCAGAACGGACCGGTCGTCATGCTGCACGACGTGCGGCTCACGTACGGGAGCCACGTCGTCCTGGACGAGATCGGATTCTCAGTCCGCCGCGGCGAGACGATGTGCGTCCTGGGCGGAAGCGGCGTCGGCAAGAGCACGATCCTCAAGCTCATTCTCCACCTCGAGGAGCCGGACTCCGGCCACGTGGAGGTCCTGGGCCACGACATCGAGACGGCTGGACGCGCCGAGATCTTCGAGGCCCGGCAGAGGATGGGCATGGTCTTCCAGGGGTCGGCGCTCTTCGATTCCCTGTCGATCTTCGACAACGTCGGCTTCCCGCTGTTCGAGCACACCGAGCTTTCGCTGGAGGAGATCTCCGGACGCGTGCGGGAGGCGCTCTCCTTCGTCGACCTGGATTACCGGAGGGTAGAGAGCCTTCTCCCATCGGAGCTCTCCGGAGGCATGAAGAAGCGGGTGGCGATCGCCAGGGCGATCGTTCACCGCCCGGAGATCCTCCTGTTCGACGAGCCGACGAGCGGACTGGACCCGATCACCACGCGCACGATCGACAACCTGATCGTCAAGCTGAGGCGCGAGCTCCACGTGAGCTCGATCGTCGTCACGCATGACACCCGCTCGGCCTGCCGGATCGCGAATCGCATCGCGCTGCTGCAGAGCGGGCGGATTATCTTCATCGGCACGCCTGCCGAGATGCTCGCATCCGATGACGAATACGTCCGTGAATACCTCGAATAGGCCGGTAGCGCAGGGCCGGCGGGAGCTTGGATGAGGCGATCCAGAGCCATCACCTGGGAGGAAGTGAAGGTGGGCGTGATGATGATCATCGCGCTCGTTCTTCTCGCAGTCGGCATCTTCTACATAGGCGACATGGGGAGCGTCTTCGGAGATCGGTACGAGCTGGTGACGCTGATGCGCTCAGCCCAGGGCCTCGCTCCGGGCGCTTCCGTTCAGCTGGCAGGCCAGCCGGTGGGCCAGGTGGCCCGGATAAGCTTCATCGGACCCGAGGACCGCCCCCCGACCGGCGAGGGGCTCGCGGTGTGGCTCGCGATCAACCGGCAGGTACGCGGCCAGATCAGGTCGGACTCCCGCGCGCGCATCAGGACGCTGGGCCTGCTGGGCGACCGGATCATCGACATCGAGCCCGGAAGCCCGGGTGCCCGAACCCTCGAGCCTGGCGATACCCTGGTGGCGGCCGAGGTCTTCGACTATGCCGAGCTCCTGGACGAAGCCTCGACGGCCGTCGTCAGCCTCACCGACCTGGTCCGGTCGCTGGACGCCCTCACACGGGACCTCCTGGCCGGCGAGGGAACCGTCGGGCAGCTGCTGGTCAACCGGGACCTGTACGATCACCTGGTGGGCATGAGCGGCGACCTTTCACGGCTGCTGGCCTCCGTGAACTCGGGCGAGGGGGCGCTCGGACGCCTGGTGAAGGACGACGAGCTCTACGATCGCCTGGTGGGCGCCATGGAGTCGCTGGATAGCGTCACGGCGAAGCTGGCTCGCGGCGAGGGGTCTCTCGGGCGGCTCCTGGACTCGGACTCCCTGTACGAGTCGCTGGCCGGCGCCGCCTCCAGTACTGATTCGCTACTGGCCGGCTTGCGCTCCGGCGAGGGGTCCATCGGCCAGCTTATCGTCGACGAGGCCCTCTACGAGGAGCTGCTCCGGATGATCGTGGAGCTGAACAGCATCCTCGCCGACCTGAGAGCCAACCCCGACAAGTACATCCCGCCCATCAAGGTGTTCTAGCGCCGCGGAGCCTGGGGGTCCGTGCCGGATCTCCCCACCCTCCCGGCCGGCGGCTGCAGAGAGGCCGGCGGCCAGCAGGCCGAGGAGCGCCATCCCTCCCGTCACGCCTCGGCCCGTTCGGCCACGCAGCCAAGCGACGGCGGCCACTCCAGCCATCAGCAGAGCGATCGTCGCGGCCAGGCCATAGGCGGCGTGCGCGTCGACCACGGAGCGAAGGGCGTCAGGCTGCGAGGGGTCACCGCCGATCTCGACGCCGAGCGCCGATGCGGCCGCCCTGCCCGACAGATACGCGACGGGCGACGCCGCGGCGGCCAGCAGGAGGGAGACCGCGGCGAAGTGGACGACTCCGGGCCGCCGAAGCAGGAGTCCGGCAAGCGCGGCGAGTCCCCCGGCGATGGAAAGGACGACAGGAATGTGGTGGACCGAGAGATGGAGCAGGCCCCAGTCCATGCTCAGCCGTCGTCCAGGCCCGCCATCTCGTGAATGCTGGAGAACTCGAGGATCTCGTAGCGTACCGTCGCACTCGGCAGGATGACGCTCACCTCATCGCCCGGCTGGCGTCCGAGCAGTGCCTTGCCGAAGGGCGAAGCCATGGAGATCTCGGCTTTCTCGAAGTCGATGTGCTCGCCGAAGGCCAGGGTATAGACCTCGGTCGAGCCATCCTCGACGTCCCTGAGCGTAACGCGCGATCCGAAGCCGATCCGGTCGTGCGGAATCGTCTCCATGTCTATTTCCTGGAGCTCACCCAGACGCCGTCGGATGTAGTCCAGCCGAGCGTGCACGAAGCCCTGTCGTTCCAGGGCCGCGTGCCACTCCGAGTTCTCCCGCAGATCGCCGAGCTCCAGGGCATGCTGGATCGCCTTGGGAAGAACCACCTCGAGCTCGTGCAGGAGACGCTCCGTCTCCTCGCTCAGCCGCTCTCGAATCTCGTCAAGCATGGTTGCCGTCCTTCATCCGTGGCGGTCACGGTCGAGTCGCCTACGGGCCACAAAAAAAGCCGGGCGCCGTGCCTCCAGAGGAAGCCGGCGCCTCGGTCTGCGGTGATGGAGGCGGCGGGAATCGAACCCGCGTCCGCGAGGCCTTCGCCCGCAGCGTCTACGTGCGTAGTCTACGCTTTGGTTTTCTCGCCTTCCTCCGGTTCGTAGACGACCGTCGGTCGGCCAGCCGCAAATGGGCTTTCGCCCTCTCGACGGAACCGCCCGCGGCTTGCGGACCCCGTCCAGCCCGATACAGCGTCGCCTGATGCCCCGCCTCGGGCCGGGCCGAGCGTCAGACGGACCGCGCTAGTTACGCGGCCAGAGCCAAGTTATCGTTGGCAATTGTGTTTTTTTCCCGGTGTTTTACGAGGGTCCGAGACCTCGGCACGCTACCACGGTTTCGGGCGCACACGTCGAAACCTGATCGCCCCCGCAACGACTTTCCTACCCTGCCCCTTCCCCATTTGGTCCTCTCAACGCCTCATTCGAGGCCTTCCCACGGTGCGATGGCACGCAGGTGCTGTACCGCCGATTCGATCGCGGTGCGCGCGTTCACACCTGGAGAGCCGGCGAAGGAGAGGCACACGAGCCGTCCCCACTCGCTCACTGGCGCCACCAGCGACCACTCCCCTTCCGGCGAGCCCTTGAAGAGCTCGGTCGAGAGCACCTGCAGCACGATGTCCTCACGCGCCGCCCAGGTGAAGGGATGGCCTTCGGAGGCCAGCGGCGAGTTCCTGGCGGGCCCGCCCGCCGACACCTGGTCCTCGATGACCCACTCGTCCGCGACGCCATCCAGGCGCCAGAGGACGGCGCGGCGCGCCCCCATCGCATGGAGCAGCACCTCGAGGAGAGTGCGGATCTGCCAATAGCTGAACCCGGCCATTGCCGCTCGGATCTCCGTTTCACGTTTTGACAGGTTTTCGCGAGGAGGAATATACTGCATGGGTGCGCAACATTGCCTCTTCCGGAGGATTCGATAGATGCAACTCAGAGACTTCTTCTCCGTTGACGCGATCGACCTGGACCTGAGCACGGAGACAAAAGACGAGACCCTGAAGAAGCTGGTGGGCCTGTTCCACCTGGATGAGAAATCCGAGGGCATCCTTTTCAAGATGCTCAAGCGGCGCGAGAACCTGGGATCCACGGGAATCGGCAGGGGGATCGCCATTCCGCACTGCCGCTCCCTGGTCGTCAACCGCCTTCGTGTGGCCTTCGGGAGGCACGAGGCCGGACTGGACTTCAAGGCGATCGACGAGAAGCCCGTCCACTATATCTTCCTCATCGTCGCTCCACCGCTCGAGGTCTCCAACCAGTATCTGCCCGTTCTCGGCAAGATCGCCCAGTTCAGCAAGGAAGCCGACGTGCCGGAGCGGCTCGCAGCGGTCGAAAACGCCGAAGCATTCCTGCAGCTGCTGGAGGAGAAAGGCGTGTAGAGATGCACGAACAGCTCGAGACGCTACTCGAGATGCAGGACCTCCACATGCAGCGTCGAGCACTCGAAGAGGGCGGGGTTCGTGACTTGGAGACGGGCTTGTTCGAGATGAGCGCCGAGCAGGCGATCGACGCGCTCGACGCCAAGATCACCGAACTGGAGCTGCGGCTGGGAAAGAGCATCCAGGAGCGGTTCAGGAGCTTGATCGGAACGCACAGGCGCGCCGTGGTCCCCGTGCTTGCCGGAGTGTGCTACGGGTGCTTCGTCGCGGTCCCGACCTCCTGGGCGGCTGACGCGGACCCGAACGACAGGCTGAACGTCTGTCAGAGCTGCGGGCACTTCCAGTACTACCCGACCTGACCCGACGATCGACCTGAGCCTAAGACCCGACCTGATCCCGGGGACCCGGCCCGAGGTCGGCTTCAGCGTTCAGCGCACGATCATTATCTTCCGCACCTGGCTGCGAGCCCCGACGCTGAGCTCCACGAAATAGGGGCCCGCCGTGGCCGTTCGACCCTCCATATCCCTTCCGTCCCAGTGCGCCTGGTAGAGGCCCGGACGACGGAAGGGCATCTCCTCGATCCTCTCGCCGGGGCGTCCATCCTCGCCAAGCGCTACGGGTACCGCCACCAGCTGGTGAAGGATGTTGAACACGCGAAGGGTCACGCTCACCACCTCCTCGCCCTCGAACAAGCCGTCTCCGAGACGAAAGAAGATGCGCGTCTCGCCAGCGAACGGATTCGGGAAGACAGGATCGAGGGAGAAGTCGTCCAACTCCGCCGCCGCCGGCGGCGTACCGTCCGGATCCTGGGCGAGCGCCTCTCCCGGCCAGGAGAGGCCTACGCTCGCTATCAGTACGCTATAAGCAATCCTCACAATGACTTGACGACCATCGCGTAAACCGGTTTCAGGATCAACCTCTCCACACTCGCCCTTCCTCGGTACGCCTCGTGACCCGAGTTCGGTCCAGGTGCTCGAGCAGCGGGATGAGGTACTTCCGCGTCACGCCGAACTGTCGCTTGAAGTCGGTGGGTGCCGCCACGAGACGGTCTTCGAACACCCGAGCCGCGGCATCCCGGAGCCGTGTCGCGCTTCGAGCGGACAGGTAGATGTCCGGGCTGACGTTCTCCACCTCTCCCGCCCTCGTCAGCAACCGCAGCAGGTCGTGCAGGAGCTCGTCGGAAACTCCGAGGCGAGAGCCCAGCTCCGTCACCATGGGCGGCTCCAGCCCGCCGTCGTCGATCTCCTCCAACAACCGGGCCCGCACCCGAGCCTCCGCCTCCGTGAGCCGCGCGTCGTGCGTGCTCAACCGGAGCTCGGGTCCGGTCGCGACGATCAGTCCGGCGCTCAGCACTCCCTCCAGAGCGTGTTCCACGAGCTCCGGGGCGAACGCGGCGGTCAGCTTGCTTCTCACCGCCTCCATGGACACGCCCGGCGCCCGCGGACGGGCCGCGTGGAACTCGCCGACGATCTCCAGCAGCGCCCGGCGTGCAGCCTCGGCCACCCCGGCCGAGAACCAGCGCCCTCCGGCCCGTACGATTGGCAGTTCCGCCGAGCCCTCGAGGGCTCGCAGCTTCTCGGGCGAGAGCCCGGTGGTCAGCGGCAGGTCATCCGCCTCCGTCCCCCTGCCGGCCGAGAGGCCGACCGCGGCTTCGAGTCGCGCCTCGTCCCCCCCACGGAGGATGCGCTCCCATTCCCCCGTACGATCCAGCCAGCGAACCGGCGGGTCCAGCTCGGCCACCATCCCCCCCCCGATCGTCGTGATCGGCGAGTAGAATCGAACGACGAACCGGTCGAGGGCCCGGGCGACGAGCGCCTCCTCCAGCTCCAGGATCGCCCATCCCTCGGCGCCGGGCTCCAGTGGCTCCGCACCGCGGCCGCCGGCACGCGAGCGGACCCGGGCAAGCACCTCCTTCGTCCCCAGGTACACGCGCACCCGTTGACCGCTCTCGATGCGCCGAGGCGAGTGGGAGAGTACGGACAGGCGAACGCCGAGACGCAGAGCCTCCCGCCAACCGCTGCCCGCGACCACCACGGCGCCACGCGGCGCGTGGAGGGGATCCAACCCGACGAGGGAGACGGCACACCTTCTCCGCGGCCCTACCGATTCCCGTGCGGTCGAGTGCACCTGAAGCGATCGAACTCTCGCCGACCGGCTTCCGGGAAAAACGGTCACCTCGTCACCCACGCTCACCGTCCCGCTCCAGACCGTGCCGGTCACGACGGTACCAGCGCCCGCAACGCTGAAGGAGCGATCCACCGGCATCCGCAGAAGGTCCCCTCGCTCCGAGCTCCCGAGAACGGCCGCACGCTCCGTCAAAGCGGCCCGCAGCTCCTCGAGACCCTCGCCGGTCACGGAAGAGATGGCCAGCATCGGCCACTCCGCGTGCCCCAAGACTCTCTCCAGCTCCTCGCCAACGGCGTCGCGGCAGAGGCCCAGCCAGCTCTCGTCCACCCGATCCCGCTTGGTGAGCACGACCACGCCATCGGCGACGCCCAGTATCCGCGCGATCGCCAGATGCTCGCGCGTTTGAGGCATCGGGCCCTCGTCCGCCGCCACGACCAGGAGCAGCAGATCGATGCCCGTGGCCCCGGCCAGCATGTTCTTCACGAAGTCTTCGTGGCCGGGCACGTCGACGACGCTGACCTCCAGTCCATCGCCCAGAGACAGGGGCGCGAAGCCGAGATCGATCGTGAGCCCACGCTCCCGCTCTTCCTTCCACCGGTCCGTCTCGATCCCCGTGAGCGCCCGCACCAGGGAGGTCTTTCCATGGTCGACGTGGCCGGCGGTACCGACGACCAACGCCCTCAACGGATGCCCCGCGCCAGGAAGTCGAGGGAGCGTATGCGCACGCCCTCGGCAAGGTGGTAGCGGATGAAGTCTATGAGGATCCGGCGCTGGACGCCGTTTACGGACGGCGGACCATCGCCGGTCGCCACGAGCAGCCGCAGCGTCTCGAGTTCGGCGCTCGAGATCGCCTCGCCGTAGCCCGCACATCGATCGCAGCCGAGACCGCCCGAGGATGAATCGAAGCGGGCCGACTCTCCCGCCGAAATCGGCCGGCCGCACGAGATGCAGTGCGAGAGATGAGGGGCGAAGCCGAGCACCGATACGAGGAGCCAGAGCCGGCCGAGAACCGTGCCCGCCACCCTCTCCTCGGAGGCGCCCAGAAGCGCATCCAGACCCTCGACCAGGACCTCGAAGAGGTGGTCGTCCCGATGCTCGGGAGCCAGGCGCATCACCAGCTCGCAGAGCACGGAGGCCCCGGCGAAGCGGGTGAGATCCGAGCCCAGCGCCTGCCGTTCCCGGTAGAGCTCGAAGGCCGACAGCGTGTCCAGATCCCGGTTCTCACGCACGTACAGCGTTGCCTGGCCCTCGGCGAACGGCTCGATGAGGCCGCCGAAGCGGCTTCGGGGACGGAGCGCGCCACGTGCGATCGCCGATCGCGGTCCGTGCTCCCGGGTCATCAGGCGCAGGATCTTGCTCGTGTCGCTGTAGCTGTAGGTCTGAAGAACCACGCAGCGCGTGGTGACGATCGGCACGGCTCCCTCCCGCGGAGATCCAGTGGCTGTCCGCGGCATCCTACGTCTAGGGCGTCACGATCTCCAGATCGGTCGTCCCGAACCCGCCCGGCACCGAGTCGAGGAAGCTGCCGTCCGCGTTCAGCAGAAAGAGCTCGCCCGCCTGCTCGGAGCGGAACGTCGCGCAGACCAGGCGTCCGTCCGATAGCGCCGTAGCCGTCCAGCACGAGATCGGTGTTCCGTCCGCATCCCGCGTCTGAACCGGATCCTGCGGCCCGTCTAGGAAGCCCGGCGCCGCGGGGTCGAACCTCAGCGTCCGGATCGAGACGAAATCGCTCGTGACGGCGACGTAGACGCGCCCTTCGGCGCCCTCTTCGATGGATACCCCGTTGCCTCCCAGCGGAAACGGCCCCGAAAGCTGAAGGGAAACCGGATCGATGACCGCGAGGCTGCCGTTCCCCTCCGGCTCGAACGCGGGGCCCAGCGTGCCCGCGTTCAGAACGACGAGGCGCCCGGCGGAGAGCACCGCGTTCGTCGCCTGCAGGCCCGGCAGCTCGATCACGCGCACGAGCTCGCCGCTGGTCTCGAACACGACGACGCGGCTGTTTCCGAGCGGCTCGAAGGTGAAGCCTACATCGTCGATGTTGGAGTCGATCACGAAGACCCGGTCGTTGGTCACGACCACCTTCTCGATGAACTCGCCGACATCCCGGGCAAAGACCGCCGGCGGCGTGGCCGGAGCGGTGATCGACAGCTCGTAGACGGAGTTGGAGGCGCGCCCGCCCACGAAGGTGCTTCCGCGGCTCTCGACGACGAAAGGCTTGGACGGGTTGGCCGGCTCGTCCGGAAAGGCGATCGCCACCGAGCTACGGCTGGGGACGTCCACCACGAGCGCGCGATCTCCTCCGAAATCGCTCTCGGTCACGACGGCGGTCAGATCTGTGACCAGTCCACCCACGGACATCGCATCGCCGTCGAAGAGTCCGCCCAGATCGATCGCGCCCCCCGACGGCGTAATCTCCCCGCGTACCTCGTAACCCTGCATGATCTGGCCCACCGAATGCAGGGCGAGCAGGGCGGCGGGAGGATCTCCCGGTCCCGGGCCCGTGGGGCCACCTCCGTCCGCCGAGCAGCCGGCGAGGGCCACCAGGGCGAGCACGACCGACAGGCCGAGGGCGACCGAAACGAGCCCGGCTCTGCCGAAAGGCCTCGCGCTGTGCCTCCTTGATCTCATGTCCGATCTCTTACCGGTTGCGGCCGCCGGCCGCACGCCGGCGACCTCGGGTCAACGACGAAGCTCGAGCCGGAACAGCAGGCTCCGGCCAGGCTCGGGGTAGAGCTCGATCAACTCGTAGCGCACGTCGAGCAGGTTGTCGACCGCCAGGGCCGCCTCCAGCGCGAGAGAACCGATCCTGAACCCACGGCTCGCATCGAAGCGCGCCACCGCGTACGCGGGCAATCGACGAAATCCCGCGAGCGTGGTCGTCCGGCTCCCTTCGATTCTGATCGCGCCCCTGAGCCAGATCTGCGCGACGACTCCGCCGATGTAGATGTCGCCTGCGACATCGGGCTGATAGGGCATCGGGTTTCGGTTGTCGCCGAACCCGAGACGACTTCGCTGAAAGGTGAAGGATCCACCCGCCCTGGGGCCTCGATCTCCCAACGGCACGTCTCCACGAATCTCCAGACCCGCCGCCGTAAGCCGATCCAGGTTGCGCGGACTCCACAACGCGACGGCGCTGGCCACCCAGACGATCGGATCGTTCGTCCGTCGGTAGAACGCCACCGCCTGAACGTCCACGCCTCCCCGGGCGCTGCCGCGATCATCGGCGTCGGTCCCGGCGCCCGACGTCCAACCGACGCCGGCCTCGGCATCGATCACCACCCGTTCCGGCCCCAGATTCGGGTTGGCCAGGATACTCCTGGCCGACGCGGCGTAGAGGTCCGCGAAGCTCGGAAGCCGGTAGGCGCTGCCGGCCCTCCCCCACAGCTTCCAGGCGGGGCCCAGTTGAGCGGCCAGGGCGATCTCCGGGTTGACCGCGCTGCCGTCGGTGGAAAGATCGGTGGCCACACCCGGCTGCACGGAGAGCCGCCCCGTCTCGAACGTCCGACCCAACCAGAGCCCACCGCTCCACCGCACGGGGCGGTCGGCCGCTGCAGCCTCCGTCACGGCCTCGCGGGCCACGTAGCTCGAGAGCTCCAGCCCGAGACCCGGAATCCACCCTGAGCCCGCCAGCCGCAGGCTGGTCAGCGACTGGGTCGACTCCACGTTGCGGCGAGGGTCCCGGTAGAGGATGTCGCGCTTCGCCATCGTGCCGCTGATCCGTCCGGTCGACGATCCGTAGCCCAGGAGGGCCTGGAGGGAGCGGTCCGCGTACCGGGCCTCATCGAAGGCCTGCGTGCCCATCCGCCCCGGTGCTCCTCGATCCACGTCGTCGTAGCGAAGCTGCGCGAATACGGGCAGAGCCCCGGGCGCTCCCGACACCCATAGGTGCAACCCCTCAGCATCGGCGTTCTCCCTGATCTCCGTGGGGGTCCCCGGAAGCACGTGGTTCGGGTACTCGTAGTCGTTCTCGATCCCCTCCATGCGGAAGCCGGCCGCGAGCGTCCCGAGCTCTCCGCCGATCGACGCATAGCCGTCGGCGGCCAGACGGCCGAACGAGCCCACCTCGAACCCTCCGGCGGCGCTCATGCCGTCCGGTCGCCTCGATTCGAGCAGCAGAACTCCGGCTATCGCCCCGGAGCCGAAGCGCGGAGAGGCGCCGCGCACCAGCGTCGCCGCGGAGAGCGTCGCCACCGGGATTCTCGACAGGTCGGCCGAGCCGCCGAGCGGGTCGTTCACGGGAAGCCCGTCCAGCAGCACGAGAAGGCCTTCGGGGCGACTGCCGCGAACGGTCCCGACCTGCCCTCCCCCGACCGAAGGCCGGACCTGGACACCGGGCTCCTCGGCCAGACGATCCGCCAGCGTGCGGGGGCCGCCGTCCAACGGAATCCGGCTCGTCGCGTGCCCGGGCAGCGCCCCGGCGTCGGGCCGGCCGACGGCGGCGATCACCTCGGTTACGGCCACGGGCTGCACGCCTACCGTTAGCGTGATCGAGATCCCGCTGCCGTCGAGCTCGACCGGCCGACGCGCCGTCTCGTAGCCGAGGGCCTCCGCCACGAGCTCGTAACGGCCGGCCTCGAGCTCGTCGCTCTCGTACCGGCCCTCACCGATCTCGACCAGCTCGGACGCCGAGACGGAAGCGCTGTCCGCGAACGTCAGGCGCACGGTGGCACCCCGTACGCGCTCACCGGACTCCGAGCGAACGAGCACCGTGAGTCGGACCGGGCCCGCCCGCTCGTCGACCTCGCCGCGAAGCGCAGGCTCTTCCTGGGCGTGGGATGTTCCGGGAAACGGCGCCGAGGCCGCGACGGCGAGCAGAATCGCCAGCTTTCGTCCGCGTCCGGCCGCGCGGCCTCTCACGTCGGCTCCTCGGAACGAGTCGGGTCTTGATCCCGATCGACGGGCACGACGTGGAGTCCGGCCAGGCCGGCGTGGTCGAGCGCCACCACCTCGATCGGCCAGTCGAAGACGCGGCTGAGCACCTCCGATCGCAGCACCTCGGACGGCGATCCGGCAGCCTCGAGGAGACCATCCGCGAGCAAGCAGAGCCGATCGGCGAACCGGCCCGCCAGGTGGAGGCTGTGCGTGATGGTGACCGCCGACCCTCCGGCGTCCACGAAATCCCGAACGAGGCGGAAGATCTCCATCTCGTGGGCCACATCCAGATGCGCGGTGGGCTCGTCGAGGACGAGTACCGTCGGATCCTGGGCGAAGGCCCTGGCGAGCTTGGCGCGCTGCACCTCACCGCCGCTCAGCTCGGTGACCGACCGGCTCGCGAGCTCCTCGAGGTCCGCACGCCGCAGTGCGCCCGACACCTTCTCCCGGTCCTCTTCCCCGAGGGGAGCCCAGGGCCGCACATACGGATTCCTCCCCATCTCCACGAACCCGCTCACGGAGATCGGCAGAACGGGCGGTCCCCCCTGTGCCACGACGCCCACGCGTTTCGCCATCTCGCGTCTCGGCCAATCGGCGGCCGGGCGGCCCTCGAACAGCGCGTGTCCACTCTGTGGCCGGAGAGTGCCCAACAGAAGTCTCGCTAGCGTCGTCTTCCCGGCGCCGTTCGGGCCCACCACGGCGGTGTGGGATCCGGCGGGAATCTCCACGCTGACCCCGCGCAACGCCGGCTCGCCGGAGCGCGGGTACCGGAACCAGGCATCGCCGAGCTCGAAGCTCACAGCGGTTTCCTCGCGTAGCCGCGCCGCAGGAGGACAAGGAAGAACGGCACGCCGATCAGGGCGGTCACGACGCCGACCGGAACCTCCAGCGGCTGTGCCACCGTCCGCGCCGCCGCATCGGCCAGCACGAGAAGCGACCCCCCGGCCAGAAACGACATCGGTATCAGGTATCGGTGGTCGACGCCCCAAACCAGCCTGATGGCGTGGGGCACGACCAGTCCCACGAAACCGATCACCCCGGCCACGCTCACGGCCGCGGCCGCGAGGAGCGAGGCCAGCAGGTACGAGATCTTCTTGACCCGCTCTACCTCCGTCCCGAGGTGCGCGGCACTCTCCTCGTCGAGCGCCAACGCGTTCAGGTGGCGGCTCAGCCCGAAAGCCGCCAGAGCGGCCGGGACGGAGTACGCCGCCAGAGCGACGTTCATCTGCCAGGAGGCCTGGCCGAAGCTACCCATCGTCCAGAGAAGCGCCGACCGCGCCGTTCGCCCCTCGGCCAGGGTCAGCACGAGCATGACGCCGGCTCCGAAGAAGGATGCGACGACGACCCCGGCGAGGATGAGCACCCGCGTGTCGAGCTGCCCCGCGGCGTACGCGACCCGAAACACGGTGGCGATCGCGATCAGAGCCCCCGCCAGGGCGGCCAGGGCGACGCCCACCGGCCCTACCGTCAGTCCCAACGACAGCGCGGCCACGGCGCCCAGCGCGGCGCCGCTCGACACGCCGAGCAGGTAGGGCTCGGCGAGCGGGTTGCGGAGGAGCGCCTGAAAGAGGACTCCCGAGACGGCGAGACCCGCGCCCGACAGTGCGGCCGCCACGATCCTGGGCATCCTCACCCAGAGGAGGATCGCCCGCGCGGGAGACTCGCCGGCCGACGGCTGCAACGCCGTCCATATCTCGGGCAGGGAGAGGTTCGCCGGACCGACGGCGAGCGCGGCCGCCATCGCCACCACGAGCAGGAGCGAGAGACCGAGAATCCCGATCGCGCGGTTGCGCCGCCTCCTCATGGCTCTTCATCTCCCGCATCTCCCGCCGTGGGCGGCCCGGGCCGGGAGAAGGAATCGGCGTGGATCGCGCGGGCGAGCTCGCGGACCGCGTCGGCGATCCTCGGGCCCAGCCTCACGACGATCTCGCCGTCGAACACCCTGACGCGGTCTCCCCGGACCGCACCGAGCACCTCCCAACCCGGCCTATCGGTGATCGGCGTGCGCTCCGCTCCGCGGTGCACCGGGTAGAGAATGATCTCGGGATCGCGAGCGGCGACCGCCTCCAGACTCACCTGCGGCGACGGACTCGCGAGATCGCCGAACACGTTGCGACCGCCCGCCAGCGTGATCAGCGAATCCAGGTAGCTGCCGCCGCCAATGGTGATGGGCGGATGCCACCAGGCGTCGTAATAGACGGAGCGTTCAGGAAGCTCCCGCGTGACCCTCCGGATCCCTCCCAGGTCATCACGGATCCTGCCGCTCAGTCGCGCGGCGGCGGAATCGCGCCCCGTGACCCTGCCCAGGCGCTCGATGTTCAGGTGGAGATCCGACAGCGTGTTGTGGTGGAGGGCGAGCACGGGCACTCCGATTCGCCGCAGAGCATCGCTCGCAGCCCGTGAATCGGGCCCGGCAAACAGGATGACCAGGTCGGGCTGGCGGGAAACGACCAACTCCACGGAGGGCCGGACTCCATCGCCGACGCTCGGCACCTCCGATGCCTCGAGGGGATGGGAGTCAAACCGCGTTCGTCCGACCAGATCCCCACCGGCACCGATCTCGAACAGTATCTCGGTAGCGGCCGGCAGCAACGAGACGATCCTCGCGGGCGGCCGAGGAAACGCTGCCGAGGTACCCTCATCGTCGATGACCCGCACCGTGTCGCGAGAGGGTGATCCCGCGTCGCGAGAGCCTGCGTCGCGAGAGCCTGCGCCGGCCGAGCTGGCGAGCTGGAAGATGAGGACCGAAAAGAAAAAAACGGTCCCGAGCGCCCGAAGCTTGACGGCCAAACGTCGAACCTTTCCAGGAACGGCGTTGGTCAGGGCTCGAAGACCGCAACCCGCCCACGCCCTTCCCGCGAAGAGCTGTTCATGGGCATGGATGGGGTCGTCTCCTGGCTCGAGGCCTCCTCGGTCGCTCTGCCGATTCGCTCGGTTGGAGCTGGCCGGGGACACGGCGCTGGGCGCCGGGCCTCACACAGTGGCGGGGCCGCGTCGGCTTATCCGACTTCCGTTACCGCCTATCCATGACGAGGTACTGCCGCAGGGTACGCCTGGAGCGGCGCGTGCCGCAAGCCTGAGACGGTCGGAGGGTCAGGGCTTGAAGCGCCCGAAATCCTCGGGGTTCAGCCCCTTGAGGTAGTCGCGCAGCTCTTCTCCGTTGGCCGCTTCTTCTCCCGGCTGGGACGCCTCCTCGGCCGCGACGGCTTCAGAGGCCTCGAAGGCCGCCTCGTCGAAGCCGGCCTCCTCGATCTCCATGGCCGTGAGCTCGAGCAGCTCGTCATCGGCGAAGATCGGCGCTCTCGACCGTAGCGCGAGAGCGATGCTGTCGCTGGGCCGCGAATCCACGGAGATGAACTCGCCGTTACGCCGGAGGATCAACGAGGCGTAGTAGGTGTTCTCGATGACCTTCGTGATGATCACCCTCACGAGCTCGCTTCCGAGGCCGCGAACGATCGTCATCAGCAGGTCGTGCGTGAGGGGGCGGGAGAACTTGACCCCGGCAAGCTCCATCGCGATCGCGCTGGCCTCGCCCGGGCCGATCCAGATCGGAAGGAGGCGCTCGCCCTCGTTCTCCTTGAGGATGACCACGGGCGTGTTGGAGGACTTGTCCAGCCCCAGACTCGCCACGCTCACTTCGGTCATTCCGTTGGTGTCGGTCATGCCCTCGCCCCACCGAGAATCGGCTGCCGCGCCCCGTAACCGTCAGGTACCCTGGTCCCACGAGGAGAGGTAGCTCTCCTGCTCAGGCGTCAAGGAGTCGACTTCGACGTCCATGGAGCCCAGCTTCAAGCGCGCGATCTCACGGTCCATCTCCACCGGGACGCGGTGCACTTCGGCTGTCAACGCCGCGCCGTGTCGCTGTAGGTACTCCGCCGCTAGGGCCTGGTTCGCGAAGGACATGTCCATGACGCTCGCGGGATGGCCCTCGGCGCTGGCCAGGTTGATCAGACGACCCCGGCCCAGCAGCACGATCCGACGGCCGTTCACGACGTACTCCTCGACGTACGGGCGGAGCTCGTGCGGACCCTCTTCCGCCACCTCTTCGAGTGCCGGGATGTCTATCTCGACGTCGAAGTGGCCGGAGTTGGCCACGATGGCTCCATCCCTCATCGCCTCGAAGTGCTCGCGCCGGAGCACGCCGATGTCGCCGGTCAACGTGATGAAGAGATCTCCCCGGGTGGCAGCCTCCGACATCGGCATCACCTGGAAGCCATCCATGGTGGCCTCCAGGCCTCGCAGCGGATCCACCTCCGTGACGATCACCTTGGCGCCGGCGCCACGCGCGCGCGTGGCCACGCCGCGGCCGCACCATCCGTAGCCCGCCACAACGACGGTGGAGCCGGCGAGAAGCATGTTCGTGGCGCGGAGAATCCCGTCCAGCGTGGACTGGCCGGTTCCGTACTGGTTGTCGAACATGTGCTTGGTGTAGCTGTCGTTGACCGCCATCACCGGGAAGCGCAGAATGCCGTCCGCGGCCATCGCCCGCAGGCGGATGATCCCGGTCGTCGTCTCCTCGGTCGAACCGACCACGTTCTGGAGAATCGCGTCCAGCTCCCCGGCCGGCAGGCCCGTGCTCCACTCCCGGATGCCCGGAGCCAGATCGTCGTAGCGATCCAGCGCCAGCATGTGGATCGCCCCCACCAGGTCCGCACCGTCATCCATCGTGATGCTCGGCTGGTGAGCCAGCGCAGCTCGGATGTGATCGTAGTAGCGGTCGTTGTCCTCGCCCTTGACGGCAAAGGTCTTGATGTCCCGCGTTACCAGATAGGCCGCCACGGGATCCTGAGTCGAGAGCGGATTGGAAGCGCACAGCAGCACATCGGCGCCGCCTTCCTGCAGCGTGAGCATCAGGTTCGCCGTTTCGGTGGTCACGTGAAGGCAGGCCGACACCCGCACGCCCTCCAGCGGCCGCTCCGCCGCGAATCTCTCACGGATCTGCCTGAGAACCGGCATGGACCGCTCAGCCCACTCGACCCGAAGTCGGCCGGCCTCGGCCAAGCCAAGATCCGCTACGTCATGCTCTATGGTCGTCGTCTCGTTCATCTCCGATCCTCACACATCTCTCTAAGAAAGAACACTCTGGCGGCAGGCTGGCCGCCGCGTCGGTGGCCGCGGATCGCCGCGACTCTTCCGGACCTCAAAGGCACGCTTTCAGATCGTTCATCCGGTCGGTCTTCTCCCAACTGAAACCGCCATCGTCGTCGGGCAGGCGGCCGAAGTGGCCGTAGGCGGCGGTACGCTGGAAGATCGGCTTTCGCAGGTTCAGCTGTTCGATGATCTGCAGCGGCTGGAGGTCGAATACGCTCCCGACCCACTTCTCCAGTTCGGCATCGGGCGCCACCCCGGTTCCGAACGAGTTCAGCATGATCGACACGGGCTCGGCCACTCCGATCGCGTAGGCCAGCTGGATCTCCGCACGCCGCGCGAGGCCGGCCGCCACGATGTTCTTCGCCACCCAGCGTGCAGCGTAGCTGGCGGAACGATCCACCTTCGTCGGATCCTTGCCGCTGAAAGCGCCCCCGCCATGGCTCCCCACGCCGCCGTACGTGTCGACGATCACCTTCCGTCCCGTGACTCCCGCGTCTCCCTGGGGACCACCGATCACGAAGCGCCCGGTCGGATTGATGTGGCAGCGCAGGGAGTCTCGATCGTACATCTCCGACGGCAGCACCGGATCGATGACCTCACGCCGGATCCCTTCCTCCAACTGCTCCTTGGGAACGTCCGGGTCGTGCTGCGTGCTGATGACGACGGTGGTAACCCGCTTCGGAGAATCGTCCTCGTACTCGACCGTGACTTGAGACTTCCCGTCCGGGCGGAGCCAGTCGAGAACCCCCTGCTTGCGGGCTTCAGACAGCCGAAGGGTGAGGCGGTGGGCGAGGGAGATCGGCAGTGGCATCAGGCTCTCGGTCTCGTCCGTCGCGTAGCCGAACATCATGCCTTGGTCTCCGGCGCCGCCGGAATCCACACCCATGGCGATGTCCTGCGATTGTCTGTCCATCGACACGAGAACCGCGCAGCTGTCGCAATCGAAGCCTAGCGCAGGATCGTCGTACCCGATCCGTCGAATGGTCTCGCGCACGACATCGGGGAGATGGACGGATGCCGAGCTCGTGACCTCTCCAGCGATGAGAGCGAGGCCGGTGGTCACCAGGGTCTCGCACGCCACCCGGGAGACTTCATCCTGCTCCAGCATGGAGTCCAGCACCGCGTCGGAGATCTGGTCAGCGACCTTGTCGGGGTGGCCTTCCGTAACCGATTCGGATGTGAAGAGATGTATCCTAGGCGTCATTTTGTCCTTTAAGCCCGCTTTTGAGCTCGATGTGCGCCCGCTGTAGGCCTATGCCAGGCCCGTCCAGGGTTTCGCGGCAAGAAACGCGCGTGAAGGTACCCGACCTTCAGACGACTGACAAGCGATCGAGATGCCCCTCTTCCTGGGGCAGAATCTCCTCCAGATAGCGGCGGAATGGGCGTCGGATGTCGCGGGGTTGGTCGCCATCCTCGAGTCGCGCCGCGATCTCGGCAAGATCGGAGGCGGAGGCGGCCAGGACCGCCTCCTTGACCTCCGGATGAGCCGGAGGTGCGAGGCTGAAAGTCCGATACCCGAGTCCGATGAGCGCGGCGACCCCCACCGGATCTTCCGCCAGATCTCCACAAACGCTCACCCCGACGCCCGCCTCGTCCGCCGACCGGGCCAGGCGGCGATACATCCGGAACAAGGCCGGGTGCAAGGGATCGAAGAGGTCCACCAGGCGAGCGTTGCCGCGATCCACGGCGAGGGTGTACTGCGTGAGATCGTTGGTACCGAGGCTGAGAAAGTCCACGTGCGGCGCCAACCGATCCACGGTTTCAAGGGCCGCCGGGGTCTCGATCATGATCCCGAGCGGCACCTCGGGAGCCGAGCCGGCGTTCAAGGAGGCGCGCACCTCGTCCAGTATATCGCGCGTGCGCCGGATCTCATCCGATGAGACGATGAAGGGGAGGAGGATCCGCAACCGGCCGTGCTCTGCCGCTCGCACCGCCGCGCGCAGCTGATTGCGGAACAGATCGGGAAGATCGAGGCACACACGGATGGCGCGCCAGCCGAGGTATGGATTCTCCTCCATAGGCATCGGCAGGAAGATCGGGAACTTGTCGCCGCCGATGTCGAACGTTCGCAACGTGATTTCGAACTCCGGAAAAGCCTCCACGACTCGCCGATACGCGTCGTACTGCTCGTCCTCGTCGGGGATCGTCCTCCGGCCGATCACGAGAAACTCCGAGCGGAACAGGCCCACGCCTTCCGCACCGACCCTCAGGGCGGCGGGCGCGTCATCGGGCTGATCCAGATTCGCTTGCAGGATCACCCGGATCCCGTCGGTCGTCTGGGTCACGCAGCAGGCAAGCTCCTCGAGGCGACGTTCCCTCTCGCTGGTGTGAAGGGCCGAGCGCCGGTAGGTGTCGATCTCCCCTTCCGTCGGGTGCACGATCACTCGCCCGGTGGCGCCATCGAGGATGACTTCGTGACCGTCCGTCAGCTCGGCGAGTCGCGGCCCAATGCCGACGACGCAGGGCACGCCGAGGGAGCGGGCGATCACCGCCGAGTGGGATGCCCGCGACCCGGTAGCCGTGAGGAGACCGAGCACTCCGTGACCACCCAGCTGCACAGCCAGGCTCGGCGTCAGCTCGTCGAATACCAGAACGGCTCCGTCTTCGGGCAGCTCCGAGACGACGTCCCTTTCCTCGATACCCAGCAGCCGAGAGAGCACGCGCTGGCGGATATCCCGCAGATCAGCGAGGCGATCGAGCGCCATCACGTGGGCCGTATCGGCGAAGCGGGACCGGAGCTCCAGGAGTCGCCAGTCGATGGCCCGCTCGGCCGGCAGATAGTTCTCGCGGATGTAGGAGATCGTTCCGGAGATCAGATCGGGGTCTTCGAGCATCATGGCCTGCGCCTCGAAGATCTTGCCCTCGACGGGTCCGATGCGCTCGCTCGTAGCCACCTGGATCTGCAGAATGCGCTCCTTGGCCCACCTTCTCGCTTCCTCGAAGCGCTCCACCTCGGCGTCGACTTCGGCCGGACTGATCGTTCGATGCGGCACGGACGGCACGTCCCAGCCTGCTCGCAGGGAGTGGCCGTGAGCTCGGCCGGGCGACGCTCCGATTCCGTGCAGCATCCAGCTCATCGTCTGTGCGACATCCAACTCATCCTCCGTGCGACATCCAGCTCATTGGCTCTGCTCTCTATCAGCGGAGCTAAGCTCGTCCAACTCGTTATCCGCAAGCCCACGCTCGATCAGCTGTGCGAGCGCCTCCAAAGCCGACTCGGCATCGTCGCCGACGACGCGAAGACGCAGCTTAGATCCCGATTCCGCGGCCAGCATCAGTACTCCCATAATGCTCTTGCCGTTTACTTCGAGTCCATCCTTCTCGACCCACACCTCCGACCGGAATCGCGATGCGAGCTTGACGAACTCCGCGGCGGGCCGTGCGTGAAGCCCGTACCGGTTCGTCACGCTCACGTGCTTCGATACCTCGATCTCGCCGCCCATCACCCTGCCTCCTCAGGCACCGAGGAGAACCAGAAGGACGGGAGCGGTCAGCACCAGGCCCGCTGCGACCCGCTCGCCGAGCGCCGGTCGCGCGTATCCGAGCATGGCGGCCGCCGCCAGCGCAAGAGCTACTCCCGGGCGGCTAATCGTATCCGGGGCGATCAACCACGACACCAACACGACGGCCGATCCGATGAGACACAGGTTCAGGCTCGTAATCCAGGGCACGACGCGGGCCCAGGGAGGATCGCCGAGGTCCCTACCGACGCCGAGACCGTGGGTCCAGCCTCGCCGGAACGACCACGCCCTGAGCCAGATGTGCCCGAGGTTGTAGACGAGAAGAAAGACGCCAACCGCTACCCACGGGCGACCCGAAAGCCAGAACAGCGTGATCGACAGCAGCAGGCAGAAGGGCCTCCACGTCGCCCAAACCAGCTCGTCGCCCACCGCACCGAGAGGCCCCCGCAGCGTGGAGCGAAAGCGGTCGATCCTCTCCGGAGACTCCCCATCGTGCTCCAGCCGAGCAAGTGCCGTCACGGCCATCGGGCAAAGGTACGGGTGTCCGTTGAACGGCTCGAGATGTCTCTCCATCGCGGCCCGAAGGCGTACCGGATCTCCCGCGTAAATGCGTCTCAGCAGAGGAAGCATCGCGTTGGCCAGGCCGCCGGCGACCAGCGAGCGGTAGTTCCAGGAGCCCTGAACGGCAAAGCACCTCAAGAACGATGCGACCTGGTCGGATCTCGTGGGCTGCACCGCGCTACCTCCCCGTCACGATCATCGCCAGGGCTATCGCGCCACCAGCGAGGAGCAGCACCGGGTCCGTCGCGCGTCGGCGCATCAGGCCAGCGCCCGCGCCGCCCGCGAACCCCATTCCCGCAAGGAGGAGCGCCGAAGCCGCAACCACTCCCTCGATCGTCGAGATCCCGTGAGCCAGCTTGACCAACAGCATGACCGGCAGGGCGAAGGCCGCCGTGAGCGTCCCCGCGCGCAAGGCATCCAGCACCATGGCGAGCCGATGCCGGCGCTCGAGTCTCTTCGCCGGTGCGGCGAGGCCGCCACCGGCGAGGAGGCGCTCGTTGAGGCTTCGTTGCATGCGTACAGAGATCGCTCCGATCCAGCCGATTGCCCAGCCGCTCGCCGCAGCGACGAGCAGCGGTCCGATGGCCGTGCCTCCACCGGCGGCCAGGCCGGCACCGGCCAGGAGGCCCGCCGGCCCCGTTTCCGGGTAGACGGCCGCGCCGTAGGGCGTGTGACCCAATCCGAGGAGCTCGAGCACGGCCCCCACCAGAAAACCGGAAGCGGCATCTCCCAACAGCGCTCCCCCGAGGGTCGCCGCCACGATCGGTCGGGAGATCATGACCTGCGGCCACGACACGGCATCCAGACCCAAAGCGGCGCCGCACGCGACCAGGGCGGCCAGCAGCCCGAGGCTAAGGTCGAGCTCGCTCAACCGTCTTCAGCAAGCGTCGCAGACCGATCCGCGGTGACCCGGGCAGGTCACGCGCCGAGACCGCGCCGGCGAGGTCGCCCAGCGCACGGATGTCCTGGAGCTCGTCACTGGAGGCGAACAGGTAATCCAGAAGCCGCTTACGCCCCTCCGTCGCGTGCAGTCCACCGAGGTTGACCTCCTGACCGACCAGCAGCCCGGCCTCACCGAGCCGGCGCATCTCTGCCGTTCCCGCCGTCAGCACCATGCCGACGTCGCCACGCCCCTCCAGCTCGGGCAGCTGCCCGATCGCGTCCTCGACCGTGAGGAAGAATGACTCGACTCCCGCGGGCAGCGCGCTTCCGTACAGGTCGCGCTCCCACGCGGTCCCGGCGATCCGGTCGTCGACGACGGCGTAGAAACCGATCCCGAGCCTCCGACCCCAGCCCACGACGACCTGGCCGTGGAGCAGGCGCTCATCGATCCTGTACACCGCTATCGGCATTGGCTACTCGCTCGGCACGTCCGCGGTCGCACCCGCCCTCCCCTTCTCCACCACCCGCTCGGCGAGCGCTCGGAAGTCCATCTCGCGATGGAAGACGAAATCCAGAAGCATTGGCAGGTTGACGCCGGAGACGACCGCCACGTTTCCATCCCTGGCGATGCGCTGGCCGGCGAAGCCGCAGCTTCCTGCGGCCATGTCCACGAAGACGACGGCAGGTCCCTCTCCGACCGCCCCAGCCACGCGGCCAGCCAACTCGTCGGGCGTGCAGCCGACGTTCGTCACCGGCTCCAGCGCCCTCTGCACACCCGATATCCCTTCTACGACCCGAACCAGTGCGGAAGCGAGCTCCCCGTGCGCGACGACGACGCCACGCACTTCACTCATAATCTTCCTCCAGGTACTCGCGGACCGGCTGCATGCGGTGCCGCATGCTCCGGTGGAACTCGAGGGCGCTGTCGACCCCCGAGTACTTCAGGAGGTGCCGCATCGAGACCACTTCGGCGATCACGGTGATGTTCTTCCCGGGGTTGAGCGGAATCACGACCACCGGCAAGTCGACATTCAGAACCGAGGTCGTCCTCTGGCTCAGTCCGGTGCGGTCGTAGTCGCCCGTGTCGCTCCACTCCTCGAGCTGGACGACCACCTCGATGCGCTTCTGCTGCCGCGTCGCGTGGATGCCGAAGAGCGCCCGCACGTCGATGATCCCGATGCCCCGGATCTCCATGTGGTGCTGCTGTTGCTCCAGACCACGGCCCAATATGACGTCGTGCCCGCGGCGCGTGACCACAACGACGTCGTCGGCGACGAGACGATGTCCCCTCTCCACGAGATCGAGCACACACTCGCTCTTGCCGATGCCGCTCTTTCCGATAAACAGCAGGCCCACGCCGTAGACATCCGCAAGCGACCCGTGCATGACGCTCGTCGGCGCGAACTCATCGTCCAGGTACGGCTTGACGCGGCGGTAGAACTCACCGGTCTTCAGCTGCGACTGGATAAGCGGGATGCCGTGCTCGTTCGCCGCTGCCTTGAGCGACTCCGGAGGATCCATCCCCTTGGTGATGAAGAGGCACGGTACATCGGCGCGGAGGATGAACTCCGCCGCCGCGCGCTGCGCCTCCGGGTCGAGCGACTGCAGGAAAGCCACCTCTGTCTCGCCGAAGACCTGGACACGGCCGCTCGGAATCCGCTCGACAAAGCCCGTGAGAGCGATTCCCGGACTCGAGACGTCGGCGCGCTCTACCTCTCTGTCCAGACCCTCTTCGCCGGCGATGACTTTCAGTGCGAGGCTCTCTCCCTTTTGCTCGAGCAGCTCGCTTACCCGCAGCGTCTTCAAGCGGTCGGCTCCTCGGTGGGGATGATCAGACGGTCCTTGTTGACGGCGTTGCGTTTCTTGTATCGAGAGCGGTTCTTCTTCAGTTGACGGGACAGCTTGGCCACGACCTTGTCCAGGGCCGTGCGAAAGTCGGCGGCCTCCGCGTGGGCGTGGAGGCTCCCTCGGCCGTCGACCCTCAGATCGCCCTCCACTTCATATCGGTTCTTTTCCTCCAGCAGCGTCACTTCCACTCGGCCGATGCGCTCTTCGAACCGGTCCATCCGGGAGAACCTCTCCTCGACCAGCCCCCGAAGTGCGTCCGAGACTTCGAAATGCCGTGCGGATATGATCACCTGCATGCCATTCTCCTTCCTATCGGCGGCCCCCGTGGCCGCTGAGCGCGGCATCTAGCCACGCCTCCGTTTCGTCGGCCGCTCGATCCCACGAGTAGCCGGCGGCGTGCTCCAAGGCTCCACGTCCGAGGCGGTCGCGCAGCTCCGGGCTGTCGGTAAGCTCCCGGAGGCGGGCCACCCAATCACTCACCTGGTGATGACTCACGAGGTAGCCCGATCTCTCGTGAGCGACGGACTCGCGCAGGCCCGGCGAGTCGCTGGCGACCGCGGCCGTTCCGCATGCCGCTGCCTCCACGTTCGTGAGACCCCACCCCTCCTTCGGAGAAGGATACAGGATCGCCCACGCTCGACGCAGCAACTCGACCTTACGCTCCTCGGCGACGAAACCCAAGAACTCGACGTTCTTATCGAGACGCCTGTCCCGCACGAGGCGTCGAAGCCGTTCCTCGTCGTCGCCGGTCCCGGCGATCAGGATTCGACCTGGCCAACCCGACCGGTCGAGCTCCGCCGCAGCCGACAGCACGACGTCCAATCCCTTGTAGCGCTTCAGCCGCCCCACGTACGCGAAAGTTGGCTGCTGAAATCGTGCCAACTCGGGGTCCGGCCGATAGACACGATGATCCACGCCGGGGTAGACCACGCGTATCCGGTCTGCCGAGAAGCCCCGCCCGACCAGATCCTCCTTCGTGCTCCGGGAGATCGCCTGTATCGGCACGTGTTCGTAAGCGGGAAGCATCCGGCGCTCCGCCAGCCAGACGGCAGAAGCCACCGGCGGCCACGCCTCGCGAAACGCCGTCGTTCCGAAGAGATGAGGAACGAGCACGGCGACGGGAGTGTCGCTCCAGCGCGGCGTGAACAGCGGCGACTTGTTGATGTCCTCGACGATGAGATCGAAGCGCTTCCCGTCCAGGCGCCGAAAGGCCCGGCGCGCGTGCAGCGGAAACGTGTAGCGGCTTCCGGCGCGAACGACCTCCATCCCGTCCAGCCGTTCGGTAGGCGGCGCGCCTCGCCAACCGGAGACGAGCAGCGTGACGTCGTGGCCCCGCTGGGCAAGCCTGCCGAAGATCTCATGCAGATGGATCTCCGCGCCGCCCGCCTGCGGGTTCCGGCGGTCCTGCCAGTTGACGACGAGGATTCTCGTTCCGAATCGCGTGGCTTCACCCGGCGATGGTGGCTTCCTGGTAGACGGAGTCCAGCACCCCGTTCACGAACGCGCCGCTGTCATCGCTCCCGTATCGCTCGGCCAACCCGATCGCCTCCGTGATCGCGACCTTGCCTGGTATCTCTTCCACGTACCGCAGCTCCAGGACGCCCAACCGCAGGATGTTGCGGTCGATGGCTGCCAGGCGCTCGAGGCGCCAGTTGGGGATGTGGCTTTGAAGAAGGCCGTCGATCTCCGCGAGGTGCTCGTCCAGCCGGGCTACCAGCACACCCAGGTAGGGGCGGTAGCGGGGGGAGACGCGTCGATAATTCAGGGCCGCTTCCGCGAACTCCGTCAGGGATTCCCGATCGCTCATCTCCCACGCATAGAGCAGATGAAGGGCCCACGCCCTTGCCCTGGATCGCGCCTGAAACGGCTTCACCGTCCGGCCCGGGAGAGCTGCTCGAGCACGTCGCAGAGCTCGAGCGCCGCCATCGCGGCCTCCTCGCCCTTGTGCCCGTGCTTTCCTCCGACCCGGTCGCGCGCCTGCTCCATTGTGTCGGCGGTGATCACACCGAAGGTGATCGGCGTCTCTTCCGTCACGCAGAGTCGAGCCAGGGCATACGTCGTGCCCTGGCAAATGTAGTCGAAGTGGGGTGTCTCGCCACGGATTACGCAGCCCAACGCGACGACCGCGTCGTATCCTCCACCGGCCACCTGGCGCACCGCGGCCGGCAGCTCCCAGGCACCCGGGACGCGGACGACGTCCACATCCGCCTCGCGGGCCCCGTACCTGACAAGCGTGCGCCGCGCGCCGTCGACCAGCGGCTCCGTCACGACCCGATTGTAGCGGCTGACGACGAGGCAGAAGCGTCTGCCCGTCGCCGCGTGCCCTCCGGAGTATTCGGTCATGGGCGCCCGAGAAGATGCCCCAGCTTATCCCGCTTCGTCTCCAGGTACGCGCGGTTGCTCCCGGTCGGCGCCGTGACCAGCGGCACCCGGCCGGTGATCTCGAGGCCGAATCCTTCGAGGCCGGCGAGCTTCTTCGGGTTGTTGGTCATGATCCGGATCGAGCCCAGACCCAGATCCGCCAGAATCTGGGCACCGATGCCGTAGTTGCGCAGGTCCGGCGGGAAGCCGAGAGCCTGGTTGGCCTCGACCGTGTCCTTCCCTTCTTCCTGGAGCTCGTAGGCCCGCAGCTTGTTGAGAAGGCCTATGCCGCGGCCCTCCTGGTCAAGGTAGACGACCACGCCGGCCCCTGCTTCGACCACTTGCCTCATCGCGGCGTGGAGCTGATCGCCACAGTCGCAGCGGCCCGAGCCGAAGACGTCGCCCGTCAGGCACTTGGAGTGGACTCTCACGAGGACGTCATCCCGATCCGCCACGTCTCCGTGCACGAGAGCCACGTGCTCACGGCTGTTCACGTCGTTGCGGTAGCCGATGATCCTGAACTCGCCCTCCGGCGTGGGGAGGGTTGCCTCTGCGACGCGGTGTACGAGCCGCTCGTGCTGCAGGCGGTACGCCACGATCTGGCCCACCGTGACGAACGCGAGCCCGTGCTTATCGCGAAACCGCTCGAGATCCGCGCGGCGGGCCATCGATCCGTCCGGGTTCAGGATCTCGCAGATCACGCCGGCCGGCTGGAAGTTCGCCATCCGCGCCAGGTCGACGGATGCCTCCGTCTGGCCAATCCTCTGGAGCACCCCTCCGGGCTTCGCGCGCAACGGGAAGACGTGCCCCGGACGGAGAAGGTCGGATGGCCGCGTCCGCGGGTCGACGGCGACCTGGATCGTCCTAGCCCTGTCATGGGCGCTGATCCCGGTCGTCACCCCGTACTCACGCCGCGCATCGATGCTCACGGTGAACGCCGTCCGCATCGAATCGCGCTCGCGGCCGTCCGACATCAACGTGAGATCGAGGCGGTTGGCAATCTCGGGTGGAAGCGCCAGGCAAATGAGACCCCGACCATGAATCGTCATGAAGTTGATCAGCTCGGGGGTGATCTTGTCGGCCGCGCAGATGAGGTCGCCTTCGTTCTCGCGATCCACATCATCCGCCACGATCACGAGCTCGCCCCTGCCGACGGCGGCGATCGCGTCTTCAACCGTATCGAAACGCATACTGCTCTCGCTTTCCATGTACGACGGGGCTCCGGTGCCCTCCGAGCGCCGCGCGCGCCGAACGCCTCGGCGACCCGGTCTAGGCGCCCGGCTCTCCACCCGCGTAGGGGGTCAGGAGTCGCTCGACGTACTTACCGATCAGATCGGCCTCCAGGTTCACCCGGTCGCCGATCTCCAGACGGTCCAACGAGGTATGTGTCCATGTATACGGAATGAGCGCGATCTCCGCGACCTCGCCCTCCAGGCTGGCCACGGTGAGGCTCACGCCGTCCACGGCGAGCGAGCCGCGAGGCACGGTGAGCGCGGCGATATCGGGCGGCAGCTTGATCCACACGAGGACCGTCTCGCCGTGGTGCTCGAGCGCCGTGACCTCCCCTACCCCATCGACGTGACCCTGTACCATGTGACCGCCCAGCGGATCGCCGGCCCGAAGCGCGCGTTCCAGGTTGACGCGCCGTCCCGCCTCGAGCTCTCCGAAGGTCGTGCGATCGAGCGTTGTCAGAACGGCTGTGAAGATGAAGCTGGCGGCGTCGCGGCCCGTTACGGTGAAACACACACCATCCACGGCCACGCTCTCGCCATCCTCGAGCGCCGCGGCATACTCCGGAGCGCGAACGACGAACTCCACCGCTCCCTCGCGTGCGATGCGCTCCACGACCGTCCCGACACCTGTCACGATCCCCGTGAACATCAGTTGCCGTTCCTTCCCGCCAGTCGCTCCAGTGCCTCCCGGCTCTCGAACACGATCATCGAGTCAGGGCCGAGGCGCCGGCGGCTCGAGACGACCCAATCGCCCGCGTCAGAAGGGGGCACGCCCGCAAACGCCGGTACGCCCTCATCCCCGAGAAAGCGCGGCGCGACCAGCAGATGGATCCGGTGGACGAGCCCCTGACCGAGCAGTGCGGACGCCACGCTGGCGCCTCCCTCCACCAGCACCGATCCCACACCCTCGCGAGTCAGGGCTTTCAGCGCGGCCGGCAGGGCGACCCTCCCTCCGGCCTCTTCTACCTGGAGCGCTCTCGCTCCGGCGCTCTCCACCATCCGGCGGCGCTCCGGATCCGCCTGGCTCGATCCGACCACCCAGATGGGTGCCTCGTCGATCGTCGCAGCGAGCCGGCTCGTCGGGGGGAATCGGAACCCCGTGTCAAGGACGACCCGTACCGGGGGCACCCTCGGTGCCATCGCCCCGCGAACGGTCAACCACGGATCATCGGCAGCGACCGTACCACGCCCTACCAGGATCGCGTCATAGCCGGCCCTGAGCCGATGGACCTCCTCCGCGGCCACCTCTCCCGTGAGGGCCGTGCGGAGGCCCGGCCCTGCGGCAACCCGCCCATCGATGGAGATGGCAAGCTTCAGCGCAACGTAGGGAAGCTCCTGCGTCATCCTCCAGAAGAACGGAGCATTGAGGCGGCACGCCTCGGCGGCTCCCGTCCCCAGGCGCACCTTCACACCGGCCGCCGAGAGTCTCTCCAGACCTCCGGCCGCCGCTGGATTCGGATCCCGGCATGCCACAACGACCTCGCGCACCCCCGCCTCCCCGATCGCCAGCGCACAGGGCGATGTCTTCCCCGTGTGTGCACACGGCTCGAGGTTCACGTACAGGGTGGATCCGGCCGCCCGCGTGCCCGCTTCGCGCAACGCGACCGTCTCGGCGTGCTCCTCGCCGAACCGGGCGTGGAAGCCCTCTCCGACGACCTGGCCGTCCGAGACCACGACCGCGCCGACGAGCGGATTGGGTGACACCTGCCCCCACCCGCGCTCGGCGAGCTCGATCGCACGACGCATGTACCGCTCGTGCCCGCCCATCAGGGAACCGCATCCGCTCCCGGCATCCGAACCCGTCCGCTGCCCTCCACCAAGCGACCGCAACGCACGGTGCCGCACCCGCTCTCCCGGATGGCAGCCTCCACCGCGTCGAGGTCCTCAGGCGACACGACCGCGATCATGCCGATGCCCATGTTGAACACCCGGTACATCTCTTCCGGTGGGGCTCCGCTCTGCTCCGCCAGGAATCGGAACTCTGGAGGAGGGGCCCAGCTCTCTATATCGACGATGGCGTCGATCTCCGCCGGGAGGATCCGTCCCAGATTCCCCGGGATTCCACCGCCCGTGACATGGGCGAGCGCCCGGATTCGTCCCTGCTCGCAGGCGCGGCGCAGAACCTCCAGATAGGAGCGGTGCACCCTGAGGAGCACATCAGCGACCGGCACACCGAGGCCGGGCCACGGGTCCGCCGCTTCCAGACCCAGGCGCTCGAACAGCACCTGCCGGACGAAGCTGAACCCGTTGGTGTGGATCCCGCTCGATTCGAGGCCAAGCAGCGAATCTCCGGCTCGGAGATCGCGCGCGGCAACCTCCCGGAACGCCATCCGTCCGAGAATGAAGCCGGCCAGATCGTATGCACCGGGCGAGTAGAAGCCCGGCATCTCCGCCGTCTCTCCGCCCAGCAAGGCGCACCCGTTGCTCCTGCAGCCGCGAGCGACCCCACGCACCACCTCCACGGCTACGTCCGGATCCAGCTCGCCGCAGGCAAAATAGTCGAGGAAGGCAAGCGGCGTGGCTCCTTCGGCAAGGATGTCGTTGACGCAGTGGTTGACCAGGTCTTCGCCGACGGTATCGTGTCGCCCGGAGCGGATGGCCACCTCCAGCTTTGTCCCGACCCCGTCGGCGCTGGTGACGATCTCCTCCCCGCCGACGGCCAGCCGGCCGCCGAAGGACCCGAAGCCCGACTGAACCGCTTCCGTGCGCGTGGACTCGACGAGCTCCCGCAGTCGCCGCTTCGTAACCGCCGCGGCTTCCAGATCGACACCGGCATCCCGATAGGTGAGCGGCTCGCGGACCGTCATGGCTGCACGGTCAGCCTCTCGAAGCGAGTCATTTCGTGGAACGCCCACACTCGCTCCGCGACCTCCGCCACACCTAGCCCGATCAATCGATCAGGGCCGAACGCTTCGCATGCGAAGGAGCCCATGGCGCAACCGTAGACGACAGAGCGCCTCAGCTCCTCCGAGTCGATGCGGTCTGCGCGAGCCAGATGCCCGAGCAGGCCCCCGGCGAAGGCATCACCGGCGCCCGTGGGATCGAAGATCTCTTCCAGGGGATAGCCCGGCGCGAAGAAGACGCCGTCGGGCCCGAATAGAATCGCGCCATGCTCGCCCTTCTTTATGACCACGTACTTCGGGCCGCGATCGCGAATCCACGAGGCGGCGCGAGCCAGGTTGTAGTCTCCCGAGAGCTCGCGGGCCTCCGCATCGTTGACCAGGAGCATGTCCACGCGCTCGAGGAGCTTCAGGAGCTCCTCCCGGCTCCCTTCGATCCAGTAGTTCATGGTGTCGCACAGTACCAGCTTCGGCTCGTCGACCTGATTGAGCACGTCCAGCTGGAGCGTCGGGTCGATGTTGCCGAGAAAGACGAGCGACGCACCCCTGAACGGCTCCGGGATCGTCGGCTGGAACTCTCCGAAGACCCCGAGCTCGGTCAAAAGAGTCTCCCGAGAGTTGAGGTCGTAGTCGTACTCTCCGGCCCACCGAAAGCTGGTCCCTTCCCGCACCTCCAGCCCGTCGAAGCTCACATTGCGCCCCTTAAGGGCGCGCAGGCGGTCCAGCGGATAGTCGGAGCCGACGACGCCGACGACACCCACCGACGCGAAGGCGGAAGCCGCGGCACTGAAGTAGACGGCCGAGCCGCCGAGCGCGTCGCGAGCCTGGCCGAACGGCGTGTCGATGTCGTCGAGGGCGACGCTGCCCACGACAAGGATCTCGATCATGGGACGGGAGTCCTTTCCGTTTCCTGCTCCCTCACCATCCGCCTGGGAGCCGATACGCCGAGGAGCCCCAGGCCGTTGCGAAGCGTGATCTGCACGGCTCGTGCGAGTGCGAGTCGGCCCACCCGAGCCGATCCCTCGGCGATCACCCGGAGAGATGGATCGAGGTTACCCTCATGGTACCAGCCGTTCACGAGGCCAGCGACCTCTTCCAGGTAGGAGCACACCTGGTACGGCGCCCGGGCCTGCGCCGCGTTGCGGACCACCTCCGGGAAGCGCAGCAAGCTCTTGGCCAGCTCGCGCTCGCTCTCCCGGGTCAGCTCGGCCAGATCGGCCTCCGAGGCGTCGATCGACTCGGCCTCGACCCCGGCTCTCTCGAAGACGCTGCACATGCGAGCGTGCGCGTATTGGATCTTGTAGACCGGGTTGGCTTCAGAGGTATCCAGCGCGAGATCGAGATCGAAGCTCATCGGCGCCTCGGCCCGGCGCATGAGGAAGAAGTAACGCGCCACATCTACGCCCGTCTCCTCGAACAGCTCTCGCAGGGTCACGAATTGCCCGGCGCGCTTGCTCATCCGCACCTCCTCGCCGCCGCGCATTACGGTCACGAGCTGGATGATCAGGGCCTCGAAGAAGCCCGGCGGCAGCCCGAGAGCCTGCAGCGCGGCGCTCATGCGGGAGACGTGTCCGTGGTGATCGGCCCCCCACACATCGATCGCGAGATCGAAGCCGCGCGAGCGCTTGTCGACATGGTAGGCGATGTCGGGCAGGAAGTAGGTGAAGGAGCCGTCGCTCTTGACGAGAACCCGGTCCTTGTCGTCGCCGAAGCTAGTGGTGCTCAACCAGGTGGCGCCGCCCTCGCTGTAGGTGAGGCCCTCCGCGCCCAGGCGCTCCAGGGCACCCCCCACCTCGCCCCGCTCGTAGAGGCCGCTCTCCTCTCGAAACACCTCCATGTGGACCCGAAACTCCTCCAGGTCGCTCTCCTGCTCCTCGCGAAGCCAGCCCGTCGAGAGCTCCCCGAAGCGTTGCATCCGCTCCTGGCCATCCATCTCCGCCAGCTCCTCGGATCCCACTTCCTCCGCGGCCCGCCGGGCAAGCTCCTCCACGTATTCTCCCATGTAGCCGCCCTCCGGCACCGCGGCCTCCTCGCCGCCCAGCTGACGAAAGCGTGCCTCCAGGGACTCGGCCAGGAGATCGATCTGCCGTCCCGCGTCGTTGACGTAGAACTCCCGCACGACCCGGTTTCCCGTCCACTCCAGGAGAGAGGCCACCGCGTCGCCGATCGCCGCACCCCGGCCGTGCGCGACATGTAGCGGACCCGTGGGGTTGGCGGAGACGAACTCGACGTTGACCTGAAGCGGTGGGACGGCCTCGCTCCGGCCGTAGGAAAGATCCGCCCTCAGCACCTCGGGCAGACTCCGCCAGTACACGTCGTCACCAAGGCGGAAGTTGATGAACCCGGGTCCCGCCACGCTCACCTCGGCGACACCCGCTGCGCTCGCGTCCAGGACGCTCACGAGCCGATCCGCGATCTCCCTGGGCGGCTGGCCGAGGCGGCCGGCGAGCACGAGGGCGGCATTCGTCGCAAAGTCACCGTGCTGGAGATCCCGCGGCCGCTCCAGCTCCGGCTGGAAGCCCTCCGGCGCTCCTACCTCCCGGGCCGCACGCTTAAGCTCTGCGGCGAGCGCGGTGGCCAGGTCAGGCACGCCCACCTCGGCATCTCGGCCGCCAGGATCTCGATCAGTCACCCGACGTGTCGTCTTTCTTGGAGCCAGATCCGCCGGAGTCGGGCTTCGATTTCGGCTTCGACTTCGGGTCCGCCTTCAGCTTCTTTTCATCGCCCGGGGACGGCTTTCGGTAGTCGGTGGCGTAAAAGCCGGGACCTTTGAACAGTATACCGCCACCCGACGAGATCCTGCGCCGGACCTCGAGGCGACCGCATTCCGGGCACTTGCTGACCGGGTTGTCCTTCATCTTCTGAAACCGCTCGAACTCATGCCCGCAGGCCTCGCACACGTACTCGTATGTCGGCATGGACTTCCTGTCGGTCTTGGGTCAGCCGTGTTCGTACGTTCCCCAGATTCGGCGGAGCTCTCCCGAGATCTCGCCGAGCGTGACGCCCGCCTTGACCGCCGCAACCAGCGGCGGAATCAGGTTGGCGTCCGAGGCCGCCGCCACGCGAACCGCCTCCAGCGCCTCGGCCGCCGGCGTCGCCTCTCGGCGCTCCTTCCACATCCGGAGACGGGACCTCTGCGCTTCGGCCAGCGCCGCGTAATCCGGCGTCTTCACATCCGGCGGCGGCTCGGTCTCCTGCTGCACGTTCACGCCCACCACCTCGACGTCGCCTGCTTCCAGGGCCTTCTGGTACGCATAGGCAGAGCGATGGATCTCCTCCTCCATGAAGCCGATCGCGCGACGGGCGCCGCCGACCTCATCGATCTGCCCGATGTACGCCTCTGCCCTCGCCTCGAGCTCGTCGGTAAGGGCCTCGATAGCCCACGAGCCGCCCAGCGGATCCACCGTGTCGGCCGCGCCGCTTTCGGCCGCCAGGATCTGTTGGGTTCGAAGGGCCAGGCGCGCCGCATCCTGCGACGGCAGGGCGAGAGCTTCGTCGTAGCTGTTCGTGTGCAGCGACTGCGTGCCGCCGAGCACGGCAGCCAGCGCCTGCACGGCCACGCGGACGACGTTGTTGTACGGTTGCTGTGCGGTGAGCGTGGACCCTCCCGTCTGAGTGTGGAAGCGTAAACGGGAGCTGGCCTCCGAGCCTCCCATGTCGGCTATGATCCGCGCCCAGAGTCGGCGGGCGGCGCGGAACTTGGCGACTTCTTCCAGGAAGTGGTTGTGAGAGGCGAAGAAAAAGCTGAGGCGGGGGGCGAAGTCATCCAGCGTCAGGCCGGCGGCGAGTGCGCAGCGGACGTACTCCAGCCCGTTCGCCAGCGTGAACGCGATCTCCTGCGTCGCAGTCGCTCCGGCTTCCCGCATGTGGTAGCCGCTGATCGAGATCGGATTCCACTTCGGGACTTCGGTGGCGCAGAACGCGAAGAGGTCGGTGACCAGGCGTAGGCTGGCTTCCACCGGATAAATGTAGGTTCCGCGTGCCACGAACTCCTTGAGGATGTCGTTCTGTACGGTACCGCGAAGCCGATCCCTCGGCGTGCCGCGCTCGTCCGCCAATGCCACGTAGAGCGCCAGAAGGATTGGGGCCGTGGCGTTGATCGTCATCGAGGTCGAGACGCGGTCCAGGGGAATGCCTTCGAGCAGACGCCTCATGTCGTCCAGCGTGTCGATAGCCACTCCGACGCGACCCACCTCGCCTTCGGCCATCGGGTCGTCCGAATCGTATCCCATCTGTGTGGGAAGGTCGAACGCCACGGAGAGGCCCGTCTGACCTGACTCGAGCAGGTAGCGGAACCGTGCGTTCGTCTCCTCCGCGGTGCCGAATCCCGCGTACTGGCGCATCGTCCAGAGGCGACCCCGATACATCGTCGGGTGGATGCCCCGGGTAAATGGGATCGAGCCGGCATTGCCCAGATCGGCGTCGTAATTGACGTTTACCTCGTCCGGACCGTAGAGGCGCTCCAGCTCGATGCCCGAGGGGGTCTCGAAGCGCTCTCGACGCCCGCCCGTCCCCATCAACCTTCCTCGGTGGCAAAGGTGAGCAGGAGATCGCCCGGATTGACGGTCGTACCCTCCTTCGCCGCGATCGAGGCGACGGTGCCGGGCCCCTGCGCCCGGAGCTCGTTCTCCATCTTCATCGCCTCGATGACGATCAACGCCGTACCGGAGTCGACGTGCTGCCCCTCGGAGACCTCCAGGCGCAGCACGAGCCCCGCCATCGGCGCGCGAACCTCTCGAGGGGCTCCGGCCCCGAGGCCGGGTGCGAGCTCTCGAATCGCGTGCGTGCGCTCATCCTCGATGGCGAGCCCTACCACGCGGCCGCCGATCTCCATCACCCATCCGTCATCGGCTCGCCGCGCCGCAAGAGGGATTCCACGCTCGCCGATGCGCAGGTGGCGACGGGTCGAACCGGCTACCGTGTCGATATGGGCATCCAGCTCGCGATCCGCGATGCGGACCCCGGTCTCGGTCGTCTCAACCAGCAGGGTCTCGCCGGCCCCGGTCACGTAGTACTTCACGATCGGCGCCCCCAGCCGGCTCCGTCCGTCACCCCCGCGCGCTGCCAGCCGCTGAGCTGACGCACCCGAGGTCGGCCATCCGTTCGGGCCGACTCGGGCCTGGGCGTGTCGCGCCGCTCCTCCTCCAAAAGGACCGCGGCTATCGCCGCGGCTTCCAAGAGCGGCAGATCGGCGTCGCGGAGCAGATCGGGGTGGTCGTCCACGTACTCGATGGACAGGCGACCAGCCAGGAAGTCGGGTTCTTCCATGACGGCGAGATGAAACGACTGCGTGGTGATGATGCCGGCGACGTGCAGCTCCTCGAGCGAACGTCGCATCCGGTTGATCGCCTGCAAGCGGTCGGCGCCGTGGACCACGAGCTTCGCGAGCAACGGATCGTAGTGCAGCCCCACTTCGTAGCCCGCCGATATGCCCGAATCCCAGCGCACGCCCGGTCCCGCCGGTGCCTCCAGCTCGGTGATGCGGCCAGCGGACGGGAGGAAGCCGTTGAACGGATCCTCACCACCGATCCGACACTCGATCGCGTGGCCGAGAGGCCAGCCCGGATCCGGCTCCCAACCCAGCGGACTCCCCGCGGCCACCCGGATCTGCTCCTGTACCAGGTCCACGCCGGTAACCAGTTCCGTCACCGGATGCTCGACCTGGATTCGAGTGTTCATCTCGAGGAAGTAGAACTCGCCGTCGACGAAGAGGAACTCCACGGTACCGGCTCCCTGGTACCCCACGGCCCGAGCTGCCTCGATCGCCACCCGTCCCATCCGCTCCCGCAGCGCCTCGTCGACCACCGGAGAGGGCGACTCCTCGATGAGCTTCTGGTGGCGGCGTTGGATCGAACACTCGCGTTCCCCGAGATGAACGACCGTTCCGAACCCGTCGGCGAGCACCTGAATCTCGATGTGACGCGGTCGCTCGAGAAATCGCTCCAGGTAGACCCGTGGATCGCCGAACGCCTGTTCGGCCTCGCTTCGCGCACGGTTCAGGGCGGGCTCCAGTTCGTCGAGGGCGCGTACGATCCGCATGCCCTTCCCGCCACCGCCCGCGGCCGCCTTGAGCATCAGAGGGAAGCCGATATCACGTGCGGCCGCCGCCGCATCCTGGCCACCGGTCACCGCATCCGAGCCTGGAACGACAGGCACGCCGGCATCCTGCATGAGCGTGCGGGCGCGGGTCTTGTCGCCCATCGCCGCGATCGCCTCCGGAGGCGGACCGATGAAGACGAGGCCAGCTTCACCGACGGCACGGGCGAAATCAGGGTTCTCGGCCAGAAAGCCGTATCCCGGGTGAATCGCCTCCGCGTTCGTTTGACGCGCGGCGGCGATAAGCTTGCCGCCATCCAGATAGCTCTCGGTCGCCCTGGCGGGCCCGATCGGGACCGACAGATCGGCCTGCAGCACATGCGGCGCCAGGCGGTCCGGCTCGGAGTAGACGGCCACGGACTCGATGCCGAGCTCGCGGCAGGCGCGGATCACGCGCACCGCGATCTCGCCCCGGTTCGCCACCAGGAGCCGGGGGAACGGTGGCTGGTTCAAAGAGGGATGTTGCCGTGCTTCTTGGGCGGATTCACGTCCCGCTTGTTCGCCAGCGCCCCGAGGCCGGAGATCAGATGCTGCCTGGTATGGCGGGGATCGATGACGTCATCGACGTAACCGCGTGCGGCTGCCTGGTACGGGTTCGCGAATTTCGCGCGGAACTCGCGCTCCAGCTCTTCGGTCTTTTCCTTTGGATTCTGCGCGGCCGCGATCTCCCTCCGATAGAGGATCTCGACGGCACCCTTCGGACCCATCACGGCGATCTCCGCCGTTGGCCAGGCGAAGTTGAGGTCGCCACGTATGTGCTTGGAGGACATGACGTCATAGGCGCCACCGTACGCCTTTCGCGTGATGACGGTAAGCTTGGGCACCGTCGCCTCACAGTAGGCGTAGAGCAGCTTGGCCCCATGCTTGATGATCCCGCCGTGCTCCTGGCTCACACCCGGGAGGAAGCCAGGCACGTCCTCGAACGTCACGATCGGGATGTTGAACGCGTCGCAGAAGCGCACGAAGCGCGCGCTCTTGAGGCTGGCGTCGATGTCGAGGACCCCGGCGAGGACCGCGGGTTGGTTCGCGATGATACCGATCGCTCTTCCGCCCAGCCGGGCGAAGCCGACGAGGATGTTCCTCGCGTACTCCGCGTGCACCTCGAAGAAGTCGCCCCCATCCACGATCCGGCCGATGACGTCGTGCATGTCGTATGGCTTGTTGGGCTGATCCGGCACGATGTCGAGCAGTTCTTCAGCCGCTTGCTGCGGCGGATCGACCGACTCGACATCGGGCGGGGCCTCGCTGTTGTTTGCCGGCAGATAGCCGAGGAGGCTTCGGATGCCCCGGAGCGCCGCGATCTCGTCCTCGTACGCGAAGTGCGCGACGCCCGAAGTTCGGGCGTGCGTCGCGGCGCCGCCCAATTCGTCGAAGCTCACGTCCTCGTGGGTCACCGTCTTCACGACGTTCGGACCCGTCACGAACATGTGGCTGATGCCGTCGACCATGAAGATGAAATCGGTGATGGCGGGCGAGTAGACCGCCCCGCCAGCGCATGGGCCGAGGATGGCGCTGATCTGAGGAATCACTCCGGAGGCCAGCGTGTTGCGCAGAAAGAGGTCCGCGTAGCCGCCGAGCGATACGACGCCCTCCTGGATGCGCGCACCACCCGAATCATTCAGGCCGATCACGGGGACGCCGGCCTTGAGCGCGTTGTCCAGCACCTTCACGACCTTCTCGGCGTGCGCCTCCGAGAGCGAGCCTCCGAACACGGTGAAGTCCTGGCTGAACACGTAGACGGTCCGGCCGTCGATCGTCCCGTACCCGGTGACGACCCCATCTCCGGGGTATCGCTGGTCCTCGAGCCCGAAGTCGGTGCACCGATGCTCGACGAAGCGGTCCAGCTCGACGAAAGAGTCGGGATCCAACAACACATCCAACCGCTCGCGTGCGCTCAGCTTCCCTTTTTCATGCTGGCGGGCCAGCCGTTCGGCTCCGCCGCCTTCCTGGCTCGCGCGTCGCAGCTCCTCGAGCTCGTGCAGCTTGGCTCGCATCGTCATCTGAGCATCCTCACGCCGGGCTCTGGAGTCATCCGCCTTCGTTCTTTGCCGCCCCTGCCCTGCGGGCCGCCTCTTTCGCCTCCACGTCCCGCCACTGGAGCAGCGATGCGACATCGAGGTGTCGAAGGGTGCCGTCGCGCAACGCACGGATCAACGTCCGGCGAATCACCGTAGATGTTCCGGGATCGAGACGAAACAGACCGGTCGCGCCGGCGACCTCGAGCTCCGCCGCCGCACGCGCCACTCGCGCCGGATCGGCGGTGCCCGAGCGGCCGAGCGCCGAGAGAATCAGGCGCATGGCGTCGTATCCGAGGGCGGGCAGCATGTTGTCGCGAAGCGACTTTCGGTACTCCCGCTCGTACTGGTCCCTGAACGTGGCCCAGGGGGACGCCTCGGCCGTCCGATCCACGTACGCGCCCACGATCCAGGCATTGCCGATCGTGCCCTCCAACCGCCGTAAAGCCTCCGGGGCGCCCCACAGGGCACTGCCGGCCACGATCATGCCCTCGATGCCGTAGTAGGGAATCTGAGGGGTGAGCTGCAGCACGGTCGGGAGGGCATCCGCATCCACGAAAATCGCTTCCGGTCCCGCCACCGCGAGCCTGCCGATCGGGTCCTGGAAGGTCGTCGTATCGGGCCGGTATCCGCTGGCCGCGACAACGGCTGCACCGGTCTGGCGGGCCGCCCGCTCGAAGGACTGGTACGCGTTCTGTCCGAGGGGGCCGAACGGATACAGAACGCCGAGTCGCGTCAGGCCGGCATCACCGCTGAGGAACTGCGCAACGTCCCGGGCCACATCGGTGTGACGCCGGTCCCGGGCCCACAGGGTGAACGCGTTCTCGGCCGGATCCCGGACGTCGGTGGCGGTCGGGCTGACCATCAGCAGTCGGTCATCTCGCCGACCAGCCGCCGCCTCGGCGAACGCCCCCGAGCGCATGGGGCCGACGACGGCCATGACCCCGTCGCGTTCCAGCCGCCGGACGAGATCGACGATATCCGTCTCACCGGAGCCGTCATCTGCGACCACGAGCTCGATCGGCAACGCTCCGGCGGATCGCTCGTACTCCTGGAGCGCGATCCGCGCCCCCTCCTCCACGAGCTCGCCGGCGGCGGCGAAACGGCCCGATCGTGGGATCACCAATCCGATCCGTACCCGCGCCGCCTCCCGGTAGTCACCCGAGAGAATCTGTCGGGCGAGCTCCCGGTCGGAAGACCAGGCCTCCGCATCCAGAACGCGTCGCGCGACGGCGCTCGCCGAATCGCCCCTACCGCCGAGCGCCAGCGCCCGGGCCAGCTCGGCGCGGAGCAAACCCCCCGCCCGGCCGGGATCTGCCGAGGCGGCCAGCTCCTCGAGCTCGCCGAGGGTGATGGACCCGGCGGCCTGCCGCATCACCCGCCGGGATTCTTCGCTCATCGATCCCGGATACTCCAGCAGCAACTGCAGGGCCTGCAGCTCCTGGCCGTTCCGGACCCGGATATCCGCCAACCGGCCGACGGCCATCTCGAAGAGCGTTCCCGAGGCGCGTCCGATCAGAGTCTCGTACCGAGTGGCCGCGGTCTCCGACTCGCCCGCCGTCTGCAGCGCCACCGCGCCGACGAAGAGCGCGCGGTTCGCCGCCGACGCGCGACTCGGATCGGAGCGCCAGGCCGAGAACAGTGAATCCGCCAGCTCGCCAGCCCGGATGAAGCTGCCCGCCGAGACCAGAGCATCCAGGGAGCGAAGGGCCTCTCGCTCGGCCGTACCGATACCCGACGGTTCGGCCACGCCCCTCTCGGACGAAGACGCGCAGCCGCCCGCGAGTACCGCCGATAGTCCGGCCAGGAGTATCCGGCGCCGCACGCTTCGGTGAATCCTCAATGAAACGGGGTCCGGAATAGGGCTACCGGACCCCGCTGCTGTATATCTCATCGGAACCTCGGCGGACCCTACCGTTCCTTGTCCTCCTCGACCTCTTCGACCTCTGCTTCGGCCTCCACTTCCTCGACCTCCGCTTCGGCCTCCACCTCCTCGACCTCCGCTTCGGCCTCTACCTCCTCGACCTCCGCCTCGGCCTCCACTTCCTCGACCTCCGCCTCGGCCTCTACCTCCTCGACCTCCGCCTCGGCCTCTACCTCCTCGACCTCCGCCTCGGCCTCTACCTCCTCGACCTCCGCTTCGGCCTCTACCTCCTCGACCTCCGCTTCGGCCTCTACCTCCTCGACCTCCGCCTCGGCCTCTACCTCCTCGACCTCCGC
>CAMYMV010000004.1 GCA_947259585.1 uncultured Gemmatimonadales bacterium | reverse complement strand
CGAGCGGCGGTTGGGGACGGAGGGGGACGAGGCCTTCGCGCAGATCGCGCAGGTGGGTGCGGACGTGGAGAGCTACGCCGACGGCGGGCTCGTCCCCGAGACGGAGTACTGCTACCGAGTCGCCGCCTTCAACGCCAACGGCACCTCCGGCTACTCCAATACCTCCTGCGCCACCACGGGAACGATCAGCGTGCCGCCGCCGGAGGAGGTACCGGGGCTGGGGTTGAAGCTGCGGTTGGTGGCGGACGAGCTGCTGGCGACGGTGGCGGACGGGGGTGAGGTGTCGGTATGGCCGAACCTGGGGACCGAGGCCGACGCCTCGCAGGCGGACGCGTCGAAGCTTCCGACCCTACACGCGGGCGGTTCGGGCCTGTTCGGCGGGCACGCGCACGTGGGCTTCAACGAGAGCACGGACAACGACGAGGTGCTCGAGGTGGCGGGCGTGGTACCCCACGGCTCGGCGACGGTGATCGCGGTCTTCGCGCAGGATGATGCGAACCGGCACCACTACGGGCTGGCGGGCTTCTACGGGGACGCGACCGACCGGGCGTCGATCATGACGCGTCGATACCGTGCGGGGCCGGACCGGCTGTCGTACTGGGACCGGACGAGCGGCTGGAAGGAATCGGGCTTCGTGGTGGGTGCGGGCGCTCCGCACATCGGGGTGTGGCGGGTCGAGGGCTCAGCGCAGATCGACTTCCAGGTGGACGGGGACCCGGAGGGCTCGGTCTCGATGAGCGCGGATATCCACGGGGCCTGGGACCGGTATCTGGTAGGCTCGCCGCAGCCGGCAACCGAGGAGCGGTTCGACGGGCAGGTGGCGGAGCTGCTGGTGTGGGACCGGGCCCTCTCGGACTGTGAGCGGGACGACGTGGTGTCGAAGCTGGGGGCGAGGTACGGGATCTCGGTGCCGGTCACCGGCGGGCCGTGCATTCCGCCCGCGGCGCCGTCGGGTCTGAGCGCGCTGGCGTCGGGCTTCGCCGGGATCGACCTGAGCTGGCTGGATGGCTCGGCCAACGAGCAGGGCTTCGCGAGCGGCGGTTGGGGACGGAGGGGGACGAGGCCTTCGCGCAGATCGCGCAGGTGGGTGCGGACGTGGAGAGCTACGCCGACGGCGGGCTCGTCCCCGAAACGGAGTACTGCTACCGGGTCGCCGCCTTCAACGCCAACGGCACCTCCGGCTACTCCAATACCTCCTGCGCCACCACGGAACCGCCGCCGCCGCCGGGCGTCTGCTTCGATACGGGGAACCACGACACCGACGACGGCACGTACGACCTCTGGCATGTCGAGAAGGTGAAGGCGGATCTGAATCCCAACTGGCAAGCCACCCAGGTGCCCGGCTGCGAGCCCGAGCCCTGGCTGTTCAGCCTCGACTCGGGCGTGGACAGCGACCACCCCGACCTCAACGTGGCCGAGATCCAGAACTTCGTGTCGGCGGAAGCGGGCCACAGCGGTGAGGACGGCCGTGGGCACGGGTCGCATACCGCGGGAATCGCTGCGGCGCGGGATGGCAACGGCGGCACGGTCGGGATCGCGCCGGGCGCTCCGATCTACGGCTTCCGGGTGCTCAACGACGATGGAGCGGGCACGACCGAGGACGCGATCGCCGCGATCGACGAGGTTATCGTCCGCAAAGTGGCGAGTCCTGGTCAGCCGATGGTGGCGAACATGAGCCTGGGCGGGGGCGTGAACGCCGCGCTCGACGCTGCCGTTCGCGAGGCCGTGAACGCGGGGGTCGTCTTCACGATCTCGGCAGGGAACGGGATCCTCGGAGCGTGCCTGCTGCCCGGCGACGCGCAGAGCGTCTCTCCTGCCAGGGCCGGTGACGACAACATCACGGGTAACGGCGGCAGCTCCGGGGACACGAAGCGGGTGAACGGGGCGATCACCGTCACCGCCAGCAGCCAGAACGACAGCGACATCAACTGCAACTACGGCAACCCGGTGAGCGTCGCCGCCCCCGGCGAAGGGATCGCGTCGACCTGGCTGAACGGGGGATACGCCACGCAGAGCGGCACCTCGATGGCGGCGCCGGTCGTCGCCGGAGCGGCGATCCTATACCTGATGGATCATCCGGGCGCGAGTCCCGCCGAGGTTGAAGGCGCGATCGTCGATCTGCTCGAGAGCTGGACGACGAACGAGCAACCGAACGCCGACGGCCGCCTGAACGTCGATGGACTGTAGTCGATGGACTGTAACAGTATGGGTCGCCCAAACGTTGAGTATACGGACGTGGTCGGCGGGTTAGGGACGCCTCCGGTCACGGCCACCCACCCAAAGCCGAGCTGAGCAACCAAAAGGGGAGGTCAACGCCGCACCACCTCAAAAGGGACGGTAAAGCGGTTGGTGTCCCACGAGAGCGCCAGGACGCCGCCTCCCCGCTCGCTCGGCTCCACTTCGATCGTGAACTGCTCCACCGATGCCTCCAGCGCATCGCTCTTCATCGGAATCCGGATCACGTCCGACTCGGGGTCGTACTGCGTTCCCCACACTTCGGTCAGGCCGGAGATGATCAGCTCGCCTCCCTCCGGCGTGTAGGTCGTCCATAGCGTATAGGTGCCCGCCGGCAACGTCTGTCCGTCGATCAGGAGATCCCGGTCCGACGTGAAATGCGTGGCCGCGTTCGCGCCGGTCCGCCAGACCTGGTTCCAAGGCACGAGCCCACCGAAGATCTCGCGCCCTCGCCTGGAGGGGCGCCCATAGTCGACCGTCAGCGTGGCGTCCTCCACGGTGGCCTCGACGCTGCCGCGGGGCGACGCCTGCCCGAAGCCTTTGCCTCGAGAGTCTCGAGCGGCGAACTCCGCGGCCATGGCGTCGATGTCGATCCCCGCCGGATCCGCCCGCTCGACCTCTATCTTGAGAGTCGTCTCTCGCCCGGTGATACCGAGAATCCGCCCATCCGCGTCCACCGCCGCGATCATCGGGTTACCGAAGAAGTCGATCGAGATCGAGTCGGCGGTCCGCGCCATGATCGCGTTGGGCGCCGTAGGCCGTCTCGAGTTCGTTCGCAGCACCGTGAAGTCGTAGCGCTCGCCGCCCGCCGCTCTCGCCAGGCGCGCCGTCTGCTCGAGAAGCGCCGCGGAAAGCTGCGCCCTGCCGATCACCGGAAGGGTGCGCTCCGGGACCTCGATTCGCTCCGTCTGCAGGCTATCGGGGCTCTGGCCGACGGCGATCGTGGCGGTGTCGCCCTCGATCTCGACGATCTGGGTTCGGTCCGGAGGTCCCTCCGGGTTCGCATCCGGCGTCGTCCACGCCGCTTCGAGCCCGCGCACCGAGCCGTCGGGATTGAGCAGGACGGCGTAGCGGATCAACTGCGTGATCGGACTCCGGATCAGAAGCTTGCCGTCGATCCGGTCGCCGGCTCTCGTGAACACCTCGACCGCCGTCGTGTCCCGACCGAGGCGCTCCACGTACGCTCGGGTCTCCGATTCGGATCCCCCCTCTCCGCATGCGGAGAGCGGGAGCAGAATCAGGAAGACGATGGCGCACCGCGCAAACGCGCTCATGGCCTGGCCGGCAGGTCGAGCGCGGGGTTCCGGTCGAAGAAGTCGAACGGCCGGAGCTCGAAGGATTTCCGGGCCGTGGGCATCACCGGCCAGTCCTCCGCGCGGGGTACGTGGTGGAAGCCGACCGTGTACCACACGACGATGTCGGTGCCCGCGATCGGTCGATCGGCTCCCGTCCACGCCGGCAGCCCCTGTCCCGGCTCGCTCAACGTCGGATAGAGTCCCGCCGCGAACCGCTCGTTCGGGCTGTAGGGGGTCACCCACAGGTGATGGTCGATGAAGCCGGCCCTCAGCTGCGGATAGTCGTCCGGATCCATGAGCGACACGGCGTTGGACCCGGGCACCACCTGGTAGCTCACCGGATAGCCCAGGTAGTTGTCGATCGCCGGGTTTATCACTCGCCAGAGCGCAGGCCGTTCGAAGTCGATGCGGAGCTTGGCATCGGCCTCCGAGTGCGCCAGCGTGGGATCCACGACCCAGAGGCTCTTTCGCGGGTGGTCGTCCGGCAGGCGTTGTTTCACGAGCCGGTCGATCTCGAGGCTGTTCGCGGTGCCATCCACGTCCAGATCGAGGCGGAAGCTGAAGAAGTGGTCGTGGTTGATGCCGACCAGGTTCTCGGCGATGTAACGACCGTACGAGTCGGGTCGATCGGCCGACCAGCCCTCCTCTCGCTCGCCTGCCGATGCCGAGCTGCCGGCCGAGCCGCCGGCTGCCGCCGGATCGGCGCTTGCGAGGACCGCTGCTCCACGAGGCACGTCCGCGTTCGCGACACGCTGGGCGACCGGCTTGGTGGCATCTATCCCCGTCGCGCCGGCGACGACCTCGATCGACCCATCCTGCCGGAACACCCAATCGAACACGTAATCGTAGTTCCCGAGCACCGCCATGAACCGAAGCACCAGATCACGCCTCGGCCGGCTCTCCATGAGGTTGTCGGAGCGCTTCCGCCAGGCGACATCGCCCGCATACCTCTCGAACAGACAGGAGACGTTGCGCTTCACCCCCGGCTTCCCGTCGTCGCCCGCGACGATCATGTCGAAGTAGACGGAGTTGTCGGGACAGTCGAGTCCGGGCTCCATCGGGGCCGCGAGTCCGCCCGCGCTGTACTCTCCGGCGTCGAGGAAGTTGTACGCATAGAAGGGCGCGGCCGGATCCATATACGGGACGAAGATCTCCGAAAGGTGTCCCTGGTAGAGCACGGACCGGTCGCGGTCCCCGTCGTCGTAGCGCACGTTCGACACGACAGTGCCCACACGCGGGTCCATGCGATGGTGGAAGGTCCACTTCTGCCAGCGCACCGTGTGGCCGTCCATTTGGAAGCCCGGCCCCAGAGGTTGCTCCACGGAGATCGGAGCGCCGGTCTCGCGGGTGCTGCCGATCGAGGCGGCGTCGAACTCGGCGTCCACCGCGGCCACCGGAACGATCTCGCCCTCCACGACCTCGATCAGCTCGCCGGTGTCCATGTCCACCAGGGCCTCGAGACCGCCGATCAGGCGGGGAAAGGTGTTGCGAGCCCGCCAGGTGTCGACGCACTCGACCGTGGCCAGCCGCCTTCCCCGCTCGCGCGGGGTACCGAAGTAGCCGAGCGGCAAACCGAAGCACTCGATCCGCGAGAGCTCCGAATAGCCGCGCCGCCGCAATCCCTCGCGGAACTCCTCGCTCTCCAGCGCGATGCCGGCGGCAAGCCCGTACTCCTCTTCCAGCCAGGTCGCCTGCACGCCCTCGACCTCTGTCCAGCTTGCGACGGATTCCGCGTCGAGATCGACCACTGCCTCGAAGGTCTTTGTGCCCTCCTTGACGATGGCGAAGGCCTCCCTCGCGAACGGCTCTCCCGGCGACCAGGCTGCCACGGCCCCCTTGTCCGGTTCCTTCAGGGTGATCAGCGCATAGCGGGTGGAGTCTGTGCCATGACCCGCGGACCCGATCGCATCAAGCACGATCCAATGTTCCTCCCAACCGAGAGGATCGAGCGGGTGCTGCGCCGTCTGCGCGAGCCCCGAACCCGTCGCCGAAAGCATGGCAACCAGTATCAGCGACGCGCCCGACGCGCGGCGGGCGAGAGGTTCCGGATGATCGGTTCGCATCGTATTCGCCTCCTTGAAGGACTCGGTCTCGGCTCGCACGCGAACCGGCGCTAAAGCCCCAGGCTCGCTACTGTTTTTTCACGCATCTTGAACTTCTGTACCTTGCCGGTCACGGTCTCCGGGAACTCCTCCACGAACACGACGTGTCGGGGTATCTTGTAGTGTGCCAGGTGCGCTCGGCAGAACTCACGGATTCCCTCTTCGTCGACGCTCGATCCACCCTGCAGCTTGACCCAGACGCAGACTTCCTCGCCCATTCGAGCGTCCGGCACGCCGAAAACCTGGGCATCGACGACATCGGGGTGCGAGTGGAGGAGCTCTTCGATCTCCCGCGGATAGACGTTCTCTCCGCCGCGGATGATCATGTCCTTTATTCGTCCGGTGATGCGGTAGCGGCCGTTCTCGTCCCGCACGGCGACGTCGCCGGTGTGCAACCAGCCGTCCGGGTCGATGGCATCCGCCGTCGCCTCCGGCATCTTGTAGTAGCCGAGCATGACGTTGTGTCCCCTCACGCAAAGCTCGCCCTGCTGGCCGTCGGGGAGCTCCCGGCCGTCCCCATCCATGATCCTGATCTCGACGCCCTCGAACGGTGTGCCCACCGTCTCCACTCTCCACTCGACGGGGTCATCCAACCCGGTCATCGTCACGCCGGGCGATGCCTCGGTCAGGCCGTATCCGATCGCTATACCTCCCACGCCCATGTCGTCGATCACCCGGTTCATCACCTCGACCGGGCAGGGGCTCCCGGCCATGAGTCCGGTCCGAAGGGAGGAAAGGTCTCGCCCGGGGAACGTCTCATCCTCCAGCTCGCCGATGAACATCGTGGGGACGCCGTAGATCACGGTGGCGCGCTCGCGCTCGATGCAATCCAGTGCCGCCGTGGCCGCGAAATACTCGTTCGGAACGAGCATCGTGGCGCGCGCGATGAGCGACACGAGCGTGCCGATGACGCATCCGAAGCAATGGTAGAACTGGACGGGCACGCAGACGCGGTCCCGCTCGGTGATTCGGAGGCCCTCGGCGAAGTAATAGGCGTTCAGGAGCATGTTGCGGTGCGACAGGAGCGCGCCCTTGGGGAAACCGGTCGTGCCGGAGGTGAACTGCAGGTTGATCGGGTCGTCGGGCGACAGTTCAGCGGCGAAAGCGGTCAACGCCTCGGGCTCGAGGTCATCTCCGCGGTGCAGCATATCCTCCCAGGAGATCATGCCCGCGGCGCCATGCTCGGTCAGAGAGACGATCCAACGAAGCTCGGGGAACTGGTCAGAGTCGAGCTCGCCGGGCGTCGAATCCGCCAGCTCGGGCAGGGTTTCGCCGAGCATGGCGAAGTAGTCCGACGTCTTGAACCTGTCGATCGTGAACAGGGTCCGAACGTCCGCCTGCTCGAGCACGTAGGCCAGCTCCTCGGGACGGTAGGCCGGGTTGATCGTGACGAGGACCGCCCCGACCCGTGCGCTGGCCAGCTGCAGGATCGGCCACTGCGGCCAGTTGGTCGCCCAGATCGCGACGTGATCGCCCGGTTTCGTGCCGAGGGAGACAAGCCCGGCCGCTGCCCTGTCGACCAGTCGGTCGTACTCCGCGTAGGTGCAGCGGAAGGCGGCTTGCGGAAAGACGAGGGCCTCTCCATCAGGAACCCGGGCAGCGGCCTCCGACAGCACCTGGCCGATCGTCATGCCGTCCACCCACGGTCGCTCGGTATCGCTCATTCCACTCCTCTGGTCGAATCGAAGTTCTCGCCCGGCTTCGAGCGGGGAATCTGGCGTGGCCTGGCGCCGGCAAAAAGGGGGCTCGTAGCTTCGGACGAAAGCCGTACCGAGTGCCTTCATGCCGAGCGCCGCTGTCACCGATGAACAGAACCAGCCCCGGCTCGACCCCGTTCCTCCTCGCAGCAGCCTTCATGGCCGCGGCGCCGTGGGGCGCTGAACCTGTCATCGGGCAACCCAGAATCCACCTCTCCGCCGACGAAGTGCTGATCGACGAAGAGGTGGTAGTCTCGCTTTCCGGCCTGGATCCGGGCCAGAGGACGATCCTCCGCATGGTCGCCTCGTCGCAGCTCGGCACGTGGGTATCGAGCGCCGAGTTCGCGGCCACGAGGAGCGGCCGGATCGATCTCGCCGCCGACGCGCCGCTCGCGGGCTCCTACGAAGGCCTCGATGCGATGGGGCTCTTCTGGTCGGCCGTGAGAGACACAACCGCCCCGGCGGTCACGACCGGACTCCCGAACGCCCAGTTGGTCCACCTGCAGGCGGAAGTGGATGGAGCGGTCGTGGCCGAAGCGGAGCTCGTCAGGCACATCGTGAGGCCAGGTGTCCAGGTCGTACCGGTGCGGACCGACGCCCTCATCGGGACGTTCTTTATGCCTTCGCCGGCGTCCGGCACCGGACCATACCCGGCTCTGCTCGTGCTGGGTGGCTCCGAATGCGGCCTCCAGAGTGCCGAGGCGAAGGCGGCCGCGCTCGCGTCGCACGGGTTCGCTGCGCTCGCTCTGGCCTACTGTTCCTGGCCCGACGCCGCGGGGAATCCGGTCCCGGGCATGGAGGAGCTGCCACAAGGACTCTGGCTCGTGCCTCTCGAGAGCGTCGAGCGGGGGGTCCGGTGGCTCGAGGGGAGGTCGGAGGTGGAGGCGTCGAGGATCGGGGTCTTGGGCGCCTCGAAGGGCGCGGAGCTGGCCTTGCTGATCGCCTCCGCGAATCCCGTGGTGCAAGCGGTCGTCGCGTACGTCCCGAGCCACGTCGTCTGGCAGGGCCTGGACTTCAGCGGGTCGCGGAGGTCGTCCTGGTCACGGAACGGAAGTCCGGTCGATTTCGTCCCCTTCACCTCCGACGAGGACAGAATCAGCGAGCTTACGGCCGGCGGGACGCGCTACATCGTCCACCTCTACCGGGCCAGCCTCGATGCCAGAAGCGTCGTGGAGAGAGCCGGGATCCCGGTGGAGAGGATCAACGGGCCCGTGCTGCTCGTGTCCGGCGGCAACGACCTTCTGTGGCCGTCCACCCTCATGGCCGAGAAGATCATTGATCGTCTGGAGGCCAACGGGCATCGTTACCCGGCGATCCATCTGTACTATGAGGGCGCAGGCCATGCGATCGGCCGACCATTCCGCCCGACCACCGGTCTGTCGGCGACGCCGAACTTCGCGCTGGGCGGAAGTGCCGCCGCATACGCCGCGGCCGAACGTGACTCCTGGCCTCGGATCCTCCGCTTTCTACGGGAGAGCCTCTCCGAGCGTGTCGAGGCAGGCTCCTAGAGCGAATCGCAGGCCTCCCGCAGACGCCGCTCGGCTTCATCCGCGACCGGGAGGATCTCATCGATGGCGGCGAGATCCAGCATCGACCTCGGGCTGGCGAAGGATACCTCCGCGCCCACATCCGTCTCCGTCACGACGACGTTGCAGGGGAGCAGCAGACCGATACTGTCGTCCGCGCCGAGCGCGCGATGTGCGAGCCCCGGATTGCACGCCCCCAGGATGACGTACGGCTTGAAGTCGACGTCGATCTTCTCCTTGAGCGTCGCCCTGACGTCGATACGGGTCAGGATTCCGAAGCCCTGCTGCTGCAGGGCTCCCTCCACCCGGGAGATCGCCTCCTCATAGGTGGTTCCGGGCAGAGTCTTGCCGAAGGCGTAGCTGACGTCTTGCATCTCTCCTCCGTCCTCTTCTTCCGAGTCTTCTTCTCGAACGGGTCCTTGGGAGACCATGACCCGACGTTAGATAGGAGCCACGACGCCGGAATCAGGTTCCCGCCAGTCGGCCGACATCGGCGGGAGGCCGGAACACGCGCGCCCATGTTCGGTTTCTTACGGGTGAGACGTTGATCAGTGCGGGCCAAAGCCGTAACCTCGGCATCGGGCCGTTCGATGTAACGCGGGGCGCACAGGTCCAGTCATAGGAGTATGGATGAAACGCGCTCGTGATCCGGCTGTCGCTCGATCGGCGCGAATCTGGACTGCTGTCGGCATGGTAAATGGAGGTCTGATGCGGTTGACACCTCGCGCACTCCTTCTCTGGAGCGCCGTGACATTCGTGGCTCTGGGACCCGCCGCCTCCAGCGCGAGCGCGCAGTACTTCGGGCGGAACAAGGTCCAGTACGATGCGTTCGAATGGGAGATCATTCGTACGGAGCACTTCGACATCTACTTCTACGGGGAGGAGCGGCAGGCCGCCCTGATGGCCGGCCGCATGGCGGAGCGCTGGTACTCCAGGCTCTCGAGGATCATGAACCACGAGATCCGGGCCCGGCAGCCTCTCGTTCTCTACGCTTCGCATCCCCACTTCGAGCAGACCAACACGACGCCGCAGCAGGTGGGCGAGTCGACCGGCGGCTTCACCGAGATCCTCAAGCGCCGGGTCGTCCTGCCGCTTCAGAACACGATGTCGGAGAGCGATCACGTCCTCGGCCACGAGCTCGTTCACGCCTTCCAGTTCGACGTCACGGGGCAGGGTCCGGGTGCGGCCGGGGTCGACATCCCCGGCGCCATCCGGCTGCCTCTGTGGTTCATCGAGGGGATGGCCGAGTACCTCTCGGTCGGACCGATCGACCCGAACACCGCGATGTGGCTGCGCGACGGGGTCGAGTGCGACTGCCTTCCGTCGATCGGCCAGCTCAACGATCCGCGCTTCTTCCCGTATCGCTACGGGCAGGCGCTCTGGTCCTACGTCGCCGGCACCTACGGCGACGAGATCGTCGGCCGGATCCTCAAGGTCGCCGGCCGGACCGGGAGCGCGATCGGGGCGTTCCAGGCGGTCCTCGGCATGACCGTGGACTCGCTCTCGGCCAACTGGCACGAGGCGACGTGGGAGGCCTACGAGCCGATCATCGAGCAGACCGATCCACCGGAGGTGTACGGGAAGCTGATCATCGGCGGAGAGGATGGGCCCGGCGGTCGGCAGAACGTCGCGCCCTCGATCAGCCCGGACGGCCAGGAGATCCTCTACCTTTCCGAGGCGGGCCTGTTTTCGATCGACCTCTTTCTCGCGGACGCGAACACCGGCGAGACGATCGACAAGGTCACGAACGCTGCCGTCGATCCGCACTTCGAGGCGCTTCAGTTCATCCTCTCCTCGGGAGCCTGGCATCCGGACAGCAACCGGTTCGCCCTGGCAGGAGTCAACAAGGGCAGCCCGGTGCTCTCGATCATCGACGTCGACAAGAGGAAGAGGGTCGACGAGTACAAGTTCGACGAGCTGGATGAGATCACGAACCCGACCTGGTCGGAGGACGAACGGGTCGCCTTCTCGGCCATGCAGAGCGGCTTCACCGACCTGTGGCTGTACGACATCGAGACCCAGGAGACGGTTCGTCTGACCGACGATCCGTTCGCTGACCTCGAGCCCGAGTTCTCGCCGGACGGGACGAAGATCGTCTTCGTCACCGACCGTTTCGACAGCGACCTGGGCCGGCTGGACTTCGGTAACTACCAGCTTGCCCTCTACGACCTGACGACGGGTGAGATCGAGCAGCTCCCGAATCTGGAGGGCAAGAACATCAACCCCTCCTTCACGCCCGACGGGCGGTTCGTGCTCTTCCTCTCCGACGAAACGGGGATCCCCAACATCTACCGGCTGGAGCTCGCGACCGGCCAGATCGACCAGTTGACCAACGTCCAGACCGGGGTGGCCGGAATCACGGCGCTCAGCCCCGCGCTCTCCGTCGCGAGCGAAACGGGCAAGATAGCCTACAGCGTGTACTGGCACGGTCCGTTCCGCTGGAACATCTACACGGCGGAATCCCACGAGGCGCTGGCGGATGCCTACGCGGAGGCTACGAGGGCTCGCGAGGAGGATCTGGCCGCGGCCGGGGATTTCCAGGATGCCGGCGTCTATCCGGCGATTCTCCCGCCGGAGGAGCGGGCCACCGACCTGCTGGCGCTCATCGAGAACCCGCGGATCGGGCTGGCCGATGCCCTGACGTTCGACTTCGGCGACTACAACCCCGGGCTCTCGCTGGACTTCGTGTCACAGCCATCGCTTGCCGTCGGAGCCGATCAGTTCGGCTTCTTCGTCGGCGCCGGGGCCCAGCTCTTCTTCAGCGACATGCTCGGAAACCGAAACCTGGCGGCGGCCATCCAGGTGAACACGTCCGCGGGCAGCATCGACCGCTCGACGCTCTTGTCGCTGGTGTACGAGAACCGACGCGGACGCTGGAACGTGGGCGGTCAGCTCTCGCAGATACCGCTGGTGAGCCAGAGGGCGGGCTTCGGGGTCGGCGAGGTCGACGGGGTGCCTGTCCAGGTGTTCACGACCGAGCGGTTCTACCAGATCAACCGCTCGGTGATCGGCTTCGTGGCCTATCCGCTCAACCGCGCACAGCGGCTGGAGTTCAGCGGCGGGCTGCAGAGCATCGACTTCGCGCGAGATCTGAAGACGGAGATCTTCACGCTCGGCGGCCAGAAGATCTTCGACGAGAAGGAGGATATCCCGGCACCATCGACCCTGAACCTCGGACGGGCCGGTGTGGCGCTCGTATACGACAGCTCGATCTTCGGGGGGAACGGGCCGGTGCTCGGCCAGCGCTACCGACTGGACGTGTCGCCGGCGATCGGGTCGATCCAGATCTACAACTTCACGTTCGACTACCGGAAGTACTTCATGCCGGTCTTTCCGTTCACGATTGCCTTCCGGGGCATGACGACCGGCCGCTACGGCAAGGACGCGGATGACCCGAGGCTCTCGCAGATCTACGTGGGGTGGGCGTCGCTCGTTCGTGGCTACGAGACCAACAGCTTCTCGGTCAACGAGTGCACCTTCCCGGACTTCGAGCCCGGGGAGATCAACGCGTGCACGGAGATCGACGATCTACTCGGAAGCAAGGTGGCGGTGTTCAACCTCGAACCCCGACTGCCCCTGCTCGGGCCGCTGGGCGTTCTCGGCAGAGGCGCTTTCCCGCCGCTGGACTTCATCGCTTTCTTCGATGCCGGCATGGCCTGGACCAACGATCTGAAGCCGAGCATCTTCGGCTGCGAGACCGAGCTGAACGAGATCGGCCAAGTCACGTCGGCATGCGACCGGTCGTTCAACACGAGCGTCGGCTTCGGGTTACGACTCAACCTGTTCGGGCTGATCCTTCTCGAGGGAGATATCGTCAATCCGCTACAGCGACCGGACAAGAGTTGGTTCTTCCAGTTCGTGTTCAACGGCGGCTTCTGAGTCCGGACGAGCCAAGTGCCGGCCTGATCCGTCGTGCGGTAGGCGAGGGAATGAAGGGCCCGGCGCAGACAGCCGGGCCCTTCATGTATCAGTTATGTATCAGTTGATCCCTCACCTTCGTCGGCCGAGAGGCCTGCGAGCGCCTGTTCGTGCGCTTCGAGGGCGTCTCTTCCGAAGAGGGCGAACCGCACACGGCGAACACGCCTGAGACGAGGGGCCGTGTCGGCGATCGTCTCGAGAGCCACCCGGGCCGCCTCTCTCACGGGATAGCCGAAGGCGCCCGTCGAGATCGCCGGAAAGACGAGGGAGGCGATTCCGTTCTCATCCGCCAGCTCGAGCGCGTTCCGATAGCAGGCGGCCAGGAGCTCGGCGGCGGGCTCGTCCCTGCCGTAGACGGGGCCCAGGCAGTGGATGATGTGGCGGTTGGGCAGGTCGTGCGCGCCCGTGAGCACGGCCTCTCCGGGAGAGATGGGTCCTAGGGGAGCGGCCTCGCCGGCGAGGCCAGGACCGGCCGCCCGGTGGATGGCTCCGGCCACGCCGCCGCCGGGAAGGAGCCGCGCATTGGCGGCGTTGACGATCGCGTCGAATCCCGGCTGTCGGGTGATGTCGCCGCGAACACAGTCGACGACTACGGCTTCGATCCTTCGTTTCATGCGACCCCTCGTACGTCGCCCGTTCAATTGCCTGTTCGCTGCCTGGCCGGCGATGTGGGCCGGAACAACTTGTGAGGGAACAGCGTCGTGCGCACCTTCTGGAGGTGACGATTGTGACGCTCCTCGGACGGTGGTTCGTGATGGCCGGAATCGTGGCCATCGCCGCCTGGATCGCGCCGGGATTCGAGCGAGGCGAGGTGACCACGCTCGGTCTCACCGCGCTCGGAATCGCCGTCGTCAACGTGAGCGTTCAACCGATTGTCGCTTCGCTACCGTTTCCCGTGCCGATGATCGCGCTCTCCGTCCTGTACTTCCTTGTCGACGTGCTGCTCCTCAAGCTGGCCGCGACCCTCGTAGCGGGTTTCGGGTTCACGGGATGGGGAGGTATCGCCGTCGCCGCCCTGCTGACGGCGATCGCAACCGTTGCGGTCCTCGCGGTTTCCGGTCGCCGGCGAACTAGAGAGGTCTGAGTTGGATTACTTCGTAAAAGAGAACTTCCGCGAGCTGCTGAGGAGCGATGGAGTCCCGGCCGTATCGATCTACCTCCCCATGGAACGCGCGAGCAGCGGGAGGGATGCCAACCGTCTCCGTTTCCGCGCGGCGCTCGGTCAGGCCCGGAAGCTCCTTGAGGCCGACTATCCGCCGGAGGTGTGCGGACCGCTGATCGAGTCCCTCACACCGTTACTGGATGACCAGGACTTCTGGCTCTACCAGTCCGATGGACTGGCGCTCTTCGCCTCGCCCAGCCTCGACCGTCGGTACCGTCTACCGGTGCCGTTCGAGGAGATTGTCGTGGTCGGACCTTCTTTCCACACCAGCCCGCTCCTCGAGCTCCTTCAGGTGCCCGAGCACTACTGGGTACTCTCCGTCAGTCAGAAGGAGGTCGGCCTCAAGCAGGGGACGGCACGGGGCTTGACGCCCGTCGACCTCTCGGGAGTCCCGCAGAGCCTGCGGGATGCGCTCGGCGGCCAGGTCGAGCGTGACACGCTGAGCCACCACGGCACGAGTGCCCGCTCCGGGCCGATCTTCCACGGATACGGCGTGGGCAAGGACGACTCGAAGACGGAGCTGGAGAGGTTCTTCCGCAAGATCGACGCGGGGCTCCGCGACCTCCTTGGAGATGATCTGGCTCCGCTGATCCTGGCTGCGGTGGACTACTATCACCCGATCTACCGTTCGATCAGCCGGCTGGACAACCTGACGGAGGACGGCATCCAGGGGAACGTCGTCGCCTGGAGCGATGAACGGTTGCACGACGCTGCCTGGCCCATCGTCGAGAGCGACGCGATGCGGAAGGTGCGGCTCGCCGGCGAGCTCTGGGAGGCGGCCTTCAAGCAGGACAAGACCGAGGCCGACCTGTCGGCCGCGGGGCGGCTCGCCGTCGGGGGAAGGATCCGTCTTCTCATGGCCGAGCGGGGGCGGCGGTTATGGGGCCGGCTGGATCGTGAGACGGGAGTCATCGAGCTCGTTCAGGAGGCCGGCAACGATCCGGGCGATAACGCCGTCGAGCTGCTCGACGAACTGGCGGAAGTGGTGATCTTGAGAGGAGGAAACGCGCTGCTGCTCTCGGCCGAGTGGATGCCGACGGACACGGGCCTCGCCGCCGTCCTCAGGTGACCGGTCGCAGCAATACGCCGCCGGAGAAGGCGTTTCGCCCGGCACCCGATCCGACGAGGATGCGTGGAGGCCCGTCCATCCTCAACTGAACAGGGTACTTAGGAGCAAGAGGACTGGCGGAACGAGGGTTGAGAGCGGGATGTGATCCGGAAGGAGGGTTCGCGTGATTCTGCCGAACGTGCGGATGTCCTTTGGACGGAACGAAGCCCGCTGGCTCGTACTTCTGCTGGGAGACGGGGACGCGCGTGGGGCGCGGCACTGGGAAGAGGTCCTGGCCGACGAGGGAATCGATGCGCTGCTCGATGATCCTCGTGCGGCGGATGCCGTGCTCCGGCACCGAGGACTGCTTCTCGCGCCACCGCGACTGGTGCTGTATGTCCTGATCCGACGAGCCTTCCTGGAGCGCGGTCTCGAGAGCCGCATGCTCGCGGACTACACGACGGCTCTCGTCTTCGAGTTCGGCCGGCAGGATCGCTCCTACCGGATCGCCGATCATGACGAGAAGGAATACCGCTACCTGGTCGACGTGCTCGCCGACCTGGCCGACGCCAACGGACGCCGGGCGTTCCTCCTCCGTGCCCACCTCGGCAACTTCGCCCTTTGGCTGTCGGGCCTCTTTCCCGACCACATCGTTGCCAGAGTCCACCGCATGGGCGGTCCCGGTCTCGACTATTACGAGGAGATGGGCCAAACCGGCTTCCGCCTCGCAGCCGGCGATCCGCACGCCGATCATCGCTCGCTAGGCGAGCTGTACGAGAACGCCGCCGAGGCGTTTCCAACGGTCCGGCGAGCCCTCAACCTGTTCTCCGACCAGAACCTGTTTCCGATTCCGATCTCCCCGGTCGACCGCTTCCTGCGGCAGACGGCCGACGGCTTCGATCGCGTGCACCTGGAATGAGCCGACACGATTGAAGCGTCGCTCGGTCCGGTCTATCTTGTTCTCACCATGGTGAGAATGAGACCCACGATCGGATGAGAGCCGTCGAGACCAGGCCGCCCCTGGGTTGTGCCGCCGTGATGATGGGAGTGTTCCGCGCCGCCCTGCAGGCGGACCATCTTCCGGTGACGCAGCAGCGCGAGGCGATCGCCCAGGTGCTCTTCGAGTCGGGCCGGCACCTGTCGGCCGAGGACATCGTCGAGAAGCTGCGCGAAGATGGCGAGCGCGTCGGCAAGGCGACGGTCTATCGAACCCTGAATCTGCTCGTCAAGGTCGGGCTCGCGGTCGAGCACGACTTCGACGAAGGCTTCAGGCGGTACGAGATGAGCGCCGGCCCGTCACGTCACGATCATCTCATCTGCACGTCGTGCGGCACGGTGGTCGAGTTCCAGAGCTCCGACCTCGATGAGCTCCAGGCCGAGGTGGCGGGCTCTCACGGTTTCCACATCCTGACTCGGCAGGTGAAGCTCTACGGTCTCTGCCCGGCCTGCGAGGAGTCGGCAGATGCAGAGCTTCTCAGAGTCGGCTGAGGCGGGAGCCATCGATTGAACGCCCGCGAGCGGCTCCGCGACCTTCTGGCCGAGCGATCCTTCCGCACCGGCTCGTTCACGCTCGCTTCGGGAGCGACCAGCGACTACTACATCGACTGCAGGGCCACGACCATGCACGCGGAGGGGCTCGCCCTCGTCGGTGAGGCTGGCCTCGAAGCTCTGACGGAGTTGGGCTGGGCGCCGGATCTGGTAGGCGGACTCACGATGGGTGCGGACCCGATCGCCTACTCGATGGCCGCTGAGAGCTGGCGGCGTGGAAAGCCGATACATGCCTTCTCGGTTCGGAAGCGGCCGAAGCGGCACGGCACCGGGCAGCGGATCGAGGGTTGCTTCGAGCCCGGAGCGCGGGTCGTCGTGGTGGAGGATGTGATCACCAGCGGGGGGTCCGCCTTGCAGGTCTGTGAGGTCGTGACGCAGGCCGGGGGCGGGATCGTGGGCGTACTGGCCCTGGTGGATAGGTGTGAAGGAGGCTTCCGAGCGATCGAGGACGCGGGCTTCGACGTGAAGGCCCTGTACACGCCCGGCGACCTCCGCGCAGCTTCGTCCTCGTGATCCGCAGGACGCTCCTCTTCCTCAGCGGGCAGGATCGGCTCAAGCACATCATCTTCCGACTCCCCGGCTCGCGGGGTGTCTCGCGTCGATTCGTGGCCGGCGACACGCTCCAGGACGCCATACGCTCGGCGGCGAAGCTCAACGAGGCGGGCATGCGCGTCACCCTCGACTTCCTGGGCGAAAGCGTCTCGGATCACGATGAAGCGCGGATCGCCGCCGGGGCCTACGGAGCGAGCCTGGAAGCGATCGAGGACAGCGTGGCCGAGTCCACGATATCGCTCAAGCTCACCCAGCTGGGCCTGGATATCGATGAGGCGTTCTGCGAGAGCAACCTGCGCTCGATCGTCGAACGGGCGGAGCGCCTGGGCAACTTCGTGCGAATCGACATGGAGAGCTCGGCCCACACCGAACGCACGCTGCGGGTATTCCGGAGGGTCTTCGCCGATCACCGGAACGTGGGTATCGTCATCCAGTCGTACCTGAGACGTAGCGAGCAGGACGTTCGAGAGCTGGTGGCGCTGGGAGCTCCGGTCAGGCTGTGCAAGGGCGCCTACCAGGAGCCGCCATCTGTGGCGTTCCAGGGTCGCGAGGAGGTCGACGGCAGCTTCGTGTCGCTGATGCGACTGCTGCTGGATGGCGGCGTCCCCGTGGCGATCGCCACGCACGATGACCGGATGATCCAGGCCACCATCGAGCACCTCTCGAAAGCGGGGCTCGGCTCGGACGTCTTCGAGTTCCAGATGCTGTACGGGGTTCGCCGCGACTACCAGCGCCAGCTCGTGGAGAATGGCTACGGGATGCGGGTCTACGTTCCCTACGGCTCGCAGTGGTATTCCTACCTGATGCGCCGGATGGCGGAGCGCCCGCAGAACCTGCTCTTCGGCATGCGCGCCGTGCTGGGGCGTTGACCCCTTCAAGCCCGCTCGCTAAAGAGACTGATAGGAAAGACCGAGACCGGCCGGGGTAATCAGACGGAAGAGCCCCCGGGGTCCGCATGAAACGGCCATGCGGAGTCCCGCTGGATGTCCTACAGCACCACAACCCCTCGTCGGAGGACGCGTGAGCAGGATCGACAACATACGATGGCGATGGGTGCCCGCCGGGCTACTTCTGACGGTCATTGCCGGAAGCGGACCGGCGTGCGGCGAGACCGGAGATGCGGAGCCGGCACGGGGCGCCGACTCGCGGCCTTCGGTGACCGCCGGTGAAGGGGGGGCCGGCGACCAGGAGAGCGGGCTGAGGGTCGACGCGCAGGAGGGAACCGTAACCCGGGAGGCCGAGATCCGGGTGGGGAGTAGCGTCGTAACCGTCGAGATCGCGGACGATCCGGATGTCCGCAGCCGTGGTCTGATGGGCCGGGACTCCCTTCCCGAGGACCACGGCATGCTCTTCGTGTATCCGGAGGAGCAGATCCTCTCCTTCTGGATGCGGAACACGCGTATCCCGCTGGACATAGCGTTCATCGACCGCAGCGGCTTCATCCTGGAGATCCAGCAGATGGAGCCTCACGACGACGCATCGCACGCCTCCAAGCAGCCAGCCATGTACGCCCTGGAGCTGAGAAAGGGCTGGTTCGAGGATCACGGCGTGGAGGTTGGCGAGCGAGTGGAGTTCTAGACCGATGACTACGAAGATGAAGGACTCGCCTTCGGTGCAGACCGCGGCCGTCGAGCGGGTCGAGAAGGATTCGATGGGTGAGGTGCGCATACCGGCTGGGATGCTGTACGGTGCTCAGACCGAGAGGGCTCGACGGAACTTCCCCATAAGCGGCGTTCGGTTCGGGCGTCGGTTCATTCAGGCGCTCGGTGCGATCAAGAAGGCGGCCGCCGAGGTGAACTCGGAGCTCGGCCTTCTGGATGAAGAGCGATCGGAAGCGATCCGGAGTGCGGCCACCCAGGTGATGGACGGCGCGCTCGACGAGCACTTCGTGCTGGACATCTTCCAGACGGGCTCGGGCACCTCCACCAACATGAACGCCAACGAGGTCATAGCGAATCGCGCGATCCAGCTCCTGGGAGGCGAGGTCGGCTCCAAGGAGCCCGTCCACCCGAACGACCACGTCAACCTCGGGCAGTCGTCCAACGACGTGATTCCTACCGCCACCCACGTGGCGGCCGTCGTGGCGATCGGAGAGGAGCTGCTGCCGGGCCTACGGCGCCTAGCCGAGGCGCTGAGGGAGAAGGCGGAGGAGTTCGACGAGGTGGCAAAGGCCGGGCGGACACATCTTCAGGACGCCACGCCCGTGCGTCTGGGGCAGGAGTTCGCGGGATACGCCAGCCAGCTGGAGCACGGCATCCGGCGGGCAGAAGCCGCGTCCCGGTCTCTGAGGGAGCTGGCCATCGGGGGCACCGCCGTGGGGACCGGCATCAACACGCACGCGGAGTTCGCTCCGCGCATCGTCGAGAGCCTGTCCCGGGAGTTCGGCGCGGAGTTCTCGGAAGCCGAGAACCACTTCGAGGCACAGGGCTCGCGCGACGCGGTCGTGGAGGCCAGCGGGATGCTGAAGACCATAGCCTCGAGCCTGACCAAGATCGCCGGCGACCTTCGCCTATTGGCCACCGGCCCGCGCACCGGCTTCGGCGAGATCAATCTCCCCGCCGTGCAACCGGGATCCTCGATCATGCCCGGCAAGGTGAACCCGGTCATGGTCGAGTCTGTGTGCCAGGTCGCCGCACAGGTGACGGGAAACGACGCGGCGATCACGCTCGGAGGCCAGCACGGTCACTTGGAGCTGAACGTCATGCAGCCGCTCATGACACACAACCTCCTCGAGTCGATCCACATACTCGGGTCGGTGAGCCGGGAGTTCGCCGACCGTTGCGTGGCGGGGATCACCGTAAACCGCGAGCGTTGTCAACGCTTCGCCGAGTCGACCGCCGCCCTTGCCACGGCACTGGCTCCGTCGATCGGCTATGACAAGGCGGCAGAGGTGGCCAAGAAGTCCCTGAAAGAGGACAAGACGTTGCGCGAGGTGGTGCTGGAGGAGGGACTGCTTTCCGAGGAGGAGCTCGATCGTCTTCTCGATTTTCGGGCGATGACCGAACCGGGGATCCGCTAGCATGCGATTGATCGCCGGGACCAAGAAGGGAGTTCAGGTGCTGCGCTGGCTCAAGGGCGAGCGCGCGGCGAGCCTTCTGACACGATCTCTCGAGGCGGAGCGAATCCGGGCCGCCGCCGTCCACGGGTCGGCGGTCTTCGTCGGCACCGGCAGCGGGAAGGTCTTCGTCTCCAAGGACCGGGGTTCCTCGTGGGAGCCGATGCAGGGCGGCCTGGAGTGCGATGCCGTGTGCAGCCTGGCCGCCGGAAAGGGCGGCGGCGCACGACTGTACGCCGGAACGGAGCCCGCCGCGATGTTCGTCTTCGACGATGCGGCGGGTGCCTGGCGCGAGTTGGAGTCCTTTCGCGCGATGGGGCCGACCGAGGAGTGGCGCGGCTACGCGGACCGTCTCGCCCACGTTCAGACGATACAGGTGGATCCTCACGCGGACCGGCGGCTCTACGCGGGCGTGGAGGTGGGAGGCGCGTACGCGAGCGAGGACCGGGGGCGCAGCTGGCAGGTCATCGGCGACGGCCTGTACGAGGACATCCACGTGCTCACCGTGGATCCCCGATCCGGTTCCCGGATGTATGCGGCCACCGGCGGCGGCCTGTATTCGAGCGGGGACCGAGGCCTGTCCTGGCAGCCGCACCCGGACGAGGTCGGTTCGTTGTACGGCACGGCGCTACTCGCCCGATCGGATCGGACCGGTAGGACGGTACTCTATTTCGCGACCGCGGACGGTAGCCCGGCTACCTGGACCCGGCACGGCGCGAAGGCGCGGCTGCACGTGAGCCGTGACGCCGGGGACTCCTGGAAAGAGGCTTCGGTCGGTGCCCTTCGCTACCGCAAGAACGCCTACTCGGTGGTCGCGGCCGATCCGGAGGACCCCGAGGGAGCCTTCGTGGCCACGGGAGGAGGCAGCGTGTACCACGGTTCGCGATGCGGCGAGTTCTGGGTGCGGATCCATCGCGGCGAGACGATTCGGACGCTGCTGGCGATCTGACCGGCTGGAGAAACGAGCTCGAGGAGGGTCTCGTGATAGATCGAAAGCGATTCGAAGTGGCTCTGCTGCGGTGCGGGTTGGCCCTGGGCCTCCTCCTGGCGCCCGTCCTGGCAGTCGGCGAGGTCGGGGTCGCTCTTGCCCAGGAGAGTTCCCCGCCGAGCGCCGATCGATCCGGATACCGTTCGGCAGCGGACACGGCTCTGCGCCTCACCGTCGAGTCCGTCTTCGGGTCCGCCGATTTTGCTCTGGCGACCTTTTCTGCCTCGTGGCGCGATGACGGTTCGCGCTGGACCTCCGTACGACCGGACTCCGAGGGGCGTGCGGAGCTCTGGCTCGTCGACGCCGCCAGCGGCCGAGAGGAGCTCCTGATCACCGCGGACGATCTGGTACCCGCCGGCAGGACGGAGCCGATCACGGCCGATGGCTATCAGTTCTCGCCCGACGGCTCGAAGATCCTGATCCTCTCCGACGCCGAGCCGATCTGGAGACGGAGCGAGCAAGGCTACTACTGGGTGTTCGACACCGAGAGCCGGGAGCTCAGGCCCGTGAGCAGCCACGAGAGCTCCCAGATGCTCGGAAAGTTCTCGCCGGATGGCCGCTACATCTCGTTCGTTCGGGACCAGAACCTCCACCTCGTCCACCTTGAGAGCGGGGAAGAGAGGCCTCTCACGACCGACGGCGGCGCCGACATCATCAACGGCACGACCGACTGGGTCTACGAGGAGGAGCTCTCCTTTTTCGATGGCTACCGGTGGAGCCCGGACGGCCGCCGCATCGCCTACTGGAGGTTCGATCAGAGTCCGATTCGGCCGTTTTACCTGATCGATGATCTGGAGCTCTACTCCGAGCCCGTGCCGGTTCGCTATCCGAAGGCGGGCACGCCCAACTCGATCGTGAGGGTGGGCTCGCTGAGCCTCGAGACGGGAGAGACGACCTGGTTCGACACGGGTTCGGACCCGGAGGCATACATCGCGCGGATGGAGTGGGCGGCTTCCTCCGAAGAGGTCGCGATCCAGGTGCTGAACCGGCAACAGAACCGGCTCGAGCTCCGTCTCGGCGATGCCGGCTCGGGAGAGACCCGCGTCATCCTCGCGGAGTCCGACGAGGCGTGGGTCGATGTGCAGGACTACCTGACGTGGCTGGATGGAGGGCGCCGCTTTCTTTGGGCCAGCGAGCGCGACGGATATAGACACCTTTACCTCTTCGAGCGGGACGGGACGCTCGTCCGGCAGCTGACGACGGGCGAGTGGGAGATCACGTCGCTGGACGCGGTGGATGAGGACTCCGGGGGCGTGTTCTTCACGGCGGCCTCGCCGAGCCCCCGGATGCGCTCGGTTTACGGCGTGTCGCTCGACGGAGGCGAGCCGAGCCTGATCGTGGGAGGCTCTGGGGTGCACGCGGCCGAGTTCAGCCCGGACGCCGCGTTCTTCATCGATCGCCATTCGACGATGTCGACACCGACGACCACGAAGCTCAGGAGCTCGGACGGCTCCCTGGTTAGAGAGCTGGAGCTGAACGCCGAGCTTGTGGCACTTCTCGAGTCTGCCTCGCTTGCCGAGCCGGAGTTCTTCGAGCTCGAGGCGGCGGATGAATCGCCGCTCCATGCCTACATGATCAAGCCGTCCGACTTCGACCCGGCCCATACCTATCCGCTTCTGCTCTACGTATACGGCGGGCCCGGGTCGCAGACGGTCGTCGATCGGTGGGGGGGAACCCGCCATCTGTGGCACCAACTGCTCGCGCAGAGGGGGTTCATCGTGGCGAGCGTGGACAACCGCGGCACTGGTGGCCGCGGCCGCGACTTCACCAGGCAGGTCTACATGCAGCTGGGCAGGATGGAGACCGAGGACCAACTGGCGGCGGCGAGTCAGCTGGGTGCGCTTCCCTATGTGGACGCATCGAGGATCGGCATATGGGGGTGGAGCTACGGCGGATATATGACGCTCATGAGCTCCTTCCTGAACCAGGGCCAGATCTCCATGGGGATCTCGGTGGCACCCGTCACCGGTTGGCAGCTCTACGACACGATCTACACGGAGCGCTTCATGCGCACGCCGGAGGAGAACCCCGAGGGATACCGCGACGGGTCCCCGCTCACGCATGCCGCGAAGCTGGAGGTTCCGCTCCTCGTCGTTCATGGCACTGGAGACGACAACGTGCACTTCCAGAACACGGTGCAGCTCTCGCAGGCGCTCGAGGAGGCAAACCGCCAGTTCTCGCTGCGAATCTACCCGAACAAGGCTCACGCCATCGCGGGCGCCGAGGCTCGCGTCAACCTGTTCAGCCTGTTGACCGACTTCGTTTCGAGGCACCTGGGCGCCGGGGGAGGCCGTCCGACGTCGTGAGGGTCTCGGAGATCTTCCACTCGATTCAGGGCGAGTCCAGCTACGTCGGCCAGCCGTGCGTCTTCGTTCGAACCACGGGCTGCAACCTCAGGTGCGTCTGGTGCGACACCGAGTACGCCTTTTACGGCGGACGCGACATGAGCGTGGAGGAGATCCTCTCCGAGGTCGAGCGGATGGGCGGCGACTGCCGACTGGTCGAGCTCACGGGCGGCGAGCCGCTCCTCCAGCACGACATCGGCGATCTGGCCCAACGGCTGCTGGACTCGGGCTACACGGTGCTGTGCGAGACGAGCGGCAGCCTCCCGGTGGACCGCGTGCCTCCCGAGGTGATCAAGATCGTGGATCTCAAGCCTCCGGGGAGCGGCGAGGCATCGTCCAACGACTGGCGAAACCTCGCCTTACTGAATCCGCATCGAGATGAGTTCAAGTTCGTCATCTCGGACCGCGAGGACTACGAGTGGGCGGCACGGCAGGTTCGGGAGCGCGACCTGACCCGGTTCGCCGTGCACTTCTCGCCGGAATTCGAGTCCCAGGATGCGAGGGAGCTGGCCGAGTGGGTCCTTGCCGATGGCCTTCCGGTTCGCGTTCAGCTCCAGGTCCACAAGTTCATCTGGGAGCCGAGCGCGCGCGGGGTCTGATGATGCTCACTCATCGGCTCTTCCGTACGCGGCGGAGAGGCGCCGCTGCTGCGAACGCGGTCCTGCTCGCGGCCCTGCTCGCGGCCGCGTCCTGTGCCACCTCGAAGGCCCCGGAGGAGCGGCCGGGCGGAGAGGTGCCGGAGTTCAACGGATTGATCGTCCTGCTGGTCATCGACCAGCTGCCTCAGTTTCTGCTCGATCGCTACGACACGCTCTTCGTCGGTGGGTTCCGAAGGCTTCAGGACGAGGGGCGCGCCTACTCGCGGACCTATCACGGCCACGCCAAGACCAGCACGGCGCCCGGTCACGCGACGATAGCGACCGGGGTCCATCCTCATCGCCATGGGATCGTGGGAAACAGCTGGCGCGAGCCCGAGGGAGATGAGTGGGTGCTCGTCGATAATTTCCTCGACGACGCCGAGGACGTCGTCGGCTCGCCGAAGGGCCGCGGCTTCTCGCCTCGGGCTCTCGGGGCGACCACGCTGGCCGACTGGCTTCTCGAGTCTGATCCCGACGCGCGGGTGCTGGCGGTCTCCGGGAAAGTTCGTGGCGCCGTGCCGATGGCCGGTCAGGGCAAGAACCACGTGTACGTGCTCTACGACGAGTACGGCCCCGCCTTCGTGACGTCGACCTACTATCGGGATGCGGTCCCGGAGTGGGTGCGACGCTTCAACGAGGGACCGTTGGCGGAGATGCTGGCGGATTCGGTTTGGGAGAGCACGGTGCCGGCCGCCGCCGCCGGTGCATCGCGGCCCGACACGGTGGAGTACGAGCGGCGGGGAGCGTACATGACCTTCCCACACGGCTTCGCGGCCGAGGAGGAGGTGTGGGCGCAGCTGCCGCGGGGCTTTGCGGGCTGGTTCTGGCGCACCCCGATGCTGGACGAAGCCTCGATCGCCTTCGCCATCGCGGGAGTGGAGGCTCTTGGACTGGGCGGGCGCGAGGGCGTCGACATGCTCACGGTCGGGCTCTCGGCGAGCGATCCGATCGGACATGCGTACGGTCCATTCAGCAGGGAACAGCTCGACAACCTCCTCCGTCTGGATCGCGCGCTCGGAGAGCTGTTCGATTTTCTGGATGGTGCCGTCGGGCGGGACCGGTACATCGTCGCGCTCTCCGCCGATCACGGCGTGCTGGCCGCGCCCGAGTACCTGCGCCAACTCGGGAAGGTCGCCGCACGGGTCCCGCCCTCGGAGATGCGCGAGGCACTGCGGGCGGCGGACGAAGTCGCCGCGGTGACTTCGTCCGCCGAGGAGCTTCACGCCCGCAGAGCGGCGATCCTGGAGGAGTTCGACTTCGTGGCCGATGCGATGACTCGGGAGGAGCTGCTGGCGGTCGATCCCTCGACGCCGCTCGCCGCCAGCGCCGATAGCTTCGTCGTCCTCTACCGGCGCTCCTTTCGCCCGGACCGCGTGATCAGCCCGGGCGAGCGAGGGGTGTGGGTGCGTATCAGCGAGGGACACATGGTCGACGAAGCGATCGCCACTCACGGCTCGCCCTACACGTACGATCGCCACGTGCCGCTGCTCCTGATGGGACCCGGCATCGACCCCGGCCGGCTCGATGAGGTCGCGGCGACGGTCGACTTGGCGCCCACCCTGGCGCGGTTGGCCGGGATCCCCTATCCCCAGGGTCTCGACGGCAGGGTGCTGATCGAGCCCTAGTCAGACCCCGAGCTCAGACCTGGCTCACCAGCTCTCGGCCCTGTCGAGGGCCGTGAAGAGCAGGATACGCTCGCTGACCGGGTCACCGGTCAGGGCGGTCCAGCAGTCCGCGTAGATCTCCACCTGCCGCCTGTAGGCTCGCTTCCGCGGCTCGAATTCGGGGTCGTCTCCACGGTCGGTCTTGTAGTCGGCGATGACCCAGCCGTCGGGCTCACGGAAGGCAAGATCGACGACTCCTTCCACGGTGACCGGAACGCCCGTGCGAGCTTCGTGACCTGCGTAGGGAGCGGCGAAGGGCAACTCCACGTGGCGCTCCTCAGCGGCCGTCGCCCTCTGCCAGAGCTCCGAAGCCTGCACCTGGCTGACGAGCTCGAGCAGGTCCTCGAGGTTTCTGGGCTCGCCCATCTCGTCGACCGGAAGCTCGTACTCGACCAGCAGGGTCCGGCAGAACAAGCGGAACGGTGCCCCTTCCATCCCCCGGGCGGCAGCGGCGAGTGCGGCGTGAACGACCGAGCCCCATTCGTAGCCACGAGGGCCGCCGGGCGCCGGACCCGGCTCGCCGGAGGAGGGCTCCTCCGGAGATTCGCCCTCGGCCTCGCCCGTCGCGAGCTCCTCGTACCCCTGCTTGGCCAGCGCCGTGACGGATTCCATCAGGTAGGTGGGGGAGCCCAGGGCCAGTCTCGCCTCTCGCGTCTGCGCGATGGATCGTTCGATATCGACGGGGCTCACGTCGATCTCCGCCTTTTCGGCAGGCCTTCCGGGCCTGAGATCTAAACTCTCCGCCATCCTCGGCAGAGCCCCGTGGTAGCCCTTCCACGGAGACTTGTCCTTGCCGGGGATTCGGCCGATCACGAGCTCGTCCCGGGCTCGCGTCCCCGCCACGTACAGCAGCCGATTCCGCTCTGCCTCATCGAACGCTCGCTCCTCCACCTGACGCTGAGCCCAGTCCAGCGGTCGGGCGAGGTCGACCCAGTGGTGCGGCCCCTCCTTTTCCTGCAGCACCATATAGGCGACGGGGTCCCCCGTTGCCGGGCGTTCCACATGTAGCTTGACCGGGTGGAAGGACTCGAGCTCCGCCCCCGTCAGGACCACGACGGGAGCCTCCAGCCCCTTGGCCCGGTGGACGTTCATCACTCTCACCAGATCCTGTCGGCCGGGCTCCAGCGGCGTCTCGGCGTCCTCCCAGGCCAGTGCGGTCGCGAGAGCCTCGGTTGCACCGACAAGCGATGCGTCTCCCGACAGCGCACGGGCGCGCACGGCGTCGAGTCCGTAGGCGATCGTCCCGGCGCGCACGCCTCCAAGAGGTCCGGTGGCGGCGTACGGGAGCAGCCCGAGCTCGGCGCAGAGCTCGCCGAGCAGCACGTCGGCGGGAGCTTCGTTGCTTCTCAGCCACCAGGCGCGAAGCCGGGCCAGAGCCTCCCGCACCTCTTCGGTGCCTCCCGCTCCCCCCGTCTGGTCACCCGTCGCGCGGAACCGGCCCTCGCGCAGCTTGTGTTCGGTCAGCTTCTCGAGATCGAGCCCGAAGAAAAGGCCGGTCAGCACGGCCACCGTCTTGACCTCATCCTCCGGATCGGCGAGCGCCGCGAGGAGCGTCAGCAGCTCGGACAGCTCCGTCTCGATCCCCACTCGCGCGCCGGATACGTCCACAGGGACGTTCCTCTCTTCGAGGGCCCGCGCATACAGGTCGAGGTGCCTGCGGTTGCGGGTCAGGACCAGGAAGTCTCCGGGCTTGCGGCCGTCCGCGGCCTCGAGCCGGCTGGCCACCCAATCGGCCAGGAGCTGGGCGTCGGCTTCGGCTCGGCTTCTGTTCGTGCCCGAGACCACCAGGTCGTAGCGGAACACCCCCTCACACGGGGCCGGATCATCCTTCGGCCGGACCACGAGGGGCGAGAACGCTGCCTGATGGGGTGTCGCGTGCTCCGGAAACAGTCCGCCGTCGCCGAAAGTCGCGTTCACGAGATCGGCGATCCCCTGCCGCGACCGGAAGTTCGTGACGAGCTTGAGCACCTCGCCGAACTCCTCGAAGCGCCGGCGGACAAAGTCGTACACCACGATATCGGCGCGCCGGAAACGGTAGATGCTCTGCTTCGGGTCGCCGACCACGAACAACGCGCCATCCCGCGGAACGGCCGTTCGCCAGTCACTGCCGGATGTCTCCGGCTCCGACGCCAGCAGAAGCAGCACCTCCGCCTGCAGCGGGTCCGTGTCCTGGAACTCGTCCACCAGAATGCGCCGGTAGCGAAGCCCGAGATCCCTTCGGGCTCCCGGGCTCTCACGCAGAAGATCAGCGGCCAGGAGCAGAAGGTCCTGGAAGTCCAGACGTCCCTCCCGGCGCCGGCCTGCCGCCAGCTCGCCGGCCGCACGCGTGACGAGCCGGATGGAGATGGCGTAGCGGTGGGCCAGCCATCGGTCGTGAAGCTCACGCGCCGCTCCCTGGCCGACGAACGCGTTGAGCTCGTCCTGAAAGCCCTTTGCCGCGGCCTTCCCGGCGCTCGAGTCGGACCACCGGTTCTGCGTGACGTGGTAGGAGGCCTTGCCCAGGAGGAGCGAGAGGGAGTCGAAGAACCGTCGGCGGTCGGACCAGTCCTGCACGTCCCTTCGATAGTCGAGCTGTCGCAGCCGCTTCTGGACCTCGTCCCATCCTCCGACAGGCTCGGTGGCGGGCATGAGCTCGAGGCCGCGATCCACCAGCCGCTCCAGGGCTCGCCGTGTGGCGACGATGGCGTCGTCAGCCGGCATCGCCGCCTCTTCCGCTGCGAAGGGGACGTCCAGGTTGTCGGAAACCGTGTCGAAGGCCGCTTCGAGCATGTCCGGGCGGAGCCCGACATCGGCGAGTTGCTCGAGCACCGGATCCTCCTCGGCGACGAGGCGCTCGAGAAACGAGTGCCAGTAGCTCTTTCGCAGCCGCAGCATCTCTGCCTCGGGCGTCTCCTCGAAGGCGGGGTCGATACCGGCCTCGAGTGGACGCTCGCGAAGAAGCCTGGCGCAGAAGGCGTGGATGGTGCCGAGGAAGGCCCGGTCGATGCCTCGCAGCGCCTGATTCAGGAGGTCCCGCCGGTCGTCGTCCTCCGGCGGGCACTCGTCGAGCTTCACCTCCAGGGCGCCCTGAAAACGTTCCCGCAGCTCGGCAGCCGCCTTTCGAGTGAAGGTGACCGCGGCGATCTCATCGATCTTTGCCGTGCCGCTCTGGATCAGAGCGACCATCCTGTCCGTCAGCGCCGTGGTTTTTCCGGAGCCGGCGCCAGCCTCGACGAGGAGGTTCCTGTCCAGATCCGTCCCGATCCGATCTCGCTCCGCCTGATCGGTGAGCGGGGGCCGGGATCCGCGTGCAGGAGCTCCTCCGCTCATCGGGAGACTTCCCAGGCACGGGCCGTCCTCAGCGCCTCGTACTCCCCGCCGGACGCCCAACGGCCCACGGCCCACTCGAGGAGGGGCGAATCGTCCTTGCCCGACGGGCCCTCGGCCACCCGGCAGATCGAACGGTAGTCGCAGAATCGGCAGTCGCCCGGGTTCTCCGTTGGTGGGAAATGGCCCGCGGCTACCCCATCCAGCAGGTGGGCGATGAGCTCCGTGCCCGATGCGTACGCGGAGCGCTCGTAGCGGCGGACCGTGTTCTGTCCCCGGCTGGACGGAAAGTGATACTCGAACGCCTGGACGCCGCGCCCGAGCCTCTTCTCCACGACGTTCGCGTATACGACGTGCTGCAGCCGTCGGCCGCCGTTGAAGGTGCCCGCCCGGCGATCGAAGCCGAAGAGGCCACCGGTCTTGTAGTCCACGATCGTCAGCTCGGGATCTCCGGCATCCACTCGGTCCGCCGCTCCTCGCAGGAGGATCGTGCCGCCCGGAACCTCCATCGGGAACGGGGCGTCATCGCCGAGGCCGAACTTGAATTCGAGCGCGAGGGGCGGAGGAATCGATCTCGTCATGTTGAGGAAGGATCTCACGTCCTCCGCCAGATCCTCGAGCTCGCGCCGAAAGACCGCCTGGCTCGGCGTCGGCATCTCGCCGAGCTTCACCTCGGCTTCTTCCGCCAGGATCTCGATGGCTCGGGCCTCGCGCGTCGCCTCGTGATCGTCTCCCTCCATCCGCTCCCGAAGGACCCGCTCGAAGACGGTGTGGAGCAAGCTGCCGCGCTCTCTCGCGTCGAGCCATCGGTCGGGGTCCCAGACCGGGTCATCCGGCGTGTGGAGCCGGAGCACACTCTTGAACAGGTACATTCGCGGGCAGGCACCCAGCCTCTCCAACGCGCTCGCAGATAACGTCCGGCCGGCGTTCAGCCGCGGATCCAGCTCCGCGGCCCGCGGCTGGATGATGCCATGGAAGGCGTTGCCCTCCGCTGTGCCGATCGCTTCACGGGCCCCGATTCCGGCGTCGAGGCTGGGGAACAGGGCGCGGACGGCAAAACGGGCCTCCAGCAGGCGGCCTCCTTGCTCGAGGTTTTCGAGCCAAACGTCCTGCTGGTCCAGGAGGCCGGGCCCGCGCGGAACGGGGCCGGCCAGGGGCCTGAGCTCGGCGTGAAGCTCCTCGAAGGTCGCTGACGGGCGACGGCGGCTGAGCCGAAAAGCATCGAGGAGTGCAGCCGCCGGTGCGATCTCGCGGGCCTCGCAGGGACTCCAGGCCGAGTAGCTGAGCGTGATGCTGCCCCGGAGCCGGGCGAGCAGGGCGGCAAGCTGGAACTGACGTTCGGCGAGCCGGTCGGTCGACGTCGGCAGGTCCCTGCCCGCCAACGCCCGCCGGTCTGCGTCGAGAAGCAGCGGGTCCAGGAGCCGGCCTCCGGGGAAACGGTCCGAGTCGAGGCCGACGACGAAGGTGAGGGGTCGTCCCGTCACGCCGCCGTGCTCCAGGTCGGTCAGATACAGATGCCCGCCGGCCGAGCTCCAGGGAGCTCTGCCCTCCGCGCGGGGAGCGGGAACGCGGATCTGCAGGTGCGCGCGGACGATGGCGGCTGCCGCACCGTACAGTGTCGGACGCGATAGAGTCGTCGCGATCCGGAGGAGGATACGGTCGATTCGCTCCTTCGCCGTAACGTCGACCGGATCCTCCACGGGGACGAAACGGAGAAAGGCGGAGAGACCACGCGCCACGTCGCCCGGCGACACCGTTTCGGCCTTGTCTTCAGGTCCCCCGGGGGTTTGTGGCGCGCTTTCGATGATCGGAGAGAGTATCGAATACAGCGCTTCCAGCTCGCGACGACGCCGCTTCACGCGCCAATCCGGATCCTCACCGGCGTCACGGAATCTCTGCTCGGCAGCTCTCGCCGCTGCCAACTGATCCTCGATCACCGCCGAGTAGCGCGAGCGTCCCCACCCGATGCGTAACGATCGCAGCCTGCGGGCGAGGGACACCCCATGCGGCCCGTGCCGGCCTTCCGGGCGCAGGTCGCCGGATTCCAGCAGCCGGCGGATCACGTCAGCCCCGAAGCCGCCGTCCAGCCAGCGGAAGTAGGCGGTGAAGGCCCGCCCCGGACGCGTTCTCTCGACGGGCAGTCCGACGGCAAGCGTTACGGGTACTTCCAGCTGTTGCGTGAGCGCGTGGAGGGCGGAGCCGTAGGCCTGAGGATCCGACGCGATGATCTCCACGTCATCCCAACGGGCCCCTGCCTCCGAGACACGCCGGAGCACCTCGCGAAGCTCGTCGGTCATGCTTCCGGCGGCGAACAGGTCGATCGTCTCCCCCAACGCCTCGGGGGCGACCGCCGGCGCGTGCAGAAAGGACAACAGACTGCTCGGCCCACCGCTCTTCCAGAAAACCTCCGCCGGCGGCTCGAGTCCCTCGACCGCGTCCGTCTCCAGGATCTCCGCTCCGAGCCTCAGCAGACGACCGACGAACCGGCCCGGTAGCCCTCGGCTGGAGAGTCCTGGAAGCAGGTAGATCCTGCGGTCGGCCAACGGGGAGGCTCGGCCCTCGCGTCCCGCTTCGCGGAGCACACCGGTGGCTCGGGCGAGCACCGCGGCATGGTCGGCCAGTCGATCGGAGCGTAGGCGTGTCTCGTATTCCCCGAGGATCGCGCCCACCACGCCGATCTTCTCGGCATCCGCAACCGGCGTGCGGCGCACCTTATCCGACCCGACGCCGGCCAGTCGTAGCGTCCGAACGCTCCGCCTGAGCCATTCCCGGAAGCCCACGCTGTCGGCCAGTCTGGCGAAGCGTTCTGGCGGGTCGGGCACGAGAACACGGTCGATCGCCTCGTCGAGAAGGGCCTGTTCCTCGAACTCGTCGAGCGGCCGGATTCCCCCCTCGGCCAGAGTCGGCCCCGCCAACTCCGTGGCGAGCGGACGAATCGTGGAGACCTCGAAGCCGATCCACGACCCTCGTCTCCTGGCCAGTTGCCGAATCAGCTCATGTGCTTCCCCGCGGGTACGTCCAACGATGATCTTGCGATCGCGCGGGTATCGGAGCGACACGGCCTCCAGTGATCCGAGGATGGTCGCGGCGTGGCCCGGCAGATCGGACCCGCCCGGCAGATCGGAGGGCCCGGTTGCCTCGGGTGATTCGGCCCCGGGGGGCGCTGGAGCCGGATCAGCCGAGCCGGTCGAGCCGGCCGGGTCGGTCGGCGGCAGGAACTCGAAGACGAGTTGCTCTTCCACTATCCTGAGACGACGATTGCGGGCAGGGGTGCAGACATACGTTCAGCCAACCTAGAGTACCGGAACCGCCGGGACGAGAGCCCTGGTCGCGAACCCGGCAGTGGATCGGCACGTTACCTGTTTATGGGTGGCCCTCAGGGACGCGGAGAGAGATGAAGCTCGGACCGGCATGCCGGAGCCCGCGACGGCGGGTCGGGCCTGGAAGACTCTGGAGCGTATGGCTCTTCGGGCCGATCGCTCTTGCGGGGGCTGTCGAGTCGGGCCTCCCGCAGACGGTTCGCACCAGAGGCTTGGAGGTCGTCTCCGATCCTGACCGGCTCACCGCCGCTTACGAGCGCGCGGCGGAGCTACCGGCGTTGAGCGGTCTCATCGTCGCACAGGGCGGCGACGTTATCGGCGAGGAGTACTTCAGGGGCGGGGCACCGAACCGCCAGGTCAACATCAAATCGGCCGCCAAGAGCATCCTCTCCGCTCTCGTCGGGATAGCTCTGGAGGAGGGCTATCTGGAGAGCCTGGATCAGACGCTGCCCGAGCTCCTTCCCGACGACTTTCCGGCGGAGGTGTCCCCGGAGCACAGAAAGATCACGCTCAGGCACCTGCTCACGATGACCTCCGGGCTGCAGACCACGAGCTTCCGGAACTACGGAAGCTGGGTGGCGAGCCGGGACTGGGTGCGCTCGGCGATCGACCGGCCGATGGTGGACCGACCGGGAGGCCGCATGATCTACAGCACCGGCAACTCTCACCTCGTCTCCGCGATCCTCACCCGCTCCACGGGCATGAGCACGAAGGCGTTTGCTCAGCGCCACCTCTTCGGCCCGTTGGGCATCAGCTCGCCGGCATGGGATCGGGACCCGCGGGGATTCTACCTCGGCGGGAACAACATGGCGCTCTCCCCGCGAGATCTGCTGAAGATCGGGGAGCTGTACCTGGCCGGTGGGTCGTTGGATGGGCACCGGATCCTGCCCGAGACCTGGATTCGGGAGTCCTGGCGTCCCTATAGCAGATCGCGCTGGAACGGCTACGGCTACGGGTACTTCTGGTGGCACCGGCGATCCGGGCGCCACGACGTCCACTTCGCCTGGGGGTACGGAGGGCAGTTCGTGTTCGTCGTGCCGGATCTGGAGCTGGTGGTCGTCGCGACCTCCCGCATCGGGGACCGAAGCGCCGGGCGAATGCACAGGCGCGAGATTCACCGCCTGCTCGACCGCTACATCCTGCCGGCCGTCAGCGCCGACCGCCGGCCAGACGCATCGCTTCCGGCCGGCGCCTGAGGCGCAGCATGGCGATCGTGCCGATCGCCGGCCCGATGGCGAGCGGGGCAAAAGCCCACTCCCACCCGAAGCGCTCCTGCCACACCGGGAGCATGCGGATCGTCACGTTGGTCAAGAGGAACCCCACCGCCGTTTGAAGCGTCAGCGCGGTCCCCACGTACGCAGGCTCGGCGAGCTCCGTGATGCAGGTGGAGAACTGGGCCGAATCCGCGACGATCGCGAATCCCCACAGAAGACAGAAAGGCGTGATCAGCCACGCCGGTGTCGAAAACAGGAAGCCGGCCGCGAGGCAGCACGCTCCGCTGATGAGCATGCTGAGGCTCGTCACCGCGGTTCGGCCGCTGCGATCGGCGGCCAGGCCCGCCGCCCAGGCCCCCGGACCGCCCATCGCGATCGTCGCGAACGCAATCACGCCCGCGAGGATCGGGGTCGTGAGCTCGCTGCCGTCCTGCCGGAAGCTGGCGGCGAGGTAGAGCGGGATCCACGTCCAGACGGCGTAGAGCTCCCACATGTGCCCGAAATAGCCGACGTTGGCGAGCATCGTCGCCCGATCGCGGAGGATGCGGCCGACCGCCCGGGGGTCGAAGGGCGCGGTCGGAGATTCGTAGGGTCCCGTCTGCAGGCCGAAGAGCGCGATCAATCCGGCGGCCGCCGCCAGCCCCGCCGACAGGTAAAGCACGAGCCGCCAGTCGCCGATCCCACCCACTACCCTCAGAAGGTGTGGCGCGGCCGATCCCACGGTGAGGGCGCCGACCATCACCCCCATGGCGAGGCCGCGCCTGTCGCGGAACCAGCCGGCCATGATCTTCATGCCCGGTGGGTATACGCCTGCGAGTGCCATACCGGTGATGAAGCGAAGCAGGATGGCCATGGCGGCGCCGCTCGCAAAAGCGGCGATCGCCGCGGTAGCGGCCGCGCCGACCAGCGCCGAGGCCGCCACGAGCTTCCTGGGGTTCACGAGATCGGCGAGCGTGGTCACCGCCGAGAGGAGCGCGCCCGCCACGAAGCCGAGCTGGACGGAAATGGTAATCCACGCGGCCGCACCGGCGTCGAGCCGCCATTCCTCCGTGAGCTCGGGGACCACGGCGCTCGCGCTGAACCAGAGTGACATGGCGAGCAGCTCGGCCAACGCCAGCCGAAGGAGCGCCTTCCTCTGCTGGTCGCGATCCGCCAGCGGGCTCCCGGCCGAATCGATCACAGGTAGGGCGCGAACAATCGTGCCACGCCATCACGAAGTCGAATCGGCAGGGGGCGGGCTTCGACCTCCTCGAGGCTCAGCCGGCGGCCCTGTTCCATCTTCCCGCCCGTGAGGTGAAGGAGCTCGGCCGCTAGCGCTTCGTCGTAGCACTCCACGTTGTACTCGAAGTTCAGCCGCAGACTGCGCGCGTCCCAGTTCGCCGACCCGACGAGACACCAAACGCCGTCCACGACCACGACCTTGGAGTGGTCGAACGGGGGAGGGACGAGCCAGACGCGGCAGCCCGGCTCCAGTACCTGCCACAGCTGCGCCTGACTCGCCCACCCCACGATCCTGAGGTTGTTCTTCTCCGGAAGGATGATGTCGACGTCCACACCTCGATACGCCGCGAGGCGGAGCGCCGTGAGCGTGGGCAGATCCGGAAGGAAGTACGGCGTCGCGATGCGTATCGATCGTCGCGCCGCGCCGACGGCGGCCAGAATCGTCCACAGGATCGTCTCGAAATCCTCATCGGGCCCGTCCGGAAGGCCTCGAGCCCACACATCGCCGGTCGGGTTGGTGCCGGAGTGCCAGGCTGGCCCGCCGAGCAGCTCACCGGTGGTGAAGTACCAATCCTGGTGGGCGGCGGAGAACATCTGATCTACGATCGGGCCCACGAAACGGAAATGCAGGTCCTGCACCGGATGGGCGGACGGCTGCTCCAGCAGGCAACCTTCGCGGATGTTGAGCCCGCCCGCAAAACCGGTCTCGCAGTCCACGATCAGCAGCTTCCGATGGTTGCGCATGTTGACGTAGGGGTTACGAAAAGGCACGCGCGAGGGCAGGAACTCGGCCGTCCGCACGTTCCTCGCCCTCAGGGCGCGCGTGATGTGCGGCCGGCTGTATCGCTTGCCGACGGAGTCCACCAGGACCCGAACTTCGACGCCTCGAAGTGCGGCGTCGGACAACGCCTCCACAAACAGGCGGCCGGCACGGTCGTCGTCGAAGATGTAGGTGGTCAGGAGCACGCTCCGCTCGGCCCGCGCGATCGCTTCCACCATCGCGGGATAGGCTTCGTCCCCGTTGACCAGAGTGCTGACCGCGTTGCCGGGCAGGAGCTGGCTGCCGGTCGCCCTCCCGACTGTGCTGCTCAGCCGCCCGAGCTCTTCGTCGAGCAAAGTGGGAAGCGTCGAGGATCCGGCCGGAGCCAGAGCGCCCTCGTCCAGCTCCGGGCGAAGGGCGACCAGTCGCGCCGCGCGCCGCTGGATCCGGTTGATCCCGAAGAAGTAGTAGGCGAGCGCCCCGACGTAGGGGCTGAACAGGATGAGGGCGCACCAGCCGATCGCCGCCCGCACGTCGCGCTTGTGCAGGATCACGTGTCCCGCCACGACGATGGTGACGACCGCGTGAGCTGCGCCCGCGAGCCACGGCCAGAGGCCCTGGAAGCTCAAGGACCCGGCCGAATCGCTCGCGGGCGATCAGCTCTCACGCTTGCATGATGCCGGATGCCGAGGGCTACCCTTCGCTGTCTTCGTACCGACTCTTCAGCTGCTCGACGACCGCCGGGTCGGCCAGCGTCGTCGTGTCGCCGAGCGCTCGTCCTTCGGCAATGTCGCGAAGCAGACGGCGCATGATCTTCCCGCTTCGGGTCTTCGGCAGGTCGACCGTGAACATGATGTCGGCAGGCTTGGCGATCGGGCCGATCTCCGTGGCCACGTGATCGCGCAGTTCCTTGATCAGATCATCGGAGACCGGCGTGCCCTCTACGACCGACACGAACGCCGCGATCGCCTGCCCCTTGAGCTCGTCCTGGCGGCCGACGACGGCCGCCTCGGCCACCGCCGGGTGATCCACGAGTGCCGACTCGACCTCCATCGTGCCGATTCGGTGGCCCGCGACGTTCAGGACGTCGTCGACCCGCCCCGAGATCCAGTAACAGCCGTCCTCGTCTCGCCTGGCGGCGTCGCCCGTGAAGTAGGCGCCCTCCCACTTCGACCAGTAGGTCGTACGATAGCGTTCCTCGTCGCCGTAGATGCCTCGAAGCATGGCCGGCCATGGCGAGGTGATCGCCAGAAGCCCGCTCTCTGCTTCATTCCCCTCGCTGTCGAGGATCGTCGCCTCGATCCCGGGGAAGGGGACCGTCGCCGAGCCCGGCTTGGTGGCGATTGCGCCCGGAAGCGGCGTGATCATGATCGCGCCCGTCTCCGTCTGCCACCAAGTGTCCACGATCGGGCACCGGTCGCCGCCGATGTTCTCCCGATACCACATCCACGCCTCCGGGTTGATCGGCTCGCCGACGCTTCCCAGCAGGCGGAGGCTCGAGAGGTCGTGCTTGGCAGGCCATTCGGTCCCCCACTTCATGAATGCGCGGATCGCCGTGGGCGCCGTGTAGAGGACCGTCACGCCGTACTTCTCGCACAGCGTCCAGAAGCGTCCGCGGTCCGGCCAATCGGGTGCGCCCTCGTACATGAGCTGGGTCGCGCCGTTCGCCAGGGGCCCGTATACGATGTAGGAGTGGCCCGTCACCCATCCCACGTCTGCGGTGCACCAGTAGATGTCCTCGTCTCTGAGATCGAAGACCCAGCGAGTGGTGGCCAGAACCTGCGTCATGTAACCGCCCGTCGTATGCACGATGCCTTTCGGCTTCCCGGTGGTACCTGACGTGTAGAGGATGTAGAGAAGATCCTCCGCGTCCATGGCCTCGGCGGGACACTCCGCGTCGGCCTCTGCAACGAGCTCGTGATACCAATGGTCTCGTTCACCCATCGTGGCGGTGCCGAGCACCTCCCCGTCCGGATGACGGCGGACTACGACGACGTGCTCCACGATGTCCGCCCCGTCGATGGCCGCGTCGGCGTTGGCCTTGAGCGGCACGATGCCGCCGCGCCGATATCCGCCATCTGCGGTGATCAGCACCTTGGCCTGAGCGTCCTCGATCCGATCTCGAAGCGACTGAGGCGAGAACCCTCCGAACACCACCGAGTGGGGAGCTCCGATCCGGGCGCACGCCAGCATGGCGATCGCGGCTTCCGGGACCATCGGAAGGTAGATGGCGACACGGTCGCCCTTCGCCACGCCGAGGTCCTTGAGGGCGTTGGCGAACCGGCCGACCTCCGCGTGCAGCTCGCTATAGGTGTACGTTCTCACATCCCCGGGCTCACCCTCCCAGACCAGGGCGCGCTTGTCGGCTCGTCCCGCGGTGAGGTGGCGGTCCAGGCAGTTGTATGCGGCGTTGAGCTTGCCTCCCACGAACCATCGGGCGAACGGAGGTTGCCAGTCGAGAACGCGCTCCCATGGTTGGAACCAATGGAGCTCTCGGGCCCAGGACTCCCAATACACTTCGCGATTGTCGGCCGCGGTCAGGTACGGCTGCTCGCCGACCACGTGGGCTCGGTCGCGGAAGTCGGGAGGGGGATCGAAGGTGCGCTCTTCGCTGAGAAGGACGGCTATTTCACGGCGCTTGGCGGTATTCACTCTTCACCTCTAGGAATCTCGGATTCACGAACCGTGGGTCTCGAATTGAGGTCAAAGACACGTCGTCGCCGATCCAGCGGGCGGAGCGACGCATGCCGGCAGCGTCCCAAGGGCTGACAGACGCATGCCGGAAGCAGACATTGAAGCGCATGACGATGAAGCGCAAGCGGCGTCGGGGCGTATCGTCCGATGAGTGAGGATATGCTCCTCGTCCTGATCGTGACCGGAATGATCCTGGCCTTCGCGATCGGGATCTGGATCGGCCTGGGTTACCCCGGCCTGTACGACAAATACGAGCAGACGGGAAAGGCGCCGAGGGTATCGCCGTTCGCCATGCTGGTGGGCTGGCTGGCGGGAGGTTTGGGCCGGCGCCGCCCGCCGGGCGCTTCCCGTCGCTTAAGAGATCGCCGCAGGTTCATGGATCGCGATCGGCGCGGCCGGCGCTGATCGACGCCGTGGGCACCTATACGACCAACCCGGGCACCTGGACCGACGGCAGAAGGCTGCAGGTTCGGCGCGTCCTCTGGTGGGTCCTGGCCGCCAACGTCCTCGTCATCATCGCCAAGCTCGCCGTGGGCCTCCGCTCCGGCTCCATCGCCATCCTCGGGGACGCCGGACACTCCGGCGTGGATGCCCTGAACAACCTGGTGGCCCTGCTGGCCATCCGTCTGGCTGCCGAGCCGCCCGACGCCGAGCACCCGTACGGCCACGGCAAGTTCGAGACGATCGGGGCGCTCGCGATCGTGAGCTTCCTCTCGATCACCTGCTTCGAGCTGTTGACGGGCTCGATCGGTCGGCTGCTGGCCGGCGTGTCTCCTCCCCGTCTGGAGCCACTCACCTTCGCCGTTCTGGGAGCGACGATGGTGGTGAACCTGGGGGTGGCGTCGGCCGAGATGCGCTTCGCGAAGCGGTTGCAGAGCGAGATGCTGGCCGCCGATTCCAGGCACACGGTGGCGGATGTCCTCGTGACCGCCTCCGTGCTGGGCGGCCTAGTCCTTGTCGGGTTGGGCTGGGCGGCGGCCGATGCCTGGCTCGGCATCGTGGTGGCGATCGTGATCGCTCACAGCGGTTGGCAGATCCTCCGCACGACGGTTCCGGTCCTCGTGGATCGGCGCGCGATCGATGCCGATACGATCAGGCACATCGCCAACGACACGCCCGGCGTGGAAGCGGCCACCGACATCCGATCGAGGGGACGGCCCGGCGAGGTGTTCGCGGAGCTCACGATCAAGGTCAATCCGGGGACGAACGTCCGCGAGGCGCACGAGATCGCCGATGCGGTGGAGGAGAGGCTGAGGAAAGGAGAGGGCTTCCACGGCGTGGTCGTCCACGTGGAGCCGCGGGCCGGTTGAGCGACTCAGGCGGTGGCGGGTCTCCACGTGCACTTCCGGTCGCCACGGCCCTCGCACTCGACGTGTGTGATCGGGCCCTCCTCGGCACGGTACAGCTCCAGGGACCTTTCGAGGGCGGCATTCAGAAGCAGGCAGCCGGCGTCGGAGCGGCAGGCTTGAGCCAGAAGGCCACCGTTCATCACGAGGCCCGGGGGGCGAAGCTCTGTTCGCACCTCCCCTTCGGGAGCCAGCTGCCTCGCGAGGCGGGAGACGCCGCGCAAACCCATGCGTCGCCGCACGCCCGCCGGAAGGCCTCGGGCGATCGACTGCACCCCGCCCCGACTCTTCGACGCCTCCTGGGCGAGACGCCTTCCCGCATCCGAGAAGACCGAACGAGCGTCGGGTCGGCGGCTCACCAGCTGGAACAGCTCCCCCACCTCCTGGGCGCGGAGGGAGCCGCCATCACGTGAGAGTGCGGCGTATCTGCGGATGTTCGCCTCGACGACCGAGCTGAGACCCAATCTCCTGGGCAGGGACTGCTGCACATCCTCGTGCTTGAGGTGCTCGGTCGGGATGTCGGCATCTCGAAGCGACTCGAGGAGCGCCAACGCCACTTCCGGAGAGACCTCGGCTTCGGCCCACTTCAGTCTGCTCATCTTGAGACGCAACGCTACCGGGCATGACCCCGAGGGGCAAGCGTGACGTCCTTTGCCGTCCTGGCGCTCGGCGGAATCGTGGTGCTCGTCGCGGGACGGCTTCGCTGGCTCACCCCTTCCGGACAGCTGGCCGCCGCCGTGGTCGGTCTCGTCGTACTGCTCGGCTCCGGGACGCTCGGGGTAACCCTTCTCTTCGTTTTCTTCCTGAGCTCGTCGGCGCTGAGCCGCTTTCGGGCCGATCGGAAGGGCCGAGCCGGCGAGCCTGGAGGCCGCAGCGCGATGCAGGTCGTGGCCAACGGCGGCGTCGCGGCCGGCCTCTCGTTGTTGGCTCTGGCAGGCTGGGTTCCGGCGGCCCACTATGCGCTGCTCGGGGCGCTGGCGGCTGCCACCGCCGATACGTGGGCGACGGAGATCGGTACGGCGGGCCGCTGGCCGACGTGGTCCGTGATTGGCCGGGGGCGCGTGGCTTCGGGCGACTCCGGGGGAGTGTCGATTCCCGGAACGCTTGGCGGAATCGCCGGCGCCGCGCTGATCGGGGTCGTCGCCGCTCTGATCGTCCGGTCGGGCGCCGGGGCCGGCGATTGGGTCCGGATGGGCGTCCTGGCGGGCACCGCGGGGATGTTCGCCGACTCGCTCCTCGGAGCGACGCTCGAGGTTCGTTTGGACATCATCGGCAACGACGAAGTGAACCTCGGCTGCACGCTCGTCGGCTCGGCCGCGGCCCTGGCGTTGCACGCCGCCCTACCTTGAGAGGCGAACGATGGCGGCGGAAGCGGTGTAGTCCGTTCGACCGTTCCCGCGCGTCGGGGAACCCCATGTCACCCCGGGCGTCCCGACCAGCAGACACGAGAGAAGAAGCGAGAGGATGACGGCCACGCCCAACGACGACGCCTACCGTTCCGAGAGCATCGAAGCGAAGTGGCAGCGTTTCTGGGAGGAGCGCGGCACCAACCAGGTCGACCTGGACGCCGCGGACCGACCCTACTTCAACCTCATGATGTACCCCTACCCGTCCGCGGAAGGGCTTCATGTCGGCAACCTCTACGCCTTTACCGGAGCGGACATCAATGGCCGCTTCCGCCGACTCAGGGGCGAGGATGTCTTCCAGCCGATCGGTTTCGATGCCTTCGGGATCCACTCGGAGAATCACGCGCTGAAGGTCGGCATCCATCCGATGGAGCTCATCCCGAGCAACATCGCGAACTTCGAGCGTCAGCTCAGGCGTGCCGGCCTGATGTACGACTGGACGAGGACCGTCGACACGACCGATCCGGGCTACTACCGGTGGACGCAGTGGCTCTTCCTGCAGCTCTTCAAGGCGGGACTGGCCGAGAAGAAGGAGGCGCCAGTCAACTGGTGCCCCTCCTGCAAGACCGTTCTCGCCAACGAGCAGGTCATTGCCGGTGCCTGCGAGCGCTGCGGCACCGCCGTGGGCCAGCGGCTGCTCAGCCAGTGGTTCTTTCGCATCACGAAGTACGCCGACCAGCTGCTGGACAACCTGGAGTGGATCGACTGGTCGGAGACCACGAAGACGGCCCAGCGGAACTGGATCGGGCGATCGGAAGGGGCTCGCCTCTGGTTCCCCTTCGGGGCGGGGATCACGGAGGACCCGTTGGCGGCCGCCGGACGGGAAGACGCGATCGAGGTGTTCACGACCCGAGCGGATACCGTCTTCGGTGCCACCTTCCTGGTACTCTCGCCGGAGCACCCGCTCGTCGACCAGGCGACGACGCCCGACCGACGCGAGGCGGTGGACGCGTATCGGGCAGCTACCGCCGCGCAGGATCTCACCGAGCGCCGCAAGACGGAAAAGGAGAAGACAGGCGTCTTCACCGGAGGCTTCGCGCTGAATCCCGCCAGCGGGGAAGAGATACCGATCTGGATCGCCGACTACGTCCTCATGGATTACGGCACCGGGGCGATCATGAGTGTCCCCGCCCACGATCAGCGCGACTACGAGTTCGCCACCGAGTTCGGGCTTCCCATCGTGCCGGTGGTCGCACCGGAGACCGCCCTGCAGGGGCAGGCCGATCTCGCCGACGTGGCGTTCGATCTCGGCTCGAAGGCGTTCGTCGAGCATACTCCGGACGAGATCCTGATCAACTCGGGCCGCTTCAGCGGGCTGCCGGCCGACGAGGGCAGCCGGGAGATCGTGGAGTGGCTGGCCGAGCGCGATTTGGCTGAGGCCGCGATCAACTACCGGATCCACGACTGGTGCATCTCGCGGCAACGCTACTGGGGACCGCCGATACCTGTCATCTACTGCGACAGCTGCGGGACCGTGCCGGTGCCGGAAGAGGACCTGCCCGTGCTGCTCCCGTACGTCGAAGACTTTCGCCCCGATGAGGGCGGCGTCTCGCCCCTGGCCCGGGTGGAGGAGTTCTATCAGGTGGAGTGCCCGAGCTGCGGCGGGGGAGCCCGCCGCGAGACGGACGTCTCAGACACCTTCCTCGACAGCGGCTGGTACTTCCTTCGCTATCCCAGCACCGAGTTCGACGACCGGCCGTTCGACGACGCCAGAACCCGAAAATGGCTGCCCGTCGAGAGCTACATCGGGGGCGAGGAGCACTCCGTGCTGCACCTGCTCTACTCGCGCTTCCTGATCATGGTGCTCGACGACCTGGGGATGCTGGAGTTCGAGGAACCCTACAAGCAGTTCCGCAAGCACGGCATGCTGATCAAGGAGGGCTCGAAGATCTCGAAGTCCCGAGGCAACGTGGTTCTTCCGGATGACTACATCGATCGATACGGGGCCGACACCTTTCGCACGTACCTGATGTTCCTCGGACCGTATCAGGAGGGCGGTGACTTCCGGGACCGCGGGATCGCGGGTCCCGAACGCTTCCTCCATCGGGTGTGGGACAGCGTAACGGCGGCTGCGCGTGCTGCCGCCGAAGGCACGGCGCCGCCGGAACCGACGCCGGAGATCGAGAGGGCACTTCACCGCACGATCGAGAAGGTCACGGGGGATCTGGAGGGCCTCGCCTACAACACGGCGATAGCTTCGTTGATGGACTACGTGAACGTGATCCGGGCGGAGGGCCGAACGCCGAGCCTTGGAGAGGTACGTCCGCTAGTGGTCATGCTCGCGCCGTTGGCACCGCACATCGCCGAGGAGCTGTGGGAGCGCACCGGCGGGGAGCCGAGCCTCTTCGACCACGCGAGCTGGCCTTCGTTCGACCCTGCCATGCTCGAGGAAGACGAGGTGGACCTACCGGTTCAGGTGAACGGCAGGCTTCGGGCCACGATCCGGGTGGGGCGGGGTGCGAGCCGTGACGCGGTGCAGGAGGCGGCGCTCCGGGACGAGAACGTGCTCCGGCACGTGGAGGGCGCGGCTATTCGCAAGGTGATCCACGTCCCAGACCGACTGATCAACCTCGTGGTGGGGTAGGAGCCCTTCTCCCGGTTCAGCTTCTGGTTCAGCTCCTGGTTCAGCTCCTGGTTCAGCTCCTAGCTCAGCGCGTGGGAGCCCATTCTTCGCTGGTCGGCTACCAGGAGACGTCGCCCTCCTTCGAGGTGTCGATCGAGGCGCCCGCGGGTCCCTCCGCGAAGAGGAAGGACTTGAGGTTCGTGATCAGGAAGGTCCTGGCGTTCGAGTCCTGCAGGTTTAGGCCGTAGTGGTTGATGAGAAGCATCTGGTGGTGCTTCCAGGCCTCCCAACACTCCTCGCACACCTCGGCGGAGATCCTCTGGCCGAGCTCGTTCGGGAAGGGAGCGAAGCCGATCGCCGCGACATCGTCTCGCTCGCAGCGAGGACAACGGATGGTGCTCTGGGCGTCTTTGCTCATGTTCGTCATATCACCGTTTAGTCTCGAGCGCGCTTCCTCTGTCCTGCGCTTCCCGCCTCAGATCGGGACCGTGAGAACCGAACACGGCGCGTTCCTCAGGGCCTTGCCGGTCACATGCCCCATCAGAGCCCGCTCCGTCCGCTTCCTCAGATGGGTCTTGCCCATTACGATCAGGTCGACATTCTCGCTCTCCACCGTCGCGAGGATCTGACGCACCGGCTGACCCCTCGCCACCCGCACCTGAACGTCGAGGTGCTCTCTGCACTCCGCCGGTATCCTCGCCAGCGCCTCCTCGCGTGCGCTCGACTCGGCTTTGCGGAGCGTCTCCTCGGTCTGGTAGGCGGAGCTGGCGGCCCGCAGGAAGCCCTGGAAGGTCTTGGGCAACACGTGAAGCACGACGAGGCGGGCGTTCAGCTGGCTGGCGATCTCTCCCGCCATCTTTCCCACGGGTTCCGACCCATCGCGCAGATCCAGGGGCGTGAGGATGGTGAGCTCCCCGGTGCGCTCGGTCGGCCGAAAGATCAGAATCGGCAGATCCACACGGTCGCAGGTCTCCTCGGCCTTCGCGTCGTAGCGGTCCCAGGGCCAGATGCGCTGCTCGTGCGCGGCCAGGACCACCAGGTCGGTGTTCGAGTCCTGCGCGGCCTGCTCGAGCTCCTTGATTGGGCGACCATCTCGGATGATGACGTCGGCATCCGGGCTTATGCCGTGGGCAAGGACCTCGATGTTGTCCTTGGCATCCAGTTCCGCGGTTTCCTCCGGGTCCACCTTTCCGCTCAGCGATTGCCGCACGTCTGCCGACGCCTCCACCTCCTGCAGCACGTGGAAGAGCGTGAGCTTCGCCTCCGGAAAGGACCTCGCGGTCCAGCGCAGAGCGCGAACGGACGCGTCCGAGAAATCGATCGTTACGAGAATGTTGGCGAACATATCAGCGCCAAGTTACTGGCCGACCTCGGCCTTTGCACCCGTGGCTTCCGGGGCCGCCACCAGGCTGTCCACCGCGGCCCACGGAGGCATTCGGCTTCCCATCTCGATGATCGCCGCCACCGCGGCGCGCAGGTTGCCGTTCGCTTCGTAGATCTGCTCGAAGTCGTCGAGGCGAGAATAGTAGAGGACGCGGGCCAGGAGCCAGGCGTTGTTCAGTCGCTCAGGGTCGAGCGATCCGTAACGGCCAGACCGGAGATCGGGCTTGATCGCCTCGAACTCCCGGGCTCCCCAGCCCATGACCTCCGTCTTGCGTTGCCTCTTCAGGTCCCCGGGTATCTCCGCTCCGTACACCGCCTCCAAGCTGTCCACCAGGCGGTTGAAGAAGCGGCCGAAGACCCTAGTATCGTGCCAGCGGTCTCGAGCCTGGCGGCACCGGTTCTCGTCATCCACCGCCTCGCAGAAGAACTGGATAGCGCCCCGGTGACCGACGAAGTTGGCGAAGCTCTCGTTGAAGTGTGCCTGGCCGGATGGGAAGAACGTCGTGTGGGTGATCTCGTGGATCACCGTGTCCACCAGCCCCAGACTGTCGGCTCTCAGAGTCGTCGAGAGCAGCGGGTCGGGCAGCCAACCGAGCGTGCTGAATGCCGACGACGGGCGCACCCACACGTCGTAGCCCTGTTCTTCGAGAACCTCGGCGTCGCGTCGGGCCCGATCGAAATGAAAGTAGCCTCGGTAGGGAACACGGCCCACGATCGGGAACCACCAGGTCTTCCAGACGAGCTGAAGCTCCGGTGCGGCGGAGACCACCAGAAGGAGCGTGTCGGACTCGACCCGGGCGTAACTGAGGAAGCTCTCGCCGGCGTCCAGCCCCAGCTCCCGCACCGCGAACGCACGGGCGTTCTGAACGAGACGGAGCTTCTGGCGCATCTCCGGAGCGGTCGTCGTGTCGTGCACCACCTCCGCTATCGGGCGACGGTCCCGGAGGATCTTCGCCTCCTCCCAGCCCGCTCGGAGGACGTAGCCCGGCGAGCACGCTCCGAATATCGCCGGGAGGAACGCCAGGCACGTCGCCGGGACCGTGAAGGTGGTGCTTCCGCCTCGAGACAATGGGCTCATCCTTCCTCCTACCTGCGCCGCCTCCGGCGAGATCCCGGCCTGCGAGGAGCCGAACCGGGCATCGCCCGGCGGGTATTCTGTGGAAGCCTCGCGATGGTGGCGAGTGGCAGCGAGCGGCAGGGCGACCGGGCGTGCGGTGCGGCACGGTTTCCACGATACGGGAGGGCTCCACGGATGGCCGAGGATCCAGGCAGGAAACGTCCGCCTGATGCGGATACGATCCGAGCCGCTTTGCTCCACTTCGCGAGTCTCATCAGGCGGCTGGACGAGGAAGGGGCGCTTCTGCGTGCCGTCCCCCTGCTTCTCAGGCGTCTCGGAGATCTCCGGCAGGTCCTCTTCGACTACGAGGTGCGCGTGACGGAGCGGCTGCTTCCGATCGAGGATCCCGTCGAGCGGGAATCTCGGCGGGTCGTGCGCGACGCGAGCTCGCGCGAGGAGGAGCTGGCCGAGGAGTGGAAGCGCGGCTTCGATATCGAGGATCTCGACGAGGGCTCGGACCGAGGCGCCTGAGCTCGGCCGGATCGCTCGGTCAGCGGCGCCTGACGTAGTGCAGTTGCTCCTGGACCCGGTCGCGCAGGTAGGTCCTGGACGGGCCATCCCCGTCACTCCGGTATCGCCGGTACTCCACGTCCGCTCTCCGATAGCTGTCCTCGTCTCCCGCCTCCCGGAACACGGCCGCGATGACCTCGGCCTCCAGAAGGCCTTCGTCGTTGTAGCTGAGCAGGATATGCCTGGCGTCGGACCGGTCGATGAGCGTCCGGAGAGCGGCTTCGCACCGATCTCGTCGGCACCAATCCGAGCGGAGCGCTTCGTCCGGGATGAGCCCCGTCTTGCCCCGCAGCTCGGGCGGAGTGCTCCAGCCGGCGGCGATGACCTCCGGCACGTGGTAGTAGGCCGGGTACTGCCGCTCGTTGTAGGGCGGATCCAAATACAGGAGATCCACCGTCCCGACCGACGCGACGAGCTCTTCCGCCTTCCCGAGGTACGCGCTACTCGGGCGTCCACCGTTGTGTCGTGAGGTCGGCTTCAACGGTCGCAGCTCCAGCTGTCTTTTCGCGTTCGGCTGCCACGACTTCACGAACGAGGCGTACACGCCGGTCGTGTTCGCCACCCGATCGGCCGCCTCGACGAGCGTGGCGATCAGAAACTGGCTCCGGGCCGGGTCCAGACGCTCCTCCTCCGACCAGGCGGCGATCTGCTCCCGCGCCGCGTCGATCGCCCCCGCGTTGTCAGGCGTGAAGTACATTCGGCCATGACGGGCGCCCGCGCGGCCGGCCGGCGAGTAGTTCTCGCTGATGAAGCCGTGCCGAGGGGGCAAACCGGTCAGGTAGGCCAGAAGCCTGGTGTAGGAGAGCCAGCGGGCAGCCCTCCCCTCTGCATCCCCGATCAAGGCCGCGGGGAACCGGGGCGTGCGGTCCAGCTCGACGTGCGCCACCTGGAGCGCGTACGAGAACGCCAGGAGATCGCCGGAGCGCACCGTCCAGCCCCGGTCCTTCAGGGCCCGGCTCACACTCGCGGTGCCCGCGAAGGGATCGCAGGCGACGCCGGCATCGGGCTGTACATCACCCACCACATCCAGGATAAACGGAACGAGGCGGGTCTTGTTGCCGATGTACCTCACGTCGCGCGGCCGCGCCCGCCGATGAGGTCGGGCTTCGGGCCCAGGCTGAACCAGAACAGGCAGCCGAAGATCGGGCAGAGGATCACGATGCCCGACCACAGGACCTTCTCCTTCCGGCTCGCGTCCGAGGCGATCGTCATGCCGATCGCCCAGACGTCCAGAACGAGAAGCGCCGCGACGAGCACGACGCGCGTATCGATCCGCGCGATCACGTCGAGCAGCTCGTTCACTGGACGGCGGCGGCCGGAGCGGTGAACTGGAGCTTGTGAAGGCGCGCATAGAGCCCGCCCTGCCGCAGCAGCTCCTGATGGGTGCCGGACTCCTTGATGCGGCCGTGATGGATGACGAGGATTCTGTCGGCGTTCTGAATGGTCGAGAGGCGGTGCGCCACCACGATGCTCGTCCGCCCCGTCATCAACTCCTCGAGCGCCCGCTCGATCTGAGCTTCGATCTCGGAATCGACGGAGCTGGTGGCCTCATCCAGAAGCAACACCTGCGGGTCTCCGGCGAGAGCGCGAGCGAAGCTGAGTAGCTGGCGCTCGCCGACCGAGAGCTTGCTGCCACGCTCGCCGAGCTCCTGATGGTATCCTGCGGGCAGACGTTCGATGTGCCGGTCCACCCCCACGCGCTCGGCCGCCTCCCGCATCTTCCTGTCGGTCACCTGAAGCCGATCAAGCTTGATGTTGTCGGCGGCCGAGCCGGAGAAGAGATACACGTCCTGCAGCACCAACCCCATGCGGGCGCGTAGCTCGCGCGTCGGAATCTCGCGGATGTCGACTCCGTCCAGGAGGATCCGTCCTCGTTGGGCCTCGTAGAACCGCATGATCAGGTTGATGATCGTAGACTTGCCGGCGCCCGTGGGGCCGACGATCGCCAGGCGCTCGCCCGTCTCGGCGACGAAGCTCACATCCTTCAGCACCCAGTCCGGATCCTCCGCCATCGGCTTGATTGCCGGGCGCACCACGTTCGCCGATTCCAGCTCCGCGAGTCCCGAGATGTCCGACACCTCGAGATCCACCGCTTCCGGCGTCTCCGGTTCCACGACCTCCGGCTCTTCCAGGGCTATTCTCGGCCGCTCACGATCGAGCTCGGTGGCGAGCGCCGCACCCTCGAGAGCTTCCGGGGCGGCCGGCGTTCGCGGCGTTCCGTAGTGGAACCAGACGTTCTCGAACTCGATCCGGCCGTGCGTCTCGAGGAGGTGGTGCATGGCACGTCCCGACTCCTCGATCTCCGGCTCTTCGTCCAGCAGACGGAATATTCGCTCCGAGCTCGCCATCGCGCTCTGGAGGATGTTGTACTTCTCCGAGAGGTCCTGAATCGGCCGGAAGAACCTTCGCCCGTACTGCAGGAAAGCGGCGATCACTCCGATCGTGACCGCGCCTTGCAGGGCCTGACCGCCACCGTACCAGATGATCAGGGCCAGGGCGACGGAGGCCAGTAGCTCCACGATCGGGAAGAAGAGCGCGTAGTACGTGATCGACCTCAGGTGGGCGTCGAGATGATCCTGGTTGAGCTCGTCGAAGCGCCCCATGGTCGGCCGTTCCAGCCGGAAGAGCTGGACGACCGACATGCCGCTGATGCGCTCCTGAAGGAAGGCGTTGATGCGGGCCAGGCGAAGCCGGATGTCCCGGTACGCCTGCCGCACCTTGGTCCGAAACAGCCAGGCGGAGAGGAAGACGGCGGGGAGAACGGCGAAGGTCACGAGGGCCAGCCGCCAATCGAGCGCCAGCATCGCGCCGACGATAAAAAGGAGCGTGAAGATATCGCCGAAGATCGCCACGACGCCGGAGGTGAACATCTCGTTGAGGACCTCGACGTCGCTCGTCACCCGGGTCATGACTCGGCCGACGGGATTCCGGTCGAAGTAGGAGAGCTGCAGTCGCTGCAGGTGGCGGAAGATCTCGCCCCGCAGGTCCTTCATCACCCGCTGCCCGATCCAGGTCGTCAGCAGCGTCCGGGCGTACTCGAGCGCCGCGGAGAGGGCCAGGGCGAGAGCGAACACGATCGTGAGCCCGGCCAGGAGGCCGTAGTTGGAGTCGGGGATCGCCTCGTCGATCGCGACCTTCGTCAGCCACGGGCCGACGAGCTCGAGTCCCGAAGCGAGAACCAGCATCCCGACCGCTATGACGACTCTTCCACGGTAGGGCCGGATGTAGGCGAGGAGGCGCCGCATAAGCCGCGCATCGTAGGCTTTGCCCAGCTTGTCTTCCTCGCGAATCGGGCCTTCTGGCGCCAGTTGCATGGCGAAAAGAATAGCACGCGCAGCATCGGTCGGCATCCGTCGATGGATAACGCGGCCGACGCTCGGCAGACGTGACTCCAGCGGTCTCCGGCGTTTGACGGAAGGGGGTCTCGGGCTTATCATACAAACGTATGAATGAACCAAGGATGAACTCCGGCACGAGAGGGGCGCTGCTGAGCGCCGGCCGCCGACTGTTTGCTGCGCACGGCTACAAGGGTGCGTCGGTTCGGGCTATCACGGGGGCGGCCCGTGCGAACATCGGAGCGATCACCTATCACTTCGGGTCCAAGGCGGCGCTGTACGACGCCGTGCTCGAGGGTACACTGACTCCCTTCCGGGAACGCCTTCGAGCCGCCGCGGAGGGCGCCGGCTCGCCCCTGGAGAGGGTGCAGTCTTTCGTGCGGGCGTTCTTCGAGCACCTCTACGAGCACCCGGAGCTGCGTGGGCTGATGGTCCGGGAACTCTCCACCGAGAAGCCGATCCCGGAGGCCGTCCTCGTGACGTTTCAAGCCAACTTCCGGGCGTTGAGCCGTTTGATCCGGGAAGGCCAGGCGGCCGGAGAGATACGGGAGGGCGACCCGATGATGCTAGCGCTCGCGACGGCGACCCAGCCGGTCGCCCTCAACCTCGTAAGACCCGTGCTCGAGCAGGCGGGCGCGGTGCGCTTCGAGAGCCCCGAAGCTCGCGATCGACTGGTGGACAACTCGATTCGCTTCGTGGTCGAGGGGCTCGCGGCACCCGGCACAAAACAAGGGGGTCTCCCATGAGGCGACGCGCCCCCGTTCTGGCCCTTCTTCTCGCCATCGCCGCGGGAGCGAGCTGGCTTCTCCTTCGCACGGACGGGTCCGACACGGCGATCGTGGCCGCGGGGACCGTGGAGGCCCGCGAATCGGATCTCGGGTTCCGAACGGCGGGGAGGATCGAGCTTATCTCCGTGGACGAGGGAGACCGGATCTCCGAGGCCCAGCTGCTTGCGGTACTCGATCAGCGCGAGCTGGCGGCGGCCCTGGCGGCGGCGAGGGCCCGGGCCGAAGCGGCTGCAGCGACCCTCGACGAGCTCACCGAGGGCTTCCGCAGCGAGGAGATCGAGCAAGCTCGAGCGGCGCTGAGGGCCGCCGAGCGCCGACGCCTGGACGCCACGAGGGATCTCGAGCGGGCGAGGAACCTGTACGAGGACGGCGCCATAAGCGAGCAGGCTCTTGATGATCGAGAGACGGTCGCGACGGTGGCCGAGTCGGAGATGCAGGGGGCGAGCGAGCGGCTGAGACTGCTGGAGAGCGGAACTCGCTCGGAGCGCATCTCTGCTCAGCGCGCCGCGCTCGAGGCCGCCGAAGCCGAGGCGGAGAGGGTCGAAGCCCTGCTCGAATACGCGCGGATCACGGCCCCGAACGCCGGCCTGATCACCATCCGCCACCGTGAGCCCGGCGAGATCGTCTCCGCCGGGGCTCCCGTGCTCACCCTGATGAATCCCGACGATCGATGGGTCCGCATCTACGTCCGTGCCGACCGGGTGGGTCAGCTCTCGATCGGTCAGACCGCCACGATAACGGCCGACGCCTACCCGGAGCGCACCTACACCGGTCGCGTGGTGTTCATCGCCAGCGAGGCCGAGTTCACGCCGCGAGACGTTCAAACGACCGAGGAGCGGGTGAAGCTGGTCTACCGGATAAAGGTACAGATCGTGGGCGATCCCTCGTTCGATCTCAAGCCCGGTCTCGCGGCCGACGTCCGGCTCGACACGGACGCCGGCTGAAGACGCCGGAAGCCCGAGAATCGAGGGCGGAGCGTTGTCCGGCGGCCCTGCCGTTTCCGTCCGCGGCCTCGCCCGCCGCTTCGGTGAGCTCGTGGCGGTACGAGATCTCAGCTTCGACGTCCGGGCAGGCGAGCTGTTCGGAATCGTCGGTCCGGACGGAGCCGGGAAGACGACCACGCTGCGCATGCTGGCGGGCGTGCTGCGTCCCAGCGAGGGCGACGCGATCGTGGCCGGCGAATCGGTCGTCACCGACCCGGAGTCGGTCAAGCCGAGCATCGCCTATATGTCACAGCGGTTCGGCCTCTATCAGGAGCTGACCGTCCGCGAGAACATCGAGTTCTACGCGGATCTGTACGAGCTGCCCCGTGCCGACCTCCCGGGCCGGCTGGAGCGGCTCTACGGGTTCTCCCGCCTCGGACCCTTCGAGCGACGCCGCGCCGGGGATCTCTCCGGTGGGATGAAGCAGAAGCTAGGCCTCTGCTGCGCGCTCGTTCACGAGCCCCGCATCCTGCTGCTCGATGAGCCGACCTTCGGCGTCGACCCGATCTCCCGCCGCGATCTGTGGTTGATCGTCCACGAGATGGTCGCCGCCGGTACCACGGTCGTGGTCAGCACGGCCTACATGGAGGAGGCGGAGCGCTGTGATCGGGTCGCCATGCTCCACGATGGAAACCTCGTCGGGCTCGACGAGCCCCGGCGCCTGCAGGAGTCCCTCGACGCCGAGCTCGTGGCACTTCGGGTGGACAGGCCAAGGCGTGCCGTCGAGTACCTGGCCGGGGTGCCCCGGGTGCGGAGCGCGGCGACCTTCGGCGAGACGGTGAGGCTCGTGCTGCGGAGCGATGCGGATTGGGCCGATCTCAGAGCGGACCTGGAGCGATCCGGCTTCACGGTCCGTCACGCCGAGGTCGTTAGGCCGACTCTCGAGGACGTCTTCGTCGATCTGGTCGAACGCAAGCGCCGGCAGAATGTTTGAGCCAGCCGCCATACGCCCCGCCGCCATGCGGCCCGCCGTCCGGGTCTCAGCGCTCACGAAGCGCTTCGGAGCCTTCACGGCCGTCGATGACGTCTCCTTCGAGGTCGGGGAGGGGGAGATCTTCGGCTTTCTGGGCCCCAACGGCGCCGGCAAGACGACGACGATCAAGATGCTCACGGGACTGCTCCATCCGAGCTCCGGGACGGCCGAGGTCGCCGGCCTGAGCATCCCGGACGAGCTCGAGGCGCTGAAGTCCCGCATCGGCTACATGTCTCAGCTCTTCTCGCTGTACGCGGATCTCACGGTGGAGGAGAACATCGATCTGTTCGCCGGGCTGTATGGCGTACGGGGGGAGCGTCTCGAGGAGCGAAAGGTCTGGATCCTCGAGATGGCCGGGATTCGCGAGCAGGCCGGACGGCTGACGGCCGACTTGCCGCTCGGATTCAAGCAGCGCCTGGCGCTCGGCTGTGCCGTCATCCACGGGCCTCCGGTCCTCTTCCTGGACGAGCCGACCTCGGGCGTCGACCCGGTGGCGAGGCGCGGCTTCTGGGATCTCATCTACGACCTCTCCGAGGCTGGAACCACCGTATTCGTGAGCACGCACTACATGGAGGAAGCCGAGTACTGTCACCGGCTCGCGCTAATGAACCGGGGCCGCCTCATCGCCCTGGACAGCCCCGCCGCGCTCCGCGGCTCCATGGCCGAACCGCTGCTGGAGCTGAGAACGGACGATGCGCCCAGGGCCGTGGAGGCCGTCAAGGATCTCCCCGGCGTTCTGGAGGCATCCATGTACGGTCGGGCTCTGCATGTGCTCGTCTCCGATCAGGATGCCGCCACCCCGAGACTCACGGAGGCGCTCGCCGGCGCCGGCCTAACGCTCCGCTCGCTGCGCCGCATCGAACCGGCCCTCGAGGATGTGTTCGTCGCCCGGGTTCGAGAGGCGGGAGGGGTAGAGTGAGCCGGCGCCGGCTGTTCGCCATCGGGCGCAAGGAGGTGATCCAGCTCGCGCGCGATCCGCGTAGCCTCATACTGGCGTTTCTCCTGCCCCTTCTGTTGGTCCTCGTATTCGGCTACGCGATCACGCTGGACGTCCGCGACATACGCCTGGCGGTGCTGGACCTCGACGGGACGTCCGAGAGTCGGCAGCTGATCGACGTGTACGAGGAGTCCGGATACTTCTCCGTTCGCCACCGGCTCGAACGCTATGGAGATGCCGAGCGGTTGCTGGTCGCCGGGGAGGTGGCCGCCGTGATGGTCGTTCCCCGCGACTTCTCCGCCGACCTCACCGCGAGACGAGGGGCGCCCGTCCAGCTGCTCCTGGATGGCAGCGATGCCAACACCGCGACGATAGCGATCGGATACGCCGACGCGATCATGTCCGGATTCGCGGCGGACGTTCTGCCGACGCGCCGCCTGCGCCTGGCCGTGGAGGCCGAGACTCGCATCTGGTACAACCAGACGCTGGAGAGTCGGAACATGATCGTGCCCGGCCTGATCGCGGTTCTGATGTCGATCATCGCCGCCATGCTCACCTCTCTGACCATTGCCCGCGAGTGGGAGCGAGGCACGATGGAGCAGCTGGTGGCGACGCCGGTACACCGGCTGGAGGTCGTGTTCGGCAAGCTGCTGCCGTACATCGGAATCGGCCTCGTGGACGTGGCGCTCGCGGCCGCCCTGGGAGTGTTCCTGTTCGACGTTCCGCTGCGCGGCAGCGCCGGCCTGCTCATGGCCGCGGCCCTGCTCTTCCTGCTCGGCGCTCAGGGGCTGGGCATCTTTCTTTCGGCCGCGCTCCGCTCGCAGGTGCTCGCGACGCAGGCGGCGATCATGGTCACGTATCTGCCGGCCCTGCTGCTGTCCGGTTTCATCTTCGCGATCGCCAACATGCCCACCGTGCTGCAGGTCGTCTCCTTTGCCGTCCCGGCCCGTTACTTCATCTCGGTCACCCGCGGCATCTTCCTCAAGGGCGTGGGTGTCGATGCACTGCTCGGCTCGCTCATCGGCCTCGCCATCTACTCCGTGGTCGGGCTCGGTCTCGCTGTGCGCGCGTTCCGCAAGGAGATCGCGTGACGGCGCTCTCGCCGTTCCGGATCCGGCGGATCGTCCGCAAGGAAGTCCGTCAGCTGCTGCGCGATCCTCGCTCCCGGCCCATCCTCTTCGTGGCCCCCGTCGTCCAGCTGCTTCTCTTCGGCTACGCGGTGAACACGGATGTCCGGAACACGCCGCTCGCCGTGCTCGATCATGACCGCTCGGCGGCCTCCCGCGAGCTCATCGACGACATCGTGGCCTCCGGGTATTTCGAGATCACGGACCGGGCCGACGCCCCGCGGGAGCTGGTGGAGGCGCTGGATCGCGGGCGGGCGCTCCTCGCGCTCGAGATCCCTCCCCGGTTCAGCCGGGATCTCGTCTCCGGTAGGGGTGCGACCGTTCAGCTGCTGGTGGACGGCACCGACTCGAACACGGGGACGATCGCGCTCGGCTACGCTCGCAGGGCGATTCTCGCCTGGAGCCTGAAGGAAAGCGGCCTCGGCGAGAGCCTCGCCATGGGCCCGAGGCTCGAGCCGCGCGCCTGGTTCAACCCCACCCTGGAGAGCCGCGTCTACAACGTTCCCGGTGTCATCGGCATTCTGATCCTGCTCATGTGCCTCTTGCTCACATCGTTCAGCGTCGTTCGAGAGCGGGAGCTGGGCACCCTCGATCAGCTGCGCGTAAGTCCCGTCAAGCCGGCGGAGCTGATCCTGGGCAAGACGATCCCGGTCGCCGTGGTGGCCCTGATCGACCTGGCTCTGATCACGGCCGTCGGCACCGCGTGGTTCGGCATCCCGCTGCGAGGCTCCCCGCTCGTGCTCCTCGCCGCCAGCCTGCTGTTCATTCTCAGCGGTCTGGCGGCCGGGCTCCTGATCTCCACGGTGTCCAAGACGCAGCAGGAGGCGTTTCTCACGATGTACCTGGTCCTGCTGCCGTCGATCATCCTCTCCGGGTTCTTCTTTCCGATCGACTCGATGCCGGAGATCTTCCAGTGGGTCAGCTACCTGAATCCGGTGCGCTACTTTCTCGAGATCGTGAGGGGGGTCTTCTTGAAGGCGGCAGGCTTGTCGGTTCTCCTGCCCCAATTCGCGGCTCTGCTGATTCTGGGAACGGCCGGGATAGCCGTGGCCATTCGGCGATTTGCGCGCAGCATCGCCTGATGGTCCGGCTTGGCGCGGGGGTGCGCACCGGGCCATCATCGCTCCATGAAGGATCTGATCCGAATCCGGGGTGCCCGGCAGCATAACCTGAAGGGAATCGATCTCGAGATCCCGAGGGGCCGGATCACCGTCTTCACGGGGCCCTCCGGCTCGGGCAAGTCCAGCCTCGCGTTCGACACGATCTACGCCGAGGGGCAGCGGCGATACGTGGAGTCCCTCTCCACGTACGCCAAGCAGTTTCTGGAGCGGATGGAGAAGCCGGCGGTCGACGCGATCGAGGGCGTCAGTCCGTCCGTCGCGATCGATCAGCGAAACGCGGTCCAAACGAGCCGCTCCACCGTGGGGACCGTGAGCGAGGCGTACGACTTCATGCGCCTGCTCTGGGCCAGGATTGGGGAGACCTACTGCCCGGAGTGTGGAAAGGTCGTGCGGCCCGATACCGTGGCATCCGCGGCCGATCGCCTGCTTGAGCTGGAGGCGGGCACCCGCCTTCATGTCGCCTTTCCGTTCCGGTTCAGCGCGGGAATCTCCCACGAGCTCGCGGCGGGAAACCTCCTCGCGCAGGGCTACCTACGAGTGATCGCCGACGGCCGCGACATCTACCTTCCCGACCTCGCCGAGCGCGTCGAGGCCGAGGGTCGCGGCGATACGCCGATCGCTGACGGGACCCTCACGGAGGCCGAGGAGCTGCTCGTCGTCGTGGACCGTCTTCACGTCGATCCCGAGGATCGGGAGAGGCTCACCGATGCGCTGGCGGCGGCCTTCGCCGAGGGAGACGGACAGGCTGTCGCGCTCGCGCAAAGGGGCTCGGACCGGTCCGGCGGCCTGGAGAGCGCGGAGCGACTCTCCTTTACCGAGAGACACCGCTGCTCCGGCTGCGGACGCGCCTTTCCCGTTCCAGGCCCGCTGCTGTTCAGCTTCAACAATCCCGCCGGCGCCTGCCCCGAGTGCAACGGCTTCGGCGCCACGCTGGAGTACGACCTGGACCTCATCGTGCCCGATCCGGACCGGAGCCTGGCCGATGGGGCGATCGACCCGTGGACGAAGCCGCGCTACTCCCGTGAGCGGTCCGAGGTCGAGAGCTACGCGCGGCGCCATCGAATCGACCTCCGGGTGCCCTGGCGGGATCTGCCCGAGCCCGCGCGACAAGAGCTCCTTTACGGCGGAGGCGACTTCCGCGGCGTGCTGCCCTTCCTGCGTTCCCGCGAGCGCAAACGATACAAGCAGTACATCCGCGTCTTTCTCCGCGGTTACCAGATGCCGCGGAGATGCCGGCGCTGCGACGGCACCAGGCTGCGTCCCGAGGCGCTGGACGTCCGGGTCGGAGACCTCCACATAGCGGCGGCCGCCGCTCTCGACATCTCCGGCCTGCGACGCTGGCTAGCCGACCTCGAGCTGCCACCTTTCGAGCGGAGCGTGGCCCGCACCGTCCTTCGGGAGCTCGAGGATCGCTTGCGTTTCATGGACGACGTGGGCCTCGGCTACCTGACCGTCGACCGGCAGGCCCGCACCCTGTCGGGCGGAGAGATGCAACGGCTGCGGCTGGCCAGCTGCCTGGCGAGCCATCTGGTCGATACGCTCTACGTGCTGGACGAGCCGACGATCGGGCTGCATCCACGGGATGTCGAGCGCTTCCTGCGGGTGCTCGTACGGCTACGGGACCTCGGCAACACGGTGCTGGTGGTCGAGCATGACACATCGGTGCTCTCGGCCGGCGACCACCTCGTCGAGCTGGGGCCCGGCTCGGGCGAGCGCGGCGGAGAGGTCGTGTTCGAGGGGGACTGGGCTTCGCTTCTCCGCTCGGAGACGGTCACCGGCCGGGCGCTGCGAGCGCCTCCCCGCCGCCGCCCGCGTCGCCGAAGCCAGCGCGGCAGCCTACGGCTGCGGGGCGGCACCCTGCACAACCTCCGCGGCCTCGACGTGGACATCCCGCTGGGCGTGCTGACGGTCGTGACCGGCGTGTCGGGTTCGGGCAAGTCGACGCTCGTTCACGACCTACTCTACCGGGCGCTCGAGAAGACGCTCGGGCGGAGGAGCACGGCGAAGGCCCACCTGGGCGAGCGAAGCGGGAGGTACGACAGGTTGGAGGGGACTTCGGCGCTCGACGATGTCGTGCTGGTGGATCAGACGCCCATCGGGAGAACTCCGCGGTCCAATCCGGTGACTTACATCAAGGCGTTCGGCGAGATACGTCGCCTGTTCGCCGAACAGCCGCTCTCCCGTCGACGGGGCTATACGGCTCGCGACTTCAGCTTCAATACGTCCGGCGGAAGGTGTGAGGCGTGCAAGGGAGCCGGAGAGGAGCTGGTCGAGATGGTCTTTCTGGCGGATGTGGCCCTGACGTGCGAGGTGTGCGGCGGATCACGCTATCGCGCCGAGATCCTCGAGGTCCGGTACCGGGAGCGGAACATCCGGGAGGTGCTGGAGCTCACCGTCGACGAGGCGATCCGTTTCTTCCTTCGCCAGGACAGGATCGGCGAGCGGCTCTGGCAGCTGCAGCGGGTGGGGCTCGGCTACCTTCGACTCGGCCAACCCGCGACGACCCTGTCGGGAGGCGAGGCGCAGCGCCTCAAGGTGGCCAGAGAGCTGGCAGCGAACCGCGCGGTGGCCAGACGCCTCTACATCCTCGATGAACCGACGGTCGGACTCGGTCTGAGCGAGCTGGCCCGTCTCGTCGATGTCCTGGACGAGCTCGTGGTGGCCGGCGGGTCGGTTCTCGTCGTCGAGCACAACCTGGAGGTGATCGCCCGCGCCGACTGGGTCATCGACCTGGGCCCGGAGGCGGCGGACGCCGGCGGCACGCTCATGGCCGAAGGGCCCCCCGAAGCGGTCGCGGCCGAGGAGCGGTCCCATACCGGACGCTACCTGCGGACGTTCTTCGAGAGGGGTCGTGGGGCGCCGACGAACGGGGAGCGCTCGGAGGGCGACCGGTTCGGAGACGAGCGGGCGGGTTGAACCCTCACCGGCTCTCCGTGCTCCTCCCCTGCCGGGATGCCGAGCGGCACCTCGACGAGTGCATCGCCAGCCTCGGTGCTCAGACCCTCTCCGACTACGAGGTTCTGGCCGTGGACGACGGCTCGCGAGACGGAACCCCGCGGATTCTGAAACGGTGGGCGAAGCGGGATCCACGGGTCCGGGTGCTGGAGGGAACGGGGTCGGGCATAGCAGAGGCGCTGTCTCTGGCGGCCAGCCACGCCGGCGCGGAGATACTGGCTCGAATGGATGCGGACGACGTGATCCACGCGGAGCGCTTTCACCTTCAGTGGCGCTTTTTGCAGACGCGAAGCGATATCGCGGCGTGCGGGACCGGGGTTCGATACTTCCCTCGCGAGCGAATGGGGTCCGGCTACGAGCGCTACGAGAGCTGGCTCAACTCGCTGCAGCGAGAGGAGGAGGTGGAGCGGGACCTGTTCGTCGAGTGCCCGCTCGCGCATCCGACGATGATGGTGCGAGCCGAGGCCTATCGTCAGGTGGGAGGCTACCGGGATCGCGGCTGGCCGGAGGACTACGATCTGGTCTTCCGCCTCCACCGATCGGGCTACGGACTTGCCAACTTGCCCGAGGTGCTGCTGAGCTGGCGGATCACGGCCGGCCGTCTCTCCATGCGGTCCGACAGGTACTCGCCGGAGGCGTTTCGTCGCTGCAAGGTGCACCATCTGCTTCGGGGCTACCTCCCCCCCGGCCGAGCGCTCGTGGTCTGGGGAGCGGGCCGCGTGGGCAAGCCTCTGGCCCGCGAGCTTCTCCGGCATCAGCTTCAGCCCGCCGCGTTCGTGGATCTCGATCCCCGAAAGATCGGCCAGCAGATGCACGGCGCCGTCGTCTGCCTTCCGTCTCTTCTGATGGAACGAGCAGATCCCCGGCCCTTCGTGCTGATCGCGGTCGGATCCCCTGGAGCGAGAGCGGATATTCGCGCCTCGCTGGCCGAGATGGGATACGAGGGATCGAAGGACTACCTCGCTTTCGCCTGACTCAAGGAGAAAGATCATGACCGGAAGACGCCGGCCGTTCCGGGCGTCGGCGCTGGCCGCCGTCGCCATGGCTCTCGTCCTGGATTTCGGCCTGGGGGCTACACCCACGTGGGCGAACACGCCCCAGGACGCCGCGTCCACCGCATCCGACGCCGGCGAGATCGCCGATCTCCTGCACGGCCAACGGAACGGCGCCTGGAAGTCCGCGTATCGGCCGCTCGCCTCCCGCCCCACTCTCATCCGAGGCGCCACGATCATGACCGCCGCGGGCGAGGAGATCGAGGGCGGAGATCTCTTCATGCAGGGCGGGAGGATCTTCGAGGTCGGACGAAACCTCGATGTCCCCGCCGGCACGGAGGTGATCGACGGCAGCGGGAGGTTCGTGACGCCGGGGATCATCGACACCCACTCGCACCTGGGGGTTTCCCCGTCACCCTCGATCTCCTCGACGAGCGATACGAATGAGTCGACCGACCCGAACACGGCCGAGGTATGGGCGATGCACTCGGTGTGGCCGCAGGATCCGGGCTTCACCAGGGCGCTCGCCGCCGGAGTGACCACCCTCCAGATCCTCCCGGGAAGCGCCAACCTGATCGGGGGCCGCGGCATCACCCTCAAGACGGTTCCCGGCCGCACGGTCCAGCAGATGATGTTCCCGGCCGCGCCGATGGCGCTGAAGATGGCGTGCGGTGAGAACCCGAAGCGGGTGTACGGCCAGGGCAGGCAGCGGTCCCCCCGAACGCGCATGGGCAACATGGCGGGTTACCGCGAGGCGTTCATCGAGGCGGAACGATACCGGAGGAAGTGGGACGCCTGGATCGAGGGCGGCATGAAAGAGGAGGCGGCCGGTTCCGAAGATTCCGAAGATGCCGGCGGCGCTCGTCGTTCCGGAGGGCGACCGGAGCGCGATCTGGCCAAGGAGACGCTGGCCGAAGTGCTGCGCGGCAACATCTTCGTGCACAACCACTGCTACCGCGCCGACGAGATGGCCCAAATGCTGGACCTGGCGCTCGAGTTCGGCTTCCGGATCCGCTCCTTCCACCACGCGATCGAGGCCTACAAGCTCCGGGACCTCCTGGCGCGCGACACGGTCGCCGCCTCGATGTGGGTGGATTGGTGGGGGTTCAAGCTCGAGGCCTACGATGCGGTGCCCGAGAACATCGCCCTGGTCTCCGAGGCCGGAGCGCCGGCGATCCTCCACACCGACTCCGACATGGGGATCCAGGTCATGAACCAGGATGCCGCCCGGGCGATGTACGCCGGAAGGGCCGCCGGCATCGATATCGGCCGGGACGAAGCGCTGCGATGGATCACCGCGAATCCGGCCTGGGCCCTCGGGCTCGCCGACCGGGTCGGCACGCTGCAGCCGGGAAAAAACGCCGATCTCGTGATCTGGTCGGGGGATCCCTTCTCGGTGTACTCGCGAGCCGATCAGGTATTCATAGACGGTGCGCTGATCTACGACCGGAGCCGGTCGGACATCCAGCCGACGACGGACTTCGAGCTCGGGATCCTCCCGTCATCCGGCGGGGGAGGTGACCGATGACCGCCCGGACCTTCGCCGCGGCGCTCGCGGCATCGGCGGCGCTGCTGCTCCCGGTCACGCGGCCGGGCGAGCTCGCGGCCCAGGATCTCGCGATCGTCGGCGCCACCGTCCATCCGGTCTCCGGCCCGCCGATCGAAGGTGCGACCGTGATCGTGCGCGATGGCCTGATCGCCGCCGTCGGCATCGACGTCCCGGTTCCGGCGGAAAACTTTCCCGTCTTCGATGGGCGAGGGAAGGTGGTGACGCCCGGCTTCTTCGACGCCGGCACGCAGATAGGCCTCGTCGAGATCGGCCTCGAACGCACGACGGTCGACTCCCGCGTGGAGGGCGATCCCGTGAGTGCCTCGTTTGACGTGGTCGACGGGTTCAACCCCAACTCGACCCTTATCCCGATCAACCGCCTCGGGGGTGTGACGACGACGATGGCCCTGCCCACCGGTGGTCTCATCGCCGGGCAGGGTGCGCTGATCGACCTGGAGGGCGAGACGGTCGAGGCGATGCTCGTCAAACCTCGGGCGGCGATGGCGGCCAGCTTCGGGCCGGGCGCCGCTGCGGCGACGGGCGGCGCGCGCGGAGCCGCCTCGCTGCGCCTCCGGGAGGTGCTCGAGGATGCCCGCTACTGGGCGAGCCACCGCGAGGCGTACGACCGCGGGGAGGTGCGGCCGCTCAGCGTATCCCGCCTCGACCTCCAGGCCCTGCAGCCGGTGTTGGCCGGCGAGATCCCTCTGGTGGTCCAGGTTGACCGGGCCAGCGATATCCTCGCCGTGCTGAGGATCGCCGAGGAGTACGGCGTACGACCGGTGATCCGCCGCGGCACGGAAGCCTGGATGGTCGCGGAGCAGCTGGCAGGGAGGAACGTGCCCGTGATCGTGAAGCCGCTGACGAGCCTGCCGGATGGCTTCGATCGGCTGGGCGCGCGATTCGACAACGCCGCGATCCTGCACGAGGCGGGCGTGGCGGTCGCGGTCTCCAGCTTCCAATCCCACCGTGCGCACAACATAGGACTGGAGGCGGGCAACGCGATTCGTTTCGGCCTGCCATGGGAAGCCGCCTTGCGTGCCGTGACGCTGACGCCCGCCGAGATCTACGGCGTCGCCGACCGCTATGGCTCGATCGAGGCCGGCAAGGTCGGGAACCTGGTGGTGTGGAGTGGAGACCCGTTCGAGCTCTCGAGCCGGGCTGAGGAGGTGATCATCCGCGGCGTCCCGGTGCCGCGCGCATCCCGTCAGCTCGAGTTGCTGGAGCGATACCGGACGCTGGACGGCGGCCAGCCGCCGGCGTACCGTGGCGATGGCGACCGCGCGCCCGGAGGTTCGTGAGCGCGGAAGACCCGGAGGGCCCCGTTTTCGGGGAGATGCTACCTGGACCGCTCACGGACCAGGCCGCCGGCCCCGGCGCGACGAAGAGCTCGATGCCTGAAAGCCAGATGCGGCGCGGCGTCATCGGTCCTCGATGGCGGTCGCGCCACCCTCCCCCGGCCGTTAAATTTCCCACCTGTCAGACCGGCGCTTCGCGGGGCGCTCCGGCGCCCGAAGAAGGCCCTGTCACCGGGCTCCCCGAGCGGGAGTCCGTCCCTTCATATCCGCCGAAATAGAGGCACATGGAGACAGACGACAGGAGCGAGAGGATCGAATCGCGCCTTCTCGAGGACGAGATGCGCGAGTCGTTCATCGACTACTCGATGAGCGTCATCGTGCAGCGCGCGCTGCCGGACGTCCGGGATGGTCTCAAGCCGGTCCACCGCCGGATCCTGTACGCGATGCAGGAAGCTGGTCTGTCGCCCACGCGCGGCTACAAGAAGAGCGCGACGGTTGTCGGCGATGTGCTGGGCAAGTATCACCCGCACGGAGACTCCGCGGTCTACGACTCCCTCGTCCGCATGGCCCAGGATTTCTCGCTTCGTTATCCGCTGGTGGACGGGCAGGGCAACTTCGGGTCGATCGACGGAGACAGCGCCGCCGCCTACCGGTACACGGAGGCCCGGCTGGCCCCGCTAGCCGTCGAGATGCTGGCCGACTTCGAGAAGGAGACGGTCGACTACGCCCCGAACTTCGACGATCGACTGCTGGAGCCTACGGTCCTGCCCTCCCGCCTTCCGAACCTCCTGGTGAACGGATCGTCGGGCATCGCGGTAGGAATGGCCACGAACGTGCCGCCGCACAACCTCGGCGAAGTCGTCGCGGCCTGCGTGCAGCTGATCGACGATCCCGACTGCTCGCTGGACGACCTGATGGAGCATGTCCAGGGCCCCGATTTCCCCACGGGAGGACACATCCTGGGGACGCACGGCATCCGCGAGGCTTACGAGACGGGCCGCGGCCGGGTGATCATGCGGGCCCTGGCGCACACGGAGGAGATGAAGGGTGGCCGGGAGCGGATCGTCGTCACGGAGATCCCCTTCATGGTGAACAAGACCCGGCTGATCGAGCAGATCGCGCAGCTCGTGCGCGACCGGAAGATCGATGGGGTCACGGATCTGCGGGACGAGTCGGATCGCGACGGGATACGCATGGTCATCGAGGTGAGGCGCGATGCCGATCCGCGCATCATCCTCAACCGCCTGTACAAGCACACCCAGATGCAGTCGACGTTCGGCGTGATCATGCTCGCGCTGGTCGGAGGCGTGCCACGTGTTCTCTCGCTCAAGCAGGTCCTCCAGCACTTCATCGACCACCGCCACGATGTCGTGGTGCGGCGCAGCACCTACGAGCTTCGGGTGGCACGCGAGCGGGAGCACATCCTCCAGGGCCTCAAGGTCGCCGTCGACAACATCGATGAGGTCGTGGAGATCATCCGTAAGTCGAAAGACACGGGTGAGGCCGGCTTGAAGCTGCGTGAGCGCTTCGAGCTCAGCGAGCGTCAGTCGGACGCGATCCTGAACATGCGTCTCGCCCGCCTCACCGGCCTCGAGATCGAGAAGCTCGAGGCGGAGATCGCGGAGCTGACGGCCGAGATCGGGCGTCTCGAAGAGATCCTCGGCTCGGAGAGCCTCCGCATGTCGGTGATCAAGGAGGAGCTCCTCGAAGTCGCCGGCAAGTACGGGGACGACCGGCGCACCGAGATTCTGGACGTGCCCGCGGACTTCTCCGACGAGGACCTGATCGCCGAGGAGGACATGGCGATCACGGTCAGCCGGACCGGTTACGTGAAGCGCATTCCGCCCGATGTCTACCGGCAGCAGCGGCGCGGCGGGCGCGGCATCGCCGGTATGGGGACGAAGGAAGACGATTGGGTCGAGCACCTCTATCTCGCGTCGTCGCACGATTACCTGATGTGCTTCACCGAGAACGGCCAGGTCTACTGGCTCAAGGTCTACCAGATACCACTCGGTAGCCGCACGGCACGGGGAAAGCCGATCGTCAACCTGCTGAACATCGGGAACGAGGAGACGATCACGTCGATCGTGCCGGTGCGGGATTTCCCCAAGGACCGCAACCTGATCTTCGCAACCCGACTCGGGCTGGTGAAGAAGACGAGCCTGGCCGCCTATTCGAACGTCCGCTCGACGGGCATCAATGCGATCAACGTCGTTGAGGGTGATCGCTTGATCGACGTGCAGCTGAGTGACGGCACGAACGACATCATGCTAGGGACTCGTTCCGGAATGGCGATCCGGTTCGCCGAGGCTGATGTTCGCGAGATGGGCCGCACCACTCGGGGGGTGAAGGGCGTCGGGCTCCGGAGCGGAGACGAGGTCGTGGGCATGGTGGTGGTGCGCCGGGACGCAACCCTTCTGACCCTGAGCGAGCTGGGTATGGGGAAGCGCACGCGGATCGACGAGTACCGGACTCAGCGACGAGGCGGCGTCGGTCTGATCAACCTCCGCGTTTCCGAGAAGACGGGCGCCGTCGTGGGGGTGAGGGAAGTCACCGATTCGGACGAGCTCATCTTCGTTACCCGCAACGGCGTCGTGAACCGGCAGCCGGCGCGGGAGATCCGCACGATCGGCCGTGCCACCCAGGGGGTGCGGCTCGTCAACCTGGACAAGGGAGACGCCGTCGTGGATGTGGCGCGCGTTCTGGCCGATACGGAGGATGCGGCGACCCTACCCGTCAGCGCGTCCGTCGAGACCGGCGACGCTGTCGAGACCGGCGAGGCCTCCGAGCCCGCTGGCTGAGTCGTTGAGCGAGCTCCCGGAGGACCTGCCCTCCGACGGCGAAGCGTCGGGCCTCGTCTCGCTCGCGCAGATCGGAGAAGCCGCCGCCCGCATCGAGCGCGTCGCGGTCCGCACGCCCCTCCTTCCGGCACGGCACGCCGCCGGACGCGTCTGGCTGAAGTGCGAGAGCTTCCAGCCGACCGGCGCCTTCAAGCTTCGGGGAGCCTACAACTTCATCGCCCGGCTGGATCCGGAGAAGCGGGCCCGCGGCGTGATCACCTACTCCTCGGGCAACCATGCTCAAGCCGTCGCCTATGCGGCGCGTGAGTTCGGCGTTCCGGCAACTGTGGTGATGCCGGTGGACTCCCCGGCTTTCAAGCTGGAGGCCACCCGTGCGTGCGGCGCCGACATCGAGCTCTGCGGAACGCTGAGCACGGAGCGCGGAGCGCGGGCCCACGAGCTGGCCGCGGCTTCAGGCTCCCCGATCGTTCCGCCGTTCGATCACCCGGACATCATCGCCGGCCAGGGGACGGTAGGTCTGGAGCTGGCAGAGCAGATGGAGCGCCACGGAGTGTATCCCTCGGCCGTGGCGGAAGGTGAGCCTCGGGTTCTGGTTCCGATCGGGGGTGGAGGTCTCGTCTCGGGCGTCGCAGCCGCGCTCGGCGCGTTGGTGGGCGAGGCGCGGGTGTGTGGCGTCGAGCCCAACGGGGCGGCCTCGATGAAGCGTTCGCTGGAGGCCGGCGGTTTGGTGACCCTGGAGAGCGTGGAGACGATCGCCGACGGCCTCAAGCCTGTCACGCCCGGGACGCTTACGTACGAGCACTGCCTGGCGTTGCTCGAGGGGGTGGTGACCGTCAGCGACGACGAGATCCGCCGCGCCGTACGCTGGTGCTTCGCTCGTCGTCTCGTCGTCGAGCCGAGCGGGGCCGTGGGGGTCGCCGCCCTCCTGGCCGGCCGGCTCCCGGCCGGCCAGGGACCCGTCATCATTGTCATCTCGGGCGGGAACATCGGCTGGCGTCGCCTGCATGGTCTGCTCCTCGAGGACGGCGAGCTCGCGACAACCGCCCAGGAGGGTTGAGCGGCGTGGCCGAGAACCGGACGCTGACGGCAGTGCCGGGCATCACGGTCGGACACGCGCAGGATGGAGCGGGGGAGACGGGTTGCACGGTGGCGATCGGCCCCTTCGTCGCGGCCGTGGAGGTCCGAGGCCTGGCCACAGGGTCGCGCGAGCTGGACGCCCTGTCGGCTCTCCACCTCGTCCCGCGGTGTGACGCCATCCTGCTGACCGGAGGGTCGGCGTTCGGCCTTGCCGCCGCCGATGGCGTCTCCCGGTGGCTGGAGGAGCGCGGCCGGGGCTACGAGACCCGTGCGGCGGTCGTGCCCATCGTTCCGGCGGCGGTCATCTACGACCTCGGAATCGGCGATGCGTCGGCGAGGCCCGATCCGGAGATGGGCTACGCCGCTGCAGCCAGCGCCTCCGAACGGCCCGTCGAGGAGGGACGCGTGGGCGTGGGAGTGGGGGCGAGTGTGGGCAAGCTGAGGCCCGAGGGGCTCGAGCCGGCGGGAGTGGGAAGCTGGTCCGAGGACCACGGCGAGCACGTCGTAGCGGCCTTTGCCGTCGTCAACGCCTTCGGCGATGTCCTGGATGATCGGGGAGAGATCATAGCCGGATCGCGCGGCCCCGACGGCAGCTACCTGGACACCGCCGGTGCGATCCGTGATGGCCGGGTACCGGATTGGCTCGTCAGGGCGGGCGAGAACACGACGCTGGCAATCGTCGCGACCGACGTCCCGCTGAGAAAGACCGAGTTGAAGGTCGTGGCTCGGCAGGCGATGAACGCGATCGTCCGCCGCATCTCACCCGCCAACACCTCGTTCGATGGCGACATCGTCTTCGCAGCCTCCACAGCGGAGAGCGCCGGGACCGGACCGGACCTGGCCCCGATCCAGCTTCTCTCGATCGGATTGCAGGCTCAGCGGACCCTCGAACGTGCTCTCCTCCGAGCGGTCCGGAGGTGACAGTCCCGGTGCACCTTCTCCTGTTCGACATAGATGGAACGCTGATCGAGCCGCGCGGAGCGGGCCGGGTCGCTCTCCGATCGGCCATGCTGGACGTCTACGGGCAGACCGGCCCCATCGACGACCACGACTTTCGTGGCAAGACCGATCCCTGGATCGTGCGGGACCTTCTCCGATGCTGCGGCTGGGCCGATGAGGAGATCGACGCGCGGTTGAACGAGGTCTGGGAGCCCTATCTCCGGCACCTCGACGATGCTCTGGAGGCGGCAGCCACCAGGCCGACGCCATGCCGCGGGGTGCCGGCGCTTCTGGACAGACTGTCGGCGGACGGCCGCTACGAGCTCGCCCTCCTGACCGGCAACGTGGAGGAGGGGGCGACGAGAAAGCTGCGTGCCGCGGGCATCTCGCGCTTCGATGTGGGAGCATTCGGTTCGGACTCGGAGCATCGCGCCGATCTGCCGCCGATCGCCGTGGCGAGGGCGGCACGCCGGACGGGCCTGAGCTTTCGTGTCGAGGAGGCGATAGTCGTAGGGGACACTCCCGAGGATGTGCTCTGCGCACGCGCCAACCACGCCCGAGTGCTCGCGGTTGCGACCGGCGGCTTCGACGCCGACGATCTCAGGTCTCACGAGCCGGATGGAGTGCTGGAGGACCTGGCGGATTCCGACTCGGTCATGGAAGCTCTCGAGGACGTGATAGCGGGCACGCAAGAGGTCAGATGAAACGCGAGTTCGAGCTCAAGGCGGCACTGCCCGGCGATGCCGCAGCGGTGCGGGAGAGGCTCGCCGGCGCCGGTTGGAGTTTGTCCTTCGAGGGCCTGATGTCGGATCGCAGGTTCGACACACCGGCGCGATCGCTCGAGAGCCGGGACGAGGTGCTGCGCATCCGATGCATGACGTCGGCCTCCGGCGAGAGCCGCACCCTGCTCGGTTGGAAGGGCCCGGCCGCGGAGGAGGACGGGTACAAGGTGAGACCGGAGCTGGAGACGGTGGTCCAGGAGATGGAGACCGCCGTCGCGATCCTGGAGAGTCTGGGATACTCCGAGGTCATCTTCGCCATCGACCGTCGAGTGGCCGTCTACGAGAAGGGACGGGTGTACGCCCGCATCGAGACCTATCCGGCCATGGATGTTCTCGTCGAGATCGAGGGGGATCCGGACCGCATAGAGATGTGCTTCGCCGAAGTGGGTCTGCCCCGTGAGGCTTGGAAGCCGTGGCCGCTCGAGGAGTTCGTTCGCCGGTACGAGGAGCGGACAGGCTCGGAGGCCCGTCTCTCCGGCGAGGTCCCCGGTGACTGATTCAGCGACCTTCGCGGTCGACGCCTTCCTCGAGGGAGATCGTCTGCGTCGAGGGGTCCAGCTACAGGTGGACGATGACCGGCTGTCGTACGACGAGGTCGGCCTGTCCCTCGACGAGGTGTTCTGGGTTTCCAGGCGCGCCGGGCTGCTGCTGGTCTTCTCGCGCGCATACGTCGCGGCCTTCCGAGCCTCGGACGACCGTCTGGACGACCTGAGCCGGGCGATCGACGCGAAGCTCGATGTGGATTCGTTGCGAGCCGTTGGCTTGGAGCCGCTGGCCTGGGAGTCGATCCTGTGCTCTGCCGGCGTCGCGATCTCCGGCGCGATCTCCGACGCCGTCCAGGAGGGCCAGACGAGCGCCGCAGAAGCCAGATCCCTGAAAGGGCTCTTCGTGGCCGTCTTCACTCGGCAGGCGCTGCACCTCTTCGCGCGCGAACAGACCTTCCGTGTTCCCTGGCCGGTAGCCGTTGCCCGAGAGACGACGGGGGAGCCGCGCCAGGCGCGGCCGGCGCTCGAGCTCGAGAGCGGTGGGACGGCGCTGCGGATTCTGTACCTCCGGCCGGAGGAGATATCCGCGATTCTGGAAATCGCCAAGGGGGCGCCACCGGAGCCGGCGGAGCGGGAGGAAGCGATCGAGATGTTCGCGCGTCGCGAGGTGGCCGGGCCAACTCCCGCTCGCCTGCCGGAGTTCACTACGTCGACCGAGACGATCCGCGAGAAGGCCGAGAAAGAGGCGGCGACGTTGCCATCGGACCTTCCGATGAGGATCGGCCTGCCGGACGACTTCTTTGCCGATCACTTTCAGGAACTCGGCGAGACGGCGCTAGGACCTCTGCTGTTCCGCAAATCGGCCGCTTCTCGGGCACGCAGCCTGGCCAAGGCGGTTGAGGCGATGGATGCCTCTGCTCTGCAGGACGACGCGCGCGCGGCGTCTTTGAACTCCCTGGGACGGCTCACCGAGACGTACGATCGAGAGCTGAGCCGGCTTCTGCAGGGCAAGCGACGGGCGCAAAGGCTGGACGCGGAGCTGGCCGTTTCCGAGGCTCTGCGCGAATCCCTGCAGCGCCGCTTCCTCGCGCCGGTGCACAACCTGACGCCGCAGTTTCAGCGTCTGGAGCACGCACAGGCGGAGCTTCGCCTCCGGCTGGAGAGGTTGGAGGAAGGGCCGCCCGAAGCGGAGGAGTCCGAGCTGGATGAAGCGGCAGAGGAGTGGCACAGCGCGCTCGTCCTGGTCGACCTCGATTTCGCCAAGGCCTGGCAGGAGCTGCTGCCGGAGATCGGCGTCGCGTGGTCGGAGAGCCTGCTGCCCGCCCTGGCCAAGGCGGCGGCGGCGCCCCGGCAGCGAGTGCCGGAATGGGTGAAGCTGCTGGTGATCGGGCTGATCACGACGCTCATCGTCGCGACGGTCGTCCTGGTCCTGCTGGCGACGCGGAACGCGATGTAGGAGAATAGGTGGCGTCTCGGGCGCCGTCCGGTCAGACGTGGCCGGCCGGCGGTCCCGCTTAATGACTTAACGAGCAATCAGGAGTCGAACACAGGCATGAGTAATCAGTCTCGGAATCGATCTGCCGGCGGATCCGGCCCCGGGCGCGTTTTCTACCTCGCCCTCCTCGCGGTGGTACTCGGCGGAGTCGCGGCGCTCTGGCTCGGACGCTCGGGCGACGCCGGCCCGACCGAGATCCCGGTCACGCTGGCGGAAACGGAAGCGGATGCCGCGGCCGGGGTGAGTGCGGGTCCGGAGGACGCGTTGGTGACGCTGGTCGAGTTCGCGGACTTCCAGTGTCCCGCCTGCGCGGCGTTCTACGGCTTCTCCGGCCGCCTCATCAAGCAGAACTACGTGGACGGCGGAGGGTCCGTGCGTTGGATCTTCTACGACTATCCCCTGGAACAGCACCCGCACGCGATACCGGCGGCGCTCGCCGGGCGCTGCGCAGGAGAGCAGGGCCGGTTCTGGCAGATGCACGACCTGATGTTCGCGCGTCAGTCGCAGTGGTCGCCGAAGGACGATGCGCGAGGGGATTTCGAGGAGATGGCCGAGGAGCTCGGTCTCGATCGAGGCGCCTATCGGGAGTGCGTCCGCGACGGCCGGTATCTTGAGCAGATCTTTGCCTCGGCGAAGTACGGCCAGCGACTGGGGGTCAACTCCACCCCGACCCTGTTCGTCAACGGTCAGAGGGCGCCGCAGGATTACGAGGAGCTGGAACGGATGATCCTGGAGGCCGCCGCCGCGGCCGAAGCGGATGAAGGAGCGGGAGCGCAGGGTACGGACGCGGAGGGCTGACGCGAAACGAGGCACGCCGTGAGGAGGTGAGAGGGATGAAGAAGCGGATGGCGATCGCGGTGCTGGCCCTCGTGGGCCTTCTGATGTCGGTCTACCTGCTGCTGTACAAGCTCGGCTTCTACGGGGAGCTGGTCTGCGGCACGGGCGCCTGCGAAGCGGTCCAGACCTCCGAGTACGCCACTCTTCTCGGCCTTCCCGTGGCGGGCTGGGGCGTCGCCTGGTACGCGGCCGTGTTCGCGCTCGCGTTTCTCTCCGTCCAGCCGGCCCACCAGGAAGCCACCTGGCCGGCCAAGCTCATCCTCATTCTGGCGGTGGGAGGCGTGGCCTTCTCGGGTTACCTCACCTACCTCGAGCTCTTCGTCATCAACGCCATCTGTCGGTGGTGCGTGGCCAGCGCGGCCGTGACCCTGCTGATCTTCATTCTGGCCGTGCCCGTTCGGGCGAGGAGCGTGGCGAGGAGGGCGGAGGGTACGGCGCGCTGAGCAGGAGGCCGGCGGCGTCGAGCCAGGCCCGCTCGTCCTCGCGCCGGAGGGCTCAGGACGTGCCGGAGGCCAGCCGGTCCAACTCCGCGAGGTGGCGGCTCTTTGCCGCGTCATCCAGGAAGCTGCCGACGAAGGAGTTTCTGGCCAGTTGGACGAGTCCCGCTCGGTCGATCTCGTGCGCATCCCGAACAGCGCGGTAGTTGTCGTTGATGTAGCCCCCGAAGTACGCCGGATCGTCGGAATTCACCGTCACGCAAAGCCCCGCGTCGAGGAGTCTGGCGATGCTGTGGCTCTCGATCCGATCGAAGACCCGGAGCTTCACGTTTGAGAGCGGGCAGACCGTCAGCGGCACGCGGTCACGACGGAGGCGCTCCACGAGCCTGTCGTCCTCCAGGCAGCGGACGCCATGATCGATCCGCCGAACGTGCAGCTCGTTAAGCGCCTCCCAGATGTACTCGGGCGGACCCTCTTCGCCCGCGTGTGCGACCGTCAGGAAGCCTTCCTCCCTGGCCCGATCGAACACCCGCGCGAAGCGCGATGGCGGATTGCCGAGCTCGGAGGAATCGAGTCCGACGCCGACGATGGCATCCCGATGGGGAAGAGCCTGCTCGAGCGTCGCCATCGCTTGCTCCGGGCTGAGGTGCCGAAGAAAGCAGAGGATGAGACGCGACGTCATCCCGAGCTCGGCGTCGGCGGCGTCCAGCGCGGAAAGGATGCCCTCGAGCACCACCTCGAACTTCACCCCGCGTTCCGTGTGGGCCTGCGGGTCGAAGAAGATCTCCGCGTGCACGACGTTGTCGCGGCGGGCCCTCTCCAGGTACGCCTGCGTCAGGTCGTGGAAGTCCTCCTCCCTCTGCAGGACGCGGGCGCCCTCGTAGTAGACCTCCAGAAACGACTGCAGGTCGGTGAACTCGTATGCCTCGAGGGCCTCCTCGACGGAGGCGTACGGCAGGGGCACCCCGTTGCGCTCACCGAGCGCGAGCATCAGGTCGGGCTCGAGCGTTCCCTCGATGTGGACGTGGAGCTCCGCCTTAGGGAGCTCGCCTACGAGATCGCTCGACATCGCGCGGCCTTTTCCGATGCGAGGGAAACGAAAAGCGGGGGCGCCCGGAGGACGCCCCCGCCATGATGAGGCACTGGTCTCTCGTCCGAAACCGTCAGGCGCTGGCGCTCCAGAAGCCCTCGAGCGCCGAGCCGTCCGGAGAGGCCCGCAGCTTGTCGAAGGCCCGGTTCCGGATCTGGCGGATGCGCTCTCGGGTGACTCCGAGCAGAGATCCGATCTCTTCGAGCGTCATCTCTTCGCCGTCGTCCAGGCCGTAATAGAGCACGAGGATCTTTCGCTCACGCTCCGTGAGGAACCTCTCGAACATCCGCTCCAGAAACTCGCGTCGCGCCTGCGCTTCGACATCGACCTCGATGTCCTCGTCGTTCATCCCGGAGAACCGCTCTCCGAAGGACGCGCTGTCGCGATCCGAGCGATCGAGCGGAGCGTCGAGGCTGAGCTCGGCAGACGCCACCCGACGGAGCGCCCGAACCGTTTCGACCGGCTCCTCCATCTCCTCGGCGATCTCGCGGTCGGTCGGCGTGCGCCCGAGCTTCTGCGTCAGCATCGTCTCCGTCCGCGAGAGCTTCACCAGATTGGAGTTCTGGTTGAGCGGAATGCGGACCGATCGGGTCTGCTCGGCGAGCGCCTGCAGCACCGTCTGCCGGATCCACCACACGGCGTAGGAGATGAACTTCACGCCCTTGTCCGGATCGAACTTCTTGACGGCCTTGAGAAGGCCCTCGTTACCGATGCAGACGAGCTCGGCCAGGTTGAGGCCCCGGCCCTGGTATTTCTTAACGTAGGAGATCACGAAGCGCAGATTGGCCGTGACGAGCCTCTCGGCGGCCGCCCGGTTGCCCACGCGAGCCTTCCTCGCAATCTCACGCTCTTCCTTGGGGTCCGCGATCAGCGGATAGCGTTCGACATCCTGCAGGTATTGATCGAACGAATCGAGATTACGCGAGTCGAAGAACATCTGCCCTCGGCACTTGGTGTGGCTGGGGTTCGTGGCAACGGAAAGCGCCGCGACCCTCTATATGCAGCGAACGGGTCATCCCTTACATGGCTCCTGAGCGCGGGAGCTTACTACAAACCGGCCAGAACGAAGTTCCTGCCTAACCGAGGCTCCCGATCTGCTGACGTATCCACTCCTCTTCCTCCTCGCTCAGGCCTTCGTTCGCGTCCGGAGACGTCGACTCGGCGGCCCTCGCCTCTTCGGTCGGTGCAGGATCGGCGTCCGGTGTTTCCAGCCCCGCGAGACCTTCCTCCGGCCGCGGCGCTGTGGCACCTGTCCAGCGCCTGATCCGGTAGTAGAGAAGCACGCCGCCGAAGAGCAGCGCGGCAGCGGGCAGCAGGTAGACGAGGAGGTTGATCCCCTTCGGCTCCGGCTTCAGCAGGATCCAGTCTCCGTACCGGCCTACGAAGTACGCTCTCACCTCTTCCGGCGTTTCGCCTGCGGCGAGACGATCTCGGACGACTGACTGCATCTCTCGCGCCAGCCCCGAAGAGGACTCCAGCACGGACTGGTTCCTGCAGACCGGACAGCGGAGTTGCGCCGCGACCTCGGCGGCCATCTGATCCAACTCGGCCTCCGACATCCCGCTCTCCTGCGTCCGGCCCGGGATGGAGCCCGGAGCGAGCAGGAGAGAACCGAGGATCAGCGCCGCCGATCGGCTCACGCGCCCCCCCCGGCGAGGAGCGAGTCGACCTTCGTCTGCAGGATCTCCCAGCTCAGCGGGCCGATGTGCTTGTAGGCGATCCGCCGGTCGCCATCGATGAAGAACGTCTCCGGAACGCCGTACACGCCGAAGTCGATCGCCGTGCGGGTTCCCGGGTCGAGCACGGTCTCCCACTCACCGCCGAAGCGCGCCATGAAGCGCTCTGCGCCCTCGGGGGTGTCCTGGTAGAGGACGCCGAGGACCCGGACGTCCGATTCGTCGTACACCTCGGTGGCACGGACCAGGGCCGGATGTTCCTGCCGGCAGGGGATGCACCAGGACGCCCAGAAGTTCAGGACGACGACCTGTGCATCGAGCGTCGCCAGCCTCAGTGAGTCCCCATCCATCGTCTCGAGGTGGAACTCCGGGGCCGCTTCCCCCACGATCGCGGACGGCAGAACCTGCACGTCGCGAGTCAGGCCGAAGGCGAGCAGGGCAAGGGCGGGGATCGGCAGGATCGGGATCAACCAGCGGCTGAAGCGCTTCACGAACCGCTTTCCTCTTCGCCTACCGCCACCGCCTCTTCGCCACGCCCCGTTACATCCCCATCGTCGGCCGCGCGTGAATCAGCCATCTCCTCCATTCCGACATACTCCACCGCCAGTTCGGGCAGGTAGACCGGCCGGCCATGCGGCCAGATCGCGATCAGAGCGCCGATCCCGACGATAAGCCCGCCGATCCAGAGCCACGCCACCGCCGGGTTCACGATCGCACGGAGCGTGGCGTGCTCCCCCTTCTCCGGCTCGAACGCCATGAGCGTTAGGTAGAGGTCCTTCGACAGCGAGGTCTCCACGGCGGGCGTCGCGATAGGCTGCTGCGAGGTTGGGTAGTAGTTGAGACGCGGTTGCTGCACCCCCAGATAACGGTCACCCTTCCACGCCTGGAAGTTGCCTCCCACGACGAAGCGCTGCGGCTCCTCTCGCGTGAAGATCTCATCGAACTGTACCCGGTACTCCCCTATCTCGACCTGCTCGCCCTGCCTCAGCGTGACCTCGCGCTCGAACTTCCAGCTGCCCGATATGGCGAGTCCGACGGCGATGACGACGACGCCGGTGTGGACGACGTAGCCGCCGTAGCGCCTCCCGTTACGGGTGAGCAAATCCACGAAGGCGAGCGCCGGAGGCCGGCCGGATATACGTCGCCGCGCCGACACGCCCTTCCTGAACTCCTCCACGATCGTGGCGAGCACGAAGCCGGCGAAGCCGAACGTGATAAGCGGGTAGACCCGGCGGACCCCGAGGAGAAACGTCACGGCCACGACCACGACGCCCACGGCCGTCGGAAGCCAGAAGCTGCGCTTCATCTTCTCGGCCGTGGTCCGCCGCCAGGGCAGGGCGGGCCCGACCCCCATGAGGAACAGGAGAAGGAGGGCCAGCGGCGTGAAGACCATGTCGAAGTACGGCGGACCCACGCTGATCCTCTCGCTCCTGGCCCACTCCACGACGAGCGGGAAGACCGTGCCGAGCAGGACGGTGAAGGTGAGGGCGACGAAGATCAGGTTGTTGAGGATGAAGGCGCTCTCCCGAGACACCGCGCCGTCCAGCGTGCCGGGGGCGTGCAGGCGGTCGCTTCGCCAGGCGATCAGCAGGAAGGAGCCCAGCGTGAGGAGTGCGATGTAGCCGAGGAAGAGGGGGCCGATCACCCCTTCCGTGAACGCGTGCACCGAATCCAGAATGCCGGAACGGGTGAGGAAGGTCCCGAACAGCGTCAGGATGAAGGTGCCGATGATCAGGGTGAGGTTCCAGGTCTTGAGCATCCCCCGTCGCTCCTGGACCATCACGGAGTGGAGGAACGCGGTCGCGGTCAGCCAGGGTAGGAACGAAGCGTTCTCGACCGGATCCCACGCCCAGTAGCCTCCCCAGCCGAGCACCTCGTACGACCACCAGGCACCGCCGATGATGCCGAGGGAGAGGAACGCCCAGGCGGCGATCATCCAGCGGCGCGCATCCCGCAGCCAGGTCGCCTCGAGGTTCCCGCTCAGCAAGGCCCCGATGGCGAAGGCGAACGGGACGGTGAGCCCGACGAAGCCGAAATAGAGGAGCGGCGGATGCAGGCCCATCAGCGGGTGGTTCTGCAGCAAGGGGTTCGGTCCCGGCCCGTTCTCGGGCGTCGGGACGACGAGCCCGAACGGGTTGGCGGGACCCGCCAACAGCCCATAGAAGAAGATGCCGACGAAGCCCAGCGTGCCGAGGACGAACGGGGTCAGGTGATCCGCTCCTTCGCGCCGCACGAAGGCCACCAGGGCCGCGTAACCCGCGAGGATCCAACCCCAGAAGAGGATGGAGCCGTCCAGGCTGCTCCAGAGGGAGATCGCGGTATAGTAGCTCGGCGTTTCGCGGCTCCCGACCCGAGACACGTACTCGACGCTGAAGTCGTGGGTGAGAAGCGCCGCCTCCATGGTCACGATCGCCGCCGTCATGGCGATGAAGGTGAAGTAGGTGGCGCGGCGGGAGACATCGACCAGGACGGACCGGTTCTTGAAGCCTCCGATGAGGCCCGTCCCGGTGGCGATCACCGCCCCGAGCAGGGCGGCGATCACGGAGGCGTAGCCGAGCGTGCTCAACATCGGCGCCCGGCCTCTCTAGCCGCCATCCGCTGGGAGGGAATCAACCTCCCGCTTCCTCTTCCATCAGCGAACGATACACCTCCTTCGGGTGCTCGCCTTCCTCCGGCGGCCGATACTCGTTGGAGTGCTTGACCATCACGTTGTGGGAGCGGAAGACGCCGTCCTCGCGATAGGAGCCCTCGACCACGACCCCCATCCCCTCGGAGAACATCGCCGGTGGCGCCCCGCTGCTCTCTACGGGAAGCTCCGTCTCCCCATCGGTGATCACGAAGAGAAGCCGCCCGACATCGGGGTTCCAGTCCACCGACTCTGGCTTGACCTGTCCGCCCAGTCTCAGCGACGCGCCGTACACCTCCGCTCCCTTCGCTTCGAGCTCTGTCGGGGTGAGGAAGTAGACGACGTTCTCGCGCAGCCCTCCCGCGACGAGCAGGATGACCGCCCCGGCGATCGCCACGAGACCCAGCCCTATCCAGACACGCCTTCTATTCATCTGTCAGACTCCGATTCTTGGTTCGCATGAGGTTTCGCTTGGGCCGAATCGAGCGCTCGTCGAGCGTCCACGGAGCGCCTGTTCAGGCGCCAGACGTACCAGGCGAGTACGGCCCAGGTGATCAGATACCCGGCCACCATGAAAGGGGTGCCGGAGGGTTGCCCTTCCATCCTCTACCGCCTCTCTCCGTCCGGATGTCCGCGTCTTGCTCCGCGCATCATTCCACGCATTCTCTAGGTGATCCTTCCGTCGTCCCGCGTGAGCCGGAGCTCTTCCACGTGCCGCTCCGCGATCGCCAGCCGATATCGCCGCACCATGAGGAAGATATACAGGAGCGTGAAGGCGGCCACGTTCAGCAGCAGCACGTACACGAATTCGCCGGCCATCGACCGAGGGCTCGACGGGGGTTGGTGCAGGGTCCGCCACCAGAGGACCGAGAGGTAGACGATCGGCACATCCACGAACCCGACGATTCCGATGATCGCCGACCAGCGGGCCCGTTTTTCCGGATCGTCGGCGAACGATCGCACGACGAGGTATCCGACGTAGATCATCAGCATGATCGCCGTCGTCGTCAGACGTGGGTCCCAGGTCCACCAGACGCCCCAGGTCGGCTTCCCCCACAGGGAGCCGAGCACGAGCGCAAGCGCCGTGAAGACGATGCCGATCTCCGCGGCGCTGACCGCCAGCAGGTCCCACTTCGGATCCCTCTGGATCAGATAGAGCACGCTCATCACGAAGACCACGAAGAACGAGAGCATCGCCAGCCAGGCGGCCGGAACGTGCACGTACAGCAGCCGCTGCACCTCGCCCTGAAGCGCGTCGGCTGGAACCAGAAAGAGGCCGGCAGCGCTACCGGCGGCGAAAAGGAGCAGGGTCGCGGCACCCAGGAGCTTCGCGCGTCCGGGGTTCGGTCGAGGCAGATCGTTAATCGTCATTCCTCCAACACCAGGGGGAAGATCCAGATACAAACGACGAAGAATATGATGTCGAACGAAATGAGCAAGCGGATCCAGCCTCCGATCCGGTCCAGCGGGTCTCCCGCGAGCGCGAGTGTCGTTCCGTTCACCGCGCCAAGAAAGACGGGCACCAGCGCCGGGAAGAGAAGAAGCGGCAGCATCAACTCCCGGGCTCTCAGGTGCTGCGTCAGAGAGGCGTAGAACGTCCCGATCACCGAGAAGCCGAACGTTCCCAGAAGGGTGATGCCGACGAAGAGCGGGAAGCGTCCCCAGGGCTCGAGCTGCAGCAGGACCACGGCGACCGGCACCAAGACGATCTCGAGCACCACGAGCATCGAGAAGTTCGTGAGGAGCTTTCCGAGATAGATCGCCCGGATCTCCCCCGGATACATCCGAAGCCCATCCAGGCCGCCCGCCACCTCTTCGCTCTGGAAGGTGCGTCCGAGCGAGAGCATGCCGGTGAAGGCGATCGCGATCCACAAGAGGCCGCCGCCCAGGCGGGCGAGCGTGGCCGAATCGGGGCCGATGGCGAACCCGAACAGGAAGAGCACCAGAGCGGCGAAGAAGACCATCGCGCTGAAGCTCTGCTTCGTCCGCAGCTCGATGAGCAGGTCCTTCCAGAGGATCGCCCATGTTCTCAGGGCCAGAGAGCTCTTCATCCGGCGGGCAGCACGGGCTGCGGATCCAGGTCTGCGGGCTCCAGCTCGTCGGGTCTGCAGTACCGATGGAGACGACCGGCCTGCAGAACGGCCACACGATCCGCCTTGCGGACGGCGAGCCCCCGGCGATGCGTGGCGAGAAGCACGGTTCCCCCCTCGGCCCTCCACTCATCCACGAACTCGTCCACCATTCGGATTCCGTCCGCATCCAGACTCGCGTACGGCTCATCGAGGAGTACGAGGTCGAGCCGTCGCATGAGGAGCGTGGCGAAGGCGAGTCGCTTCTGCATGCCGGAGGAGTATTCGCGCGCCCTCTGCTCGCTCACGTGGTCCAGCCCCACCTTGGCCAGAGCGGCCCGCACCGAGGCTTCATCGACACTGACACCGCTCATCCAGGCCGCGAAACGGAGGTTCTCGAGGGCGTTGAGGTCTCCGTACAGGTGGCCGCGTGCCGAGAGAAGACCCGTGCGCCGCCGAATGGTGTCAGCGTCTCCCTGAAGGGAGGATCCCAACACCTCCCCCGTTCCTGCGGTCGGCTTCAGCAGCGTCGCGACGAGGCGAAGAAGCGTCGTCTTTCCGGCGCCGTTCGGACCGATGAGGACGACGGAACTCCCTCGCTCCACCTCGAGCCCGATCTCGCGCAGCGCCCAGGTCCAGCCGAGCCGCTTCGAGATCTTCTCGAGCCGTACCGCCACGCCGCTATCGCCCATCCGGGTTTCCCTGTCTCGAGCCTCTACCCACTACCACCAAGCACTCACGAACCGAGGGCGGGAATCTCAGGCCGGGTGGGCCCGTTCACCAGAGGTGGAGTTGAGCTGTCGATGACACTTACGCCGGGCTCGGTCTCTCAGCGCTCACCGAACCTCGCGGAGCGCTTCTCGAAGAAGGCGGCCAAGCCCTCCGCGAAGTCGGGTTCGTCGGCGATGCGGGCAAGTGCCTGAAGCTCCTCATCCAGATGGTAGTCTAGCTGACCCACGCCGGCGGCCTGATGGATGAGGCTCTTGGCGACGGCGTAGGCGTGAGTGGGGCCTGCGGCGAGCGAAGCTACGATCTCGGCCACGCGCTCATCGAACTCGGCATCCGGAAACACGCGGTTCACGAGCCCCAGCTCCAGCGCATCGCCGGCCGACATTCGAGGGTTGAGGAGGACGAGCTCCAGCGCTTTTCGCAGCCCCACCAGGCGCGGGAGGAAGAAGGTCGAGCTCTCCGCGCCGGTGAGGCCCGTCTTGTGGTAGGCCCATTCGAAGGTGGCGCTCTCCGAGGCGAAGACCAGGTCGCAGGCCATCGCGATGCCGAACCCGCCGGCCGCGGCGACCCCGTCGACGGCGGCGACGAAGGGCTTGGGAGCTCGCTTGATCTCCGAGATCGTGCTGTGCAGGTACTCCAGGATCTCCTTGAAGCTCTGGCCGAACCCCTTCTCCGGCGCGACCCCTTCCGGCTGCAGGTAGTCGAAGTCGGCCTGCTCGCCTCGGGTCCGCACGTACTTCAGGTCCGCACCGCTGCAGAAGATGCCCCCCGTCCCGCGCAGGACGACGCAGCGGACCTCCTCGTCGCGGGCACAACTCAGGCCGGCCTTCCTGAAGTCGCGCGCCGTCTCGACATCCAGGGAATTGAACCGATCGGGGCGGTCGATCGTGATCGTCGCCACGCCGCCGTCCTGCGTGACCCGGATGTGCTTCATGGCCCGGTCAGCATATGCGGGGCAGCGGCTCGCCCTCGGGCTCCGAGACGAGGCGGCGGCCGAGTCCGGTGTCCAGCACCACCCGGCCCGGGTTCTCATCCACGCACTCCCCGACGATCGCCGCTTCCCGGCCGAGCGGGTGCTCGCGCATCGCGGCCAGCGCCTCCTCGGCTCGCTCCCGCTTCACGCCGAGGACCGCCTTGCCCTCGTTCGCGATGTGAAGGGGATCGAGACCCAGCATCTCCGCGGCGGAGCGGACGGTGGGCCTCACCGGAATCGCCGGCTCGTGCACGGTGATGCCGACGCCGCTCTTCTCGGCCATCTCGTGGAGTGCGCTGGCGAGGCCGCCGCGCGTCGGGTCCTTCATCGCGGTGACCGCCCCGTTCGCAGCCGCGAGCGCCGCCGCGAGGAGGCCGTTTATCGGCGCCACATCGGAAGCCAGCTCGCCCTCGAAGTCGAGCTCGTGCCGCTCCGCCATCAAGGCGATGCCGTGGTCGCCTATCGAGCCGGTCACCAGGAGACGGTCGCCCGGTTCCAGGCCGGCGTCGGGAACGACCGCGTCCGTCAGCCCCAGTCCGGTGGTGTTGATCACGATCCCGTCGATCTCGCCGCGCCCCATCACCTTCGTGTCGCCCGTCACGATGGTCACGCCAGCTTCTCGACACGTCTCACGCATCGATGCCTGCAGGCGGGCCAGGTCGGACTGTCTGAAGCCCTCCTCCACGATGATCGCGCTGGTGAGGGCCAGGGGCCGGGTCGCGCCCATCACCGCCAGGTCGTTCACGGTGCCGGCGATGGCCAGTCGGCCGATGTCTCCGCCGGGAAAGAAGATCGGGTGGATCACGTGCGAGTCCGTCGTCACCACCAACCACTGATCTCCGAGGCGGAGTGCCGCGCCGTCGTCCATCGCCGCCAGGCCGATCGAGTCCGGCGTCGGGGCGGCTTCATCCAAAAAGCCGGCCGCGAGCGTCTCCTCGATCAGCATGCGCATGGCGCGCCCCCCTGCCCCGTGCTTGAGCGTGACCAGCTCTTGCGGCGCCGTCGGTCCGCGCCCCGGTCGTGTGCTCACAGGTCCGGGTGGCCGCCGTACTGGTGCCAGATCTTGCACGTCCCCTCGTTGCTGACCATGCAGGCGCCGACGGGCGCGTCCGGTGTGCACTCCTTACCGAAGAGATCGCAGTCGTTCGGAGAGGCGATCCCCGCCATGATGTCGCCACAGATGCAGACCTGGGTGAGCGCGGAAGGGGCATGGCTCCACAAGCGCTCGACCGCTATCTGGAAACGCTTTCTCGTATCCACGTGGGCGAACTCATCGCGCAGACGCAGGTTGCCGTTCGGGACGTGCGCGATACCGCGCCAACGGCCGCCCATCGTCCGAAAGACACGCCAGAGCTGCTCCTGGGCGTTGCGGTTCCCCTCCGGCGTCACGCAGCGCGGGTACATGTTCACCACCAGCGGCTCTTGGTCCCGGACGAGCTCCACGAGCTTGAGAAGCCCGGCCAGAACGTCCAGCGGCTCGAAGCCGGCCACCACCACCGGGATGCCGTGCCGTTCCACGAACGGCTCGAACAGCGCCGAGCCGGTGATGGTGGCGGCGTGCCCCGCCGCCAGAAAGCCCTCCACCCGTGTGGCCGGCATCTCGGCCACGATCTCCATCACAGGGGGGATGTACTTGTGGGCCGAGAGCACCGAGAAGTTGGGAGGCGGATCCGCGACGATCACGGCGGCCGTCGCCACGGCGGTCGTCTCGAAGCCGCTCGCGAAGAAGACGACCTCCTCGGCGGTACCCCGGGCGATCTCGACCGCCTGCGCGGCGCTGTAGACCACGTCGACGCGGGCGCCCTCCGCCTGGGCATCGGCCAGAGACTTCACCGTTCCGGGGACGCGGACCATGTCGCCGTACGTGGCGACCCGCACACCGTCCGCGGCCAGAACCACGGCCTCGTCGACCTCGGGTACATCAGTCACGCATACCGGGCAGCCGGGACCCATGATCACGTCCAGCCGCCGCGGCAGGATCGTGCGCAGGCCGTACTTGGCGATCGACTGCTCGTGGCTGCCGCAGACGTGCATGACCGAGACCTCCCTGCCGACCGCCTCACAGACGCTTTCCATCGCCCCGGCGAGCTCCCTGGCCTTGGCGGGGTCGCGGAACTTGAGCTCGGCGGCTCCGGCTCGCAGGCCGGCGTCGGTACTCCGCACCGGCTCAGCCATTTCCGCCTCGCGGCTTGCCGTCGGCGTCGGGTGCGGTCCGATCTACGGCTCCTCCAAGCCCCACACCCGGGGAAGCTTCGATCTCGCCTCGCACATCCGCAGCCATGATGTCCTCATCCGCCTCCTTCAACAGCAGCTCGTACAGGGAGAGCGTCTCCTCGATCTCCTCCGCCGGGATCTTCCGAATCGCGAAGCCCACGTGGTTCAGGATGTAGTCTCCCGGAGAGACCTCTTCGTCGATCACGTCGAGGCGAGTCTCGCGTCTGATGCCCCAAAAATCCACGATTGCCGTGAGGCCATCCACATCGACCACTCGTCCCGGCACTCCGAGGCACATGGCTTCTCTCCCTATCTCAGTTGTCTTCGACGAGCTTCATGCGTCCGCTCGCCAGTCTGGCCGCCGCGACGGCCGCCTGGCCATAGCTGATCGCGCCGTCGTTGGGGCTGAGCGCCATCGGCAGGAGCACGCGGAGCCCTCCGGCCTCGAGCCGCCTTCTCAATGATACGAGCAGCCGCGCGTTCTGGAAGCATCCACCGCCCAGGGCGACCGTGTTCAGATCGAACGCCTCGCACGCCTCCCCGGCCACCCTCGCGGCCGTCGCCGCGACGCTCTCGTGGAAGCGTGCCGCCAGGCTCTCGGCATCCTCGCCGTCGGCGCGCAGGTCTCCCAGCGCCGCGAGCAGCGGCACGGGATCGAGCGTCCAAAAGCCTTCCGAGCTCTGGATCGCCGGGAATCGCAGCGGCTCTGCCGGTCCGGATCCGGCCAGCGCCTCGAGCTCCATGGCGGCCTGGCCCTCGTACGTGGCATGCTGCCGTACACCGAGCACCGCGGCGGCCGCGTCGAACAGACGTCCCATCGATGAGGCGAGGGGAGCGTTGAGACGGCGCTGGATCTGGGCTTCAGCCACCGCGAGCCGCCTGCCCGGAATCCCCTGGAGCGCTAAGCGGAGGGCGTTCGCCGTCTCCGGAGCCTCCGGAGCCAGCGCGAGGTATCCGAGGGCCGCGCGCCAGGGTCGGCGGGCGACGAGATCCCCTCCCGGAAGCGGTGCGTACCGCAGCTGCCCGATACGCAGGTAATCCTCGAGGTCCGAGAGGAGGAACTCGGCGCCCCACACGCGGTCGTCCTGGCCGAGCCCCACTCCGTCGAAGGCGATCCCTAGCACCCTGTCGGTGATGCCGTGCTCCGCCGCCACGGCGGCGATGTGGGCGTGATGGTGCTGCACGGAGATCACCGTCTCCAGACCGAGCTCCTCGGCCATCCGTGTCGAGAGGTAGCCCGGGTGGAGGTCGCGTACGGCCACGGTCGGCTCGATGCTGAACAGCTCACGAAAGCGGGCCAGAGCGTTCTGGAAGTGCTCGAGCGTCTCGAGATTCTCGAGGTCGCCGATGTGCTGGCTCACATAGGCTCGGCCCCCGTGAGCCAGGGTGAAGGTGTTCTTCAGGTGCGGCCCGACGGCTATGAGCGGAGTCGGGGTCTCGAGCGGGAGCTCCAGGGGCAGCGGCGCGTAGCCGCGCGCCCGCCTCAGGAACACTCGAGTCCCACCGGCAACCCGCACGACGGAGTCGTCATATCGTGAGGTGATCTCCCGATCGTGCACCAGGAAGGCGTCCGCGATTCCCCCCAGGGCTTCGCGCGCTTCGGCGTTGCCGATCGCGATCGGCTCCTCGGAGGCATTGCCGCTTGTCATCACGAGCGGCCGCTCCACGGCCTCCAAGAGCAGTGCATGGAGAGGCGTGTAGGCCGTCATCACCCCGACCGTGTCGAGGCCCGGCGACACCGAAGGGGCGAGCTCGGAGGGCCACGCCCTTCGCAGCACGACGATCGGACGCTCACGGGAGGTCAGAAGCCGTTGTTCGATCTCCCCGGCAGCCCCGAGGCGACGCGCCGCTTCCAGGTCCCGGACCATGACCGCGAGCGGTTTTTCGTCCCGGGCCTTTCGCGCCCGAAGGCGCCTGACCGCGGCATCGCTCGTGGCGTCCGCCGCCAGGTGGAAGCCGCCGAGTCCTCTGATGGCCACGATCTTTCCGGCACGAATCAGGTCGGCCGCGTCGTGGAGCGAGGCGTCGTTCTCGGCCATCGTCCGGCCGGACACCTCGAGCCATAGCCGCGGACCACATGCCGGGCAGCTGTTCGTCTGCGAGTGGCAGCGGCGGTCGGCCGGGTCGCGGTACTCCCGCAGGCACTCCGAGCACTGCTGGAAGGCGCGCATGCTGGTGCGCTCGCGATC
>CAMYMV010000003.1 GCA_947259585.1 uncultured Gemmatimonadales bacterium | reverse complement strand
GACGAGCTCCGTATCCTGGTCGACGAGCCCCGCATCCTCGTTTCGGTGGAAGGGGCGGTGGGCACGCTCACCCTCAACCGGCCCGATAAGCTGAACTCGCTGGTGGGCACCATGCGGGATGAGCTCGCGGAGGGCCTCGAGACATTGGGGGCGGATGAGCGGGTTCGGGCCGTCATCGTGACCGGGCGGGGCCGGGCCTTCTGCACGGGAGCGGACGTCAGCTACCTCTCGGAGATGGTGGAGAACGGCCGGCTCGAGGAGTTCCGGGACCTGGTCGAGGCGGGACGACGTGTCGTCTCCACGATCGTGGAGATGCCGAAGCCGGTGATCGCCGCAATCAACGGCCCGGCCGCGGGCGGAGGCGCGAACCTGGCGCTGGCCTGCGACCTCCGCTGGGCCTCCGACCGGGCATCGATCGGACAGACCTTCAGCAACATCGGCCTCCACCCCGACTGGGGCGGTGCCTACTTCGTGCCCCGGCTGGTCGGCGAGGCCCGCGCCGCCGAGCTCTTCTTCTTCGGCGAGATGGTCGGTGCGGAGCGTGCGCTCGAGATCGGCCTGGTGAACCGGGTCGTACCCCACGACGACCTGATGGACGAGGCGAAGGATGCGGCGGAACGCCTGGCAGCTCGCCCGGCCGTCGCGCTTCGGCTCGCCAAGGTGGCCGTGAGGAGGAGCCTCGCCGCCAGCATCGACGAGATGCTGGACTACGAGCTGGAGGCGCAGGCAGCCTGCTTCCTCACCGCCGACGCTCACGAGGGCACCCGGGCTTTTCTCGAGAAGCGAGTCCCGAGCTTCGGCCGCGCGCCGACGGAGCATGAGGGATGAGAGACGAGAGCCATCTGCGCGAAGCCACCGAGGACGATCTCGACGAGCTCGTCGCGCTCTGGGCGCACTACATTCGAGACCACCGCCACAACCCGGCGTACAACCGGGTGGCGCGCACGGGATTCGTGAGCCGACGGGCCGCGTTCGCCAGCGACGTCCGGGATGAGCACGCCACCGTGTTCGTGCTCGCCCGACCGGACGGCGGCCTGGACGGCATGATCTCCTGCCGGGTCACGACGAACCTCGCGTACTTCCAGCCCCACCGCCTCGGGCGCATCCAGACGCCCTACGTCCGGCCCGATGCCCGCAGGAAGGGTAACCTCAAGAGGCTCCTCACGGCCGCCTACCGCTGGGCGCGCGAGCGCGAGCTCCTGGAGGTCCGTCTCTACGTGGGAGCCGACAACGTGGTGGCCAACGCGATCGCGGAGGAGCTCGGCTTTGACGCCGTCGGGGTCGTGCGACGCAGAGCGATCGACTGGAGCGGCTCGCCGGAGCGACAGATCGCAGAGCCTGAATGAAGCCCGCGGTCATGCCAGCAATGACGCCAGCTATTACGCCAGCGATGACCCCAGTAGACACGCTAGAAGACACGCCAGGAATGATGCCATGACGAACGCAGAGGAAGCCTCCCGCCCGGTACTGGCCGTTCTCGGAGCCGGCACGATGGGCCACGGAATCGCGCAGATCGCGGCTCTCGCCGGCTACGACGTCCGACTGACGGACGTGAGCGACGAGGCGCTGGAGAACGCGATGCGTCGCGTGGAGGCGCAGCTCGACAAGGGCGTCGAGCTCGGAAAGGTCGAGGCCGACGTTCGCGACGCCGCGCTCGGCCGCATCCGCGCTACGTCCGATGCCGCCGACGCGATGGCGGGCGCCGAGATCGTCGTCGAGGCGGTCCCGGAGGTGCTGGAGCTGAAACAGGAGATCCTCGCCGGCGCCGCCGAGACCGTGGAGCCGAACACGCTGCTGGCCACCAACACCTCCTCGCTGTCCATCACGGCGATCGCGGAGGCGGTTCCCGGGCAGGAACGCGTCGTGGGCATGCACTTCTTCAACCCGGTCCACATCATGGCGCTGGTCGAGATCGTCCGGGGCGACCGTACCGCGCCCGACGCGGTCGAGCGCGCCCGCGAAGCCGCCGAGCGCATGGGCAAGACGCCCATCGTGGTCGCTGACTCTCCCGGTTTCGCCTCCTCTCGACTCGGGATAGCCCTCGGGCTCGAGGCGATCCGGATGGTCGAGGCCGGGGTCGCGTCCGCCGAGGACATCGACCGCGCGATGGAGCTCGGATACCGGCACCCGATGGGCCCGCTTCGGCTCACGGATCTGGTGGGCCTGGATGTGCGGCTCGAGATCGCGCGCTACCTGCAGCGGGAGCTCGGCGACCGGTTCCGGCCGCCCGAGCTGCTGGAGCAGATGGTGGAGGAGGGCAAGCTGGGAAAGAAATCCGGCCGTGGTTTCTACGTCTGGTAGAACCGGCCGTCGTCGATAAGGAGCGAGCGAGCGATGAGCGACGTGCTGCTGAAGGAGAAGTTGGAAGGCCGGGTCGGTGTTCTCACCATCAACCGCCCGGACAAGATGAACGCCCTGAACGGAGAGGTTCGTTGCGCGCTCGTCGGAGCCCTGGAGGAGTTCCGCACCGATGACGAGGTGCGCGTCGTCGTGCTGACCGGTGCTGGCGAGAAAGCTTTCATCGCGGGGGCGGACATCGGCGAGTTCAAGGACGCGAAGCCGACCCAGCAGTACCAGAACATGCAGAGCGGCAACATCTATTCGGCGATGGAGGCCTTTCCCAAGCCGGTCATCGCCATGATCCACGGCTTCTGCCTGGGCGGCGGCTGCGAGCTCTCCATGGCGTGCGACATCCGGATCGCCTCCGATCAGGCGCGGATCGGACAGCCCGAGATCAACCTGGGCCTCATCCCCGGCGGCGGCGGCACGCAGCGCCTACCGCGTCTGGTGGGTGAGGGCCGGGCGATGAAGATGATCTATACGGGGAAGATGATCTCGGGAGAGGAAGCCGGCCGCATCGGCCTGGTCGACGAAGTCGTGCCCGCCGACGAGCTGCGCGAGCGTACCCTCGAGATCGCCCGTACGATCGGATCCAAGTCGCCGATCGCCCTCAAGGCGGCGAAGGAGAGCATCCTCGCGGCGAGGCGAATGCCAATGGATCAGGGTCTCCAGTTCGAGCGCGCCTGGTTCAGCCTGCTCTTCTCGACCCATGACATGGACGAGGGAGTGAGCGCCTTCCTGGAGAAGCGCCCCGCCGAGTTCACCGGCGAGTAGTCCCGGCCGACTGCCTGACGGCTGTCTGAGCGACTACCTGAACGACCAAGGCCCCGCTTTCGGCGGGGCCTTGTGTTTGGTTCGAGATCGCTCGCGAGCCGTCTCGCGAAGGCGCTCTAGATCACAGTTCCGCGAGAACGCTCACCGTCTTGCGGCCGCCGCGTCCAGTGGAAAACTGGACGAAGCCGTCCTCGAGGGCGAAGAGCGTATCGTCTTTTCCGCGGCCCACATTGCGTCCCGGATGGATCCGCGTGCCGCGCTGGCGGACGATGATGCTTCCCGCACTCACGGCCTGCCCTCCGTACCTCTTCACGCCGAGATACTTCGGGTTGCTGTCACGGCCGTTGCGGCTCGATCCTACGCCTTTCTTGTGCGCCATCTCGCTACTCCCCGTCAGCCTGCGCGCGAATCGCCTTGTCTACGTCGCCCTTGAGGATGCGACCACCGGCCCCGGATCCCTCCAACCCCGCGAGGTCGACGCCGTGCTCCTCGGCCAGCTTGCGGGCGGCATCCGTGATGTTGATCTCGGCAGCGGCCTCTACCTCGGGAGCCTCCTCCTCCGGAGCGGCAACCTCGGCCTCAGCAGCCTCAGCCTCCGGAGCGGCGACCTCGGCCTCCACGACCTCGGCGACCGGTGCCTCCTCGACGACCGCCACCTCTTCCACGACCGGCGGAGCCTCCTCCTTCTTCGGCTTCTTCGCCTTGCGCGGCTTCGCCTTCCCGATCGTGATATCGGTCACGCGGACTTCGGTGAAATCCTGCCGGTGGCCCTGCTTCTTCCGGTAGCCCTTCCGCCGCTTGCGCTTGAATACGATGATCTTCTCGCCCCGGCCGTGGCGCACGACCTCGGCGGCGACGGACGCGCCCTCCAGAGACGGCTGCCCGATCTGTATCTTGCCGTCCGTCTCCGTGAGGAGGACCTCGAACGTCACCGTCTCACCCGGCTCGGCGCGCAGACGAGGGATGCGAAGCGTGGAATCGGGCTCCGCCCGAAACTGCTTCCCTTTGGCTTCTATGATCGCGTACATGCTGTTGATCTCTTGGTTCTGGCGGATTTGCGATAGCCCACAAAGCTAATCGGCGTATTCGAGACGGTCAACGTCGGCTGAATGGCAGCGAACGAACGCCGCGATCCGCACGTATCTACAGCGTCTGACCGCACTCGTTCCCTACTCAGCGCCCTCCTCGGACCACTTTGACGATATGTCGAGGAAGTCGGTGTTCAACCGGCGGGCCTCCCTTGAACGCCCAGGCGTCCAGAGCGAGCTGCCACATCATCTGCAGTCGCTCGGATGGCGTCGTGTGCATCGGCTCGGCACGCTCCTTCTCATGAAGCGGCTTGATGACGATGCTGCGTCTGTGGTCATTCATGTCGATAATCTACGATGGCACCTGCCGCGGCGCCCCGTTCCGTGCGGCGCCGCGCCTCCGAATCCGTGGCCCCGCCAAGACCGTATTGGTTGGAGAAGCACCTCCCGACCCTCCAGGCGTCGGCAGGATCGAAAACAGCTATAATTGCAGCACTGACAGAAAGATAGAACGATGGACATACTGCTGGCCTTGATTCTCGGCGTCGGCCTCTCAGCCGCGGCCGGCTTTCGCGTCTTCGTTCCGCTACTCGGGATGAGCATCGCGGCGCAGGCCGGCCACCTCGAGCTCGCCGCCGGTTTCGGCTGGCTCTCCACGCCGACCGTCACGATCGCGCTCGGCGTCGCGACCGCCCTCGAGATCGCCGCCTACTTCATTCCCTGGCTCGACAACGCGCTCGACACCGTCGCGACGCCCGCCGCAGTCGTAGCGGGGACCATCATGACAGCCTCGTTGCTGGGTGACATGTCGCCGCTCCTCAGGTGGGGACTCGCCGTGATCGCCGGAGGCGGGGTGGCGGGCACCGTGCAGGGAGCCACCGTGGTCGCGCGCGGGACGTCGACGGTCACGACGGCGGGGCTGGCGAACCCGCTCGTAGCGCTGGCCGAGCTGGCGGCATCGAGCATCACGACCGTGCTCGCCCTCGCCGTGCCGCTGATCGCCCTCGTCTTCGTGGCCAGCTTCCTCATCGTGCTCGGAGCTCGAAGACGCCGCACCGCCCCCGCCGACGAGCCCGGCTGACCCGATCCGAACGCCGCGATGAGGGCCCCCACCGCTTAGCGAGGAGGCCCCGCCCCCAAAGCGCGGAGCGAGCGGAGCGAACCCCGTGCCGCCTCAGCGGCCGCGGCCGCTACGCCACCGCGTATCGGCTCGTTACATCCTGGTCCGAGGGCGCCGCCAGCAGTCGGTACTCCGAGGCGTTGATCAGCGGGTCATCGCGGAAGTCCAGGTCGATCCGGCACTCCCGCTTCATGATCTTGATGAACTCCGACTCCTTCTCCAACAGGTGGAGAGCCACGTCCGGGTGGATTCGCACGGTCAGCTTCCGGTTCTCCCCGGCCGATGAAGCGCGCCGGATCGCACGCTCCACCCGGCGTAGAACCGTCTCGGGCGAGAACACCCGGCCCGTTCCCTCGCAGTAGGAGCAGGGCTCGGACATGATCTGGAACAGGCTCGGCCTAACCCTCTGGCGGCTCATCTCCAGCAGCCCGAGGTCCGAGATCCCGAACACCTTGGTGCGAGCCCGATCCCGGCCGAGGTGCGACTTCATCGACTGATACACGCGCTCCCGGAACTCGTGGTCATCCATGTCGATGAAGTCGACGACGATGATCCCGCCGATGTCCCGGAGCCGGAGCTGGCGCGAGACCTCGGCCGCGGCATCCAGGTTGGTCCGGAGGATCGTCTGCTCGGGGTCCTTCTTGCCAGTGTAGCGTCCGGTATTCACGTCGATCGCCACGAGCGCCTCGGTGGCCTCGATCACGATATGCCCACCGGAGGCCAGGTCCACCTTGCGCCGATAGGCTCGGTGGATCTGCTCCTCGATCTCGTTCTCATCGAAGACCGGCGTCGCACCGGTGTAGAGCTTGACCCTGTCGACGAGCTCGGGGCTTACGTCGCCGAGGTAGGTCTTGATTTCGCGGGCCAGGTCGCGCGAATCGACGGTCAGCGAGTCGATCCGGTCGCTGAACAGGTCCCGGATGATCCCGCTCGTCAGCTTCGCTTCCCCATGGATGAGCGCGGGCGCCTGCGCCTCCTTCACCCCCTCCTGCACCTTCTCCCAGGTGGCGACCAGCGTCGAGAGCTCTCTCTTGAACACCTTCTTCGTGAGCTCCTCGCCCACGGTCCGCACGATGACGCCACCCGGCTTCTTGGCCAGCAGATCGCGAGCCATCTTCCGGAGCCGGGATCGCTCGTCACGGTCGTCGATCTTCCGGCTGACGCCGACATGGTCGCTCGCGGGCATGTAGACGAGAAAGCGACCGGGGAGGGAGATCTGAGTGGTGACGCGAGGGCCCTTGGTGCTGATCGGCTCCTTCGTGACCTGGACCAGCACTTCCTGGCCCCGCGAGACAAGGTCCTGTATGGGAGGATATCGGCCGCCTCGCTTGCCGCCCCCGCCGTTCTTCTTCTCCTCGTCCTCCTCGTCCTCGCGCTCCGCCGCGTCCGAGGCGTGGAGGAAGCCCGACTTCTCCGTGCCGATGTCTACGAAGGCAGCCTGAATACCGGGGAGCACGGCTTCGACGCGGCCGAGATAGATGTCGCCCACCATGCGCTGAGCGTCCGCACGCTCGTGCATGAGCTCGACCAGACGGCCGTCTTCGAGGATCGCGACCCGCGTCTCTTGACCGGCCGCGTTAATGACGATCTCGCGCCGCATATGATCGGCGCGCTAGCTCTGGAAGTCTTTCAGGACCTCTCGCGAGATCACGATCTTCTGGATCTCGCTCGTCCCTTCCCCGATCTCGGTGATCTTTGCGTCTCTCATCATCCGCTCGACCGCGTATTCGCGTGAATAACCGTACCCGCCGTGGAGCTGCACCGCCTTGGTCGTGACATCCATGGCCGCCTCGGAGGCGAAGAGCTTGGCCATGGAAGCCTCTTTCTTGTGCGGTTTGCCCTCCATACGGAGGCGGGCAGCGTGGTAGGTCAGCAGGCGCGCCGCATGAATCCGCGTGGCCATCTCGGCCAGCATGAACTGCACGCCCTGGAATTCGTTGATGTTCTTTCCGAACTGTCGACGCTCGCCAGTATACTTCGCCGCGAGCTCGAAGGCTCCCTGTGCGATCCCGAGGGCATGGGCCGCGATTCCGACCCGCCCTCCATCCAGCGTATCCAGGAAGACCCGGAAACCCTTGTCCTCCTCGCCGATCAGGTTCTCGACCGGGACCTCCACGTCCTCGAGGATCAGCTCGCGCGTGTCCGAGGCGTTCCACCCCAGCTTTCGCAGCTTCTGTCCCGAGGTGAAGCCGGCCATCGGCTCGAGATCGTCGCTGTGGCCGAAGCCGAGCTCGGTCGCGACGTCCAGATCACATGTCTCTTTGGTGAGGATGAAGGCGCTGATCCCGTAGGCGCCCTTGTCGGGGGATGTCGAGGCGGCAACGACGAAGATCTCGCCGACCCCCGCGTGTGTAATCCAGGTCTTCTGCCCGTTGAGGACGTAGTGATCGCCCTTTCGGACAGCCGTCGTCTCGGTTCCGCCGGCATCGGATCCGGCGTTCGGCTCGGTGAGCCCGAAGCCGCCCAGGACCTGACCGCTGGCCATCGGCGTCAGGTACTTGACCTTCTGCTCTTCGGTCCCCCAGCGGTGGATCGGCGTGCAGGCCAGGGAGATGTGCGCGCCGATCGTGATCGAGTGGCTGGCGTCGACCCTGGCCAGCTCCTCGCTCGCGATGACGCTGGCGAGCAGATCCATGTCCGCCCCGCCGTACCTGTCCTCGAAGGGAATTCCGAACAGCCCGAGCTCCGCCATCTTGGCGGCGTTCTTCCACGGAAACTCTTCGTGCTCGTCGTGATGCTCCGCCACCGGAGCGATCTCCGCCTCGGCGAACTCGCGGACCATCTCACGCATCATGACGTGATGATCCTCGAGATAAAGGCTCAGATCGCCGGACATCTATGTTCCTCCCGAGCCCACGCGTTGCCGACCCTCGGTCGACACCCGCGGGCGCGCATGTGATCGATCTCGTCGAAGCTGCTCCGAACCGGCCGAATCTCCCGTTTCGCGATGATTGAGGCACGGACAACCGGCACGGAATGCACTAATGTATGGCCAATGTATGGCCAAAACCCCGAAAATAAAAACGCGCGGACCCCTTGCGGCTGGGGGGCCGAGCGGGTCAGTCGCAGCGGTCGCACCCGGTACAGCGGGGCGCACGCTCGCCGAAGTAGGTCGCGATCGAGGCGCGCCGACAGCTCGCCGATCGAACGTACCTCTGCATCTCGGAGAGCCTCCAGAGCGCCCGGCGGGCACCTCGCCGCGAGGCCTGTAAGTCGATGAGACGCCGCGCTCCGGGAGGGCCTCGTACCACCGAGCTCCTGGTGCCGCGGCTGCCGGGCAGCCGGCGCACGCACCCGAACTCCTCGAGCAGCCGGAGGGCGCTCAGCAGCTCGGGCTCGCTCATGCCGGGAAGCGAGCGTGCCAGAACACGAAGCGTCAGCGGCCCGGATGGGAGGGCCTCGAAGGTCCGAACCAGGCTTCTGGGAGGCGGCCAGCTCTGCTCGATCAAGCTCCGCTGCACCGCCTCGTCCTCTCGGCCGGCGATGAGAAGGCAGCTCGCTCTCTCTCCGTCCCGCCCTGCCCTACCCGCCTGCTGGACGTACGACTCCAGCGAGCCCGGCATCCCGATGTGGCAGACCAGGCGCACGGAAGGATGGTCGATACCCATCCCGAAAGCGCTGGTGGCGCACACGACACGCAGCTCTCCACTCAGAAAGCGCTCCTGGATCCCGTGCCGCGTCATGGCCGGCAGCCCGGCGTGGTAGGGAGCCGCACGGAGTCCGCGCCGGAGGAGGACCTCGGTGACGCGCACCGATCGCTCCCGCGTGGGGAGGTAGACGATCGAGGGGCCGGCTGCGCCCCGGACGGCATCCAGCGCCTGACGCGCTGCGTGCCGCGACTCCCGCGAACGGGAGACGCTCCACTGGAGGTTCGGCCGGTTGACGCCGGCGAGAACGCGGCGCGGAGACTTCAGCCGTAGAGCCTCCGCGATGTCGTCGCGAGTCTCGGGCGTGGCCGTCGCGGTGAGAGCGACGCAGGGCGGATCGCCCACGAGCAGCCGAAAGCCGGCGATTCGCCGGTAGGAGGGCCGGAAGTCGTGGCCCCACTCCGAGATGCAGTGCGCCTCGTCCACGGCGAGTCGGGCGACGCGCACCCCGGCGAGCAGCGCCCGAAAGCCCCGGGAATGAAGCCTCTCCGGTGACACGTAGAGGAGACGCAGATGCCCGGCCTCGAGCTCCCGGGCGGTCCGGACCCGCTCGGGGAGCGAGGAAGCGCTCGTCAGTGCGGCGGCCGATATCTGTCGCCGTACCGCGGCCGCCACCTGGTCCTGCATGAGGGAGATGAGCGGCGAGACGACGAGGGTGAGGCCCGGATCCAGAAGCGCCGGCACCTGGAAGCAGATCGACTTGCCGCTCCCGGTCGGGAGAACGGCCAGCACGTCCCCACCCGAGAGAACGGCCCTCACGACTCGCTTCTGCGCCGGGCGGAAGCGCTGGAATCCGTAGTGTCGCCGGAGGGCCGTCTCGGCGTGCTGGAGGTCGGGGCTCGGCATGCCGAGCCTTGGCTCGTCCCGTCAAACCTCCGTCAAGGACCCTCGCTCAGAGGTAGGGGGCCGCCCAACGCTCCGTCGTGTCGACGAGCTCCTCGAGGACCTCATCCGTCGTGCGCCCCGAGCGCTTGAGGACCTGGAAGGAATGGTCCGCTCCATCCACTACGTGGAGCGTGGCCGCGGAGCCGAGCTCCTCGCAAACGGGGCCAAGCAGCTCGAGGTCGGCCAGGCGATCGCGCGTGCCCTGGAGGAAGAGCATCGGCCGGCCCACCTCCATCAGGTGAACCGCCCGATCCGTGGAGGGCCTGCCGGACGGGTGGAGCGGGAATCCGAAGAAGGCGAGTCCCCGCACCCCCTCCAGCGGCGAGGCGGCGGCCGCCAGGGAGGTCATCCGCCCGCCCATCGACTTGCCGCCCGCGAAGGTCGGCAGCCCCGGCGCCTCGGCGACCGCGGCCGCCAGGGCGGAGCGCACGGTGGCGAGGAGGATCGGCTGCGGATCCGGACGCCGACCACCCCGCTCCATGTAGGCGAACTGGTAGCGGAAGGTGGCGAGACCGCGCGCCGCCATGAGACCCGCGATCGTCTCCATGAACGGGTGGCGCATCCCGGCTCCAGCGCCGTGGCCGAGGACGAACAAGGCCTGCGCGGCGCCCGGCAGGAGGAGGATGGCCGAGGTCTCCCCGGCGCTCTTCGACGCCTGGAAGCGAAGCTCCCGGGTCTCGATCCCGCTCACCGCCTTGGACCCACTCACCGCCTCGGACCCGCTCACCGCGCCGACCCCGCGATCTCCGGATGCCGGTAGCAGGAGAGCTCGTGGTCGTTCGCGAGACCGGCGGCCTGCATGAAGGAATAACAGGTCGTCGGGCCGACGAAGCGGAAGCCGCGCCGCCGCATGTCGCGGCTCATCTCGTGGGACTCGGGCGTCTCCGACGGCAGCTCGGAGGGCGACTTCCACCGGTTCACGATCGGGGTCCCGCCCACGAAGCTCCACACGTACCCGGCAAAGCTGCCGGCCTCCGCCTGGACCTCCAGCACCTTGCGGGCGTTGTTGATCGTCGACTCGATCTTCCCTCTGTGCCGGACGATTCCCGCGTCCAGAAGGAGTGCCTCGACATCGCGCTCGTCGAAGCGGGCGACACGAGCCGGATCGAATCCCCGGAACGCTCGGCGGTAGTTCTCCCGCTTCTTGAGGATCGTGGACCAGCTGAGGCCGGCCTGCGCGCCTTCGAGGGTCAACAGCTCGAACAGGTGGCGGTCGGAGCGACTCGGGACGCCCCACTCGCCGTCGTGGTAGGCGATCATGAGGGGGTCTTCGCCGACCCATCCGCAGCGCTTCACGACCCTTTGTCCTCCGGGTACCTCACAACTCCTCCGGGTACCTCACGATTCTTCATCCGCGTCGCGCCCCGCGGCCCGTCGGCCCAGTCGGAGCGCCAGCGCCGCGATCAACAGACCGGCGCCGACCCCCGAGAAGAAGTCGCTCCCCGCGGCCGCGCCCGACAGCCAGACGAGCGCGCCCGCGAGCCCGAGGCCGAGTTGGAGACGCAGCCACCAGCCGACCGTTCCGGTCATCTCATCGCGGAAGGAGCCGGCTTACTAACCGGGGGACTGGCCGAGGTAACGGCTCACCGGCGCCTCATCCGCGCGGGAACCCCAGGATACCGTGGCCGCACAGACAAGACCCCAAACCAGGCCATAGAGGAGCACGGGCGCCCAGGTGAGCGGGCCGACCTCCAACCCCAGCCAACCCGCGCCGAGATCCAGAGGCAGGGTCTTCAGAAGCAAATAGAGGGCGGAGAGGGTTCCGACCAATACACCCTTGGCCACGAACGTGGAACCCGGGATGAAGGGGTAGAGGACCCCTAAGCCGATGCCCCAGAAGACCGCCGGAAGGGGGAGCAGCCCGAGCAGGATGGCGCTCTCCCAGCCGATATGGAGGCCAAGCAGGTCCAGCAGGCCGATCTCGGCCGTCAGCCAGATGATCAACCTGGCCGCCACGGCCCCCAGGATACCACCGAGGAAGCCCAGACCCAGCCTGGCGCTCAGGTCGAGCGGACCCTCCGCGGCGGGGCCGTAGGCTCCCTGCGCGAGGGCGACGGCCGTGAAGGCGAGAGCGGTCACCAGCAGCAGCATCCCCGCCGTGATCGAGTCCTTGCCCTCCCCGGCGACCAGCTGCAAGCCCGCACCGAGCGCGAGCACGGCGATCACGAGCGCGAGGAAGGAGGGAAACTCCCTCGATGTCTGCTCGGCTGTAGTGGCAGCCGGCGGCGCGGCCGTCGGGTCGTGCATCCCCATCTCTCTTTCGGTCAGCGCTCGAGGAAGCGCCGGATGCCCTCCTGGCAGTCCGGCGTGAGTCGCGCGATGGCGTTCACCTCTGCCCCGGTGTGGATCGCCGCCTCGAAGCTCATGCCGTCGATCTGGTACAGCAGCGCTTTGGAGAGCGCCAGGGCCGATGCGCTCCGCTCGGCGAGCCGGACCGCGAACTCCTCGGCGTGGATGCGGAATTCATCCGTGGGGAAGACCCGGCTCACGAGCCCGTACTCTCTCGCGGTCTCGGCGTCGATCCGGTCTCCGAGGGCGACGAGCTCGAAGGCCCGCTTCTCGCCCACGGAGCGGCGCAGGATCGCCATGACCATCGCGGGCACGAAGCCGAGCCGGACCTCGGGGTAGCCGAATTGCGAGTCGGAGGCCGCCACCACCAGGTCGCATGCCGTCGCGAGCCCGCAGCCGCCGGCCAGGGCCCGGCCGTGAACGGCGGCCACGACCGGCTTGCGCAGCTTCCTCAGAAGCAGGAAGAGCTCGCCGAGCGACTCGGCGTCGGCGAGGCTCTCGAGCACGCCGGCCTCGATCGACGCCTGGACCTCGCGCAGATCGGCCCCGGCGCAGAAATCGGGACCCTCGCCGGCGAGCAGCACGACACGCACCCGATCGTCCGCGTCGGCGAGCCCGAGCGCGTCCTTGAGCTCGACCACGAGCTCGGCGTTCAGAGCGTTCCGCTGATCGGGCCGGTCGAGCGAGATGCGGTTAACCCCGGTCTCGTCGATCCGGGTGAGCAGGTGCTCGTAGCTCATTCGAGCCGCTCCGACCATCCGGAGACCTCATCCGCCTCGTGGACGAGCTCCTCCGGAACGTCGACCTCCATCCGCAGCAGAGCCGCGCTGAAGGTCTTTCCCTGCGCATCCAGCATCAGGGAGACCGTTCCGCCCCCACCCAGCGACTCGTGCAGCAGGAAGTTCAGGGCGCGCAGGTTGGGGAGTTCGTATCGATCGACGGATCCACGGCAGATATCCTTGAAGTGTTGCTTCACCTTATCTGCTGTAACATTATCTACCAGAAACGGATAGACTGATTCCGTGAACGCGATTAGACCGACGTTCGCGGTGTCTCCCTTGTCGCCGGATCGCGCGAACGCGACGCGCCAAAGAGGAACTTTCACGCTTCAGTCACCTCCACCTGCACCACGCTCTCGACCACGTCGCGCTCTATGAGAGCCGGCCAGTAGGCCATGACCTCGTGGACCCGCGGCCTGCCCGCGGCGAAGCCGGTCACGGTGGGCGGACCGGCGAGGATGAGCGGCGCGAGCTCGCGCGTGAAGCGCTTCACGCGCGCCCGGTCCTCTCCGCGAACGCTGATCCGCAGCTCCACCTCCGGCACGGACGGGTCCGGCGGTCCGGCGAGCGGCCCGTGGCACGCACCGGCGCCGACGTACTCCGTCCGGATCTCGTCGAACTCCAGGCCCAGCCGATCCAGCCGGCCGCGCAGCACCCGGTCCGCCGCGACCGCCTTCTCATACGCATCCGGATAGGAGTAGGTGAGCGTCCCGGTCGCCTTGTAGCCGCCCCGGTAGGCGATCGAGACCTTCAACAGCTCGGGACGGGGCCGCCCCTCTACGCCCGTCACGCGTACGCGGTCGTCTCCCAGGTCCTCGAGCCGGATCGTCGAGAAGTCGGCCACGCAGTCCGGCGTGATGTACTCGGTCGGATCCCCCATCTCGTAGACGAGCTGCTCGGTGACGCTGGCCCAGTTGACCCGGCCGCCGAGCGAGGCGTGCTTCGTGACCACGAACGACCCGTCGGCCGACGCCTCGATGATCGGATAACCCGGCTCGATCAGGTCCAACTCGCGCCACCGGAAGAGCGTGTTGCCGCCGCACGCCTGCGCTCCGCACTCGTTGATGTGCCCGGCCACGACGCCCGCGGCGATCCGGTTCCAGTCGTCCGCCTTCCATCCGAACTCGTGGATCAGCGGCCCGTAGGTCAGCGCCGTGTCGGTCGATCGGCCGGTGACGACGACGTCCGCCTCCTGGCGCAGCGCCTGGAGGATCGGGCCCGCTCCCATATATGCGTTGGCGGCCGTAACCCTCTCGCGTACGGTGCTCAGGGGTTCGCCGGTCTCCATGTTCCGGAGCTCGTGACCCGCGGCCAGCACCTCGTCGAGCCGCGACATCAGGTCGTCGCCCCGAACGGTCGCGATCCGCAGCGGACGCACGGTGTCGACATCCGCGAGCCGCTGCACGAGCGCATCCCGGCAGGCATCCGGGTTGACACCTCCGGCGTTGCTCACCACCCGGATCCCCTCGGACACCAGGTCGGGCGCGAGATCGAGCACCATGTCGACGAAGTCCCGCGCGTAACCGGCCGTGGGATCGCGCTCCCGCTGCTTCTCCAGGATCGACATCGTGATCTCGGCCAGGTAGTCGAGCATCAGGTAGTCGATGGGCCCGCGGCGGACCTGCAGCTTGGGAGCTTCCTGCCAGTCTCCCCAGAAACCCTGGCCGGAGGCGACGCGCACGGGCCGATCCGGGGAGTCAGGCATCGTCCGGCAGGGTGAAGGCTCCGATGTGGGGCGCCGGGTTGTTGATGGCGGCGCGCAGGGCCAGATCGAGCACCGCTCGGGTGTCCTCCGGCCGTATGATCGCGTCGACGAAGCCGCGCGCGGCCGCGTAACGGGCGTCCAATTGCGCCTCGTACTCGTCTCGAGTCCGCTCGATCTCCGCCTCCGTCTCCGGCGGCATCTCCTCGCCGGCGGCGGCGCGGTCGAGCTTGGGCCCGTAGATCGCCCGGACCGCCGACTCACCCTCCATCACACCCATCCGGCCGGTGGGCCAGGTGAAGATGAAGTCCGGATCGAAGCCCTGGCCGGCCATCGCGTAGTAGCCGGCCCCGCTCGCGTGATTGACCGTAAGCACCACCTTCGGCACCCTCGCCGTAGCCATCGCCTCGACCATCTGCGCTCCGGCCCGGATGATGCCGGAGTGCTCGGCCTCCCTGCCGACCATGAACCCGCTCACGTCCTGAACGAAGAGGAGGGGGATGTCGTGACGGTCGCAGACCTCCATGAAGTAGGCCGTCTTCTCGGCGGTATCCGTGTACACGATGCCGCCGAACTTGGGAGGTCCGCCCCCCTGGCTCCGGTACATCCCGCGCCGGTTCGCGAGCACGCCCACCGAGCGTCCTTCGAGCCGGGCGACAGCCGTGAGGAGCTCGGGCGCGTAGTCGGCCTGGAACTCGTCCCAGCCGCCGGCGTCGAGGATGGTGGAGAGAAGCTCTTCCGTCTCGTACGGCTGGCGGTGATCCGGCGGCATTATCTCGTAGGCGTCTTCCGGGGAGCGCGCCGGCGGACTAGGCTCCTTCTGCGGCGGCGGCAAGCCGGGCGCCGGAAGCTCCGACAGGAGCTCACGCAGCCTCGCGATGCATGCCTGGTCATCTTCGACCCTGTAGTGCGCGACGCCGCTGATCCCGGTGTGCGTGGCGGCGCCGCCCAGCTCCTCGCCCTCGACCTCCTGCCCGGTCGCGCCCTTCACCAGGTTCGGGCCGCCGAGCCCCATGAAGCTCGTCCCCTCGACCATGATGATCACGTCCGAGAGCGCCGGCAGGTAGGCGCCTCCCGCGATGCACGGCCCCATGACGGCGGAGAGCTGAGGCACTTCCAGATAGTGCCGCATGATCGAGTTGTAGTAGAAGATCCGGCTCGCGCCGTACTTGCCAGGAAAGACGCCGCCCTGGTAGGGCAGGTTCACGCCGGCCGAGTCGACCAGATAGATGATCGGAATGCGGCATCGCATCGCGATCTCCTGGGCGCGCAGCATCTTGGTGATCGTCTCGGGCCACCAGCTCCCGGCCTTGACCGTGGCGTCGTTGGCAACGATCACGACCTCGCGGCCGCAGACCTCCCCCACGCCCGTCAACACGCCGGCGCCCGGCGCCCGCCCGTCGTACTGATCGTGCGCGACGAGCAGTCCGATCTCGAGAAAGCCGCCGCCGGGGTCCAGCAGGAGCTCGACCCGCTCCCTCGCCGTCAGCTTCCCCTGGGAGTGCTGCCTCTCGATCTTCGCGGGGCCGCCACCCTGACGAAGACGCTCCTCGAGCTCCGCGAGCTCGGCCACCAGCTGGCCCATCCGGGAGTCCGCGGCCGTGGTCATTCGCCCCCCGAGGAGTCACTCGCCGGCTTGCCCGATGAGCCGCCCGCGGCGTCCCGGGCCTCGACCCAGGAGCGGATGTAGTCGACGGCCTCCGCCGTGGTCGTGCCCGGCGTGAACAGCTTGCCGATGCCCAGCGTGCGGAGCTCCGCGGCGTCCTCGGAGGGGATGATCCCACCGCCGGTCACGAGGATGTCCTCGAGCCCCTTCTCGTCCAGCAGCCGCTTCACCCGCGGAAAAAGGGTCATGTGGGCACCCGACAGGATCGAGAGCGCGACGACGTCCACGTCCTCCTGGAGCGCCGTACTGGCGACCATCTCGGGGGTCTGGTGAAGGCCGGTGTAGATGACCTCCATTCCGGCATCCCGCAGCGCGGCGGCGATCACCTTGGCTCCACGATCGTGGCCGTCCAGGCCCGGCTTGGCCACGAGTACCCTGATCCTGCGTTCCGTCATATTTGCGACGCTGCTCCGCTTGCACACGCACTCGAACACGCACTCGGATCCACGCGAGCCGGCGTTTTCGCCCCTGATTCGCGAGCGCCGGCAAGCCAAGTTACCGGTGCCTGGTGGAAGCCGGCAACGAGATACTGCGTGGTGGCCGTCGGAGACGGCAAGCGACTATCTTGGACGGAGATGCCTACACTCGGAACCGCAGGGGAGACCATCCGGCCACCAGGCCGAGGCGTGTTGATCAGCGCAGCGGCTTTCGTCGTCGTGATAGCAGGCATGCGGGCGGCCGCCGGGATGCTCGTTCCGTTCTTCCTGGCGGTCTTCATCGCCGTCCTCTGCACGGGCCCCCTCGGCTTCCTGCGGAAGATCGGGCTTCCGCGCTGGCTCGCCGTCACGATCGTGGTTATCGGACTGCTGGGCATCGGCACGGGCGTCGGCACGGTGCTCGGCTCCTCGATCTTCGACTTCACGCGCGGACTGCCCCTCTATCAGCGGCGATTGGAGACGGAGATCCAGGCGTTGCTCAGTTGGGTGCGCGGCTTCGGGTTCGATGTGTCGGGCGACTTCGTCCTGCGCTACTTCGAGCTCGGGAAGATCCTCGATCTTGTCGGCATCATCCTGGTCGCCCTGCGCGGCGTGCTCACGAACACGGTCCTGATCCTCATCACGATCATCTTCATCCTCATCGAGGTGTCCGGGTTCCCGATCAAGCTGCGAGCGGCCCTGGGCGAGGCCGAGGGCGCCTCCGCCTTCGAGACGTTCTCGGGCTTCTCGGAGGATGTGCGGCGTTACATAGGCATCAAGACGATGGTGAGCCTGGGCACCGGCGCGCTCGTCGCTGCCTGGCTCGCGGTTATCGGCGTTGAATACCCCCTGCTGTGGGGATTGCTCGCCTTCGTGCTCAACTACATCCCGACGATCGGCTCCTACATCGCCGCCGTACCCGGCGTGCTTTTCGCCTACCTGCAGCTCGGCCCCGGGACGGGACTGGCCGCCGCGATCGGCTATCTGGTCGTGAACACGTTGATGGGCAACGTCATCGAGCCGCGTGTCATGGGCCGCGGGATGGGGCTCTCGACCCTCGTGGTCTTCGTGTCGCTGGTCTTCTGGGGCTGGGTTCTCGGCCCCGTGGGCATGCTCCTGTCGGTACCTCTCACCGTCATCCTCAAGCGCGGCCTCGAGCTGCAGGAGAGCACCCGGTGGATCGGGGTCCTTCTGGGACCCGAGGCGCCGGTTCAGGAGGCGCCGGCCGCTCCCTCTCCGCCAGAGACGGCGGAGATGCTGGCCACGCCGACTACGCCGACCACGCCAGCCGCACCGACGACCGAGAGCTGAGAGGCCGCGCCGAGGCGACAGGGTCGTCACGACGTGATACAGTTCCAGACGATCTGAACGGAAAACAAACCGGAGAGAGACGAATGGATCGGAACGATCTGAGAGAGCTGGCCACGAAGCTGGAGCAGCAGCGAGATGAGCTGAGGTTGCAAGCCGCGCTCGGCAAGGCCGAAGCCCGCGAGGAGTGGGATGAGCTGGAGGAGAAGTGGGACCGCCTCAAGGGGAAGCTGAAGGCCGCCGGCGAGGAAGCCGATGACGTCTCGGATGACGTCAAGGCCGCGGCCTCGATGCTCATGGAAGAGCTGAAGAAGGGCTACGAGAAGATACGGGACCGGCTGTAGGGGAAGTCACGCGCCGCCGTTAACTCGGGGCCGGCTCCTCGCTCGGGCCAGCTCCTTGCTCGGGCCGGCTCCTAGAAGGTAACCGGCTCCCGGAAGCGGCCGTACACCCTCTCGAGCGCGTGGCGGATCTCGCCCAGGGTCGCGTAGGCGCGAGCCGCATCAAGCATCGGCGGCATCAGGTTCTCGTCGTCGCGCGCCGCCTGCTCCAGCAGGGCCAGCGCCTTCTCCACGGCCGCACCATCCCGGCGGGCTTTCAGATCGGCGAGCCGCTTTTCCTGCTTGGCGGCCGCTTCCTCTCCGATCTGGAGAATCTCGATCGGCACATCGTCGCTCTCGATGAACTCGTTCAGCCCGACGATGATCCGCCGCTTCGAATCCACCTCCTGCTGGAAACGGCGCGACGAGTTGGCGATCTGCCCCTGGAAGTACCCCGTCTCGATCCCGGCGACGACGCCTCCGAGGGTGTCGATCTCCTCGAAGATCGCCTCCGCCTCCGCCTCCATCTCGTCGGTCAGGCTCTCCACGTAGTAGGAGCCGGCGAGCGGGTCGATCGTGTTGGCCACGCCCGTCTCGTAGGCGAGGATCTGCTGGGTGCGGAGAGCGACGCGGACGGCGTGCTCCGTCGGCAGCGCCAGCGTCTCGTCCATCGCGTTCGTGTGCAGGGACTGGGTGCCGCCGAGCACGGCCGCCATGCCCTGATAGGCGATGCGGACGATGTTGTTGTGGGGCTGCTGGGCGGTCAGGGTCACGCCGGCCGTCTGGGCATGGGTGCGCAGCCGCCAGCTCTTGGGGCTCTGCGCGCCGTACACGTCCCGCAGGTGCCGGGCCCAGATGCGCCGGGCCGCCCTGAACTTGGCGATCTCCTCGAAGAAGTCGTTGTGGACGTCCCAGAAGAAGGAGAGACGGGGCGCGAAGGCGTCCACGTCCAGGCCGCGTCCGATCCCCTCCTCCACGTACGTGAACCCGTTCTTGAGGGTGAAAGCGAGCTCCTGCGCCGCGGTCGCCCCCGCCTCACGAATGTGGTAGCCGGAGATGGAGATCGTGTTGAAGAGGGGCGCGTGCTCGCTCGACCACTCGAAGCAATCGGTGATGACCTTCAGCGCTGGACGTGGCGGGAAGATCCACGCGTGCTGCGCCATGTACTCCTTGAGGATGTCGTTCTGGACCGTCCCCCGGACCTTCTCGAACGGCACTCCCTGCTTCTCGGCGGTGACGAGCAGGAAGCAGTAGAGCATCATCGCCGGCCCGTTGATCGTCATGGAGACGGACACCTCGTCCAGCGGAATCCCGTCGAACAGCGTCTCCATGTCGGCGAGGCTCGAGATGGCGACCCCGCACTTCCCGACCTCACCCGCCGAGAGCGGATCATCGGAGTCGTAGCCCATGAGCGTCGGGAAATCGAATGCCACCGAGAGACCGGTCTGCCCGCGCTCGAGGAGGAACTTGTAGCGCTGGTTGGTATCCTCCGCCGTGGCGAAGCCGGAGAAGAGCCGCATGGTCCACAGCTTCGTGCGGTACATGCTGGCGTAGGGACCGCGCGTGAACGGGTACTCGCCGGGCAGGCCGAGATCGCGCAGGTAATCGTCGTCGGCCGTGTCCAGGGGCGTGTACAGCGGGCGGACGGGGGTACCGGATACGGTCGTGAAGTCCGCGTCGGGACGCAGCGTACCGCCGTTGTACGCCTCCTCCCAGCGAGCCAGTCTCTTCTCGAGGTGGCTCAGCTCGGCTCGGCGGCGCTCGATCTCGCGCTGGAGCTCCGCTTTGGCTCCGTCGGTGAGAACGCTACTCATACAGCTCGTTCCCCGTTTCTAGTGCCTCTTCGGCCGGCGGAAACCGCCCCGAGCCGGCCCTGAAAGCGTCCCGAAGCGGCGCTGAACACCGCCCGGAAACCGCCCGCAGAAGCTTCTACCGCCGTTCTCGCCCGGTCGTTCCGGCGCCGGCCCTCCTTAGGCCTGCTTTTTTGGCCGCCAGAAACGTGCCCCGCTCCGCCTGATCGGCCCGCTACTTCTCCCGATCCAGGCGCTCAGCCACCGCGTAGGGCGTCATGCGGCCGGCCAGCAGCTCTTCGAGAAACTCGTTCTCGACCGCCTTCCAGGCGCTGAGCGCGGATGCCTCGGCCCGCCGGATCAGGATTCGTCGGGTCTGGTCCAGGAGAGCATGCGACCGCCTGGCCTCCAGCTCGCCCGTCGACCGTATGGCCTCGAAGTGTCCGTCGACGCTCGCCGCGAGCTCGTCGATGCCTTCCCCTTCCGTGGCGACCGTCTTGAGGACCGGCACCTCCCAGCTGGAGGGAGAGTCCTCGCGCCGGGAATCCTCCTCGTCTTCATCGCCGGCCGGGAGGTCCAGCGCGGCGCTGCCGCTGCCGGCCGCGATCCTCGCGTGGTGGCGCGGGATCCCCCGCATCGTTCTACCGGCCCGGATCGCCTTCATCACCTCGATCTCCTTTACCAACCGGTCCGCGCCGGGCCGATCGGCCTTGTTCACGCAGAAGAGGTCGGCCACTTCCATCAGTCCCGCCTTCATCGCCTGGATGCCGTCGCCCGACTCGGGGACGAGAACGACGACGGTCGAGTCGGCCGCGGCGGCGATCTCGAGCTCCGACTGGCCGACGCCGAGCGTCTCGAGGATCACCCGATCGAATCCGAACGCATCCATCAGGTCCGCCGCCTCCGTCGCCGCCGTGGCGAGGCCTCCCACAGACCCTCGACTGGCCATCGACCGGATGAAGATGCCGGGCTCGATGGCGAGCTCCGCCATTCGGATCCGGTCGCCGAGCAGAGCCCCGCCCGTGAAGGGGCTCGTCGGGTCGACGGCGATGATGCCCACCCGGTTCCCCTCGTTGCGCAGCAGGCGGGCAAACCGGGCCGTGAGCGTCGACTTTCCGGCCCCGGGCGGACCCGTGACGCCGATACGGCGAGCTCGCCCGACCGACGGCCGCAGCTCATCGAGCAGCGCCTCGAAGCCGGGCGCCTGGTCCTCGACCACCGATATGGCTCTGGCGAGGGCACGCTCTTCACCGGCGCGAAACGAGTCGATCAGCGCCGAACTGCCTCCGGGAAACGAGCGCATCCTCCCGTCGTCCCTTCCGCTACAGGAGGAGCTTCGAGGCGAGGGCGAGAAGCAGGAAGAATCCGGCCAGATCGGTGAGCGTGGTCACGAAGACCGATGATGCCACCGCCGGGTCCACGCCGACGCTCTCCAGGAAGATCGGGATGAAACCGCCCAGCGTGGATGCGACGATCAGGTTGCCCCACATCGCGAGCATGACGACGAGCCCGAACGCGGCGTCGTTGACGAGCAGGAGTCCGGCGAGGGCCGCGATCGCACCGATCATCAGCCCGTTCAGGAGCCCCACGGCAAGCTCCTTGGCCACCACCGACCAGCGCTCGACGATCGACTCGTCGGAGAGCGCGATTCGGCGGATCGTCACGGCCAGGGCCTGCGTGCCAGCGTTGCCTCCCAGCGCGGCGATCACCGGCATCACCGCCGCCAGGATCACGATCTGCTCGACCGTCTCCCGGTACAGGTAGACCACGGACGACGCGGCGGCCGCCGTGAAGAGGCTGAGCACGAGCCATGGGAGGCGGCTCTTGACCGCCGCCACCGTCGAGCCACGAAGCTCCTCTTCCTCGGAGACGGAGGCGAAGCGGAGGATGTCCTCCGTCGTTTCCGCCTCCATGACGTCGATCACATCGTCGAACGTGATGCGGCCGACCAGCCGATCCACCGGGTCCACGACGCCGATCGCGGCCAGGTTGTACCGGCCGAGGATCCGGCCTACCTCCTCCTGGTCCATCTCCACGGGCACGACGGCGGGCGGGTCCTCGATCAGGGCGGAGACCGGCTGATCCGGATCGGCCATCACGAGGCTCTGGAGGTTCATCACGCCGCACAGCTTCCCCTGGCGATCCACGACGAAGACCGTGTAGAAGCCGGGAATCTCCCGCGCCTGACGCCGAATCTCGGATAGCGCCTCGCCGGCGGTCAGGGAGGAGGGCACCGCGACCAGCTCGCGGGTCATGATCCCGCCGGCGCTCTCCTCGGGGTAGTGGAGGAGCTCCTCGATCGGGGTAGGGTCCTCGAGGGACGCCAGGACCCGGGCCTGCTCCTCGGGCTCCAGATCGCCGATCAGGTCGGCCGCGTCGTCGTCGGGCATCTCCTCGACGACCTCGGCGATCCTCTCCGGCTCGAGTTGGGCCAGGAGCTCCTCGGGGTGCTCGACCTCCTCCATTTCGGCGAGCGTCTCGCCGGCGGTCGAGGCCGGCAGCAGACCGATCAGGCGAAGGCGCTCCTCCTCGTCGAGGTCCTCGAGGATGTCGGCGAGGTCGCTCGGATGCACCTTCTCCACGAGCGCTTGCAGCTCGTCGGTGTCGCCTCGCTTCAGCAGCTCCTCGAGGCGGGTCGCCTGCAGTTCGAGTTCGGTTCGCTCGGTCACCGCTCAGCCGTGTCCTCTCGCGGTCTTCTCGCGCTTTCTCGTCTCGCCGGATCGGCTCGCAGAGGGTGTCTCACGACTCCGCCCCCGTCAAGCGTTCGACCAGCTCCTCCTGGAGGCGGAACATCGCCGAGCCGTAACGGTCATCCCCTTCCGGATGGTCGTGGCCGAGCACGTGCAACACCCCGTGCACCATGAGGCGCACCAGCTCCTCCTCCTCGGGGATGCTCAGCTCGAGGGCGGTCCGGGCGGCCACTTCGGGCGCGATGTAGACATCGCCCAGAAGCTCCCCGGCCTCACCCAGCTGGAAGGCGATCACGTCCGTGCTCGCGGTTCGACCCAGGTAGCGGCGGTTGAGCTCCCGGATCACCTCCTCGGAGACGAAGCTCACACCGATCTCGCCGTTGGCCGTCCGTTCCACCGTCGCGATGGCGGCGAACGCGGCTCGCTCGAGGGCTGGCTGGATTCGAGCCGTTGCCGGCCATTCTTCCGCCAGATTGAGCTGAATCCGTATGGTCACCGGCCCCGACGCTCGCGCCCCGGCCGCACGAGGCCCGGGAGTGCCGGCATGATCAATCGGCGCGGGCGCGGGTCTCGCTTCCGCCCGCTGCCTCAACGCCGGTTCCCGCGGTTTCGGCGTCGGCGAGGTCCGCCGCCGGAGCGGAGGGCTCCGACCGTGCCTCAGCGGCGCGCGTCGCGACGGCAGCGGAGGAGGCGACCGGCTTCCGAGCCGAATCGGGGTAGTCCACGCGTTGGTGGTAGAAGCTGGTCAGCGTCTTGGCGAACTCGGACTTGATCTGGTGAAGATCGTCCAGCGTGAGCGGCGACTGGTCGAGCTGCCCATCACGGATACGTGCGCCCACCAGTTGATCGATGAGGGAGCGAATCCGCTCGGGAGTCGGATCGGGCAGGGTTCTGGTCGCAGACTCGACGCAGTCCGCCAGCATGACGATGGCCGTCTCCCTCGACTGCGGCTTGGGGCCCGGATAGGAGAAGTCCCAGAGGTCGATGTCGAGATCCGGCTCCTGCTCCCTGGCCTTGTTGAGGAAGTAGGAGATCGTGAGCGTGCCGTGATGCTCCCGGATGAAGTCCTTGATGGCCGACGGCAGGTGCGCCTCCTCAGCCAGACGCAGGCCCTCTCGCACGTGCTCCTTGATGACTTCAGCGCTGCGCGACGGTTGCAGGCGATCGTGTGGGTTTCGGCCGGCCGGCTGGTTCTCGACGAAGTACTGGGGCTGCTTCGTTTTTCCGATGTCGTGATAGTAGGTGCCGACCCGAGTCAGCAGGGCGTTCGCGCCGATCGCCGAGCAGGCGGCTTCGGCCAGGTTCGCGACGCTGATCGAATGCGCGTAGGTCCCCGGGGCTTTCTTCGCCAGCTGACTCAGGAGCGGTCGATTCAGGTCCGAAAGCTCGAGGAGGGTCTGCCGGGTCGTGATTCCCGTGAAGCTCTCCAGCGCGGGGAGGAGTCCGCCCACGACCAGCACCGTGCAGACGGTCGCGTTGAGGGCGCCGAACGCCGCGGTGAGCAACAGCTCTTTCGGCGACCACGTGAAGATCAGGCCGAGCGCCAGCGCCGCCACGAGATACGCCGCCGTGATCACGGCGATGAGCTTCCAGCTGTCCGCTCGCCGGCGCATGATGCGAACGGCCGTGGCCGCCGACGCCCCCGCGGCCATCGTCAGGAACGCCGCGCTCAGCCCCGGCAACGCCGTCTGGCCGGCCAGAAGCGCCGCGATCACCATCACCGTGACGACCGCCAGCAGGCCGTCGAAGAGGGCCGCGAGCAGAAGCGCCGCCAGAGCCACCGGTATGAGGGCAGGCGAGGCGTCCGCGCGGGCGACCACGCTGGCGAGCAGGAGCACGATGAAGACCAGAGCCACGACGATGGAGAAGTTCCGGGCGCCCTCGTACACCTCCCGGCGATGGTAGTAGAGGACTCCCCAGAGGATTCCGACGACGACGATGGCGTAAAGGACGCCACCCAGGGAGCGGAAGAATGATCCGACGCCCGCCTGACCGGCGCTCGCCAGAGCCGCGCTGTACGCACGGAGCTTCTCGATCTCCTCGCGTCCCACCCGCTCGTGAGCGGTGACGATGCGCTCTCCTTCCAGGACGAAGCCGGCGGACTCCTGAACCGCGGTTCGTGCCTGCTGGCGGGCGCGCCCGGTGGCCTCCGGATCCAGTATCAGACTCTCCTCCAGGTAGTGAACGACGAGCGTCTGGAAGAGCTGAAGGCCGTCGACGGAGAGCGAGGTCGGTGCGAGCTCGGACGCGCGGGCGTAGAACCTTCCCACATCCAGGAGGGAGTCGCGCCGAACGAGCCGGTCACCCCCCTCCTCGCGCACGATGACCTGGGCCGAGCGGACGTCGGAGAGGTCACGGCTCGACACGACTCCGACGGGCAGAAGCCGGTCGTAAACCCTGACAAGCGCGTCCCTTAGCACGCGCCGGCGGGCCCCGATCTGCAGGTAGGCCGCCTGCGACAGGGTCGGCACCGTCGCGTTCTCGATATCGCTGAGCACCTGCCGGATGGCGACCGTGTCCTCGTCGGCCACGGCGAGGGCGCTGTCCAGCCGCGCGAACATCTCGTTCACCCGCTCCGTCGCCCGGCCCGCCGCCTCGCGATCGAAGGTGAAAATCGGCGCGACGCCGCGCTCGGCCTCGGCTCGCTCCAGCTGAAGGCGCTCGGGCGACTTGGGGACGTCAAAGGAGATCTCCGCGATCACGTCTTCGGAGGCGACCTGCCCCTGCTCGAGCCGCGCGAAGTCCGGAAGGGGGGCGCCGGGGAAGAGCATGGGCACGGCGAGCGCGAGGACCAGCATGAGCAGGGCTCGGCTCCCGTGATGTACGAGATTGGATCGCCAGCCGGATCCCGGCGATCGCCCGATGGCACGCAGCGCGTCACGCCAGCTCTCCGAGTAGTGGGCGGTCATGCCCCCTCCTCCTGACGCGGCTCGCCCGTCGTGCGCTCTCCGTACGCCCTGATGATCTCCCTGACCAGCCGGTGCCGGACGACGTCCTGCCCCGTCAGGTAGATGAACTCGATGCCCTCGATCCCCTTCAAGACTTCCTCGATCTCCAGCAGCCCCGAGTCGGCGCGGCGCGGCAGATCGATCTGGGTCTTGTCGCCCGTGACGACCGTCTTGGAGTTCAGTCCGAGACGGGTGAGGAACATCTTCATCTGCGCGGTCGTGGCGTTCTGGGCCTCGTCCAGGATGATGAAGGCGTCGGAGAGCGTCCTGCCGCGCATGTACGCCAACGGCGCGATCTCGATCGTGTGCTCCTCGATCGCGCGCCGCACCTTCTCCGCCGGCATCATGTCCTCGAGTGCGTCGTACAGGGGCCTCAGGTAGGGATCCACCTTCTCCCTGATGTCGCCGGGCAGGAAGCCGAGGGCCTCGCCCGCTTCGACGGCGGGACGGGTGAGGATGATCTTCCGCACGCGCTTCAGGTGCAGCGCTTCGACGGCACGGGCCACGGCCAGGTAGGTCTTCCCCGTCCCGGCGGGGCCGATGCCCACGACGATGTCGCTGTCCCGGATCGCATCGAGGTACTGCTCCTGGCCCTTGGATCGAGGCCGTATCACCCTGCGGGCGCGCGGAAGGATGAGCGCCTCGGCCTCTTGTTCGGCGCCAGCCTCCGGCACTTCGCCACCAAGGAACCGCGCTACGTCCGAGACGGCGAAGGTCTTCAGCCGGCGGGCCATCTCGATCATGTGGCGCGCCGCGGGCACGGCATGCTCGACCGCTCCCGCCGATCCGGAGAGGATGAGGTGGTCGCCGCGAAGGATCACCCGCACCCCGGAGAGCCGAGCCAGCTCCGCAAGGTGAGCGTCGTTCACTCCGGCCAGCAGAAGCTGGTCCGCCCCGACGGCCTCGAGCCGCTCCTGAACGACCTTGGCGTCGGTCTGCGCGGCGGCCTGGGCGTTGGCCTGGGGATCGGCCTGGGCGTTGGCCTGGGCGTCCGCTTGGGCGTCCGCTTGGGCTTTGGCCTGGGCGTCAGCCCCGGGGTCGGCGGACCGAGAGCTCACCAACGCCCCCTCAGTCGTCCTCGCATAGCTGGATATGTAGCCCCGCGAGATCCTCCGGTTCCACGCCGGAAGGGGTGCCTTCCATGAGCCCGCGGGCTGCCGTCGTCTTCGGAAACGCGATCACATCCCGGAGGGACGGAGCGCCTACCATTAGCGCGATCGTCCGGTCCAACCCCAACGCGTAGCCGCCGTGAGGGGGAGCTCCATAGCGGAATGCCTCCAGCAGAAACCCGAATCGGCGCTCCGCCTCGTCACGGTCGAAGCCGAGGGCCTCGAGGATCGCACGCTGAATCTCGGCATCGTGGCAGCGGATGCTGCCGCTGGCCAGCTCGACACCATTGTAAACGACGTCGTAGGCGCGAGCTGTCACGTCGAACGGGGTCTCGCGAATCCGGTCGGCATCCGCGTCCACAGGCATCGTGAAGGGGTGATGCGCGGCCACCGGGGCGCCGGTCTCCGGGTCCCGTTCGAACAGCGGGAAGTCCACCACCCACAGCCAGTGCGCTCCGCCTTCGTCGAAGGCGTCGAGGCGGCTCGCCACGGCGCGCCGAAGGGCATCGAGGGGCGCGGTCGTCTCGGAGTCGGGACCGGCGAGGACGAGCAGGAGATCTCCCTCCGCCATCCCGTGCTTCCCCTTCAGCTCGGCACCGACGTCGTCGTCCACGTACTTGGCGATCGGACCGGACCAACCCTCCGCTCCGGCTTTCAGCCAGATCACTCCCTTCGCGCCGCGCTTTCTGGCCAACTCCTCGAAGCCCCCGATCTCGGATCGAGAGACGGCGGCGCCTCCCGCGGCTACGAAACCCCTCACGCGGCCTCCCGCCTCGGCCGTGTGATCGAAGATGCCGAAACCGAGCCCGGTGAGGAGATCCGTCAGATCGACCAGCTTCCAATCGACCCGGAGGTCGGGCTTGTCGGTTCCGTAGAGCTCCAGCGCCTCGGCGTGGGAGAGTCGCGGGAACGGCAGATGAAGCTCCTGACCGAGGGCCCGACTCCACATCCGCTGGAGCATGCGCTCGCAGACGCCGAGAACGTCGTCCACTCCCACGTACGCCATCTCGACGTCGACCTGAGTGAACTCCGGCTGCCGATCCGCCCTCAGGTCTTCGTCGCGCAGGCAGCGCGCGATCTGGAAGTAGCGATCGTAGCCGGCCACCATCAGGAGCTGCTTGTAGAGCTGAGGCGACTGCGGCAGGGCGTAGAACTCGCCGGGATTCACGCGGCTGGGTACCAGATAGTCCCGTGCACCTTCCGGCGTCCGCCGCGTGAGGAGCGGCGTCTCGATCTCCAGGAACCCCTCGGCCGAGAGGGCTTCGCGTGCCCCGGCGACCGCTTCGTGCCGCACCTCGAAGTTCCGGATCATCTCCGGGCGACGAAGATCCAGCACCCGGTGGCGGAGCCGGAGCTCCTCGGCAGGCAGTTCTGCCAGATCCACGTCCGCCACGAGGATCGGCAGGGGCGCGGCCTCCGAGAGCACGCGGAAGTCATCCACGTGGACCTCGATCGAGCCCGTCGTCATCTCCGGATTCACGGCCTCCGGCGGCCGGTTGACGACTTCGCCCTCGACCTGTACGACATCTTCCGAGCTCAGGCCCCGGGCCGCGGCGATCATCCCGGCGTCACACCAGTCCGGACCGAAGGCGAGCTGGACGCGCCCCCCGCGATCCCGGATCTGGACGAAGATGACTCCCCCCAGGTCCCGGACGCGGTGGACCCACCCCGCCAGCTTCACGCGGCGGCCGAGCCAGACCTCGGAGATGTCTCCGCAACGCGCGTCCCTCCACGCGGTAGCGAAGGTCGTCGTGTTTCCGTCTCCCATCTATCTATGTCTCCACTCTATGTCTTCGCCGCCCTACGTCTTCGCCGCCCTATGTCTTCACCGTCCTACGTCTTCATCGTCCTACGTCTCCACCGTGCGACGTAGAGCACGTACCCCGAGACCAGCCCCGCCACATCGGCCAGCCAGTCGGCCATCTGCGGCGCTCTCCTCGGAACCCAGTTCTGCAGAAGCTCGTCGACGGCCGCGAAAGCGATTCCGGCCAGCAGCAAGCCGAGCAGCATGGCCACGCCCGTGAAGCCGGAGATGCGGGCCGCGCGTCCGAGAGTCAGTCCGAGCCCCAGGTAGAGCCCGAAATGTACGAGCTTGTCGAGGTTCGAGCCGGACAGACCCACCCATGTGGGCAGCGGCAGCGAGGTGAGCAGGATGATGACGAGCGTCCAGCCAGCGACCGGCCACCAGGCGTCCACACGATTCTTCACCGAGGTTTCACGGCTGACCGGGACACGGCACCCTCTGGCAGGCTGGGAGGAACGCGTGGCGCACGCGCAAGTAGAACGCCTCGCAGTATATTTCCGGCCTTTTGGGCCAGCAACCAGCAGGACCGGTAGCCACAGCTGAGCCGGCAACGAGCGCCAAGCGGGCCTGAGCCCCGATGATGACGACCGAACCCGACGATCATCCGTCTCGCCCGAGCCGCGCCAACCCGAGCCGCGTCGATCTGCTCGGACTCGGCCCGGAGGACTTCTCGCGTCGGGTCGGCACCGCGATGGAGGCGCGGGACGAGCCCTCTTACAGAACCGAGCAGCTTCGCCGTTGGGTGTTCGATCGGAAAGCCCGCTCGTTCGACGAAGCCACCACGCTGCCCAAGGAGCTTCGCTCCCGTCTTGGCGCGGAGTTCTCGTTGACGCCGCTGGAACCGGCTCACGTCGCCCGCTCCCGTGATGGAACGGTCAAGCACCTTTGGCGGCTGGAGGACGGCGAGCAGATCGAGTCGGTGTTGATCCCGACCTCGGATCGACTGACGCTCTGCCTCTCCTCTCAAGCCGGCTGCGCTCTCGGCTGCGTCTTCTGTGCGACGGGCCACTTCGGCTTCCGCCGGCACCTCTCCGCCGCCGAGATCACGGCTCAATACAGGGACGCGACACGCTTCGCACGCTCCGAGTGGGCGCGTGCGGTCGACAACGTGGTGTTCATGGGAATGGGCGAGCCGCTGGCCAACCTCGAGGCGGTGCACGGCTCGTTGGACGTCCTGCACGGCGGGTTCGGGGTGGGCGCCCGTCGGATCACGGTCTCGACGGTGGGGCTCGTGCCCGGAATCCTCGAGCTCGCCCAACGGCCTGAGCAGTTCGGTCTCGCCGTCTCGCTGCATGCGCCGGATCACGACCTGAGGGCGCGGTTGATGCCGATCGAACGCCGGTATCCCCTGCCCGACCTCTTCGAGGCCATCCGGGAGTACGCGAGGCTACGCGGTCGGCGCATCACCTTCGAGTACACCTTGATAGACGGCATCAACGACGCGACGGCCCTGGCCGGGCAGCTGGCTCTGCTGATGCGGGGCCTGTCCGCGTTCGTGAACCTCATCCCCCTGAATCCGATCCCCTACGTGAACTGGCGACCGAGCCCTCCCGAGCGGGTGGCCGCCTTCGCCGGAGCGCTGCGGGCGCGCGGCGTGGAGGCAGCGGTGCGAACGCCCCGGGGCCGCGACATCGCGGCGGCCTGCGGGCAGCTGCGGCTCGAGAGCGAGGAGAGGGCGGCGGACGCGACCGAAGGATCGGGAATCGAGACCCGCTGACCACCCGACCGCCTTATCACCCGATCACCTACCCGATTACCTACCCGATCACTTACCCCGTCGCAGATTTTGCCGGACACGGCCCGGCTGCCCTGTCGAGACGAGCCAGTCGCTTTCTCGAGCGCGCGAAATCGTGACTCGCTGATCAGGATCGCCGGTCCATCGTGGTAGCGGTGTCGGACCCGGATCACCTCGTCGTCCAGAAGAACCGCCGATAGGAGCCCGAACCAATCTTCGCGGGCTCGGGTCGAGCCTACCGTGCGGTGCACGGGGAATCCCGACAGATCGGCGCTGCGGTCCGCTTCGCGCCACTTTCGCTTCATCCTCTCGAGCACGAAGCAGAACGGTCGTACCGGATTCAGGCGTCGTGGGGCGTCGTCCAGCCAGACGCGCATGTCTCTGTCGAGCGCCTTTCGACCGGCTCGCAACTCGAGCCACGCCGCGAAGACCTCACGTGCTCGTCTTTCTACCTGTACAGGTGTACACCTAGAGGGAAAGCGGAGGGTGTTGAACCGAAAGCGCTCCCATCTCGCGTCGTCTCGCATGGACCACGGTTCGGCGCACGGCTCAACGACGGGTCAACGACGCGTCAGCGAAGACTCAACGACGGGGCAACAAGGACTCGATACGTGGACGGGCCGGCCGACCAAGCCGTCACCTCAGCGCTGCTGGTCGAGCTCGGCCTCCGTCGTGGCGTCGGCCACGAGGCGAAACCTGCGCCGCCAGTCGCCGCCGAGGACGATCGTGGCGTCGAGGTGCATCATCGGATCCACGTCGCTCTCGAGGCGGTCGACTCGCAGCCAGCCGGCCACGGAATCCGCTCGCCCGCCGCTTCCGACGCGCGCGATGACCCGTGTGCGCGGGTTGTCGAAGTCGGTCGCGTTTCCGAAGTAAACGACGTCGAAGCCCGCGGCGCGCAGGATTTCGGCCGCCTGCTGCGCCGCTCCCGGCTCGCCTGCACCGTTCAGCACCTCCACGCGCGCGATCGGATCAGGCTCGGGAGGCAGCTCGACCTGGCGGGCGAACGGATCCTCGGCGGGATCGGTCTTCTCACGCGCCTGTCTCCACCCCCACCAGGCGGAGGCGAGCATCACAATGACCATCAGCAGCGCCGCCGCGTAGGCCGCCCTCGGGGGTCCGCGACGACGCGATTTCGATCCTCTCCGATTCGCCGGTTTCTTTCGACTCCCCGACTTCCGCTGACTCACGTTCGCTCCGTCTCCTCTGCGATCCTGTTCCAGAAACGCAACGTCTCTTCGAGGATGGTGCTTCTTCGCTCGAGCAGGTGGCCGATGCGAAGGCCGATGACCTCAAGGAGCACGGTCGATCGATCCCCGGGAAGTCGCGCTCTCAGCGAGCCTCGCTTCTCATGCATGAAGTCACGGCCCGGATCCAGAAAGTCGGCCAGGTAAAGATACTCGCCCATCTCGTCCAGGTCCGGGTGGCCAGTCGTATGGTACGCCACCGCCCGCAGAAGCGCCTCGTCTTTCACTCCCTCCTCCAGGAGCCGATGGGCGCAGGCAGGCCCGTGGAGGAGATGCCGGGGCCAACGAGCCCCGACGTCCGGAGGGTGGACCGCATCGGTCACGAACTCCGCCGGATCCGCGTCCCGCAAGGCATCGTGAAGGGTGGCGGCCGCCAACCAGCGACTCATCTCGGCCTGCTCGAGGCCCAGCGCGCTTCCCCAGGAGGCGAGGAGATCGCGCACCCGGCGGATGTGCTCGAGGCGGGGCTGGGAGGAGAGGGCCCAGTCGGGAAGCCGCCCGTCGGCGGCTCTATCTAGGAGGGGATGCGGCGGGCTCAGACCGCCGTGCCGGAGCGGAGATCCGGAAGGAGGCGGTTGTGCCGATCGACGTGGACCACGGTCGGTGCATGGCCGGCCACTTCCTCTTCCCCGTACTCCGCATAGCTGACGATGATGATCTGGTCGCCGGCGTGTCCCAACCGGGCCGCCGGACCGTTCAGCTGGATCTCTCCGCTGCCTCGGGTTCCCTCGATCACGTACGTCTCCAGTCGGACCCCGTTGGAGAGATTCAGAACCTGGACCTTCTCGTACGGGACGAGCTCCGCGGCATCCATCAGATCGCGATCGACGCTGATGGACCCCTCGTAATCCAGGTGAGCGCCCGTGAGGGTGGCTCGGTGAATCTTCGACTTGAACAGCGTTCTACGCATCTATGCCCCCGAGTCATCCAGGGAGGACGAGCCAGCCAACAACGCGTTGTCGATCAGTCTTGTCGTTCCCACGTATCCGGCCACCGCGCACACCGAAGCCGGCTGGGCCTCGACGACGGGCGACAGGTCGTTCGCCTCCACGACCTCGGCGTAGTCCACTCGGACCCCGGCCTCCTCCATGAGGCCACGAGCCCGCTGCCGAAGCACCTCCGCGGAGCGCTCGCCCCGCTCGAACGCTTCGCGGACCGCCCTCAACGCTCCGGAGAGTCCGAGCGCCGCCGGCCGTTGCTCGGCCGTCAGGTACGCGTTGCGAGAGCTCATCGCCAGTCCTCCGGCCTCCCGCACGATCGGCGCCAATTCTATGCGTACGGGCATGTCGAGTTCCCGTACCATCCGCCGTATCAACACCGCCTGTTGATAGTCCTTGCGCCCGAACACGGCCACATCGGGCTGTACCATGCCGAAGAGCTTCGCCACGACCGTGAGGACACCTCGAAAATGCGCGGGTCGCCGCTCCCCACACAACCGGCGCCCCACATCTTCCGGGGGCTCCACCCAGATCGTCTGCGGCTCCGGGTAGACATCCCCGTCCGACGGTACGAACGCGAGGTCGACGCCGCGCCCGGCGGCCAGCTCCAGGTCCCGCTCCAGGTCCCGCGGATACGCGTCCAGGTCCTCTCCGGCGCCGAATTGAGCCGGGTTCACATAGATGGAAAGGGCCACGAGATCGACGTGCCGCCTGGCCACGTCGACGAGGCTCAGGTGGCCCTCGTGCAGATACCCCATCGTTGGAACGAACCCGATCGTTCGGCGCGTAGCCGTCGCCGCCTCGCGCACCCGGCGCATCTCGGAGACGCTGTGGACGGTCTGCAGGGCGCCGCTCACGCCTCGTAGCTCTCGGAGTCAGCGGGGTACTCGCTCGACTTCACAGCACTCACGTACTCGTCGACGCCGCGACGAGCCGTCTCTCCGAGCTCCGCGAATCGGCGAAGAAAGGTCGGGTTGAACGATGGGTTGAGGCCGAGCATGTCCGGCAGGACGAGAACCTGGCCGTCACACTCCGGACCGGCGCCGATGCCTATGGTCGGAATCCGGAGCGAGCGGCTTATCTCTCCGGCGAGCGCCGTGGGCATCAGCTCCAGGACGATGCTGAAGCAACCCGCCTCCTCGAGGGCGCCGGCGTCGTGCCGGAGGCGATCGGCTTCCTCCGTCTCGCGCCCACGAACCGAATAGCCGCCGAGCTCGTGGACGGATTGCGGCGTGAGACCGAGGTGACCCATCACGGGGATTCCCGCGCCGACCATGAGGCGGATCCGATCCAGCGTGGCGGCGGCGGCGCCCTCCAGCTTCACCGCTTCCGCGCCCGTCTCCCTCATTACTCTTCCGGCGTTTCTGAGCGCATCCTCGTTGCTCACCTGATAGCTGAGGAAGGGCATGTCCACGACGAGCAGCGGCCCGTGAAGGCCGCGACGCACCGCGCAGGCATGGTGGATCATGTCGTCGACAGTGACGGGAAGGGTCGAGTCGTGACCGAGCACCACCTGTCCTAGCGAATCGCCGACGAGCACGGCGTCGACGGCCGTCTCCGTCAGGATTCCGGCGAACAGGTAGTCGTAGCAGGTGAGCATGGCGATCTTCTCGCCCCGCCCCTTCATGGCGACCAGGTCGCTGGTCGTGACCCGCTTTCGCCTGGAGCCGCCGGATCCGCTGGATCCGCCTGAGTCGCTGGATCGGCTGGAGTCGTTGGAGTCGCTCACGGGGTTCTCCGTGGGGTTGGCGTCGCCCTGGCACCGGCACGCCGGCGCCATCCGGGTGGAAAGCCGCAATTCACAGTAGAATATACGGATTCGGTGATCGTGCTCCAACGGAAGCGCGGATAGAGATGTCGGTTCGCTATGATCCCCTGTTGACTGCGGCTCTCGCGGGCGAGCTCGAGGCGAGGTATGCGGGCGAGCCGCTCGCGGCGCTGGGCCTTCACCGCGACGCCTGGACGGCGGCGCTCGCCTTCGCGGACGGAAGCGTTCTTTGGCTCTTCCTGCATCCCCGGGCCGGGCAGATCGTCCCCGGGGAGCACTCGCCGCTCTCCTCGCTCCTCTCCGATCGTGCGAGGTGGAAGAAGGCGCTGCGTCAGGGCGTGCTGCGGGCCGACGACTGGGTCTGGTGGACCTTCCGCGGCCTTCGCGTATCAGGCGTCGAGAGTCCACCCGACGAGCGGCTCCTATACGTGACGCTGGGTGACGGCACGCTCGGTGACGGCGCCTCCGACCGGTTCCGGATCGTAGTCGACCTTCCGCGCAACCGCAGAAACACCCTGCTCCTCGAGCGGCCACCCAGAGAGACCGAGCCGGCGGTGCCGGGAGACGGCTGGCGCATCCGTGACGTGCTCCGCGCCCGTCCCGGCGTGATCGCGTCCGGTAGCGCCTACAGGCCGCCGGTCGGCTCACGCCGTGGCGCCGACGGGTTGCTCCCGGCCTCCGAATGGCTGGAGCTCGTCGAGGACCCCGACGCGGTCACGGATGCCCGAACCGGCAGCGCGGATTCGGCGCTGCGGCACGTGGCTTTCACGAGCGCGCTGAACCTCGACTACGTCATCGGCGCCGGCATCGACGGTTCCGGCGAGGCGGCTTACGAAAGGTACCGGGAGGTCCTCGAGAGCCGCGGCCGCTGGTTGCTCGGCCGGCCGTGGGGCCTTCAACCCTACGTCCATCATCTGGGTCTGGAGGATGCGGTTCGGGTCGATTCCCTCCTCGACGGGATGGCCCGCGCGGCCGCCGATGAAGCCGTCGAGGCTCCGGCCACCGAGCATGCCTCGGCTCTGGCGGGCGCGAGCACCGTGGCCTCGGCGCTGCGTCGAAAGCGGAAGCGTCTCCGGCGACGGCTGGCCGCTCTGGAGAAGGAGATAGAAGAAGGCGGAGCGGCCGAACGACTCCGGGAAACGGGCCATCTCCTCCTCGCTCGCCTGAGAGACGTGCCCAAGGGCGCCGCGAGCGTCGAGCTCACCGATTTCGAGGGATCACCGAGGACGATCGAGCTGGATCCGACTCTCGACGCTGCCGCGAACGCGGACCGCTATTACCGGAGCGCTGCCCGCCGGGAGAGGGCGCGAGACCGACTCCCCCGTCTCATCGCGAACGTCCGCCAGGAGATCGAGGGCGTCGAGGCAGGTCTGGAGCGCCTCGCCGAGACGGGAGAGGCGGACGTCACCCTGCGAGAGCTCGCCGAGCTGCGGGAGGAGCGTCCCGGCTCTCCCGCGAAGCCCGAACGTCTCCCCTACCATCGATTCGTCTCCGCCGACGGCCTTGAGATCCGCGTGGGCCGAAGCTCCAGGGACAACGATGTCCTGACCTTCCACTACTCGGCGCCCAACGACATCTGGCTGCACGCCCGCCAGGTGCCCGGCGCTCACGTGATACTGAGGTGGAGTCGTCGCGATCAGAACCCGTCCGAGCGCGACCTGGCGGACGCCGCCGTGCTGGCCGCTCTCCACAGCGACGCTCGGCACAGCGGTGTGGTGGCTGTCGACTGGACCCGGCGGAAGTATGTCCACAAGCCCCGCAAGGCAGGCTCCGGAGCCGTTGTCGCGGAGCGGTTGAAGACGGTGTTCGTGGAACCCGACCCGGAGGCCGCGAAGAGGCTGCGACCGGGAGCGTGAGCCTCGCTTGCGTTTCGGTACTTATTCGGGTAGCTTGTCTTCGGCTTACGTTCGGTATCGGCACCCGGCCGTTCACCGACGACCTCGACAGGCACGCACGGAGGCGAGTGAGTTGGCGCTCACGAAACGCCAGAAAGAGATCCTCGACTTCATCGAGAGCTTCCTCGACGTTCGCGGCTATTCGCCGAGCTTCGAGGAGATCGCCGGGGAGTTCGGCTTCCGCTCGCTAGCGACGGTTCACGAGCACCTCTCGAACCTCGAGACCAAGGGATACATCCGGAAGAGCTACAACGAGAGCCGGTCCATCGAGCTCGCGCGGACCGAGTTCCGGCTCGCCGCCGTCGAGCTTCCCCTCCTCGGGCGGGTGGCCGCCGGCGAACCCATCGAGGCGATCGAGGAGAGCGAGATGCTGGCCGTGCCGGAAGAGATGGTCGGCGCGCGCGGCGAGCACTACGTCCTGCGGGTCCGCGGCGACTCGATGATCGACGAGCACATACGCGACGGAGACTACGTCGTGGTGCAGTCCAGGCAGACGGCGCACAACGGCGAGATGGTTATCGCGCTGGTTGATGGTGAGAACGCGACGATGAAGAAGTACTACCGCGACGGGAATGGACGGGTGCGGCTCCAGCCGGCCAACTCTCAGGTGTCTCCCCTGCTCTATCCGGAAGACCGCGTTCGCGTTCAGGGAATCGTCGTTGGCGTCCTCAGGAAGTACTGAGCGAGAGGAGTCCGGCTCCAGGCACCGAAAGCGCTAGGAGAGCGACAGCACCTAGAGGCAGTACGCTCCGGGCCAGCCCCGGAGTTCCCCTGGCCCGGCACCGTTCCCCACGCGGCGTCGGGCCTTCCTTCCATCGTGGCGTCGGGCCTTCCTTCCATCGTGGCGTCGGGCCTTCCTTCCATCGTGGCGCCGCCGTAGCTTCTCGCCGTGCCGGACCTTCCGCTGGCTCGTTTCCGCGCGACAATCCATTACGATGGCACGGCGTTCCGAGGCTGGCAGCTCCAGCCGGATGAACGCACCGTCCAGCGTGAGGTGGAGAGCGCGCTCTCCCGCCTCCTGTCGACCGAGAGGCGCGTCCTCGCCGCCGGGCGAACCGATTCCGGTGTCCACGCCGTTGGCCAGGAGATCTCTTTCGAGGCCCCTGACACCTGGAACCCGGGCGATCTTCATCGTGGCCTGAACGCGCTGCTTCCCGATGACGTGTGGATCGAGCGGCTGGACCGGACCGAGCCGGACTTCCACCCTCGCTACAGCGCGGTGGGAAGACGGTACGAGTACCTCGCGAGCGACCGCTCCGAGGGGAGCTCGCCGATCCTCGGCGGCAGGGTCTGGAGCTTGGGAGCGCGGCGGGCTCTCGACGCCGAGAAGCTGACCGAGATCTCCAGCAGCATCCTCGGCGAACACTCGTTTGTGGCGTTCAGCAAATCGGGGCAGCCGGAGCGGGGCACCCTCTGCACCCTGGAAAGCGCCGGCTGGAAACGCTCGACCGCGGGGCTGCTGCACTTCACCGTCGTGGGGGACCGGTTCCTTCACAGGATGGTACGATACCTGGTCGCCACGATCATCGAGGTGGCGGCGGGCCGCCGCGGCCCGGAAGAGCTCGAGCGGCTCCTCGCGGAAGGAAGCGAGAGCGAGCCCGCGCCGCCCGATCGGGCGACCGAGCAGGCAGGCCGGGGAGCGACAGCCGGGGCGACCGATGGGCCTCGCCCGCCGGTACCCGCTCCGGCCTGGGGACTCTACCTCACCGGCGTGCGGTACGCCGAGGGATGGAATCGGCCGCCGGGCATACCCGGCATCGTGAGGCCGAATCGAACCGAGAGCTAGGATAGCCATAGGACCGATGGCCGTGACCCGAGATGGCCGCCTGGCCCGTCTCTCGAGCGTAGTCGGCGTGACGCTCCTGCTCGGCCTGGCTCTGGGCTGGGCGCTCGCCGCTCAGCGAGGGGCTTCCGCTTTGGAGACCGGCGCGGGCCTCGGAGAGGCCACCTCGCTGCCCGCCTCTTCCACCTCCTGGACGACATCGGCGGGAGCGCCTGAAGAAGCGGGAGGCCGCTGGGCGGTCGTCGACCAGAGCGTCGGCGATACGATCTCGGGCCGCGACCGCGTGACGCCCACGGTCCTGGCCGTGCGGCAGGTCCTTCCTTCGGTCGTGAGCGTCAGCGTCTTTCGCCATGAGCGCATGCGGGCGCGCAGCTTCCTCGAGCTCTTCGGGCCGTCCCGCGATCGTCTCGTGTCGGGTCTCGGATCGGGTTTCGCCATCGATGATCAGGGCACGATCCTCACCAACGATCATGTCGTCCAGAACGCGGACTCGGTCATCGTCGTCGACGGGATGGGTCGCACCTACGACGCATCCGTGGTGGGGCGCGACGAGCTCACGGACCTTGCCGTCCTGCGCATACCCCCCGGTAGAGTGCCGGCCGCACCCCTCGGACGCTCGGCGGACCTGATGGTCGGCGAGCCCGCCATCGCGATAGGCAACCCGTACGGCTCCTTCCTGGCCAACTCGGAGGCGACGGTGACGAGGGGCGTGATCTCGGGCGTAGATCGCGACATCCGGGCCACGGGACAACGGGAGGTCCTGTACGCCGACATGGTGCAGACCGACGCTTCGATCAATCCCGGCAACTCCGGAGGGCCGCTCGTCAACATCCGGGGCAACGTGGTCGGCGTGAACTCCTCCATCTTCTCGAGCTCGGGAGGCTCGCAGGGTCTCGGCTTCGCGATACCGATCGACCGTGCGCTGCGGGTAGCCGGGGAGTTGAGGGACTTCGGCCGCATTCGACGCCCCTGGGTCGGGGCCGACGTGGCCACCGTCCCCTCGGACAGCTTCGTGTCGGTCGCGAGCGTGCGTCGGATCGCGCCGGCTTCGCCCGCCTCGAGCGCGGGCCTCGCGGAGGGCGACATCATCCTCACCCTGGACGGCAAGCCGGTACGCGGCGCGCTCGATTGGGAGATCGGTCTGCTGGATGCAGGCGTCAACGGGCGCATCGACGTGGAGCTCCTGAGAGGCGGGGATCAGATGGCCCTGAGCATGGAGGTCGAGGAGCTGCCGTCCGAGGGCGCGGAACGTGTCGAGGCGCTGCGGGGCCTGCGACTCGTCTCGGTGACGCCGGGAATCGCCGTCGAGCGGGACCTCACCGTCGAGGCCGGCGCGATGATCGTCGAGGTCGAGGGCCCGCTCGCCCGGCGAACCGGCATGCGAGAGAACGACGTGATCGTGGCGATCAACCGGCGCGAGGTCCGCACCGCGGAGGAAGCGCGCGATCTTCTCCTCGAGGCGGCCGAGCGCGGATGGGTCGAGTTGTTTATCAGCCGTCAGGGGGCGACGTTGGTCACATCGTTCCCGATCCGTCGGTAGCCCATGAGCTCGTCAGCGGCCCGCTAGGCATGATGTCGAACGATCGCCTTCGCTATCCACACCCACTGATCGACCGTTACGCGTCCGAGGAGATGGCCGACATCTTCTCGCCGACGCACACGGCTCTCATCTGGCGAGACCTCTGGATCACGCTTGCCGAGGCGGAACGGGAGCTGGGGGTCGAGATCCCCGAATCCGCGATCGCGGAGATGAGAGAGGCCCGCGACGCACTCGACCTCGGCCGGGTTGCCGAACTGGAGGGGGAGCTCCGGCACGACGTGATGGCGCACGTCCACCATTTCGGGGAGATGGCGCCCGCGGCTCGCGGCTATATCCATCTCGGCGCCACCAGCGCGTTCGTGGCCGACAACGCATCGCTCGTCCAGCAGCGCGACGCCCTCCGGCTCGTACGTGACCGCCTCGTCGCGGCCGTGGCGGCGTTGGCGGCGTTCGCCCGCGAGCACCGCGATCTCCCGACGCTGGGTTACACGCACTTCCAGCCCGCACAACCCACCACGGTGGGCAAGCGTGCGTGCCTGTGGCTGCAGGACTTCCTCTTCGATCTCGATCAGGTCGATGCGGCCCTGCGCGAGCTGCGGCTGCGCGGGGCGCGCGGCACGACCGGCACGGAGGCGACGTTCCAGGAGCTTCTGGGCGACGGCGAGCGGGTCGACGCGCTCAACCGGAAGCTGGCCGAGGCGTTCGGTTTCCCGGGCGTCTACGACGTCGTCGGACAGGTCTATCCCCGCAAGGTCGACCAGAGAGTCCTGGGAGCGCTCTCGGGCATCGGGTCGAGCGCCGCGCGCTTCGGAACGGACATCCGGCTTCTGCAGGGCATCGGCGAGCTGGAGGAGCCGTTCGGCAGCCGGCAGATCGGCTCATCGGCGATGCCGTACAAGCGGAACCCGATGCGCTCGGAGCGGATGTGCGCCCTGGCGCGCCACCTCTGCACGCTGGAGCTGGAGGCGGCCTGGACGGCGTCGGTGCAGTGGCTCGAGCGCACGCTCGACGACTCGGCCTCGCGACGCATCGTCCTGCCCGAAGCCTTCCTGTCGGCGGACGCCGTCCTGCTGATCGCCCAGAACGTGGCGAGCGGCCTGGTCGTTCAACCGGAGATCATCCGGGCACGCCTCGAGCGCGAGCTCCCGTTCCTCCTGGCGGAGAGCCTGCTCATCGCCGGGGTGCGGGTGGGCGGCGATCGACAGGACCTTCACGAGCGGATCCGGGGCCATGCCATGGCCGCACGTGAACTGGCGCAGTCGGGCTCCGGCTCCGGCGACTTCCTGCTCAGGGTGGAGGAGGACGATCAGATTCCGCTCTCGGGAGAGCCGTTGCGCGAACTGGCGGATCCAAGCCGGCTCACGGGGCGCGCCGCGGAGCAGGTCGATGCCTTCCTTACCAACCGCGTTGAGCCGACCCTGGACTCGGCTGACGCCAAGAACCTCGAGCCCGCGAGATTGCGCGTATGACGACCCTCCCCCTCCCGCTCCTTCGCAGCGGCAAGGTCCGAGAGATGTACGACCTGGGAGAGCACCTGCTGATGGTCGCCAGCGACCGGATCAGCGCCTTCGACTACGTCCTCCCGCAGGCGATCCCGGACAAGGGAATCGTCCTGACCCAGCTCTCCGCCTTCTGGTTCGACCGCAGCCCGCGCCTCATCCAGAATCACTGCGTGGCGAGCGACCCGGACGAGATCGTCGCCGTCCGGCCCGAGCTCGCCGAGACGCGAGAGGCGTGGGCGGGTCGAGGCATGCTCGTACGGCGCGCCTCCCCCTTCCCCGTCGAGTGCGTCGTGAGGGGATACCTGGCAGGGTCCGCCTGGAAGGAGTATAGGGAGAGCGGAACGTTGGCGGGCGAGAAGCTGCCGGAGGGCCTCAGGGAGAGCGAGCGGTTGCCGGAGCCCCTGTTCTCCCCGGCCACGAAGGCCGAGGAAGGCCACGACGAGAACATCACGTTCGGCCAGCTCCAGCGGCGCCTGGGGCAGAAGACGAGCGACATGCTGCAGGAGATCAGCCTGGCGCTCTACTCGTGCGGCCGAGACGTGGCGGCCAGACGCGGGATCATCGTGGCAGACACGAAGTTCGAGTTCGGGGTGTCGGACACGGGAGAAGTGCTCTTGATCGACGAGGCGCTGACCCCCGACTCCTCGCGCTTCTGGCCGGCGGACAGGTACGAGGCAGGACGCGGCCAGGAGTCGTTGGACAAGCAGCCTGTCCGTGACTATCTGGAGGGTCTGAGGAAGGCCGGAGACTGGAACGGGGAGGCGCCCCCGCCCGATCTGTCCGACGAGGTGGTCGCCGCCACGTCGGAGCGCTATCGCGATGCGTATCGGCGAATCACCGGCCGCGAGCTACTCGTCTACTGACCGTGCCGATGGGGGCGACCTAGTGCGCCCGTCCCTCTACCTGTACAGGTGTACGGGTAGAGTAAGCGGAGGATGTGAACAAGACGGGCTCCCGGGATACGGACGACGCAGCCGAGGCGGCGGAAGATAGAATACACTTCATACACCGCGCTATAAGATGATATCAGTCAAAAGGCTAGTGAACTCGTGAGATTCGAAATAGAGATCCGGGTCACGCCCCGGGAAGGCATCGTGGACCCGGAAGGGCAGACGATCGGACAGGCCCTCGGCAACCTCGGCTACAGCGGGGTCCACCACGTGAAGGCCGGCCGCTTGGTGCGCTTCGAGCTCGACGCCGACGACGCGGATGAGGCGAAGAGCAGCGTCGACCGCATGTGCGAGGAGCTGATCGCCAACCCCGTGATCGAGCGCTACGAGGTGCAGATCGCATCTCCGGAGACGGCATCCCCGTGAAGATCGGCATCGTTCGGTTCCCGGGCTCAAACTGCGACCAGGATTGCTACCGCGCCGTCGACGAGGGGATCGGAGCCGAAGCTGTCTACCTGTGGCACAAGTCGCACGACCTGGAAGGGTGCCACGCGATCCTCCTGCCCGGCGGCTTCTCGTACGGGGACCACCTGCGGGCCGGCGCGATCGCGCGCTTCAGCCCGATTATGCGCGAGGTGATCGCCTTCGCTCGAGACGGCGGGCCGGTGCTCGGCATCTGCAACGGTTTCCAGATCCTCTGCGAGGCGGGTCTCCTACCCGGTGCCCTGGTCCGAAACGATTCGCTGCGCTTTCGCTCCCACCCTGTCCGGGTCCGGGTCGAACGGACCGACACCCCTTTCACCTCGAAGTACGATGACGGAGACGTCCTCCGGATGCCGATCGCCCACGGCGAGGGCCAGTACGTCGCCGATCAGAGGGTGATCGACGCGCTCGAAGGCGAGCGCCGGGTGATCTTCCGGTACGTGGACGAGCTGGGACAGCCTGCGGAAGAAGCCAACCCCAACGGCTCGGTCCGGAACATCGCGGGAATCTGTGACGAAGGCCGTCGAGTGGTCGGTCTCATGCCTCACCCGGAACGCGTGGTCTCGAAGCTTCTCGGCACCGACGGCCTCGGCGTCTTTCACTCCTTGATCGAGTTTCTTCAAGCGACGGGCGGCACGGCCAAGCAGGTGGCGGAAGCCGGCGACGGGCCCGGAACGGAGGCGGCGGAAGCCGCGGAAGCGAGCACGCCTTGAGCGGACCGGCCACCCGGGCGCCGGTGATCGCGATCACGCCGGAGCTGGTCGCCGATCACGGCCTCTCAACCGACGAGTACGAGCAGATTCTCGAGATCCTCGGACGCGAGCCCACCTTTCCGGAGCTGGGCGTGTTCAGCGCCATGTGGTCCGAGCACTGCGGCTACAAGAACTCACGTCCGCACCTCCAGACCCTTCCGACGGAAGGACCTCTCGTGGTCCAGGGGCCGGGAGAGAACGCCGGCGTGATCGACGCGGGCGACGGCTGGGGCGTGGCGTTCAAGATCGAATCCCACAATCACCCGTCGGCCGTCGAGCCCTATCAGGGGGCGGCGACCGGATCGGGAGGCATCCTCCGGGACGTCTTCACGATGGGCGCGCGCCCGATCGCGATCCTCGACAGCCTCCACTTCGGGTCCCTCGATTCGCCGCGCTCCCGTTACCTGCTCGACGGCGTGGTGCGTGGGGTGGGCGACTACGGGAACTGCGTCGGCGTCCCGACCGTGGGCGGCGAGGCGATCTTCGACCCCTCCTACGAGCGTAACCCGATCATCAACGTGATGTGCGTCGGGATCCTGCGCCTCGACGACCTGATGCGCGGGAAGGCCGAAGGGGTGGGCAACGCGGTCATGGCCGTCGGCGCCAAGACCGGTCGCGACGGCATCCACGGCGCCACGTTCGCCTCGGTGGAGCTGGACGAGGGCTCGGACAGCCGCCCCCAGGTTCAGGTGGGCGACCCGTTCACCGAGAAGCTCCTGCTCGAGGCCAGTCTCGAGCTCATCGGGCGAGACCTGCTGGTGGGGATCCAGGACATGGGCGCCGCGGGCCTCACCTCGAGCGGAACCGAGATGGCGGCGCGCAGCGGCTCCGGGATCGACATCGACGTCGCCCTGGTCCCGGTGAGGGAGCCGGGCATGACGCCGTACGAGATCCTCCTCTCCGAGTCGCAGGAGCGCATGCTTCTCGTGGCCAAGCCCGGGTGCGAGACCTCGGTGGCGGAGGTGCTCTCGAAGTGGGATCTGGAAGCGGCGGTCGTGGGCCGGGTCACGGACGACGGCTTCTTCCGGGTGCGGGACGGTGGACAGGTGGTGGTCGAGATACCGGTGCAACCGCTCGTCAACGAGTGCCCGACATACACGAGAGAGGGCGTCGAGGACCCCGAGGTGCGCGGGCTGCGGGAGCTGGACATCGGGGAGTACTCCGGCCCGATCTCCGACCAGGAGGCAGCGGACGCGCTGCTGACGCTGCTGGACTCCCCGTCGCTCGCCTCGTGCCGCTGGATCTACGAGCAGTACGACACGACGGTTGGGACGAACACCGTAGTCGGCCCGGGATCGGATGCGACCGTCCTGCGGCTGGCCGATTCCGGACGCGGCATCGCCGCTTCCCTGGACTGCAATGGGCGTTACGTCTACCTGCAGCCGCGCCGCGGAGCGAAGATCGCCATGGCGGAAGCCGCGAGAAACGTGGCCTGCAGCGGCGCTCGTCCGGTCGCGATCACCAACTGCCTGAACTTCGGGAATCCCCTCAAGCCGGGCACGTACTATCACTTCGCCGAGGCCGTGGCCGGTCTGGGAGAGGGATGCCGGGTTCTCTCGACGCCCGTCACAGGCGGAAACGTCTCCTTCTACAACGAGACACCGGACGGGGCGGTCTACCCGACGCCCGTTATCGGCATGATCGGGCTGCTCGAGCATCTGGACCGGGTCGTTCCCTCCTGTTTCCGGACGCCCGGGAGCGCGGTGTTGCTCGTCGGGGAGACCCGGGACGAGCTCGGAGCCAGCGAGTACCTGGCCGCCTGCCATGGCGTGGTGGGCGGAGCTCCTCCGCAGATCGACCTGGAGGAGGCGCGGCGGCTCGTCGACTTTCTGGTCGAGGCCGCGGACAAGCGTCTCGTCCTCTCGGCGCACGACTGTGCGGAGGGAGGCCTCGCCGTGGCGCTGGCCGAATGCTCGCTCGGCGGCCCGGACGGACCGCTGGCGGTCGAAGCGCAGCTCGAGACCGAGGCGCCGGCCGCGGCGGCCCTGTTCGGCGAGTCACAGTCCCGGGTCGTGTTGAGCTGCGATCCCGCGAAAGTCGAGGAGGTCGTGGCGCTCGCCACCGAGCACGGCCTGCCCGTGGCGGTGATCGGAAGCGTGGGCGCGCCCGACGGCCGCTTCCGGCTCGCGGCGGCTGGTGCGCAGATCGATCTGGACCTCGACCGCATCCACGACGTATACCGATCGGCTCTCCCGAGACGGATGGAGAAGCAAGCCGGCCTGACGACGTGATGGACCCCGACTGCGATCCGAAATCCGTGATGAGCCCCGACTGCTATCAGGAATCGATGAGCCCAGGCGAAGCCCGATCTGACGAGCCCGACCGACCCCGCGAGAAGTGCGGCGTGTTCGCGATCAGCGGCACTCCGGCCGCGGCGGAGCTCGCCTTCATGGGGCTCTACGCGCTGCAGCACCGCGGCCAGGAGTCCGCCGGGATCGTCTCGATCGACGAGCTCGGGACCGCCCGGAGCCACCGGGGAATGGGTCTGGTCGCGGACGTGTTCGACGAGGATCGCCTCGCTCGCCTCATCGGCTCCACGGCGATCGGGCACGTCCGTTACTCGACCTCGGGCGGCTCGGAGCTGCGCAACTGCCAACCCGTGCTGGTGGAGTACCGGCACGGATCGATGGCACTCGCCCACAACGGAAACATCACGAACGGGCTGGAGCTCAGGCACCGCCTCTCGGAGGAAGGCGCGATCTTCCAGACGGACTCGGACTCCGAGGTGGTGATCCACCTGATCGCGCGTTCCCGGCGGGAGGAGGAGCGACAGCAGGTCGACGACGCCCTCTCCCAGCTCGTCGGTGCCTTCTCTCTGGTCCTGAGCGTCGGCAAGACCATCTACGCGGCCCGTGACTCGCGTGGGTTCCGGCCCCTTGTGCTCGGAAGGCTGGGGGAGGCGATCATCGTCTGCTCGGAGACGTGCGCGCTGGACCTGATCGGCGCCGAGTACATGCGCGACGTGAAGCCAGGCGAGGTGCTGCGCATCCGGGACGGTCAGATGGAGAACCTCCGTCCGCTGCCGCCGGCCTCGCCCGCGCCGTGCCTGTTCGAGCTCGTCTACTTCGCACGCCCCGACTCCCGCGTCTGGGGTTGCTCCGTGGACGGCGCCCGGAGGGCGTTCGGCCGGCAACTGGCGCGCGAGCATCCGGCCGAAGCCGACTGCGTATTCGCCGTTCCGGATTCGTCCAACTCGGCCGCGCTCGGCTACTCGGAGGAATCCGGAATCGCCTTCGAGCTCGCGCTGATTCGGAACCACTACGTGGGACGGACGTTCATCTACCCGACGCAGGCCGGCCGCGACTTCCGCGTTCGCATCAAGTACAACGCGGTTACCGAGCTGATCGCCGGCAAACGGGCCGTCGTCGTGGACGACTCCCTGGTCCGCGGCACGACGAGCAAGGGCCTGGTGGCCATGCTCAGGGAGGCGGGAGCGCGGGAGATCCACCTCCGTGTCGCCTCTCCCCCGATCCGCTACCCGTGTTACTACGGTATCGACATGCCCACGCGCACCGAACTCATCGGCTCCGAGCACTCGATCGAACAGATCCGCGATCACCTCGGCGTGGACTCGCTCGGCTATCTGTCCCTGGATGGGCTGCAGTCCTCCGTGGAGGAGTTCGGGCCGTTCTGCACGGCGTGCTGGACGGGAGAGTATCAGGCCCCGCTCATCGACCTGGAGGCGGGCCATGACCTCGCCGGCGTCGTATGAGCGCGCGTCTCAGCCTCCGGGTAGCGGCCGCGGCGGCCATTGCAGGTGCCGCGATCGTCGGGATTTCAGGCTTCGCGCCGCGCGTGCCCGCGCTGGACGGCGCCCCATCGGTCCGGCTGGATGGCGCCCCATCGACCCAAGCGCCGGACGGTGCCGCCGTCGGCTCGTTGGGCCCGGCGGCGACCTCGGCGGCCGACTCGGCGTGCGCCGTCATCCTCTCGACGAACGACGAGCACGGCGGACTTCGTCCAGCCGAGCAGCCGTGGTCGGGAAACCGACCCGCGGGCGGCGCGGAGGCGATCTCCGCCTACGTGAACGATGTGCGGGGGACATCGCCCTGCCCCGTCTTCCTTCTCAGCGGCGGCGACCTGATGCAGGGGACGCTGATGTCGAACCTCACGGGCGGCCGGGCGACGATCGACGTGATGAACGAGATCGGCTACGACGCCGCGGCGCTCGGCAACCACGAGTTCGACTGGGGGATTCAGACCCTCCAGGAGCGAATGAGGCAGGCTCGCTTCCCGATCCTGAGCGCCAACACGTATGAGAAAGGAACGAGCCTTCACCCGCCCTGGGTGAAGCCGTATGCGATCCTCGAGCGCGAGGGCGTGCGGATCGGGGTGATCGGCGCGACGACGCGCTCCACCCCGGTGACGACCCACCCGGACAGCGTAGCCGGCCTCGAGTTTCGCCCGATCGCCGAGACGCTCAACCGCTATATCCCCCGCATCCGGGTGGAGGGCGTGGACTTCGTGGTCGTCGTCATGCACGCCGGCGGCTTTTGCCACGACGCGAGCGGGAACGAGCCACGCTGCGCCGGCGAAGCGATGGACGAGCTGGCCCTGACGACCCAGCCGTTCGACTACGTCGTCACGGGCCACACGCACAGCCGCGTCGATGACACGATTCAGGGAGCGCCGGTCGTCCAGTCCTACGCCAACATGTCAGCGATCGGCCGGGGCCTACTCACACGCCACGCCTCCGGCGAGGTCGTGGCCGAGCTAGTCGCGATCGACGCGGTCTATCCGGACAGCGCTGCGCGAGTCGACGAGGTCAGGGCTCTGGTCGACCGCTACGAGAAGGAAGCCGAGGAAGTCGCGATGGCCAGCGTCGCCACGCTCGCCGATCCCCTGGAGAAGCAGTATCGGGGGGCCTCGACGCTGGGCCGGCTCATCGCGGACGCGCAGCGGGCGGCCACGGGAGCCGATGTGGCAATCATGAACAACGGGGGCATCCGGACGGACCTCCCCGCCGGCCCGGTCAGCTACGGCGAGCTGTTCCGCGTGCAGCCGTTCCAGAATACCCTGATCCTCCTCGAGCTCGGCGGCGGATTCCTGCTATCCGCGCTCGAGAGCTCGGTCGACGAAGACGGCATCGAGGCCAACATCAGCGGCCTCACGGTCGAGTACGATTCGGAAGCCGCCGGGGTGAGGATCCACTGCGCACGTCTCGCCGATGGCCGTCCCGTGTCGCCGGATTCCGCCTACTCTGTCGTGGTCAACAACTTCATGGCGGCGGGCGGCGCGGGTTACTGGATGCTGAAGGAGGCCACCTCCGCCAAGCAGACGGGGATCGTGGATCTTGACGCGCTGGTCGCCTACCTGGAGCAGCAGCCGCAGCCGGTCACGGCCCCGCAGGATCCGAGATGGCAGGCGGTGATCGGGGGGGAGGCGGGCTGTCCGTGACTGCCGAGGGCCGGCTTCGGGTCTACGTGGACGACGTGCCGCACGACGTGTGGCCCTGGGCCCTGGTCCGTGACGCACTCACCTGGCACTCCGAGGATGCGCTGGCGGGCGTTCGGCGCGGCGAGTTGACCGTGGTCGACCAATCCGGCAGTCCCGTCGGTCTGGACGGACAGATAGCCGAGGGCGCTCGACTCTTCCTGCGCGGCAGCGCCGGGGAGACCCCTGAGGCCGGGCAGGCCGGAGGCCTGCCAGCCTCGGCGGACCCGGAGGCTGAAGGCGAAGCGTCGGCCGTAGCTGACGAGGGATTGTCCGAGGAGGAGGTGCGGGACCGCATCCACGCGATGCCCAAGACCGACCTGCACGTGCACCTCGATGGCTCGCTCCGGCCCTCCACGATCGTCGAGCTGGCGGACGAGCATGGCATCTCCCTCCCCGCGACCGACCCGGAGGCGCTGGGCGAGTACATGTTCGTGAAGGACGCCCGCAACCTCGAGGATTACCTGGCGCGCTTCGGGGTCACGCTCTCCGTCATGCAGCACTCCGAGGCGATCGAGCGGATCGCCTACGAGCTGTGCGAGGATGCGGCGGCGGAGAACGTGAGGTACATGGAGATCCGGTACTCTCCAATCCTGCTCACCGCGGAGCGGCTTCCGCTCCCCGAGACCGTTGAGGCGCCGCTTCGGGGCATGCGCAGGGCGCGGGAGGAGTTCGGCATCGACGCCTCGCTGATCATCTGCGGCATCCGCAACATGGAAGCGGATGTCTCCCGGGACCTGGCCGACCTCACGATCGCCTACAAGAACAGGGGGGTGGTGGCGTTCGACCTCGCTGGAGCCGAGTACAACTACCCGGCCAAGAAGCACAAGAACGCCTTCTACATGGTGCGGAACGCCAACGTCAACGCCACGATCCACGCCGGCGAGGCCTACGGACCGGAGTCGATCCATCAGGCCCTGCACTACTGCGGAGCCCACCGCATCGGCCACGGAACGCGTCTGTACGAGGGCCCCGACCTCATGCAGTTCGTCAACGACCACCGGATCCCGCTCGAGATCTGTCTGACCAGCAACGTGCAGACGCGCGCCGTGAAGGATTTCGCGAGCCACCCCGTGCGGCTCTACTTCGACCGGGGCCTGGTCGTGAGCCTGAACACGGACAACCGGCTGATGAGCGGGACCACGGTCACCAAGGAGCACCTGCGCGCCTGGAAGCACCTCGGCTTCACGCTTGATGAGATCGCCGAGCTCGTCCTGAACGGCTTCCGGAGCGCCTTCCTTCACCACGCCGAGAAGGAAGCCCTCCTGGCCGAAGTGGAGCCCGAGATCCGAAGGCTGGCCGCGACCTAGCTGCAGCCGTGCCACAGCGTTGCGGCACCTCCACTCTTGCGCCGGTGCCGTCTCCGCTCTCATCATCTCCGTCTTCAGTCTTGAGACCCTCACGCCCGAGCAGTAAGAGGAGGTCATCGATGCGCAATCAGAGCATTCCCATTCTCTCCCTATGCCTACTGGTAGCGGCCGCTTGCGGAGAGTCCGTGACGGAGCCCGATGCCGCGGGTGTGGCGGCCGCTCGCGCCTCCGCCGGCAAGGGAGCGGCGAACAAGATCGTCCGCTTCTCGACCTTCAACGCGTCACTGAACCGCTTCAGCGCAGGGGCCCTGGGAGCCGAGCTCTCCTCGCCAGGGAGCGCCCAGCCGGCGACGATCGCCGAGATCATCCAGCGGACCCGACCCGACGTCCTGCTCATCAACGAGTTCGACTACGACCCGCAGGCCGCGGAAGACTTCCAGGCCAACTATCTCGAAGTCTCGCAGAACGGAGCGGAGCCGATCGAGTACCCGTACCTGTTCATCGCGCCCTCCAACACGGGCATTTTTTCCGGTTTCGACCTGGACAACAGCGGGGCCGCGGGCGACTTCGTTCCGAACGACTCGTTCGGCTTCGGCTTCTTTCCCGGTCAGTTCGGAATGGTCGTCTACTCGATGTATCCGATCGACGAGACCTCGATTCGGACCTTCCAGATGTTCCTCTGGAAGGACATGCCGGGCGCCAACCTGCCGGACGATCCCGCCACGCCCGAACCCGCCGACTGGTACTCGCCCGAGGAACTGGACGTCTTCCGGCTTTCCTCCAAGAGTCACTGGGACATTCCGGTCCAGATCGGCAACAAGGTGGTCCACTTCCTGACCAGCCATCCTACGCCGCCGGTGTTCGACGGCCCCGAGGATCGCAATGGCACGCGGAACAACGACGAGATCCGGTTCTGGGCGGACTACATCATCCCGTCCCGCTCCGGCTACATTTACGATGACGACGGGATGCCCGGAGGCTTACCCCCCGGTGACATGTTCGTCATCGCCGGCGACCAGAATGCAGACCCGAACGACGGGGACAGCTTCCCCGACGCGGCCCAGCAGCTGCTGGAGCACCCGCTCGTCAACACGAAGGTGACGCCGAGCAGCGAGGGCGCGGTGGAGCAGTCGGCCCTCCAGGGCGGGGCCAACGCAACGCACATCAGCGATCCGGCGTTCGACACGGCGGACTTCAGCGACTTCGCTCCCGGCAACCTTCGGGCAGACTACGTCCTGCCACGAAAGAACCTCCAGATCCGGGAAGCAGGCGTGTTCTGGCCGCTGAGCAGCGACCCGCTGTTCCCGCTTGTGGGGACGTTCCCGTTCCCGAGCTCGGACCACCGACTGGTGTGGGTCGACGTGAGGGTGCCGGGCAATTAGACGGACGCAGCAGCAGCGCGCCCCACATCGAACCGCAACCCGAGAGGGCCCCGCGACGTACGGCGGGGCCCTCTGTCATATACGTCTTTACGCGCGCGTTACATCCGTGTAGCATCACTTAGGTGTTTCAATACACTGCTCCGCCACCTTGGAGACGCGATGCGCTATCCGCCCTGGTTAGCCAGCTCGCAGAGATGCTCAGCGACTTTACCAACGGCTCACACACATCCACCCCGCACTCGTGAGGTCCCCATGAGTAAGAGGCTTGTCAGACTGATTCTATCCACCGGACTGGTCGCCATCGCGGCGCTCGTGATGGCGGGTACCGCCTGGTCACAGGTCGTAACCTCGGAGATCCGCGGCACCGTGACGGATCCGGAGGGCAACCCGCTCGAAGGGGTCCAGGTGATCGTCACCGACACGCGGACGAACAAGACGTCCGGGACGCTCACGAGTGGAAGCGGCCGGTACGCCGTGCTGCACCTCAACCCGGGCGGCCCGTTCAGCGTCCAGGCGCAGAGCATCGGCTACCGATCGCAGATCCAGACGGGAATCGCGGTCACGCTCAGCCAGGCGAGGACCGTCAACTTCCTGCTTTCCGTGTCCGCCGTTGAGGTGGAGCCCCTCACCGTCGGGGTGGAGGCGTCCGAAGCTGCCGTGTTCAGTCCTGAGCACACGGGACAATCCACCCAGATCTCTCAGAAGGAGGTCGAGACCTTCCCGACGCGATCGCGGAACATACTGGAGCTGACGCTCCTGTCGCCGTACGTGAACCAGTTCGAGGACGCTCCATCGATCGCCGGGAAACCGAACCGGTACAACAACTTCCTGATCGACGGGGCCGTCACCAACGACTTCTTCGGAGTGGGCGAGGGCGGGGCTCCGGGCAGCGACACCAACGGCAAGCCGATCTCCCTGTTGGCGGTGGAGCAGATGCAGATCCTGGTGGCCCCGTTCGACGTCCGGCAGTCCAACTTCACGGGCGGCCTCATCAACGTCGTCACCAAGTCGGGTACCAACGAGTGGACGACCGACGCCTTCGTCAACTACTCCAACGATGCCCTGACCGGAAACATCGGTGACAGCGAATTCGGCGAGTTCAACGACACCCAGTTCGGCCTCGCGTTCGGCGGCCCGATCGTCAAGGACAAGGTGTTCTTCTACGCGGCGGGCGAGCATCAGGCCGAGAACCGGCCGTTCGACAGCCGGATCGCCGATGAGTCGGTGGGCGCCGATCCTACCGAGGCGGCCCGGATCGCCTCGATCATCGAGAACCAGTACGGCGTAGACCCCGGCACGGTGGGAGCCGTTTCGCTACCCAACCCGCGCACGAACATCTTTGTCCGGTTCGATTTCAACCTGGGCCAGAAGAACCGGCTCGTGCTTCGTGACAATTACATCAAAAACTCGAACCTGCCGTCCGCCTCCCGCAACTCGAGGGACTATGCCTTCACCTCGAACCTCGGACCGTTCACGACCGACTACAACTCGATCGTGGGGGAGTGGTTCTCGCAGTTCGGCACCAACTGGAACAACGAGCTGCTCCTCAACTACTCGCGGACCAAGGAGACCCGGAACTGCAACGAGACCTACCAGGAGATCACCGTCGGGAGCTCCGGTCCCGATTATAACTTTGGCTGCACGCGGTTCTCCCAGCGGAACGCGCAGGACCACAAGGTCTTCCAGCTCACCGACAACCTGACGGCGAACATGGGGGCTCACCGCCTGACGTTCGGGACGTCCAACGAGTTCTACAGCTTCTTCAACGTCTTCCAGGAATCCGCGATCGGGCTGTACGAGTTCGATGACGCGGACGCCCTCGAAGCCAACACTCCGTCCCAGTACACCAAGCGTGTGGTCGCGCCGGGCGGACCGCCGACCCTGGATGACGCCGCCTCGGAGTTCAGCGCGATTCAGCTCGGCTTCTACGTGCAGGACCAGTGGACGGTGAGCGACAACTTCACCCTCAACTTCGGGTTCCGGGCCGACATCCCGATCCTCCCCGACAAGCCGCGCTTCAACCCCGATGCGGTGGAGATCCTAGGGGTCAACACCTCGGAAGTGGCCTCCGGGAACCCGATCTTGCAGCCGCGCCTCGGCTTCAACTGGAACAACCAGGCGGACCTTATGACGCAGGTCCGGGGCGGCGTCGGGATCTTCGCCGGTCGCTCTCCCTACGTGTGGATCTCCAACGCCTACCAGAACACGGGCAAGGAGTCGAACATCCTGTTCTGCGGTGCGGCCACCGCGCCCCAGTGGGACCCGAACCAGCAGCCCACGACGTGCACCGACGGCGCCGGGGCCTCGTCGGCGCTGCAGAGCACCTGGTATATGGACCCGGACTTTAAATTCCCGACCGATCTGAAGATCAGCGGAGGGATCGACCAGCTGCTGCCAGCCGGGATCGCCGCGACGTTCGAGGTCCTCTACACGAAATCGATCAACGACGCGTTCTTCTCTGAGACGAACCTGGGGCCGATCGTAGGAACGGACCCGGTCCAGGGGAACCGCCCGATCTATGGCACGCCCGTCGACTTCGACCCGGTGATCGGCCGTTCGTGCGGCGACAACGGCGGCTGTTTCACCGACTTCCGGCTCGACCCGAGGTTCCGGCAGGTCGTGGAGCTGACGAACCGAAACGAGAACAAGTCCCTGATACTCACGTTCCAGCTGCAGCGTTCGTTCATGGACTGGCTCTCCTTCAACACGTCGTACACGTACGCGAACATCAAAGACATCCAGGTCCAGCAGTCGAGCCAGGCCACTTCCAACATCGGCCGGAACGCGATCGATGCCGACATCAACGACCCGGATCTGGTAGCAGGATATAACGGGCGGCCACACAAGGTGGTCCTGGCCGCCACGGGTAGCTGGACGTTCGGAGCCGGCTGGCTGCTGGAGGTGACGCCGCAGTACTTCGGGCAATCGGGACTACCGTACAGTCTCACCACCGAGGGCGACATCAACGGCGACGGCTATGCCTCCCCCGAGATCGGCCGCGACAACGACGCCCTCTACATCCCGATGAACTCGAACGAGCTCAACTGGAAGACCCCGGAGGACCAGGCGGCCTTCGACGCGCTGATCAACTCCAACGAGTGCCTCTCGTCGCAGCGCGGCAGCATCATGCAGCGGAGCAGCTGCCGGTACGACTGGAACAACCGGTTCTCGATGCAGCTCAGATTCGGGATCCCGACCGGCTCCAGAGGCCGGGTCGACTTCATCGCGGACGTCATCAACCTGTTCGGCTCGGAGTGGCGTGAGGGAAGCGCGGACCGGGGAATCATCGTGACCGAGGTGGACGGGGGACGCGCCGAGGATGGCAACTTCATCTTCGACTACATCGGCCCGTCGGCGGACAGCGAGGGGAGGATCGATCCTGCCTTCGCGTTGAGCCCCGAGTCGCGGACGCGCTGGCAGCTCGGCATCGCGTTCACCTTCTAGTCGGAGCGGCTGAGAGGCGGGTCAGGCGCAGGACGCCCGACGCCTGATTCGCCGTCACCTCAACCAAAGCCCCCGGCCGCTCGAGCGGCACGGGGGCTTTCCACATCTGCGGCTAATCAGTTATTCAGCCGCCCGTGAGCGGACGCCTTCCCTGAAGGCATCTAGACAGATCTTCGTTGTTATCGTGGCTGAAGATGCCGGTGAGCAGATCGGGGTCGCACTCGAGCTGCCCCGAGCCGGTGACGCGGCCCGGATCACAGGCCAGAAGGCTGAGAGCGATCAAGGGGAGGAAGATCGGCAGCGGCATCCTTGTCGGGTGACTCATGAGACCTCCATGGCCCGTCGACCATCTGGTGGGGGGAGACGCTATAGCATTATAAGCAGCCAGCTGAGGCGGCGCCGCAGCGAAGCGAGGAGTCTCGCCGCCCAAAGCGCGTCAGCGAGAGAAGGACGCCACCCCCAGCCATGACCTAACCGCTAATGCACTCGTTGGCGAGCTCCACGTACTCCTTGTTGCCCATGTAGCACGGCACCCGCTCATGCAGCTCGCTCGGTACGACGTCCAGTATCGGCTTCCGCCCATCCGTAGCCGCACCACCGGCCTGCTCGCACACCATGGAGAGCGGCGAGACCTCGTACTGAAGCCGCAGCTTCCCCTTGGGTGATTCGGCGTCGGCCGGGTACATGAAGAGCCCGCCGTACAGCAGCGTGCGGTGAAAGTCGGCTACCAGGGACCCTATGTAGCGCAGCGAGAACTTCCCTTCCTTTTTCAGCCGGTCGACGAGGGCCTTCTGCCCATCGCTCCAACGCTCTGAGTAGGCCTCGTTCACGCTGTATATCCGCTTGCCGGGATCCGGGATCTCGATGCGCGGATGCGAGAGCAGGAAGGCGCCGATCGAGTTGTCCAAGGTGAAGCCGTGCACCCCCGCTCCGGTCGTGTAGACCAGCATGGTCGAGGACCCGTAGAGCACGTATCCCGCAGCCACCTGATCCACGCCCGGCTGCAGAAGATCGGAGAGCGCCCCGTCGCCGGTCTGCTGATCGCGCCGACGGTGCACCGAGAAGATCGTCCCGATCGAGACGTTGGCATCTATGTTCGAGCTACCGTCGAGCGGATCGTAGAGGAGGACATAGTCTCCCTTGGGAAACTGCTCGGGGATCGGTATCGGCTGTTCCGATTCCTCCGAGGCCATCAGGCAGAGGTGGCCGCCGTGGTCCAGCGAGTCGAAGATGACCTTGTTCGCGTACTCGTCGAGCTTCTGCACCCGCTCCCCATGCACGTTCTCCTCGCCGGTGGCTCCGAGGATGTCGATCAGGCCCGCCTTGTTCACGGCGCGGCTGATCAACGTCGCGGCGAAGGCGACGTCGTACAGGATGCTGGTGAAGTCACCGGTGGCTTCCGGATGCCTCCGTTCCTCCTCGATGATGAAGCGGTGCAGGGTGACTACGGCCACGTGACCTCCCGGGTTCGAAATCGATTCTCGTCGTCCTTCAAGATGCAGCGCCGTTTGAGCTTGCGATAGCTCCGGAGTCCGGCCTCTCCGCGTCAGATCTCCTCCAGGCGCCACCGGCCCTCCGAGTCCACGCTCACGCATGCCGTTCCGTCCAGATCCGTCCGCCACACGGCCTCGATCCCGGCCGAGTCGAGCCGCGCGAGCGCCACGGGATTGGGATGCCCGTACCGATTGGCGGCTCCGGCCGAGATGATCGCCAGTTGTGGAGCCACGGCTCCAAGCCAATCCACATCGGATGACGTTTTGCTGCCGTGGTGGCTCACCTTGAACACGTCCGCCCGAAGGGTGTCGGCAGGCCACGACGCGAGCATTCGCCTCTCCTCCGCGGCCGGCGCATCGCCCGCGTTCACATAGCTGAACCCTCCGTCGACCTGGATTCGGAGCGACAAGCTCGCCTCGTTCGCGCTGATCGGCCGGCCTCCAACTCCCGCTGCAGAGGGCTTGCCGCTCGGCAAGACAGCGGGCCCGAGAACCAGGATCTCGATCTCGTCGATCACCAGACGGGCGCCGGGCCGACCCACGAGCCAACGCGATCCTTCCGAGGCGACGTCCGACAGATACTCCTCGTATCGGGCGGCCGGAACCGGAAGCGCGGCGTCCAGCACGCGCCGAACCTGCAGGCGCTCGAGCAGGGCTGCCGCGCCGCCCAGGTGGTCGAGATCCGGGTGGGTGAGCACGAACAGCTCGAGCGACCGGGCTCCGTTCGAGAGCAGGAACGGGAGGACGACCCGCACCCCGGCATCGGTCGTTCCGTAACGGGGCCCCGCGTCGATCGCCAGCCAGTGCCCACGCCGCGTTCTGAGCACGGCGGCGTCGCCCTGCCCGACATCCAGCGTGCAGAGCAGCGTCCGTCCGGCGCCGCGCCACGCCCGGAGGGCCGGAGCGGCCACGGCCAGACAGGCCGCCAGCCCGAGGTAGGGGGCCGCGCGCCAGACGCTGCGGCCGGCCGCGAAGAGCAGGACGGCCGCCAGGCCGCTGGCGACGATGAGCCATTCGACCGGGCCCGGCCTTCCGACGAGCATGTGACCGAGGGGAAGAGCGGAGAATGCCTCGACGAGGGCCTGAAGCCAGCGTATCAGGATCGTCGCGGCGGCCGCCAGCGTATCTGCCGCGGGTCCGGGCAGCAGGAGGACGCCGGCGAGCGCCAGCAAGGCCAGGGCAACGACCGGCGAGCCGACGAGGCTCGAGACGACGGATACGGGGGCCGTCCGCTGGAAGTGCCACGCCGCGATGGGAGCCGTCAGGGCGAACGCCCCCGCGCTCGCGGCGATCCCGCGTCCCAGGGATCGAACGATTCGGCGAGTGCGCCGACGAGCGGCCGCCGGCGAGCCCCCCGAGGCGCGATCGAGTCGGCGAGCCACGCGGCTCCCGAGGAGAAGCCCGGAGAATCCTGCGAAAGAGAGCTGAAAGCCGGGCTCGAGCAACGTGAGGGGATCCACTAGCACGGCGAGTATGGCGGCGAGAGCGAGCAGATCGGTGATCCTAGCGGGACTCCCTCGTGCCCGGCTCGCCGCATAGCCGCAGAAGATGAGCGCGGCCCTCACCGCCGCGGGAGGCGCGCCGATCACGAGCACGTAGCCCAGCACGAGGAGTGCGGCGGCGAAGTGGCGGCCCGTGCCGGCCACGAAGATGCCCGTCGCGGCGAGAGCGGCCGCGGCCAGGATGCCGACGTGCAGTCCGGAGATGGCCAAGAGGTGTGCGAGGCCGGCGTTGGCGAAGGTGCGGCTGGTCGCAGGATCGAGGCGGCCGCGCTCCGCCAGCAGGATGGCGACGGCGGTCGGTGACACGTCGGCCGGAAGTCGGCTCTCGACCCTGTGGATTCCCGCGGCTCGAATGCGCTGGAGCGGGCCGAGTCCGGAGGCAGGAGTCGCTGACCTCGTGAGAGCCCGACCGGATGGCTTGACGGATGGGCCGTCCGGCGCAGCCGCCGAGATCTTCGCTCGCAGGTAGCCACGGCGCTCCGGACGCCGCGGCCAGGCTCCCGGCCGGCTGTAGGCCGTCCACTTGCCGCGAAGCCGCACGATCGAACCCGCCGGGATGGCGTGCTGCGGCCCCCTCACCGAGGCAAGCAGACGGGGGGCGGAACAGTCGCCTGCCTCGGCCCGCAGTTGGGCACCAACGATGACCACGCGCACGCTGGCCACCGATGATCGGCTCGCCGACGCCGATGCCGGTTCCGCCGCCAGGGGCGAAGCCAGACGACCAGCCGCCTCGAGGGCCCCTCCGTTCTCCAGCCGGGTGAGGCAGGACCGCCCGGCCTCGAGACCCGCCACCCGCCCGGAAGCGGTCCCGGCCGCGAAGGTCGCGGCGAGAAGGAGGGCTGCCGTCGTCCTTCCCTGCAGCCGGAACGAGATGCGATCGGCGCCAGCTGCATGATCGGCCCGCCGGGCACGGCCGTTCCGCCATCCGAGCGATGCCGCCGCGAGAGCGAGGGTGAGCGCGATCCAGGCACTCGTTAAGCCGCCGAGGTACCGGAGGCCCACCAACGTGCCTCCGCAAAGACAGATCGCGACCAGGACCAGTGGACCGGGCGTCAGGCTGGTGGATGGGCCGCCCTTCTGATTCATGGCCCTCTCTGGGCCGGCCGCATCACCTCGGAATCATCTGGTTCCTTCGGACCGGACCACTCCCGCCGCTCAACCGGTGGGCAGAATCAGGATCAGTCGGTGGGCAGCGTGTCTCTGGGGCGCTCCTCGTCTCCCTCGAGCGCCTGACGGTAGCGCTGAAGGAGCTGTCTCGTGCGCAGGTCCGCCTTGAGCCCGACCAGGAACACGACGACCATGCCGACCAGTGCGGACGCAAAGACGACCACCGGTAGCGAGACGGAACGCAGGGTAAGGAAGCCGAGGTTCAGGGTGACGCGCTCGGAGGCGTTGGCCGCGGCGAATGCGAAGGAAAACGCCGCGACGGCGATGAACGAGAGGGCGCGCATCCAGAACTTCACACGACCTCGCCGGCGAACGTGGCTCCGGAGGTCGCCGTCAGCCGAATCCGGAGGTAGCTGCCGATCCACTCGGCCGGCCCCCGGAAGGCCACGACCTTGTTCGTGACCGTGCGGCCGAGCAGGTCCCCGGCCGATCGCGCTCCCCGCTCGATCAGGACCTCGCGCACCGAACCGACCTCGGCCCGGTTCACCTCCAGCTGGATCCCACGCTGCAGCTCGATCGTGCGCTCGAGGCGCGACTGGGCTACGTCAGGGGGCACGTCGTCACCGGACGGCAGGCGGGTGGCCGGCGTTCCGTCGCGCGGCGAGAACTTGTACAGGTAGGCATCGTCGAACCTGACGTCCTCCAGGAGCGAGAGCGTGGCCTCGAAGTCGGGCTCCGTCTCGCCCGGAAAGCCCACGATGATGTCCGTGCTCAACGCGATTCCCGGGACGATCCGCCGCGCCATATCGACGGTCGCCTGAAACTCCCGGCGCGTATACCGGCGCACCATGCGCTTCAGGACACGGTCGGCCCCGGACTGGACGGGCAGATGCAGCTGGGGACAGACCGCGCCCTCCTCGGCCATGACCTCGAGCAGACGCTCGCTCACGTCGTTCGGGTGAGGCGACGTGAATCGGACCCGCCTGAGCCCCGGAACCCGGGCGACCGCCCTCAGCAGGGCGGCGAAATCCCAGTCCTCCGAGGCATAGGAGTTTACCGTCTGCCCGAGTAGCGTCACCTCGCTGTACCCGCACCGCACGGCCTCCCCTACCTCGGCGAGCACTTCCGAGGGCGCACGGTTCTTCTCCGGTCCGCGCACGTAGGGGACGATGCAGAACGTGCAGCGGTGATCACAGCCGCGCTGAACGGTGACCCAGGCCGAAACCCCCTCCCCCCTCACGCAGGAGAGGCCCGAGTAGTCCTCGGCGACGTCCAGCTCCAGCAGGGCCTGTCCCTTCTCCACGGCACCGAGACGGATACCGTCGACGGTCTCCGCCAGGTGACGATAGGCATCCGGCCCGGCCACCAGGTCCACGCCCCGCACCTCCCCGAGCAGCCGGTCACCGATGCGCTGGGCCATGCAGCCGGTAACGCCGAGCACCAGGTCCGGACGCCGCTTCCGGTATCGCTGCAGCTGTCCCAGCCGTCCGAGCACCCGCTGCTCGGCGTGCTCCCTGATCGCGCAGGTGTTCACGAGGATCACATCGGCCAGATCCGGGTCGGCGACGCGCACGTACCCGCCCTTGGCGAGGACTCCGGCCATGAGCTCGGAGTCGCCGATGTTCATCTGGCAGCCGTACGTTTCGATGTAGACCGTGCCCGCAGCCGCTCGAGCCGCGCCGTTCGCGGGGGCAGTCGGGAGATCCGCGCCCTGCCGGCCGCCGTTCCGTTTCAGCGCAACGAGCTCCGTCACTGGATGATCCCCACCGTCAGGTTGAGCGACGTGAAGCTCTCTTCCGTGCCGGCGGCCTCGAGATCTCCGCGATTGCCGAACTCGAGGCCTAGATCGACCCTGACCCGGCCTCCGATCCTGGCTCCGAGTCCGGCGGTGATCGCGTTTTCCTTCGACTGCTCGAGATCCGGCAGCACGAACGGCAGCTTCCGCGTGCGACCCCCGGCGCGAAGCGCTATCGGGATGCTCCCAATGAGGGTCGTGTACTCGAGGCCACCGCCGAGCCAGCTGGTGTTGGCGGCGGTGAAACCCTCCGCGACAGGCTCGGTCTGCGACCATCCCGACCAACCGCCGCCCGCCGCCACCATCAGCCGCGAGGTGATCAGGGCGCTCAGCCCGCCCTCGAATCCGTTGGGGAGCCTCAGAGTGCGCTCGATGAGGGTCTCCAGCTGCTCGGCCTTGAGGTCGGTGGCGAAGAAGAAGGTGCCGCTGACGACGAAGCGACTCTTGAACTGGGCGTTGGCGCCCGCCTTCACGGACCAGCCTCCGTAATCGGTCTCAGCCCTCTCCAATACGCCACCCGGAAGAACACCGGTGCTGTCTATGTCCATGGTGAAGCGGCGCCGGAGACGTTGCTGAAGGCTGCCTGTGAGGCGCTGGATGCCGATCCCCACCGAGACGGGTCCGAGCTTTCGCGCCGCCGAGACATCGATCTGACTCACTCCCCCGTCCCGTGTTCGGAGCTCCTCGAACTCGAATCGGCCGATGGATGTGGAGAGCGTATCCGTGAGGATGATGGCCAGATCCTGATCGAGGACGCCGCCGAATCCGACCCGGAACGCCCAGTCCCCAAGCGGGACGACGGCTCCGATGACGGGGAACCAGCTGCGACCGGTGCTCTGGTCTCCGCCGCTCGCCTTGATCGTGATGTCCTCGCCGGCGATGGCCGCGGCCACGGCAGCCGAGGAGTGGAGCGTGAGATCTGCCGGGTTTCCCAGTGAGAAGGTCCCACCCAGGAGGCCGTTGGTGACACCGCCCAGGCTCATCGACCTCGCATCGAGTGACCGTATCGGATACCCGAGGCCGACACCCGTGAACGGCGTTTGAGCGCGAACCTTCGATGGTGAGAAGAGAAGCAGGCAGGGCACGACGGCAAGAACCGTCAGCGCCGCTGTAGCCGCCCTTTTCCTCCGTTCGCCGCGGCCCGCGGTCAAGGGACGGGGAACCCGATAGGCGGCGTCACGAGCATCAGGAGCTCGGGCTGGAGCACCAGCGGAGACTCGACGGAGCCGAACTCCCAGAAGCCGAAGGCCTGCCCATCCGTCGGCGCGGCTCGGACGGTGAACCGGACCCTGGTGAGCGTGTCCGCGGCGGCCACGAACTCCACCAGCTGCGTCACGTTGACTCGCAGCAGCTCGCCCTCCTCGAGATCATCCGGAGAGACCTGTATGAACTGAGCGGCGCCCGTCTGAGGATCGGGAATCGGCGGACCGACCGGCACCTTGGCGCCCACCTCGAACGCGTCGGCAAGCACCTCTACCACGCTCGCCAGGATTGCGCGCTCCAGAGTGAAGGGCGCCTCCGGCGGCGCGAGCGGCCGAAAGCGCACCTCGGCGTGGTTTATCGTCGACGCCCTCAGCTGGACGCCATCCAGCGAATCGGGGAGGGTGAACTCCACGTACAGGCGGGCGGCGGGCAGACCTGCGAGGCGAAGACGTTGCCCGGGAGACGGCTGCGCCGGGTCGTAGATGAACGTGGGGCCCCGCGAGGAAAAGGTCGCCGGCACCGTGTCGCCGCGCGCGGCCACCGTCAGCTGGGTGGCGAGATCGAAGCTCGTGAGCGACAGCTCGGGCGGGCCGCCCGCCAGCACGAGAGCGACGCCGGGCTCCCCTTCCGTCTCCTGCCACGCCGCCAGTACCGAGTCCACCGGAGCCGAGAACTGGAGCACCGCCGTATCGACCGCGGTAACGAACTCGCCGACAGCGAGCAGCGGGCCGAGAGTGCCGCCCGGCACGACCCAGGGATCGCCCTCGCGCCTGTCGACCCAGGTGGCGCTCAGGGAATCGTAGCTCTCCTCGAGCGCGAAAATCCGGAGCTGGTAATCCGGGACCACGATGCTGTCGGGGTCGACTCCGAAGTCGAGAGCGATTCTGAAGACGGCATCGACGAAGGTGTCGATCTCCTCGAAGCCGAAGGTCGTTTGCACCGAATCCGGTACGTCGAAGCGCCCCAGAACGCGGGACCGGAGATCCGCTCGATCCGCCAGGATCTTGAACCCCGAGGTTGCGGGGAGCTCGAACCCGGAATACGTCGTGTCCCGCCAGCCTTCGAGGCTTGACGCGAAGGCCGAGACCTCCACGGTTGGAATCGTGGCTCCCGGCAGGTCGGGATCGACGGCGACGATCGCCTCCTCCGTGCAGGCGGCCAGGCCGATAAGTGCCGCGCCGGCCGCGAGCAACCGCAGGGCGGCAGCGCTCGGTGCTGGCATCGGCAGCCGACCGCGCGACACGCGGAGATCAGCCATCGGCGCCTTCTCCGCGATCCTCGAGCTCGAAGTGCGCGGGAAGGAGATCCTCGAGTCCCCAGCTCACGCAAAGGCCCTCTCGACTGGTGCTCACGATCTCCAGCGCCATGCCGAACTCCGAAAGAGCTTGCCGGCACATCCCGCAGGGAGGCGTCGGGGTCTCCGCGTCGGAGGCGATCGCCAGGCGTGCGAAACGGCGCGCGCCCGAAGCGACCGCCGTCCCCAGGGCCACCCGCTCGGCGCAAAGCCCCACCGGATAGGAGGCGTTCTCGACGTTGCAGCCGGTGAAGATTCGGCCGTCCGTCGACTGGAGGGCCGCGCCAACCCGAAACTCCGAGTAGGGCGCATATGCCCGCTCCTTCGCCCCCCGGGCCGCGTCGAGCAGGCCGCCGTCCGCCGTCACGTCGCTCACCGAACCGGCACGATCAGCCGCTCTCCACCGAGATGCGGGGCAGTCGAGGGCTCAGGCCCGTCAGTATCTCGTACTCTATCGTTCCGCACTGCTCCGTCAGCTCCCGCAGCGTGATCTCTTCCTCTCCGTCGCGTCCCAGAACCGTGGCGATGTCGCCCGGCCTGACTTCGGGTATTGCCGTGACATCGACGACCATGACATCCATGCACACCGCACCGCGAACGGGCGCTCGAGCTCCGCCGAGGAGCACGTGGCCCCGGTTCGACAGCTCGAAGCGGACTCCGTCGGCATAGCCAATGGCGAGGGTCGCGAGTCGGCTCCGGTCGCTCGTTCGGTACGTCGCGCCGTAGCTCACCGTCTGCCCGGGGTCCACGTCGCGAACATCCAGAACGCGCGCGAACACCGATACCACGGGCTCTCCCGACGGCTCGCCTCCCCCGAACAGCGTGATTCCGGGCCGGATCACGTCGGCGGCGACTTCCTTGTACCGCAGGGCGGCCGCGCTGTTCGCGGCGTGGACGAGACCGGGCTCGATCCCTTCCTCGCGCAGGCTCGTCAGCGCGTCCTGGAACTCGGCCCACTGCGCTCGAGTCGCCGCCGCGTCCGAGTCCGCCGAGTGAAAATGCGTGAACGTGCTCGCCAGCGTGAGGGGGTACTCCGCCAGCAGGCGCGCGAGGTCGCCCGCCCAGGAGCGGACGGTTCCCGCCGGCACTCCCAACCTGGCCATGCCCGTGTCGACCTCCAAGTGCACCGGAAGCTGCGCCCCCGCGCTTGCCGCGACGCGGCCGAACGCCTCCAGCGCCTCGAAGCTCGTGACGGCCGGCTCCAGCTCGCCCCGCACGATGTCCTCGGCGTCCCGAGAGGGCAGAGGGGAGAAGACGACGATACGACCCGAGAATTCGGCCGAGCGGAGGATCGCTCCTTCCTCCGCCGTCGCGACACCGAGGCCCCACACATCGGTGGACGAGAGCGCGTGGGCCACGCGCACCGCTCCCAGCCCGTATCCGTCGGCCTTGATCATCGGAAGAAGCCGGGACCCGGGGAGCAACGCGGCCAGCCGCTGGGCGTTCCGGCGAATCGCCGAGAGGTTTACTTCTACCCAGGCTCGGCGACGGTCGTTTGACTCCGTTTTCAAATCGCGCCTAGTATATCCCGGCCATGCCCGGCCAGCAACGTAACTCTCGTGATGAAGGCAGCTTCTCAGAGCCCGCCGATGCGCTCGGAAGGGCTCTCCGCACGCAACGTGAGGCCGCCTCCCTCAACTTCGATTGGCCCGATGCCCGCGGTGCGCTCCAGAAACTGCTGGAGGAGATCGAGGAGCTGGAGGCGCTGCTGCCCCCGGACGTCAGCGGCGATCCGGCCACCGGCGAAGCCATCGAAGCCGTCGAAGAGGAGGTGGGAGATCTCCTCTTCGCGGCGGTCAACGTCGCCCGGCTATGCGATGTGCCGCCAGGCCCGGCGCTGTCGAGCGCCACCGAGAAATTCGAGCGGCGCTTCGGCGAGCTTCTCTCCCGGGCGAAGCGGCAGGGCATCGACCCGCGCCGCGTCTCGCTCGAGGAGCTTGATATGTTGTGGGAGAGCGTGAAGCTGGAGGAGCGGGACCGGGCCTAGTGGGCCGTCCCGGAAGCGCGGCAGGCACCGAGGGCGCCCAGTCGTCCTAGCTCCGCTGCTCCAGGAAGCGCGTGAAGGGCGATCCGGCGACCCCACCCTCCGCCGGGCGACGCAGCGACCTCACTTCGGCGCCAAACCCCTCCTCGACGACGGCTCGCGTCTTACAGGCATCCAGCCCACCGCCGAAGTAGGGGCCCTGTGCCCTCTGACAGCCCAGCTGAAACAGCCGGGTCAGCTGATCCCCGTTCTCGATCCCGGCGGCGATCGCCTCGGCCTCGATGATCCTGGCGAGCTCGACGATGGTCCGCGCTACCAACCACTGGGTGGGTCGATTCGACGCTCCGACCAGGAACGCACGGTCGATGACGAGACCGCGCGGCCTCAGGCGGTGCAGGTTGGGAAGCGAGGAGTATCCGGTGCCGAAGCCTTCCATCACGACGCCGACCTCGAGCGCGCCGAGGCTGGCCAGGATCTGGGCCGCCTGACCCGGAGATTGCGCGAGAACGCCCTCCTGGACCACGAGCCTGAGAAGGTCTCCCTCCAGGTCCGTGTTGGTCAGGACATCCCAAGCCTCCGTCACGAGGTCCGGGCTGTAGAACTGCTCGGAGGAAAGCACGAGCGCCACATACGGAGGAGAGGTCTGCCGTTGCCGTCGCCACTCGATCACCTGCGTCGCGGCCTGGCGCAGGCTCCAGGACAGGAGGGCCGAGACGGCTGGCCCTGCCCCGGACTCCGGGAGGAACTGCTCCGGAGCCAACCTGCCACGCTCCGGATGCAGCCACTTGGCGCGAGCCTCGAAACCCGCCACGCGCCCGCTGCGAAGCGATACCACGGGCTGGAACTCGAGTGCCACCTCGCCGTCGCGTAGCGCCTCGGCGATGTCCTCCTCGCGAGGCCGAGCGCTGTGGGAGCGGGGCTGCTCGGCAATGTCGAACACTCTCGGATGCTCGTCACCGAAGGCGCGGCTGGCGCGCAGGGCGGCCGTGGCGTCCCTGAGGATCGTCTCCGCGTACTCGTACGCCGGGTTGCTCAGCGCCAGGCCGATGCTGGCGGTGGCGCTCACCTCCTCATCGGCTAGGTGGTAGGGCCGGCCGATGGCCGCCTGCATGCGCTCGGCGGCGACATTGGCGTGTTGAAGGCCGTCAGAGTCCTCCAAGAGGATCGTGAACTCGTCCTCACCGCTTCGGGCGATCGTGTCCGCGGGCCGCACTGCTGATTCCATGCGGCGACACAGGGCAAGGAGGAATTCCTCGGAGGCCCTCAGCCCGAGCCGGTCCCGCACCTGCCGCAGTCCTTCCAGGCCGACGCAGGCCACGGCGAACTGTACGTCCGGGTTCCTCTGCCGGCGTCGCAACGCCTGCTGAAGCCGGTCCAGAAGGAGGCGCCGCCGCGGGAAGCCGGTCAGCGCGTCGTACATCCCGTCCCCGCCCTGAGAGCCGCCGTCCCGCAGCCGCACTGCCATCTCGTTCAGTTCCGCGGCCTGCGCTCGAGCGTGCCTCGCGGCCACTCGAACCGCTCGGTCCGCCCGCTCGCTGCCGGCCACGACCTCGAGCTGTCGGAGCGCGAACTGAACGGCCTGGGCCAGCGGTTCGGAAAGCGGCCCCGGTTCCTCGGCAAAGAAGGCGACCACGGCCACGACTTCGCTTCCGAAGAACACCGGAAACGCGAACGCCGCCCGCAGACCCGACCCGAGCGCCACGTCAGCCTCCTCGAGCGCCTCAGCGTCGATCTCGTCGAGCATGACCGGAAGACCCGATTCCAGCGCACGACCCACGAGCGTCCCGGCCGCCTCGGTGGTCGCCGGGGAGTCCCACCCGGCCAGCTGGAGGTGGCGATCCCGCTCGTGCCAGCGACCCAGTGCCTCTCGGAGGTCGTCGTACAGGCCGTCTTCCGCCGCGCACCATGTTTCCGTCCGTGAGTCCGTCAGCGGATCGACCGATGCGTAGCCGGCGGCGAAAGCGGCGAAGCGGCAGAAGTGCTCCAGCGTCCGCGAAACGGCCACTGGGAGATCCTCGGCCTCCGACAGGTCGGCGGCCAGATCACGATACAGTCCGATCATCTCGGCGGCCCGCTCATCCGATGAGTCAACCACGGACTCGACCGACTCGACGGGCTCGACCCGCGACGCCGCGGGCTCTGGCCGCCCAGGCGCGCCCTTCACGCCGTCGCCTGCACCTCTGGACCTCTGGGCCTTGGGGGCCTTGGCAGCCTTGGCGCCCTTGCCGGCTTTTGAGGCCTTCGGGGCCGTTGAGCCGCCGGAGGCCTTGGCGCCCTTCCCGGAGGTCTTGGCGCCCTTCCCGGAGGCCCTGGTGTCCTTCGCAGCGGAGTTGGCGCCCTTCTCGGAGGCCTTGTCGCTCTCGGCGCTTTGGGACGTGGCGGTGCGCTTTTCCTTGCTCATTCTGCGATCGTGCCCGTCCTTCGCTTTTCGCCAACGATCCATGCGAGTTGCCGCAGGATTCGGCCGATATTACCGCCGTCGAGCGGCAACTTCCGAGCAGATTGGCCGGGTTGCCGCGCGGTCGATCAGAAGCTCAGGAAAGACAGTGCAATCTCGGTTCCAGCCGGCCGACGTGGGGTGGTGGCCGCCGAAGCCAGCCGCGCACGCCGTGGCAAGGAGAGGAGAGGAGTGGCGGGGGAGGAGAGCTAGGGCTTCAGGCGCGTCATGAGCCGAGGGAAGGCGATCGCCTCGCGAAGGTGGTCGAGCCCGCAGATCCAGGCGACCGTTCGTTCCAGGCCCAGGCCGAACCCGCTGTGGGGAAAGGTCCCGTAGCGTCGAAGGTCCAGGTACCAGTCGTACGCGTCCTCGGGAAGCTCTTCCTCTCGGATCCTCGCCAGCAGCAGGTCATAGTCGTCCTCACGCTGGCTGCCGCCGATGATCTCGCCGTATCCCTCGGGCGCGATCAGGTCGTTGCACTTGACGGTTCGCGGGTCCTCCGGGTTCTCCTTCATGTAGAAGGCCTTGGCCCGCTTCGGATAGTCGTAGATGAAGACCGGCACCGCGCGCCCCTCGGCGATCTTCGTCTCGTCTTCCGCGCCCAGGTCCGATCCCCACTCGATCTCGCTTCCCCCCGCCTGGAGAAACTCGACCGCCTCCGTGTAGCTGATTCGGTCGAAGGGCGGACGGACCGCCTCCAGGTTCTCGATCTTTCTCTCCAGCACCGCGAGATCGGCCCGCCGGTTCTCCAGCACGCGCGACACGATGAAGGTGATGAACTCTTCCTGAAGGTCCATGTTGCCATCGCTGTCCAACCAGGCTACCTCCGGCTCCACCATCCAGAACTCGGCCAGGTGCCGGCGGGTCTTCGACTTCTCGGCCCGGAAGGTCGGCCCGAAGCAGTAAACCTTGCCGAGGACCGCCGCGGCCGCTTCCAGGTAGAGCTGCCCGGTCTGCGCCAGGTACGCCGTGCCGAGATCGAAGTACTCGGTCTCGAACAGCGTGCCGGCCGACTCGCCGATCGCCCCGGTCAGGATCGGGGTGTCGACGAGGACGTAGCCCCGCTCGTGGAAGAAGTCACGGATCGCCCGCACCACCTCGTCCCGGACCCGCATGATCGCAGCCTGGCTCGGGCTTCTGAGCCACAGGTGTCGGTTCTGCAGCAGGAAATCGGTGCCGTGCTCCTTGGGCTGGATGGGGAATTCAGGGGAAGGGCCGATCAGCCCGACCCGACGTCCGGTGATCTCGTAGCCGGAGGGAGCGCGCGCGTCCTCCCGAACCACGCCGTCGACCTGGATGCTGGCCTCGTGGGCGAGCGCCTCCGCCGTTTCCCAGCTGGGGCCGTCCACCTCGTCCTTCGCGAACACGACCTGCACCTCCCCGGTGCCGTCGCGCAGGATGACGAAGAGGATCTTTCCGCTGGACCGATGCTTCCGCACCCAGCCTCGCAGCCGGACGGTCTCGCCCGTGTGGAGGCTCAGATCGCGGATGTCAACGCTGTCGGCGGAAGCCGGCTGAGACGTCGTATCCTCGGGGGACATCACACCTTTCGACGCTGGGAGCGGATGGCGGACGTCCCACTCTGCGGGCGGGCGGATCGAAGGTCAAGGCCGGAGTCTCTCATCCCACCTCGTACAGGGACTCACGCCGGCCGTAGCGCTCGGCGAGCTCGCGGGCGAACGGGCGGTGTGGACGAGCCCGAAGGTCGGGATCCTCCTCCACGATCTCGCGCGCCCGGCGCCACGCGTGCTCCAGGAGATCGGCGTCCTTTTCCAGATCGGCGAACCGGAGCTCGGGCGCGCCATGCTGACGTTCTCCGAAGAGGTTCCCCTGGCCGCGCAGGCGAAGGTCCGCTCGCGCGAGCTCGAAGCCGTCGGTGGTGCGGGAGAAGATCTGGAGCCGCTCCGGCGGCTCCTTCCCGGAGTAGAAGGCCGCACAGTAGCTCGCGTGCGGCCCCCTCCCTACACGGCCCCGGAGCTGGTGGAGCTGGGCGAGCCCGAAGCGCTCCGCATCCTCGATGTACATGACGGTCGCGTTGGGCACGTCGATCCCGACCTCGATGACGGTGGTCGAGACGAGAAGCTGGACCTCACCCTCCACGAACCGTCGCATCACCCGCTCCTTCTCGGCCGCGGCGAGACGGCCGTGGATAAGCCCGACCTCGAAGCCGCTGAAGCGCTCGACGAGCCGCTCGTGCATGAGCGTCGCGGCCTTCACGTCCAGAACCTCGGATTCATCGATGAGAGGGTAGACGATGTAGCCCTGCCGACCCTGCTCGAGCTGTGCCTCCAGGAAGTCGAACGCCGCCTCACGGCTCCGCTCACCCCGCACCCCCGTCTTCACCGGCGTACGGCCGGGCGGCATCTCGTCCAGCACGGAGAGGTCCAGGTCCCCGTGCAGGGTGAGCGCCATCGAGCGGGGGATCGGAGTGGCCGACATCACGAGGGCGTCGGTGCTCTCGCCCGCCTCGCGCAGGGTTCGTCGCTGCTCGACGCCGAATCGATGCTGCTCGTCGATCACGATGAGCCCCGGCGCACCGAAGCGCACGGCATCCTGGATGAGGGCGTGGGTCCCCACCACCACGGCCGCCTCCCCGCTCTCGATCTCGCCGAGGGCGCTCTCCCGGCGTGAGCCGGTAACCGAACCGGTCAGGATGAGAGGCCGTATTCCGACGCTCTTCATCAGCTCCGACAGGGTACGGTGGTGCTGCTCGGCCAGGAGCTCTGTCGGAGCCATGAGCGCGGCCTGCCGCCCGTTCTCGGCAGCCTTCAGCATAGCCAGCGCGGCGATGACGGTCTTTCCGCTTCCGACATCGCCCTGGAGCAGGCGATACATGCGCGGCTCCTGCTCCATGTCGGCCTCGATCTCGCCCCAGGCACGCCGCTGCGCCGCTGTCAACCGGAACGGGAGCCCGGTCAGGAACCTCTCGGTGAGCGCCGGATCGCCCGAGAACCGGATCCCCTCCTGGGTCAGACGCTGTCTGTGCCGGGCCCGGGAATGAAGGAGCTGGAGGTAGAAGAGCTCCTCGTACGCCAGCCGCCGTCGAGCCGGCTCGACCTCCGAGAGGGAGCTCGGTCCGTGGAGGGTGGCGAGCGCCTCCTTCAGTCCGGGGACACCGATCTCGGAGCGCCAGCGTGGGTCGAAGGCCTCCCTGCCGGACGCGTCCCGAAGCAGGCGGGGAAGGTTCTCCTGGATGATCGCCCGAATCTGACGGTGGGAGAGCCCCTCCGTGGCCGGATACACCGGGAAGACCCGTCCGGAGACCCCGGCCTCGCCCTCGAGCTCGTCCTCCTCGGCGAGAACGGTATGCTCTCGTGGCTGCATCTGGCGTCCGTGGTAGAAGCGGACGGGACCGGTGGCGAGCAGGAGCTGTCCCCTGCGGATGGAGCGGTCGAGCCAGGGGCGCCCGGGCCAGGCACACTCGACCTGGCCGGTGTCATCCCGCAGCACCGCGTGAAAGACACGAAGCGACCGTCGCGTGCGGATCACCCCCTTGGAGACGACGCGCCCGATGATCGTGGCCTCGTCGCCCGGCTCGAGCGAGGAGATGCTCGCCACGGTCGTCGCGTCCTCGTACCTGTGCGGGATGTGGAGGAGGAGATCGAAGGCGCTGCGGATGCCGAGGCGGGTCAGCGTCTCGGCGCGCCTCGGCCCGACCCCTTTCAGGTACTGGACGGGCCGGTACAGGCTCGTGTTCTGCTCCACCGAGGTCCGTCTCCCGCTAGGCGAAGATCTTCGCCAGGTAGCGGTCGGACCTGAAGAGCTCGAGGTCCTCCTGCCGCTCCCCGGTGCCCAGGTACCGTACCGGCAGGGCGAGCTCCCGCGCCACGGAGACGATCGTGCCGGCCCTGGCCGAGCTGTCGAACTTCGCGACGACCAGTCCCGTGAGGTCCAGGGCGTCGCCGAACTCCGCGGCCTGGCTGAGCACGTTCTGCCCGCTCGTCGCGTCCACGACGAGGATGCGCTCCTGAGGCGCTCCCGGCTGGAGGCGGCCGATCACGCGATCGATCTTCTTGAGCTCCTCCATCAGGTTGCGCTGCGTGTGCAGTCGGCCCGCGGTATCGACGAGCAGGCGGTCGACGCCTCGGCCGAGTGCCGCTTCCACCGCGTCGAAGGCCACGGCTGCGGGATCGCCACCCTCGTCGCCACCGACGTAATCGGCGCCCACCCGCTCGGCCCACTGCCGGAGCTGCTCCTGTGCCCCGGCGCGGAAGGTGTCCGTCGCGGCCAGCAGGACCTTCTCGCCCTGCTGGACGAAGCGCCACGCCAGCTTGCCGGCCGTCGTGGTCTTGCCGGTCCCGTTCACTCCGAGGATCAGGGCAATGCCGGGACCGTCGGCCGGTCGCTCGAGCTCGACGGCGTCGGATCCGTTCCTTTCCAGCATGCTCCGGATCCGGTCGCCCAGGAGGCTCCGCAGGTCGCTCTCGCTGCCCGCTCTGCCGCGCTCCGCCGCCCGCTCCAGCTCGGCCACCAGCTCCATGGTGCCCTCGACGCCGAAATCGCTCTCGAGCAGGACCCTCTCCAGCTCCTCGACGGAGATCTCGTCGATGCCCCCATCGAGGGTGCGGGCGTCGGTGAGCGCCAGATCGACGATCTTCTGCCATAGCGACCGCTTCGGTCGCTCGCTTCGCAGGTCCAGACTTCCTCTCTCCAAGCTGCCCTTCCCCCGTTCTTCTCGCTTGCACTCGGGACACGGCCGTCGATTCAACGAAGACCTATCCTGCGCCGCCAGATCCACTCGCCGCCCAACAGCACGATGGCCAGCGCGAACGGCCAGACGGCGCGGGATCGGCGCGGTGGCTCGCCCTCGACGCCTCCGCCGGAGGCGGGAAGCGCGACTTCGGGGCGCAGCGGCTTCGGCTCGAGCTCCGTGCCGCCGGCTCGCACCACCAATGGCCGCTCGATCCTCAACCGGCCTTCGGGGCCCTCCCCCACGGCCTCGAAGCTAGCCGGGCCGGCCGGCAACGAGGGGCCCGTGACGAGCGCCTCCGGCTCCTCCCAGCGCTCCGCCCACACGGTTCGTCCGGCGCTGTCGTACACCGTGATCGCCAGATCGGTGATCCCGGGTCCGACCCGCCATCGAGCCGGTGCGGCGCTGGTCGGCACCTCGGCCAGATCCACGGCTCGCCGCTGGACACCCTCGAGCAGCCAGCCTGCGATGCCGCCGAACAGACCCTCGTATACACGCCGAGCCTCGCCTCCTCGGAATCCCCAACGCCAATATCCAGAGCCCACCACCAGCGCCCAGCGGGCGCCGCCGCCTCGCCCGGCCACGGCAAGAGGCCGCGCCTCGCCACGTCGGTCCCGCCGGCTCATCAGGGACGCCCACTCCCAGGACCCGTCGAGAAGCAGCACATCGCGAATCGGGGGAAGCTCGGCCAGCTGAAGGCCGCTCAACAGCGCGCTCGTGGGTGCGGAGGCGGCCGGCTGCTCCGGGTACCACTCCCCGTCCAGCAGGGTCTCCGGCGTCGCGGTGATGCCGGGTACGTCTCCCGGCCCGGTCGAAAACACCAGCTTGCGCGGATGCCTCCGTAACGCCGCCGAGAGCCAGGTCGGCAGAACGCCTGGGCTCCCCTGGACGGCCAGCAGTCGCGCTGCCAGCACGGCCCTGCGTACGGCAGCCGCGTCGACCTGGATCGGCTCCGTGCCGAGCCGCAGGTAGCGATCGGGACCGACGCGAACGTACGCGCGTGCGCCGCCGGAGGTCACCCGCTCGAGAAGCGGCAGCAGGAAGGATGGCTCCCAGTCGGGCGCCTCCGAGACGAGCACCGCGTCCGCCGCCTCGCTGGTCACCTCGACGAGCAGGGAGAGCCGATCGGCCGCCCCGTACGGATCGGCGCCTTCCGCGAGCGACAGCTCGTACGTGCGCCATTCAGAGGCGACCCCGGCCGACACGGCGGCAGCCGGCCAGCGGACCTCCCCACGGCTCGATCGCCCGGCCTCTGGGAGACCCACCTGGACCTCGAGCTCGACATCGGACCCGCGGAGGAGAACGCGCACGCTGTCGGATGGGTCCCCAACGCCTCCGGTGACGATCTCGAACGAGATCCGCACCGTGTCGCCGGCGTTCACCCGCTCGGGGGCGACCGCGTCACGGAGCCCGACTCGCCGGGCCGACGAGGCCACCCGCTGCTCTCTCACCCCCAGACCCATCGCGGCGGCGAGCTCGAGAGCGGCTGCCGGGTCGTCCCAACCGCCATCGCTCACGACAACGACGCTGTCGAAGCCGGTGAGTCCCGCCGCTTCGATCGCCGGCATCAGGAGGCTCCGGGCCGCGCTCGGCGTCGGAATAGCCTCTTCCTGCAGGAAGGCGGGTCGATCCCCGAACGCAAGTATCCGCCCAGACGGAAACCCGGCGAGGAGAGCGCGTGCGCTGTCCAAGCGGGAGGAGCCTCCCGGCCGACTCGGCAGGCCCATGCTCGCCGACACATCGAGGAGTACGAGGGCGCCGCGAGTCTCGAACGCAGGGGGCCGCAGGGCGGGAAGCCAGAGGCCGGCCAGGAGGAAGAAGGTCGCGAGACCTCTAAGGAGGCCCGGCCCGGAGCGGCCCCGCACCGGCTCCTCCCGGTAGCCGTAGGCCCAGACCGCGAGCGCGGAAGCGGCGATCGCGGCCAGCGTGATCCACAGCCAAGTCGGCATCCCGCCTCAGTCCACCCGTTCCATGATGTCGTGAGATGAAGCGCCGAGGTGTGCGGCGCCAGGGTGTGACGGATTCTGCGATGGGCCCAGGGCTCTAGCAGATCGTTGAGGACCCCTGCAAGGCTTCCACGGTGTGGTGCGCGACTACTCGCCTCGTTCGGTCGACCTACCCTCGGAGCGGGCGTCGGCCAGACGCGTCAGCGTCGGCATTTCGACGCCCTCCAGAACGGCCAGAAGCCTGTCCCGCTCGATGTCGAACGCGGGCAGCAGATCGGGGTCCACCGGCTCCGCCGGTGGTAGCTTCAGGCCCGTCGGGTTCCGGTGCCTGCCGCGCTGCAGGAACTCGTAGTGGAGATGGGAGGCGTTGGACAGTCCCGTGGATCCGACCCGGCCGATGATCTCGCCCTGAGCGACCCGTTGGCCGGGCCGCACGCCGATCCGGCTCAGGTGAGCGTACCGGGTGGAGAACCCGTTCGCGTGACGGATCTCGATCGCCCGTCCGTACCCGCCCCACCAGCTGGCTCTCGTGACCGTGCCGTCGCCGGTCGAGCGAACCGGCGTGCCGGTCGGAGCGCCGTAGTCCGTCCCCAGGTGCGCGCGGTACCGCTTGAGGATCGGGTGGAAGCGGCGGCTGCTGAAACCGCTCGTGACGCGGCGGAAATCGAGTGGAGACAGGAGGAACGCCCGACGCACCGACTCGCCCTTCTCATCGTAATAGTTGGGCTCGCCTTCGGGAGGATGGAAGCGGACGGCCGCGAGGACCTGGTCACGGTTCCTGAACTCCGCCGCGAGCACTCGAACGGCCCGCACCGAGCCATCCGGCCTCACCTCACGTTCAACGAGCATCCGGTAGGCATCGCCCGGGTGGACGTCCCGATAGAAGTCGATCCGCCACTGGTAGACCTCGGACAACGCCCAGATCAGCTGACGAACGTCCGAAGAGACGAGCCCCGTCGTGTCTCCACCGAGCCGCGCGTCGTACATGTTGGCCTGAATCAAGCCCGCGAGCTTGACGGTGTCGCTCACGACCGGCACGGAGTCGAGCCTTCCGACCCACTCGCCCATCGACGCGTCGAGCACGAGCCGCGAGTCCGGATCCGGCTTCAGATGGACCCGATTCGGCGCGCTCGCCAGCAGCGGCTCTCCGGACTCGGTGGGACCCTGGGCGATGGGCGCGATCAGCTGGATTACCGTCCCGGGACGCAAGGACCTGGGGTTCTTGTAGCGGCGCAGGAGGTTGAACACCTCGACCGCCTCCGGCCCCGCAAAGCCGTTGTCGTCGAACAGCTCGCCGAGCGTCTGTCCCACCCGCAAGGTGTCCGTGAGCGTGACCTCGGGAGGGCCGGACGGCACGAAAACCGTGCGAATCGCCGGAGGCGGGGGATCGGCTCGACGCGAGCTGACGCCCAACCAGGCCGCGCCGACCAGTGCGGCGACGGCGGCCGTCCCGGCCGATACGATCGCTATCTTCCTAACAGGCAACTTTTTGTCGTGTCAAAGGCCCAAACCAAACCAACGCGAAAACACCGTTCCGTAGATTCCCAACGGCTCTCCATGGTGGTGCGGCGGCGACCACCGGGCGAGTCCGCCAGGCCCGAATTTGCAAGCCTCGCGCCGCGAAGGCTCAGTCCATCTGCCTCCGGATGAACGTCGGGATCTCGAGATCGTCGAGCCCGTCCTCGGCCAGCAGGATCGGATCCACCCCGATCTCGCCCTCGCCTCCGAGCTCGAACTCGACGCCGAAATCTGCCGACAGCCCGGTGGCCACCTCCTGCGGCTCCGGCCCGGCGACGAGCGTCGGTCCGTTGAGGCGGAACGGGATGACGTCATCGGTCGGCTCGAACAACAGCTCGTCCGGAGCCTCGCCGAAGCCCGTGGCGATGACGGTCACCCTCAAGACCTCATCCAGCGCTGCATCCTGCACGGCGCCGAAGATGAGCTCGACGTCGTCGCCCGCGGCTTCCTGGACGATCGAGTTGATCGTCGTCACCTCGTCGATGGCGAGGTCCGTGCCGCCCGTGATGTTCACCAGGACGCCGGTGGCGCCGTTGATGGATACATCCTCGAGCAACGGCGAGCAAATCGCCTGCTGGGCCGCGTCTACCGCGCGGTTCTCGCCGTACGACTCGCCCGTACCCATGAGGGCCGCGCCTCGATTGCCCATCACGGTCCGCACGTCGGCGAAATCCACGTTCACTTCGCCGGTCACGCTGATGAGGTCCGAGATCCCCTGCGTGGCGTGAAGCAGCACTTCGTCCGCCTTCTTGAGCGCGTCACGGAAGCTGGTCCCCTCGACGCAGATCGAGAGCAGTCGCTCGTTCGGCACCACGATCATGGTGTCGACCGCCGCGCGCAGCTCCTGCAGGCCGACCTCGGCATGACGCATCCGCCTCTTGCCCTCGAAGCGGAACGGTCTGGTCACGATCGCCACGCACAGAGATCCCTGCTCGCGGGCCATCTGACCGATCACCGGCGCCGCGCCGGTACCGGTGCCGCCTCCCATGCCCGCGGTGATGAAGACCAGATCGGCATGCTCGAGCGCTTGACGGACTTCGTCCTGGTTCTCGGCGATCGCCTGGCGGCCGATCTCCGGCCGGGCGCCCGCTCCGAGCCCGCGGGTGAGCTGCTTTCCGATCTGGATCTTCATGTGAGACTGCGAGTTACGAAGGGCCTGCGCATCGGTGTTGACCGACACGAACTCGACGCCGTCGAGGTCCTCGTCGATCATGCGGTTGACGGCGTTGCCGCCCGCGCCGCCGACCCCGATGACTTTCATGCGCGCATTTCGCGCTACGCTGTCCTCGAACTCAAAGATCATTCTGCGCCTCCGCGTTGGTGGTTCGGGTTTTCCGCCGCTTCTTCTAGAAGAAGTCCTTCAGCCATGCGTTCGTCTTCTTGACCACTCGCCGCAGCGGGCCTCGGCCGTTGCGCCGCGTCCGCTGGCCGCCATAGGCGGCGAGCCCGACGGAGGTCGCGAACTTCGGCCGTCTCACCGCGTCGGCCAGACCGCTCATCCCGACTCCCGGCTCACCCATTCTGACGGGCAGGTTGAAGACGTTTTGAGCCAACTCGAGCGTTCCCGGCATCGATGCGCCCGCGCCCGTGAGAACGAGGCCGGTGCCGAGGATCTCCAGAAGGTTCTGCTCGTCGAGATCCTCGTAGATGAGGCCGAAGATCTCGTCCATTCGCTGCTCGATGATGTGGGCGAGGAGCTCCGCCGATACGCGACGCTTGGCGCCGGGCATCGGGCCGGAGACCTCGATCTTGTCATCGGGCTGGGCCAGCTTCGTCAGGGCCACCCCGAATCGCTCCTTGACGCGTTCCGCCTCGTCGGGCGGCACTCCGAGCCCTTTGACGATGTCGCCCGAGACGCTGCGCGCTCCGTAGGGCACGGTGAAGAGCCGCATGATCCTGTCGCCCTCGAAGACCGCGACCTCGGTGGAGGCACCCCCGACCTCGATGAGCGCGACACCGCCCTTCCGCTCCCGCTCCTCGAGAACCGCCCAGGCCGTCGCGATCGGGCGCAGGACGATCTCGCGGACCCGGTAGCCGGCCCTGTCCACGGCCTTGCGGAGATCGCGACAGGCGGTGCTCGCGGCCGTGACGATGCAGATCTCCGTCTCCAGTCGCGTCCCCGACATCCCGACCGGATCCTGAATGCCGGGACGGTGATCCACGGAGTAGCCCTGCGGAATCGCGTGGAGCAGCTCCCGCTCGGTGGAGATGGGCACCGCGCGGCCGACCTCCTGGACGCGGCGGACGTCGCCCGCCATCACCTCGGCGCCCGAGATCGCCACGATCCCGGTCGAGTAGGTGAGGTCCACGTGCCGGCCCGGGAGTCCGACGAACACGCTGTCGACCTCGCGTCCGGCCATCAGCTCCGCTTCCCTGAGGCAGGTGTGAACCGCCTCTCGCGTCGCCTCCAGGTTGGTGACGGTGTCGTTACGCATCCCTTCGGTCGCCGACAGGCCGACGCCGAGCACGCGGGCCGCTGACGGCCCGGTCTCGTGCTTCGCCGACTCGCTGAGGACGACGGCGCAGGTGTGCGTCGACGTGATATCCAGTCCGGTGACAAATCGTTCGCTCGTGATCACCCTCTTTTCCTCGCGCGCAGGACCACCTGTCCATCGAACCGGGCATCGGCAACCGACGCCGCTGAATCGGAGGCGTGGCCCAGCGCCAACTCCACTCGACGCAGTCCCCTCACGGCGTCTCCGGCCAGCAGGAGCACCCGCCCGGTTCGACCCGATTCGATCAGCTCTATCTCCAGCGACTCCGCATCCAACGGCCACAGCTCCGAGATCTGGCCGAAAAAGGCGTCGTCGTACTCCTTGAGGGCCGCCAGCGCGCGCAGCGCACCGCATGCCCTGGCGTCGCTCACCCGCCCGTCCTCCACCCCGGCCCCTCCGGTCAGAACGGGCAGGTTCAGGCCCCAGACCGACGGGTCCAGGGGAAGAACTCGGCCCTCCTCATCCACCGGCACGAGCGTCCCGTCCATCACGAGCGCCAGAGGCTGCGCCTCGGTCACCCGAATCTCGATGCCCCGCATCCCGACACGGCGCACCCTGGCCTCGCGAACCAGCGTGTGGGACCGGACCCGGGCTTCCCAGGCCGACCCGTCGTCCCACACCGACGCCTCCGGCCCGATCGCCGCCAGCTGGAGCACCTCGTCGTGCTGCACGAAGACGTTGCCGGTGACTTCGACATGCTCGACCCGAAAGACGGGCAACGTTCCGAGCACGGGTGGAGCCCAGAAGGGCGCCCCCAACCCGAGCGCGCCGGCCGTGCCGACGACGATCATCCTCCGGCGTCCTCGTCTCGTCATGCGCCCTCTACATCGCCGAGGCTGCGGGCCGCAGAAGCAGCATCCCCGCGGAGACCGGTCCGCAGATCATGCAGGCGCTCCTACGGCGCGCAGCTCATCCCTTGTGAAGCCCCACAACCGGATCTCGGGCTCCAAATCGACGCCCAACTCATCCAGCGAGCGTCGTCTCGTTTCGATCATGAGGCCCAGGATGTCCTCCGCCCTGGCCTCTCCCATGTTCGCTATGAAGTTCGCGTGCTTCTCGGTGACCACCGCATCGCCGCGGCGGACGCCGCGCATGCCGACTCGGTCCACGACCTCCCAGGCCGACCCGAAGGGCGGACCCGGGTTCTTCCACGTCGAGCCGCATGAGGGGAGGTCGTAGACCTGGGTCGCGACCTTGAGGCGGCGACGCTCCAGGTGAGCCTCCCGAATGGCCTCCTTGTCCCCGGGGGGCGCCGAGAACGCGCCTCCCATGAACACCCACTCCTCGGATACCTCGACCCCCCGATAGCGGGGCTTCGCCTCGTCGGCCGTCAGGCGGACGGTCTCTCCGGCGGGCGTCATTGCGTCCACCCACAGCGCGCGATCCCAGATTCCCGTGTCCGTGGAGCCCGCGTTCATCCGCAGGGCTCCGCCGATCGTCCCCGGGACGGCCTCGAGAAACGTGTAGCCGCTCCGCGCCCCGCGGCGGGCTTCGTTGACCAGGGCCGGTATCTGCGTGGCCGCGCCCGCCTCGAGCTCCGTCTCGGCGACGTTCAGCCGATCGAACTCGCCCTCGAGGACCAGCACCGCCTCTGAGACGCCGGCGTCCGAGACCAGCGTGTTGGCCCCTCCGCCGAGGACGAGGAAGGATCCGCCGGCGAGGTCCGCCAGGAGGCCACGGAGGCTCGCCGGCGAGTCGGGTCTGCCGAGTCGCGGAGCGAGTCCGCCCACGCGCAGCCGCGTCAGGGGTGCGAGCGGCACCTCAGCCTCCCACCGCATCGGCTCTCTCATCTGCCGCCCGGCGCGCCAGGGCGGTCACATCTCCGGCACCCATGAAGACCACGGCGGCCGGCCGTCGCGCGCTCCGGGCCGTCTCCAGTGCCTCGACATCCGTCGCCAGCCGCACGTCGTCCGCCGCCTCCGCGATCAGACCCGCGTCGACGCCCGGGATCGGCTTCTCCCGAGCCGGATAGATCGGGAGCACCAGCGCCTCGTCGGCGGCCGCCAACGCCGCGGCGAACTCGCCGGCGAACATCTGCGTGCGGCTGAACAGGTGGGGCTGGAACACGGCGATCAGACGGCGATTCGGGTAGGCGCTTCTCAGCGCCGCGAGCGACGCCTCGACCTCGGTCGGATGGTGGGCGTAGTCGTCCAGCAGGGCGACGCCGCCCTCGTCCGAGAGGAGCTGGAGTCTGCGGTCGACGCCGTGAAACCCGCTGAAGGCCTGCCGCAGGGCATCGGAAGCCAGCAGCTCGGCCTCGTGGGGAGGGGCGACCCCCGGCAGGCTGGAACCGACGCCGGCAGGACCCGACAAGTTGAGGGCCATCGCGAGCGCGGCGGCGGCGTTTTGCGCGTTGTGGCGGCCGGGGAGCTCCAGGCCGAACTGCATCTCGCCGCCGGGCGCGAAGAGCCGGCAGAACTGGCTGCTCCCCTCCGTCGCCAGCACCTCGACTCGGTAGTCGGCATCGGCGGCGAACCCGTAGCCGAGTCCCCCGAACATCTGGCCGATCCGGCAGGCGCCGGGATCGTCCGCGCAGTACAGCACCCCATCCCGCTCCTCTGCTCGGCCGGCGAGCGTCCTGAACGCGAGGTCGAGGCTCTCGACGCTTCCGTACGTGTCGAGGTGCTCGGCCTCCACCGAGCTGATCAACACAAGCGACGGATTCAGGTCGAGGAAGGAGCGGTCGTATTCGTCGGCCTCCACCACGGCCACCTCGCCCCTCCCGTCGCGGGCGTATCCCTGCCAGGAAGCCACGCGGCCACCGACCGCCACGATCGGATCCAGACCGGCGGCCGTGCATGCGAGGCCGGCGAGCGCGGTGATGGAGGTCTTGCCGTGCGTCCCGGCCACCGCCGCCAGTCGGCGCTCGTTGAGCAACGCGGCCAGCGCCCGTGAGCGCTTCATCGTCGGCACGCCCAGCTCTGCGGCCGCCCGGAGCTCCGGGTGATCGGCCGGCATGGCCGAGGTGTGGACCACGAGGTCGGTTCCCTCGACGTGCGCCGGGTCGTGCCCCGAGGCTAGCCGGGCACCGCGATCGCTCAGCTCGACCAGGTCGTCGACGCCCGAGCGGTCGCAGCCGCTGACGCGGTAGCCGGCAGCGTCCAGCAGGAGGCCGAGCCCGCGCATGCCCGCACCGCCGATGCCGACCAGGTGAATGTGGGCGCCGGCGGCGGGGAGCTCCCAGGGTCCGGGTTGCCGAACGGTCATAGCTCCCCTGCCTCCGCCGAGCGCCCACTGGAGTCCGTCGTCGCCGAGCGGGAGGGCTCCGTGGAGTCCATCGCCGCCGAGCGGGAGGGCTCCGTGGCCGCCAGGTCCAGGAGTTCGCAGGCGATCCGTTCCGCCGCGTCGGGCGCGCCGCGTTCCAGCGCCGCCCGTGCCATCCGGGACCGCAGCGCCTCGTCCGTCAGGAGGCCGCATGTCACGTCCCACAGCTCGCCCGGCTTCAGCTCCGACTCCAGCCGCATCACTGCCGCGCCGGCCGCCTCCACCGCCCTGGCATTGGTGGACTGGTGGGCTCCCGCTCCGGGAAACGGCACGAGCACGGCCGGCACCCCCGCCGCCTGCAGCTCCGCCAGGAACATCGCCCCGGCCCGCGAGATCGCGAGGGACACCCGGTCCAGCTGAGCCCCCAGGTCCGGGATGAACGGCTCCACCCGAATCCGGTCGGCGAATGGAAGACGGGCCACCGTCTCGGCCACCTGATCCCTGTGCGCCGGCCCCGTCGCCCAGACCAGGTGGACGTCCTCCGGCCAGGTCGACGCCGCGGCAAGATCCTCCAGCAGCTGCCGGTTCAGGCCCAGCGCTCCCTGACTGCCGCCCGTCACCAGCACCACGCGGCCCGGCGGCCAGTCGTACGGCGCCCCGACCGGCTCGATCGCCACCGGGTTCCCGTACGCGAACACCCGGGTGCTCTTCCCCACCTTCAGGCGCCCCTCCGCCTCCGGGTATCCCAGGTGCACCTGATCCACCCGGGGAGCCAGCAGACGGGTCACGAGTCCCGGCTCGGCGTTCTGCTCCTGGAGCGCCGTTCTCGCTCCACGACGAATGGCCCACAGGAGCGCCGGCCCCGACGCGTATCCGCCCGTCCCCACCACCAGGTGCGGATCCCACTCCGAGAAGGCCCGCGAGAGCCCTCGAAGAACGGCCGGCGTCGACGTGAGCAGCCGCCAATTCCGCCACGGCCGGCTCCGGTGAAGCGGCTGCATCGGCAGGAGCCGGTGCTCGTAGCCACTCTCGGGAAGGACCCTCGCCTCGATCCCCCGGCTCGCACCGATGAAGCTCAGCCGAACCGCCGGATCCAGCCGGCGCAGGGCCCGCGCCAGATTCAGGGCCGGATAGAGATGGCCACCCGTTCCACCGCCCGCGAGGAGTATCCGGAAGCCGGCCACGGATCAGCATCTCCGCTGCTTCGCGATGTTGACGAGGATGCCGGTGACCCCCAGCGCGAGGACGAGCCCGGTACCGCCGGCGCTGATAAACGGGAGGTTCACGCCGGTGGTCGGGAAGACCCCGAGGGTGACGCCGATATGGGCGAAGGCGCCGACGGCCACCATCGAGGTGAGGCCCACGGCCAGCAGCCGGCCGAACAGATCCGGCGCCGAGCCGGCGATCCGCATCCCGATGACCGCCCAGGCGAGGAAGAGGCCGATCAGGAACACCGACCCGATGAGACCCCACTCCTCGGCGATGATGGAGAAGATGAAGTCGTTCTGCGGCTCGGGAAGGTAGAGGAGCTTCTGCCGGCTCTCCCCGAACCCGACGCCGAAGGGCCCGCCCGATCCGATGGCGATCAGCGACTGGTTCAACTGGTAGCCGATGTCGTCGGCGCCCATGCCCGGCTTCATGAACGCCATCATCCGGTTCATGCGGTAGCCCGTGTTCGCGACCTGATCCCAGAGCACGGGGAGGCCCAGCATGGCGAGGAAGAGGAAGTGTCCGAGGCGTCCGCCGGCCGCGAACAGCACGATGAAGGCGAGCGCGCCGACGAGCATGGCGCCCGAGAGATGAGGCTCGAGCAGGATGAGGAGGCAGACGGGCCCGATCACGAGTAGAAACGGCACCAGGCCGTAGCGCAGGCTGCGCAGACGCTCCTGTTTCTTGACCGCCAGCGCCGCCGTCCAGATGACGATGGCGATCTTGGCGAGCTCGGACGGCTGGATCGTCACCCCGAGAATCAGCCACCGCCGGGCGCCGTTGATCCTCGGGGCGATCGCTTCGGTGCCGGGCAGGATGATGAGGAGAAGAAGCGCGGCCGTGGCCACGAGCAGCGGCCAGGCGAGGTGCCGGTACACTCGGTAGTCGACGAAGCTGGCCGCCAGGAGAGCCGCGATGCCTACGAGCGCCCGCGCCGCCTGCTGGACCAGGTAGTAGCTGTCCGGCAGGCCCTCCGACTGGGCGGTGAAGGAGCTCGCGCTGTAGACGCTTAGCAGCCCGAAACCGACCAGCAGCAGTGTGATCGCGATGAGGCCCGACGCCAGATAGGCACCGCTCTCCTCTCCGGCCAGATCCAGCGTCGCGAGCGCTCCCGCCTTCCGGCCCTCCGGGGAGCGGAGGGCGATCCAGCGGGAGCCGAGGACGGCGGCGAGGCGGCTCATTCCGTTCCCACCTCCCGTTCGAGCGCCTCGACGGCCCTTCGATAAGCCCTTCCCCGCTCCTTGTAGTTGCGGAACATGTCGAAGCTGGAGCAGGCCGGGGAAAAGAGGACCACATCGCCGGGCCGGGCCAGCGTGCTCGCGGCGCGCACCGCCGATTCGACGTTCCCCTCCACGTGGACGGCCGGGACGGATCCGTCGAGGTCCCCCACCACCTGCGGAGCGGCCTCCCCGAGGGCCACCACGCCCCCGGAGTGCTGCAACCAGGGAATCAGCGGCAGGAAGGGCTCGCCCTTGGGGCGACCGCCCAGGATCAGAACGATCGGCCGTTCGAAGGCCTGAACCGCGACCAGCGTGGCCGCGACGTTCGTCGCCTTGGAGTCGTTGACCCAGAGCACATCCTCGATCGTGGCGACCGGCTCCAGCCGGTGCGGCAGTCCCCGAAACTCCGAGAGAGCGCGCCCGATGGAAGCGCCGTCACATCCGGCGAGAGCGGAGACCAATCCGGCCGCGAGCGCGTTGGCCACGTTGTGCCCCCCGAGGATCCGCAGCTCCTCGGCCGCCAGCCAGGTCTCGTCCCGCCCGGGGAGAGCGAGGAGAAGGGATCCATCCTCACCCAGATACGCTCCCCGCTCGACCGGACCCGACGTCGAGGTCAGGTAGCTGGTTCCCGCGGCCCCGCTCGCCAGATCCATCACGTGCGCATCGTCCGCGTTCAGGACCCAGCGGCTCTCGGCGCTCGCGTTGCGGAAGAGGCGCTTCTTGTCCGCGAAGTAGGTGGAGACGTCGCGGTACCGGTCGAGGTGGTCGGGCGCGAGGTTGAGGAGCAGGCCGATGTCGGACGCAAAAGCGTCCGTATCGGCGAGCTGGAAGGAGCTCAGCTCGACGACGACCCAGTCGGGCTGCTCCTCCCGCATCGCGATCTCGGAGAGCGGAGTGCCGATGTTGCCGCCCGCCAGGGCGCTCAGTCCGCCGGTCTGGAGGATCTGCTCGCAGAGCGCCGTCGTCGTGGTCTTGCCGTTGGTACCGGTGATCCCGATGACCCGCGAGGTGAGGTCGCGGTAGGCGAGCTCGACCTCCGCGACGCACGGCGTGCCCGCGTCGCGAAGCTCTCGCCGGACTTCGGCCGACGGGGGGATGCCGGGACTCACCACCACGAGATCGGAGGCGCATATCCGGCCGAGATCGTGCCGGCCGGCCTCTGCCTCGATTCTCTCGGCACCCAGTTCCGCTGCCGCCGCTTCCTGAAGCCCCCCGGCCGCGACGTCGCTGGCGTACACCTCGGCCCCGTGAGCCTTCGCCAGCCGCGCGGCGGCGACGCCCGATGTCCCGAGTCCGAGCACGGACACCACGTCTCCAGGGCGGACGAGTGGCTCCTTGCGGGTCGGTGCGCCGGAATCGAAGGTCTCGAGAGGAATCAAGATCGCACCAGGCACGCTCATCGAATCTTCAAGGTGGCCAGACTGACCAGCGAACAGAGGATGGCGAGGATGTAGAAGCGCACGACGACCCGGGTCTCCGGCCAACCCGACTTCTCGAAGTGGTGATGCAGCGGCGCCATCTTGAACAGCCGCCGGCCGGTTCCGGTGCGCCACCGGGTGAACTTGAACCAGCCGGTCTGCATCAGAACGGACATCGCCTCGGCCACGAAAACGCCGGCGTGTTTTCCAACGACAACAAGCTCTGCAATGCGTTTCTCAAAGCCGCCGAGGCCGAGGGCGAGGGTGCCTGGCGCACCGTGATCGCCGCGCAGAAGACCCCCAGCTCACCGGCGCCGGGGAGATAGAAGGTGCCGAGATACGCCGACGTGTCGACACGGCCGATCACGTAGGCGAAGAGCCCGAAGGTGAGCGCCGCGATGCCGCTCAGGCCCGCCGCCAGGCCGTCCAGGCCGTCGGCCAGGTTCACGCCGTTCGAGCTTCCGGTGACGACGAGGGCGACGAAGAGCGGGTAGAGCGGGGCCCAGAAGACGACGTAGTAGTCCTTGAAGAAGGGCAACATCGTGTGCGTCGGCGGCCGACCGGAGAGCGGAAACAGCAGCAGAAAGACGCCGAGCGTGAGCCCGGCGGCCATTTGCCACACGAGCTTGTACTTGACCACCAGGCCGCGCGGCTCTCGCCGGACGATCTTCAGATAGTCGTCCATGAACCCGATCGCCCCGAACCACGCCGTCGCGGCGAACACAACCACCACGTACGGGTTGTCGAGACGGGCCCAGAGCAGCGTCGAGATCAGGACCGTGGCCACGATGATGAGCCCGCCCATGGTCGGCGTTCCCGCCTTGTGGAAATGGGAGCTCGGCCCATCGAGCCGGACGACCTGTCCCCACCCCCGCGCCCTGAGCCAGCGGATGACCGGCGGGCCCACGAGGAAGGTCAGGAGCAGGGCAGTCACCATGGCGCCGGCCGCCCGGAACGAGATGTACTGGAAGACGTTGAAGATGATGTGACGGTCCGCCAGAGGAAAAAGCAGACGATAGAGCACTCAGTCGCCTCCCTCTGCACCGGGAGTGACGCTCGAGCCCGCACCCGGGCCGACGCTCGAGCCCGCACCCGAACCGAACGACCGCAGCCGGTCGACGATCCCGTCCAGGCGAACGCCACGTGAGGCTTTAACGAGCACGACCTCGTCGCCGGACAGCCTCGGAGCCAGCTCCGCCCACAGATGCTCGACGCTGTCCGCGGCGAAGACGCCGGTGCCGTTCCGGCCGATCCGGAGCCCCGCGAACGCATCGACGAAGTCCCCGGTGGCCGCGACCAGGTCGAAGTGCGCTCGGACCAGCCGCTCGGCGATCTGCCGATGGGCGGCTCGCGAGGCCTTCCCGAGCTCCAGCATCGTCCCCACGACGGCGACCAGCCGCCGGTTCGGGAACGCCTCCTCGCAGTACTCGATCGCGGCCGCGAAGGACTCCGGATTGGCGTTGTAGCAGTCCGCGATGACGGTCATCCCGCCGACCTGTTCCAGCGCGCTTCGCATGCCGAGCGGCCGGTAGCCGGCGAGACCGCGGGCGACGTCCGCGGCCGGAACCCCCAGCGCGTCGCCCAGGGCGGCCGCGATGAGAGCATCCGCCAGGTGATGGCGGCCCCCCGCAGGCACGTGGTACTCGACCCCATCGCGGACGAAACGAACCGCCTCCGCCTCGACGGAATGCTCGTCGGGGCGCCAGGAGGCCGCCTCTCCGGTTCCCGCCACGATGGCATCGGGCCTCAACTCCAGAGCACCGGACACCAGCTCCGCGGGACGCTCCCCGACCACGACCGTTCCGTCGGGGCTGGCGGCCGCGACGAGCGAGAGCTTCTCCTCGAGCACTCGACCGACGGTGCCGAAGAACTCCAGGTGCGCGGGCCCTACGGTGGTGACGACGGCGTCTGTGGGCGCGGCGATCTCTGCGAGTCGGGCGATCTCTCCGGGCTCGCTGCTTCCCAGCTCCAATACCCAGAGATCGGCGTCGGCGGGGGCTTCGAAGATGGCCAGCGGCAGCCCCACCTGGCTGTTCAGGTTCCCGGCCGTCTTGTAGACGCGGTATCCGAGGTCGAGAACCGCAGCCGCCATCTCCTTGACGGTGGTCTTGCCCGAGCTCCCCGTTATGCCGACCACCCGTACGCCGGTCGCTTTCCGGTGCCACGCGGCCAGGTCGCCGAGCGCCCGGGTCGCGTCGGGTGCGCCGAATAGCTCGAGGCCGGTGACCGGGAGGGCTCGATCCTCCGGCACCACCGCGCCTACCGCGCCCCTGGCTTCAGCCTCGGGGAGGAGGTCGACCGCGTCGTGGCGCTCGCCCTTGATGGCCACGAAGAGGGCGCCGGGCCGCAGGGTGCGAGTATCGGTGGAGACGGAGGTGTAGCTGTTGCCTCCGCCATCGGGAGGGAGCCCCAGAGCCTCGCGGACGTCGTTCGAGCTGAACATCACCCGCTCGCTCACCCCTCCGCCCCCATCGCGCCCGGACCGTTCACGCCGCTTCCCCTCGCAGCTCGGCCACGATCTCCGCTTCATCGAACGGGAGCTTGCGGCTACCCACGATCTGGTAGGTCTCGTGGCCCTTGCCGGCGAGGAGCACCGCGTCGCCCGGACGAGCCAGCTCCCAGGCCCGGCCGATCGCTTTGCGCCGGTCGAGCACGATCTCGTAGGCGTCCGGGTCCATCCGGGCCACCGTCTCCTCGGCGATCCTCTCCGGATCCTCGGACCGCGGATTGTCCGTGGTGACGATGACGTGACCGGCCAGCGACCCGGCCACTTCACCCATCAGCGGGCGCTTGCCGGGATCGCGGTCGCCGCCGCACCCGAACACCATGATCAGACGGCCCTCGACGAGCGGCCTCAGAGCCTCGATTGCGAGCCTGAAGGCGTCCGGCGTGTGGGCGTAGTCCCTGAGAACGAGGACCGGCTCGCGGCTCAGGATCTCGAACCGGCCGGGCACCTGGGGGACCGACCCGAGCCGCTCCGCCACCTCGGCCGGAGACATCCCGAGATGAAGGGCTATCCCCGCCGCCGAAAGCGCGTTCTCCACGTTGAACCGGCCGATGAGCGGGAGCTCCACGAGGGCTTCCCCGTATTCTCCGCAGAGCCGGAAGCGAGTGCCGGAGGGAAGGGCTTCCACGGACTCGGCTCTCACCTGGAGGCCGTCGCCGAACCCGGTGGTCACGATCTCGCCCGGCCCGGCCCGGAGGGAGTCCCACGCCGGCTCGTCGCCGTTGATGACCAGGACGCCGTCGGGCGCGAGCAGCTCCGCGAACCGAAGCTTCGCCTCACGGTAGCTGGTCATCTCCGCGTGATAATCCAGATGCTCGCGGCTGAAGCTCGTGAAGGCCGCGTAGTCGAAGCGGAGGCCGTCGACGCGACGCTGGTCGAGCGCGTGCGAGGAGACCTCCATCGTCGCCAGCTCCACGCCGCGGTCACGCAGGATCCCCAGGGAGCCGGCCAGAACGAGCGGATCCGGCGTCGTCAGCTCTCCGGGGTGGCGCTGGCCGCCCGCATCCACGATCCCGAGAGTCCCGAGGGTGGCGGAGCGCCCGAGACCGGCGAGAAGGTGCCGGACCAGCCAGGCGGTGGTCGTCTTGCCGTTCGTGCCCGTGATGCCGATGAGCCGCATCCCGGCGGCCGGATCGCCTTCCCACAGCATGGCGAGATCGGCGAGCGCGACGCGGGTGTCGGGGACCACGAGCTGCGGCAGGTCAATGTCGGCGGGGCGCTCCACGACCGCGGCCGCTGCTCCCGCCCGAGCGGCGTCTTGCAGGAAGGAGTGGCCATCGGAGCTGAGTCCAGCGACCGCCACGAAGAGGTCTCCCGAGCCGGTGAGGCGAGAGTCCGAGGTGAGCCGATCGAAGGCGGCCGGCGGCCCCCCCTGCCAGCGGGCCGGCACCCGGCGCAGGCGAAATCGCTCTTCAACCGCCTCTAATGTGATCAACGCTCCAACCCCCCAGGCACCATCGCCGGAAGGCCGGTCGATCCGATCTCGGGCCGGACCGCCGGCCAGCCGCTCTTCTCGTAGTCCGTCGTTCCGCCTCTCCCGTCTCGGAGAGGGGCGCCTCGCAACCGCGTTCGCCGGAGCGCCGCTGACCGTCACCGCAGGAGAACGACCGAGCCGACCGCTACCGGTGATCCGGGCGCCGGCGTCTGGAACTCCACCCGCCCGGAGGCCTCCAGCTTCGTCTGCAGCCCCAGCGCGTGAAGCCGGGCTGCGGCGGAGCGGACGCTCAGGCCGCGAAGGTCCGGAAGCCGTCTCGCCGTCCCCGTGACCGAGGCGAAGCGAACGGCATCCAGCGACGGATCCATCGGGGCGTTCGGGGGCACGTCCGTCGACACGCCGGTGGCCGCGAACCGAACGGGATCCTGCTCGACGGCGGGTGCCAACGGCTCGACGAGTCCCTGCTCATTCGCCGCAGCCGCTGGAGCGACCGCCTGTCTCCAGTCGAAATGGAAGGAGGACGGCACCGCTCTTCCTCGAGAGATCTCGATGCCGCGCGTCGCCAGCGCCGCCTGTAGAGCACTGCGGCTGACCGGTGCGGCGACGGAGCCGCCGTAAAAGGCGCCCTGCGGGTCCTCCAGCTTCGCGAAGATGACGAGACTGGGATCTTCAGCGGGGCTGTACGCCACGAATGAGGAACCATACCGGCGCTGATAGCCGCCGCCGCTCACCAGGCGAGCCGTCCCGGACTTACCGGCGACCGTGAGCGTGGTCATGGCCGCCCGCTTGCCCGTTCCGCCCTCGACCACGGACGTCAGGACCTCGGTGATCTGACTCGACACGCTCTCAGCGATCACGCGCCGTATGGTCTGCGGATCCCGGCGCTCCAGCACCTCGCCCGTGTGGCTTCTCACCTCTTTGACGAGGCGGGGACGGAGAAGCCGGCCGCCGTTGGCCAGCGCGGCGTAGGCCATGACGAGCTGCAGCGAGGTCACCGATATCTCGTAGCCCATGGCCAGGGAGGCCTGGCTCAGGCCCGACCAGCGATCGGGACGCCGGAGGAGGCCGGACGATTCGGCGGGGTAGTCGATCCCCGTCTGCAGGCCGAACCCGAAATCGCGCAGGTACTTGTACTGCATGTCGTACGAAAGCCGCTTCGAGAGCAGGGCTGCGCCCACGTTGCTCGAGTACCGGACGACCTCCGCGACGGTCAGCTTGTCGTAGGGATGGACATCCCGAATCACCCGGCGGCCATCCTTGAAGACGCCGTGCATCACGTCGATGCTGTCGGTCAGGGAGACCAGGTCCTCAGACAGGAGTGAGGCCAGCAGGAAGGGCTTGGCGGTCGACCCCGGCTCGAACGGGTCGGTGAACGCCGGTACTTTCAGCGAGCCGTCGTGCCGCCGGCTGGCGACGGCGAGAAGATCGCCGGTTCTCGGGTCCACGATCAGCACGTCACCGCCCGAAGCGCCCGACGACTCGATCGCCCGCGAGAGGGCGTCCTCGGCGATCGCCTGCAGCTCGGCGTCGATCGTCAGCACCACGTCGTGGCCTGGAACGGGCGGCGACAAGGCCGCGCCGGGCAGCCGGTAGAGGTCTCCGCGACCATCCCTCTGCGTGAGGGCCTTGCCCGTCTCTCCGGTCAGGAGCGAGTCGAGCGCCATCTCCAGGCCCGATCGCCCGCGCCCGTCGGCGTCGATGGCTCCCAGGAGGCTGAGCGCCACGCCCTCCGGGTAGACGCGGGATGCCAACGGCTCGAAGTGGAGGCCTCGCCGCACGGCATCGTCCAGGAGGTTGCGATCCTCCGCCGCCACCTTCCGCCGCACGGCAACCCAACCGCCTTCGGCCGCCCTCAGTTTCTCTTCCTCTTCCCGGGAGAGCCCCAGGATTCGCCCTATCGCGCCGATCGAGCGATCCGGGTCGGCCATCTCACGGATCGCGACGTAGGCTCGAAACTGTCGGGCATCGAGAACGAGCGAGCGGCCGTTGCGATCCAGAATGGCTCCGCGCTCGGCCGGCAGGTCGACGTGTGTCGCGTACTGGGCGCGCGCCCGTTCCCGCCACACCTCGTCGTCCAGCAGCTGAAGCTGGATCGATCGTCCGAGAAAGACGACTGCCTGCAGGATCCAGAAGCCGGCCAGCGCATGCGTGCGCAGCCGGTGCGTCCGTGTGCGGTTCGGGCTCTTCTTTTCCGTCATCGAGGCTCGGGAACCTCCGCCGCTGTACCCTTCGTTGGTGGCGACACGTCCTCTATGAAAGAGATCTCCTCGTCGGTGGCCGGCCTGAGCTCCAGCTCGGCGGCCGCTTCCAGCAGTCGAACCCGGGACGCCAGTGAGTCGGCGCGGCGCATCGCCGCGGCGAATCGGGCGCGTTCGACGACTTCGGTTGATTCCAGAGAATCGATGGCTACGGCCACTTCTCGCGCCTCGGTTTGCCTCCGGACCGTCCAGACCATGGAAGCCACCAGAACGGCCACCCCGAGGCCGATCCAGCTCATGCGACGTCGCCGGCGCGTCCAAAACCGCTGTCGGCCGCTCACGATGCAGCCACGGACGGCACGTCCCCCCTTCGCTCCCAGGCTCTGAGCTTGGCGCTGCGTGCTCTCGGGTTCCGTCCCACCTCCTCCTCGGAGGGCCTCACCGGACGTCCCGTGAGCGTCTTTCCCAGTGGCTTTCCGCGACACAGACACACCGGGAGCTCCGGAGGACAGACACAGCTCCGGCTCCAGTCACGGAACGCTCTTTTTACGATTCTGTCTTCCAGCGAGTGGTAGGCGATCACCACCAGCCGACCCTGGTCCGCGAGGAGATCGCGGATTCGAGGAAGAGCGACGTCCAGGGCCTCCAGCTCGCGGTTGACCTCGATGCGGACGGCCTGAAACAGCCGTGCCTTGTCTCCCGCCCTGACGGTCGGACCGAGAATCGTCCGGATAACGGCGACAAAATCGTCGCTGCTCTCGAACGGGTGCTCGACCCTCCGCCGCGCGACCTCTCGCGCGAGGGCCCGCCACCGCCTCTCCTCCCCGTACTCCCGAAAAACGCGACCCAGCTCCTCGAGGGGAGCCGTGTTTAGAAAGTCGGCTGCGGGCCTCCGTCCGCCCGTTGTCCCGCCCATCCGCATTAACAACGGTGTGCCCGGACGAAAGGAGAACCCGCGCGCCGTCTTGTCGAGCTGGTAAGAGGAGACGCCCAGGTCGAGCAGCGCTCCCTGCAGCTCTTCTATCTTCAGAGTCGGTAGGATCTCGGGCGCGTCTCGGAAGTCAGCTTCCCTGAGCCGCATTCGCCCTTCGTATCCTTCCAGCCTCTCTCTTGCCGCGTTGATCGCGTCGGGGTCCCGGTCCAGGCCGACCACCGTTGCGAGCTCACCGCGCTCGAGGATCGCGGCCGCATGGCCGCCGCCCCCCGTCGTGCCGTCGAGGTACCAACCGCCCCTCTCGGGCTCGAGGTGCGTGAGCACCTCGTCCACCATGACCGGCTCGTGCCTGAAGCCCACTCTCTCGTCGGGCGATCCAGGCGAGCCCGAACCCTCAGGCGAAGATCGATTCGATAAACGGATCGAACTTCGGGTCGGGAGCCTCCGTGCTGTCCCGGAACCGCTTCGGATCCCAGATCTCGATCTTGTTCAGGGCTCCGACAAACAAGGCTTCGCGTCTCAACCCCACCAACTCTCTCATGCGGTCCGGAATCAGGATCCTTCCCTGCTTGTCCGTCGAGACTTCCAGCGCGCTGGCGGTCAGGGCTAGAACGCCGGCCCGGGCTTCGGGCTGCTTCCTGATGAGCTCTCGGAGCTCCTCTTCTACCGGCCGCCAACTCGAGTGGGGAAAGAGCGAGAGGGCGTCCTCATGCACCTGGATGAGGATGAACGACTCCGACTCGCTGCCGCGGCGGAATGAGGCCGGGAGAGCGACACGACCCTTGGCGTCTACCTGATGGACGAAGCTGCCCAGATAGCCGCTCACACGGCGCCCCTTCTACCACTGCTGTTGACTCCCCACTTTCCCCCACTTTTCCCCACCGAGCCCCATACTACCCAAGGTCGGGCGCGTACGTCAACCCCCCGGCGAAAGCGGGCTCACGGATGAGGGGATCGAGGCTCGAGCCAGAGCCGAGCCGGGGGGGAGCGAGGCTGCCGGGCAGGTGGATCGGCGCGGCGCCGGCCCGGCGGCTGCGGAAAGGCTGCCCGGCGGCTTCGGAAAAGAGGCCCGGTGGCTGCGGATAGGCGGCCGGATCGCGCCGAAGGGAAAGAAAAAAGAGGCCCGGCGGGAGCTCTCCCGCCGGGCCTCGGCTATCGGATCGTCAGACCGTCTCGGACCTTCTCCGGAAGGTCACGGCACGGTCAGAGTGGGGGCCTATCCCCGACAGGCCTTCTTGACGATCTGCTCCTGCCTGAAGATGTAGGTGTCGGTGGCGTCCATGATCTGCGACTGGGAAGCCCGCTGCACATCGCCGGCCCGCTGGATGTAGCCGGGCACCTGCTGGAAGCGCTGCAGCGCACGCTGCGCCGGTCCACACTCCTCGCTCGGATTGGACTCGTCGATCGCGACCGCCTGCTGGTAGATCCCGTACCCGATGAAGAAGTTCAACTGGTTCTGCGTGGCGGAGGTGCTCGCGAAGTCCAGGCCCGCCTGGAACATGTTGAGCGCCTGAGCGATCTGGCCTCGCTTGAAGTGGTCATTGTAACCCCGGGACAGAAGCTGGCTGGCGATCACGTCCGAATCGCTCCCGCTGTCCACGGCCCTCTGGAAGTCCGCGAGCGCGGCCTCCATAGGAGCGCCTCCCTGCAGGTGGAAGATGCCGCGCTTGAGGAAGCCGTTCGGATAGGTCGGGTCGATCTCGAGGGCGTAGCCCAGCTCGCGAACGGCATCGTCCGTCCGGTCCATCTCGGCGAGCATGTCGGCCCTGAGCGCCCAGAAGGCGGCCCGGTCCGCTTCTGTGATGTTCGTGACCGCGAGCTGCTGACCACCCGCCGTCGTGACGCTTCCGCCCTCTCCCGTCACCGGATCGGTCGTCGCCTCCATCTCATCCTTGACGCGCTCGGAGAGCTCGAAGCCACCGGCAGCGTCACCCATGGCCAGGTAGGCCTTCATCGCGTTCAGGATGATCGCCGCCTCGATCGCCTCCTCCTCGAGGTCCACGTAGCGGCGGTAGGCGTCCAGCGCGACATGGGCGGCGGCCGAGTCCTGCACCGTGCCTCCGTTGCCCCCTCCCTCGCCGCTGAAGGTCGCCTTGGCGAGCGCGACGTTCCCCAGGTACTGCCACATCGCGGCGTTCTGATCGTCCCGCGAGAGTCCATCCTGGAGGATCACGATCGCGCCGTCGTAGTCCCCGGCCTGCGCCAGGTTGAACGCGATGTTCAGCCGAACCTCGGCGTCGTCCGGATTGAAGTCCAGGTATTTCCCGTAGTAGTCGTTGGCGCACTCCGTGTCCCCGAGCTGGGCGCAGACGAAGGCGATCGACTGGATCGCGTCCTCTTTGGCCGGTTCGGCGGCGAGCACCTGCTCCAACTCCGGCCTGGCGTCCGCCCAACGCTCGAGACCCATCAACGTCCGGGCGTGGAAGTAGAGCGCCTGGCCCGCCTCCGGTCTCAGCGCGATGGCCTCGTCACAGTTGCGCAGCGCATCCTCGAACTGGTTGGCCGCCAGGTACTCCTGGCAGAACTGCACCGCCTTCAGGTAGGCGACCTGAGCGCCGAAGGCCTCGATGATCCGCCGCGACGCCTCCTTGGCCTCGGAGCCGCCATCGCCGCCCACGGTGAACTCGGGAATCGGCAGTTCCTCGCCGGACTTGGACTGGACGAAGGTCGCCTTGACGTGGACGCCGCCTCCGGCCGGATCGGCGTTTCCGACCATCACCAGATCAGCCTTGAGCTGGCCTGCTAGCTGCCTCCACTGAATCGGAGTGAGGACCTGACCCTCGAGCCCGAATCGCTTGAGGGCCTGCTCGATCTCGTCCTCCTCCATCGGCTCGATGGCGTCGAAATCCTCGAGGCTCTTTCCGACTTCCTCGGCGACCCGCTGGCCGAACTTCTCGTCGACATCCCCGCTGGTGGTCAGAGGAGCGACCAGGACTTGGGCGGCGGATTGTGCCTGCAGGTCGGCCGGCAGAGCCAGCGCGAGCAGGACCAGGATCGGCAGCGTCGATGAAACGACAGCGCGGAACGGTGTCATCGGCGTTCTTCCCTCTGCTTGGTGATGCGCAACTTCCTGAGAAACCAACGTCGACAGCCCCGAAAACAGCCCCCGGTGCGTCGACTCAAAACGTCGTCCAGGCGCCTGCCCGGAGGCCTCGAAGAGAATCCCCGAGAGGCAAACGACATTACCCGTCTCCCTCGATTTGGTTCGGCGCGGTTCCCGGCCCCACCCGAGGGCCGTGCCAAGCGAAAGAGAGCAAAGCAAGATATTCCCACATATCACGGTCCGCCACCTGGAAGAAAACGCGCCAGGCAGGCGAAAAGTGCCAGGGCGACCATCCGGAGCTCGATTGCGCTCGACCCGACATTTATGCTTGCACTCGACACCACAAATATGTAGCGTTTATGTAGCGAAGCGGTCGGCGACGGGCTCAGGTGTTTCCCGTCACGTCGGACCAGACCGCCGCGACGGGTTGGCACCGGAGACTCCGGTCATCGTGCGTGCGGACAACGCGCTGTCCCGCCTGAGTCTAACGCCGTTCCAATCCGGAAACCGGCCGCTTCCGCCTACCCTCTCAGGCCCTTCCGGGCCAGTCTTTCCCGTGCCTACGATTTTGTCATTCCGCTTTCTCGTCTGACCGACTCGTCTGACCGAGATGGAATCGGCTCCTGCACGCCCGCGGAGACCTGGAATCCGCTCCTGCGAGGCGAGGACATGCCTTCTCCCCTCTACATGTACAGGTGTACAGGTAGAGTAGCCGGCGCTGGTGTACAGGTAGAGTAGCCGGTTCCTGGCGAAGATTCGGATGTCCGCGGAGAGGCGGGCAGAAGCGAGGTTGTGCGGCGGGTGCTGCAGGTGGTGCGGGTGGAGGCGACTGCTTGGCGGTCGCTTGGCGGTCGGGCGCTTCCTCAGACGAGGAGGATCGCCACGGCCGCCAGGGCTGCCATCACCAGCAATTCCGTTCGATCAGGGCGTTTCATCGGTTCGACTCCTCGGGTTCTCTTGGCGGGGGTCCGGGCACCAGGCTTCCGGTACTGGCACAGGGTCTAGTATCAGTAACGATTAGCAATAGTCGTGCCCAAACTCGGACCGTGCCATCCCCTCATCGGATTTCGCACTTCCCTGTCACACAGGCACTTAGCCAACAAAGCCGGCGTGGCGGGACCCGGCCCGCGGCCGGGCCCTGCCCTTTCAGCCGGGCTTTCACTTCGAGGTCGTCGAGATGCCGCGTCACCGGCCGATCCGACCGTTCGCCGGGGCGACGGACTCGCGCGGAGGGCCAGGAGCAAGCGACTCGCCAAGCCGGTAGTCGGCGACGTCGGGCGGACCGACCTGGACGGCGGCGGGCCGAGTCGGGACGAGGATGAGCTGCGCATCCGCTGCGGTCACACGGCCAACGGGAGGCGGCGCCGACTTGGGCGGCTCGAGGAGCCGGAACCGCTGCAGGAGCCTCTCATCCAGAATCGGGCGGCCCACCACGGGTGAATGAACCCGGATCTCTGCCGGCCTCACCCATCCGTCCAACCGGCCGTCGTACGCCCGATCGGCAGACGGAGTCACGACGTCGAGACCCAAGCCGGACTGGACCGCGCGGCCTTCCTGGCCGACGAGGACCAGGACGATGACGGCCAGCGTCACCACCGCTCCACTCATGACACGATGCTCGAGATTGAACAGGCTTCCGTAGTATCTAGGCTGGCTATGGGTCGAGGCTCTCATCGGAAACTCCTTTGTCGACTGCGACCGTTACCGGCACCGTCCGCGGACTCGGGTCGCGATTGTATTGGGCCCGCGCGGCGTCTACGTTGGTGACTATCGCGATGACCCGTCATGCCAACGTCCGTGTGCCGTCATTCGGCAGTGACGGTCCCGTAAGTCGTTGCGGAGGATGGCGATGATCCGATTGTCCCTTATGGGTTCGCTCGACCTCCGAGCGAGCGACGGACGCCAGATCCTCTCGGTTTTGGCCCAGCCGAAGCGGGTCGCTCTCCTTGCTTATCTCGCCGCCCATCGAGACTCCGTGCGCCGTGACACGCTGCTGGGACTCTTCTGGCCCGAATCCGACGAGGAGCGCGCGCGCCACGCGTTGCGGCAGTCGCTCTACACGCTCCGAAGAAGCCTCGGCCCTCGCGTATTGACCTCGCAGGGAGACGAGCAGCTGGGTATCGACGGCGATCACCTCGAGTGCGACGTGGGGTTGTTCGAGGCTGCAGTGCGGGACGGGGAGGCCGAGGCGGCCCTCGACCTCTACAAGGGCGACTTCCTGGAGGGCTTCTTCCTCTCCGATGCGCCAGAGTTCGAGAAGTGGCTCGACGGGAGGCGGACGACCCTGCGCAACCAGGCGGCCGAGGCGGCATGGACGATGGCGCAGAGGACGGAAGACGCCGGCGAGCGGACGGACGCCGCGGTATGGGGACGCAGGGCGGCCGATTACGCGCCGGACGACGAGTCCAGCGTCCAGCGTCTCGTAGGCCTGCTCGACCGTGTCGGGGACCGCGCCGCGGCGCTTCGAGCCTACGAGGCCTTTGCCTGGCGGCTGGAGAACGAGCTCGGCCTCCAGCCATCCCCGGAGACACAAGCTCTCATCTCGGAGATCCGCGAGCGTGAGGCTGCCGTGCCTTCCTCGGGCGATGCCGGCTCCCGAGCGCCGGCCCAGACTTCCCGAACGCCGGCCGAGGCTTACCGAACGCCCGCCGAGCCGCCCGACAGCGAGCTGTCGCGTCCGGACGAATCGCTGCTGGAGGGCGCGCCGAGGGTGACCGCGGAATTCGTGCGGGCGGCGGCCGAGGTCAGCGGCGAGGCCGCCCCTCTCCACCCGGGCACCACCACCGAGGCGGATGGCCCTCCGGAAGCCACCGACGAAAAGAAGGGTCGCTTCCGGTTGGGGGTCGCCGTAGCTGCGCTCGCGGCGGCCGCAGTGATCGTCGACTTGACGGAGATCGTGCAAGCGGTCGCCTCATGGTTCTCGAGCGACGACCTCGGTTCGGGCGCCGTGGAGTCGCCGGCTACTTTCTCCGCGGCCGACCTGGATCCCCGTCGCCTCGCCGTCCTCTACTTCGACGACATGAGCGAGGGGCAGGATCTCGACTACCTGGCCGCTGGCTTCACCGACGAGCTCATCCAGCGGCTGAGCCAGGTTCAGGGGCTCGAGGTGATCTCGCGGAACGGTGTCAAGCCGTATCGAAACGCGGACGTGACCGTCGACAGCATCATCAAGGCGCTCCGGCCGGGCACGATCGTCGAGGGCAGCGTGATGGGGGATGCGGATCGCATCCGCGTCAACGTGCAGCTCATCGATGCGGCGACGAACGCGCACATAGACAGCCGCACGGTCGAGCAGCCGGTCGCCTCCCAGCTCGTGCTCCTCGACCAGGTGTCGCGGGAGGTCGAGGAGTTCCTGCGCAAGCGGCTGGGGGAGGAGATCCGCCTGCGCGAGATCCGAGCGGGCACGGCGAGCCCGGACGCCTGGACGCTGGTGAGCCGGGCCGAGCTCCTGGTCGACGACGGCCAGAAGCTCGAAGCGGCGGGCGACACGGCAGGCGCCGACCAGGCCTTCGCTCGCGCCGATCTGCTGCTCGCCCGGGCGCAGGAGGTGGATCCCGAGTGGGCGTTGCCGTTGGTGAAGAGGGGGTGGGCGGCGTTCCGCCGGGCGAAGGTCGGCAAGGCCGACCCGGCCTCGTACGACGGCGAGCTGATGGCGGAAGCCATGGTCTATGCGAACGGTGCGCTGGCGAAGACCCCCGGAGATCCGGCCGGTCTCGAGCTTCGCGGCACCGTTCGCTTCTACAGCGGCTGGGGAGGCGAGACATCCGACGCCGCGGCGGAATGGGCCGCCGCCGAGAGGGACCTGAGAGCCGCCGTCGAGGCCAACCCGATGGCAGCGCGAGCGTGGGCGGAGCTGAGCCGTCTACCGAACCGACGGGGCGGGCATCGCCGCCGAGCGCGCCATCGAGGCGGACGCGTTCAACGAGATGAACCGGGACCTGTTGTTCAACGTGACCTACGCAGCCTTGCAGCAGGGAGAGTTCGTCGAGGCACTCCGGCTTACGACGCTGGGCCGGGCCAGGTACCCGGGCGAGCCCACCTTCCCAGCCATCGAGCTTCTCGTCCTCGCCTCTCCGGCCGCGCCCGAGCCCGACGTCGATCACGCGTGGAGTCTTGTCGAGCTTCTCGAGGAGCGCCTGCCCGACATGGCATCCCAGTGGGAGCTGCTCGCCGCCGCCGTTCTGGCGCGCGCCAGCCTCGACGACAGCGCCCGAGCCGTCATCTCGCGAGCCTCCGACCCAGCGGACGCTACGGCGCTCACGTACGAGGCCAACGCGCGGCTCCTCCTCGGCGACCGGGAGGAGGCGATCCGCCTCCTCGGCGACTATCTCGAGATGCAGCCGCAACGCCGCGGCCAGGTGGCCACCGACCCGTGGTGGCAGGCGCTGCGCGGCGACCCGGACTTCGAGGCCCTCCTGACGGAGGAGTGACCCGGGACTAGGAGCAACCAGGGCCAGGGGCGCTAGCGCTTCCTCGCCTTCCGCGACCGCTTGCTGCCCCGCTTCTTCCTAATGTTGCCCCCGGGCACGATGTCGAGCGGCGGATCTTCGGTGCAGAACTTCTGATCTTTATTGTTCCAGATAGCCACCGCGTAGTAGTACTTCTTCGGCCCCTTGACCTTGACCTTGGAACCCTTGCCCTTGCTCTTTCCCTTCCCGCCGTTCAAGCCCGGTTGAATCAGCGGGCCGGCTCCGGTCTTGAAGACGATAAACCAGGGACCCTCATCGCATTCCCAGCGCACGACGTCTCCTTCAGAAGCCGTCGGTGTCTTTCCCCAATCGACGCCTGTGCCTTCGACCTTTCCCCACTCAACGCCTCTGCCTTTGCATCTGAGCTTGATCGTTACCGTGGCCATGTGGACCTCCTTGCGGTGACGGTGATCCCGGCGTCAGAACCCGGGCACGAAGCCTTGCCGTTCTTGCTGTGAAGAGGGGACGGAGCGCTATAACCTCGGGCGTGGGGAGCCTCGCGCCAAGAGTACGCCGCCGGATCAGAGTCCCCGGCCCCACTCCGCGATCGCCTCTCCGATCCCGTGGGGGCTGTCCTCCTGCACGTAGTGGATGTCCGCGGGCCTCCTTGAGCGTCCTGCCCTTTCGCTGAACCGCTTCGACCTGGACTCCTGCCCTCGACCCGGAGCGGCTACTCCGGCGTCCGGATGCCGCCGCCCCGGCGGCGCAGTGTCTCATCTAGCAGCTTTACGGAGGCGTAGATGGCCTCGGTGGCGGGCATCGGGACTCCGAGTCGCTCCCCTACCTCGACGACCGAGCCGATAAGCGCCTCGACCTCGAGGGAGCGGCCGCTCTCCACGTCCTGCAGCGTGGACGTCTTGTGCTCCCCGACCCGCTCCGCGCCGGCCAACCGCCGCTCGAGGGGCACGCGCATGGCGACCCCCAGACCCCCGGCCACGGCCTCCGCCTCACGCATCAGTCGCATCGCCAGTTCCCGTGACGGCGGATAGCGGCAGATCTCGGCCATCGTGGCGTGCGCGAGCGCGCTGATCGCGTTGAAGGCGAGCACCCCCACCGCCTTGAGCCAGATCTCGGCCCGGATGTCCTCGAGGATGTACGACTTGTAGCCAGCCGCCTCGAAGACGCCGGCGATCTCCCGGGCCCGCTCTGTCTCGACCCCGTCCAGCTCGCCCACC
>CAMYMV010000002.1 GCA_947259585.1 uncultured Gemmatimonadales bacterium | reverse complement strand
TGATCGCCGCCGTCAGCGTCGTCTTCCCGTGGTCCACATGTCCGATCGTTCCCACGTTTACGTGCGGCTTCGTCCGCTCAAACTTCTGCTTCGCCATTGATCCTTGTCTCTCTACCTTTTGGGACCGGGAAGGTCGCGTTGGACGTTACTGGATGAACTCGTGTGACTCGCAGTCGCGCTCGTGTATGGTGGGGGGAGGATTCGAACCTCCGAAGGCTTAAGCCAGCAGATTTACAGTCTGCTCCGTTTGACCGCTTCGGTACCCCACCATCCCCCGGCCGTCACCCGGGAAGAATCGGGGTGCGATGGGGCTCACGCTGCCCGGCGAACGACCCCTGGGCTCCATCATGACGGAGCTGACGGTGGGACTCGAACCCACAACCTTCGGATTACAAATCCGACGCTCTACCGGTTGAGCTACGTCAGCATCAGACGGCCCGCCTCACCGCTCCCGCGGCGAGCAGGCCGCACGATAGCCCTTGACCAAAGTTAGTCTTCTATGATACGGGCTTCATCGTCGACCGTCAATCCGTTGTATCGACTGCCGAAACCGCCTCGCCAACGGGCTTCCACCGGGTGCCGTCGGGGGTGTCCTCGATGACGATTCCTCTCTCCTCGATCTCCCTGCGTATCGCATCGGCGCGCGCGTAGTCGCGAGCGTCGCGCGCCGCCTGCCGCGCCGCGATCCGCTCATCCATCCAGGCCACGAGCGCGGGGTCGGCGTCGCCCCTCTCTCCCGCCCGCAGCGAGAGCACGCCGAAGACCGCGTCGAACTCTCCAAGCAGCGCAAGAGCCGATTCCCCGTCGCCCGCGGTGAGCCGGTCTCCGGTCCGATCCAGCTCGCGGTTCACCTCTCTGACCATCATGAACACGGAGGCGATCGCATCGCTGACCGAGAGGTCATCGTCCATGGCGGAAAAGAACGCTTCGCGCGCCCGACGGGACAGCTCCCCGATCGAAGCGCGATCCGGTTCCACACCTCGAGTCGCGGAAGGTTCCGGTGCACGAGCGGCTCGGAGGCGCCGGTGGAACTCCTCCAGCCGCTCCAAGGCCCGGTCGGCCTTCGCCAGACCTTCGAGCGTGAAGTTGAGCTGAGTCCGGTAGTGAGCGCTGAGAAGCAGATAACGAATCGCCGACGGGCGGTGTCCGCGCTCGACAAGGTCCGGGACGGTGTAGTAGTTGCCGAGCGACTTCGACATCTTTCCTCCATCGACCAGAAGGTGCTCGGCGTGTAACCAGTAGCGTGCGAACGATCGACCGGTGGCACCTTCCGACTGTGCCATCTCGTTCGTGTGGTGCGGAAAGATGTTGTCCACTCCGCCGGTATGGATGTCGAAGGACTCGCCGAGGTACTCCATGGACATCGCCGAACACTCCAGGTGCCACCCGGGTCGGCCCGGACCCCACGGCGATTCCCACAGAGCCACGTCACCCTCCTCCCGCTCGCCACCCTTCCACAACACGAAGTCACGCGGGTCTTCCTTCGAGTACTCCTCGTCCCCCTCGGCGCGACCGGCGGAAGCGAGGTCGCGCTCATCGAGGCCGACGAGCCTGCCGTACTCGGGGTATCGGCCGATGGCGAAGTAGACGGATCCGTCGCGGTCGTAGGTGAGCTCGCGATCCTCCAGGCGTCGCACCAGCTCGATCATCGCGTCGACATGCTCGGTCGCTCGGGGATAGTGCTCCATCGGCTCGAGCCCGAGAGCTTCCCAGTCCTCGAAGAACTGCCGCTCGACCGGACGGGTGATCTCCTCCAGCGTCCTCCCCTGCTCGATGGCGGCGTTGATCGTCCGATCGTCGACATCCGTGAGGTTCATGACCTGCGTCACTCGGTACCCACGGAGCTTGAGGTAGCGGCGCAGAAGATCCTCCCACAGGAACGTGCGGAAGTTCCCGATGTGCGCCCGATCGTACACGGTGGGGCCGCAGCTGTAGATCCTGACGTGATCCGGCTCGAGCGGCTCCAGCGGCTCGAGCGTGCCCGTCAGCGTGTTGTGGAGGCGCAGCGCCATGGGCCGGCCCTCTACGAGCCCTCCGGTTCGACCCGCGTCGTCGTATCGGAGGATTCGGGGGCCGGTTCCACCAGCTCCAGGAAGCGGGTGTCCCGCCAGGAGAGGTAGGCTTCCGCGGCTTCGGGGTGGTCGGAGGACCACTCGGCCGAGCAGGCGCCCAGCTGACGATCGGCCTTCGCGGCGAGCATGCCCGGCAGCTGTCCCTGCTCTCGAGCGAAGGCCAGTTCGTCGAGCACGGCGAAAGGCAGACCGCCGAACAGGAGCCGCGAGGCGACCCAGCCGTCCACGAAGGCCGAAACCGCCTCCAGCTCGCGCTCCATGAGCTCTTCGCACGGAACATCCGGGTCCAATTCGCGCACCAGATGCATGCGGATCACGGCGTAGTTGTAGTAGGCGCGATCCGCCTCTCTGAGATTGCCCGGCGTCAGGATGGTGGCGACAGAGTCGTTGCGTACCTCGATCGCGTTCCACGGATAGGCGGCGTCGAGGCTGTCTCTCGTCTCTACCGGGGGTCCCACGAGAGTGAAGTAGAGTATGCGGGGATCCTCCTGGAGGCTCATCTCGAGGGTCCTCGTCGTGTCGAGCATCGCCCGCACCTGCGTGGAGGAGAACTCGATCTCGATCCCCGAGGGCGCCTCCATCTCGTACTGCGCCTGCAGCGCTCGGGGTGAAAACAGCGGGAGGAGGCAGACGAGCGCGGAGATCACCACCGATGAAGTGATCCGTCGTCCGCCGCTAGCGGTGGCGGCAGAGGGATCGGGAAGCACCGAAATCACGTCCTCGAGGGCCGCGTTCGCTCCGGTTCCGCTCCCTCCGAGATATCTTCCAGCCCGGCGAACCTGAGAACGTCATCCCCCGCGTAGCCGAGAAGCTCGTGCTCGCGGGCCAGGACGTTCTGCGAGACCTCCAGCGCGGAGCCCTCGCCGGTCCAGCCCGCCTCCACGACCTCCCAGCCAAGCTCATCGGCGATACGATCCGCCACGAAGGCACAGCAGAAGATGTCGTCCAGGTAACCGTACGGCCCAACCTCGTCCTCGGGGATGACGTCGTGCGGGCTAACGAGGTAGCCGATCGCCGCCTCGACCCAAAGACGATGCTGAGGCGCGAGTCGGGGATCGTGCTGGAGGTGAAACATCAGCACGGCATACACCGGGGCTAGGATTACGACATCCCGAAGCGTCCCGGCGTACTTGCTGACCTGCTCTTTGAGGAGCTGAAGGTAATCCGGTGTCACGTCCGTACCGCCGCTCGTTCTGCGCTTCTTATCTCGGTCGCTCACTCGGAAGTATAACCCGACGGACTGCTGTTCGATCCGCGCTCCGCGGGCTCGCGGAGCCGGAACGGAGACGCACAAGTATGGGGCCGGCGCGGTACGTGGCGCTAGAGGCCGGCAGCCCGGCTAGGAGGCCTGCTACTCGACGGTTACGCTCTTGGCCAGGTTGCGAGGCTGGTCCACCGAGCAGCCGCGTCGGACCGCGATATCGTATGCGAGAATCTGCAGCGGGATGGACGTGAGGATCGGCTGCAGCATCTCGATCGTGCTGGGCACGGTGATGACGTGGTCGACCTTCTCGAGGAGAACCCGATCACCCTCGCTCACGACCGCGATCACCTTCCCGCCCCGGGCCTTCACCTCCTCGACGTTGGAGACGACCTTGGAGTACACCGGGTCGTTCGGCGCGAGCACGACCACGGGCATCTCCTCGTCGATCAGGGCGATCGGCCCGTGCTTCATCTCCGCCGCGGGATAGCCCTCCGCGTGGATGTAGCTGATCTCCTTCAGCTTGAGGGCTCCCTCGAGCGCCACCGGGAAGTGGGCCCCTCGGCCCAGGTACAGGAAGTTGGGATGGTCGGCGTACTGGGCCGCAATCTGGCTCACGAGCTCCTGCGCGCTCAGCAGCTCTTCGACCTTCTCGGGCAGCTCGCGGAGGGCCGCGACGATTTCGCGACCCTGCAAGATCGACATCCCCCGGCGCCTCGCCATCATCAACGCGAACAGGCTAAGGACGGTAAGCTGGCCGGTGAACGCCTTGGTGGACGCGACCCCGATCTCGGGGCCGGTGTGCGTGTACACACCCCCGTCGGTCTGCCTAGCGATCGTCGAGCCGACGACGTTCACGATACCCATCGTCGTGGCGCCCCGCTTCTTGGCTTCGCGAAGCGCGGCCAGGGTGTCGGCGGTCTCCCCGGACTGCGACATCGCCACTACGACGGTGTTCTCGGGGATCACCGGGTTCCTGTAGCGGAACTCGGAGGCGTACTCGACCTCTACGGGAATCCTGGCGTACTCCTCCAGGAGATACTCGCCGACCAGGGCCGCGTGCCAGCTCGTTCCGCAGGCGGTGAAGATGATGCGCTGGGCGGCGTTAAGTCGATCGAAGATTCCGTGAAGCCCGCCGAGCCTGGCCGTTCCCTCCTCCTCCAACACGCGGCCTCGCATCGCATTCCGGACGGTGTCGGGCTGCTCGAAGATCTCCTTGAGCATGAAATGGGGGTAGCCGCTGCGCTCGATCCGCTCGAGGTCCCAGGTGACGTGACTGATCTCCTTCTCGATGAAGCGAGGAGGCTGAGAAGGGTCGAGCGAGCCGAGATCCATCAACTCGTAGCCGTCGTTGCGGAGCACCGCCAGCTCGCCGTCGTCCAGGTAGACCACCTTCCGGGTATGGCCCAGAACGGCCGCCACGTCCGACGCCACGAACATCGCCCTCTCGCCGTTCTCGGCGAGACCCAACAGGAGCGGCGCGCCGTGACGCGCCACCACGATCTTCCCCGGATCCAGGGCGCTCAGAACCGCCAGACCGTAGGTGCCCTCGACCTGCGTCAGCGTCGCTGCCACGGCCTGCTCCAGGTTCCCCTCGAACAACATGGAGATGAGGTGCGCCAGGACTTCGGTGTCGGTGTCGGTGTGAAACTCGTAGCCGACCTCGTGCAGCTCCCGCCTCAGCGCGTCGGCGTTCTCGATGATGCCGTTGTGAACGAGCGCGATCTGGCCGGATTCGTCGATATGCGGATGAGCGTTCGGCGTCGTCGGCGCACCGTGCGTCGCCCAACGGGTGTGCGCGATGCCCACCGCACCGGGGGCCGGCATCTCGGTAAGCAACTCCTCCAGTCGCGCGATCTTGCCGGCTGTCTTGCGGACCTCCACGCCCGTTCCGTTCTGGACGGCGACTCCGGCGGAGTCGTACCCGCGGTACTCCAGCCGCTTGAGCCCCTCCACCAGCAACGGTGTCGCTTCACGCGTACCGATGTAACCGACTATACCACACATACTTACACCTTCGTGCGCCGGTTGGGGACCGGCGAGGACCATTTCCCCTGATTGTCTATTGTTCCCCGACGCCGTGGCCGGGTTCCTGTACCATCGAAAGGAGCTGGATCGCCCAGTCAGTCAAGGTTTCCGCCGCATCCGTATCGGGCGCTTCCGCGATCACACGCACGATCGGTTCCGTGCCGGAGGGCCGGACGTGGAGCCACTCGCCACGCGCAGGCCATGACAGCCGAAGTCCGTCCTGCCGATCGACTTCGCTGCCGCGTCGCGCCTCGCTTTCGAGCCGTCCGTACACCACATCCAGCGGAGCTTCCGGGCGTGGCATCTTGTGCTTGACCACCGCGTAGGAGGGGAGCGCTCCGATCAGCTCGCCGAGTGACTCGTTGCGCTCCGACAACAGCTGCAAGATCAGGGCTGCGGCAAGCGGCGCATCTCGGGTGGCGTGCAGATCGGGCAACATGACGCCGCCGTTGCCTTCCCCTCCGATCACGGCACCCACTTCCGCCATCAGGCGGGCCACGTTGGCCTCGCCGACTGGCGCTCGGTAGAGAGCCCCGCCCCCTCGGACCGCGGCGTCCTCGATGCACTGGCTCGAAGAGAGGTTCGTGACGACCGGACCGGAGCGCTTGGCGAGCACGAGCTCGACGGCGAGGGCGAGCGTCCAGTCTTCTCCCACGGGAGCGCCTCGTTCGTCCACCAGGGCCAGCCGATCGACATCGGGATCGACGGCCATGCCCAGATCGGCACCCGTCTCTCGGACAAGCTGTGCGAGCTCTTGCAGATTGGCGGCGATCGGCTCCGGCTCTCTCGGAAAGCGGCCGTCGGGCTCCAGGTTGATTCCCACGACTTCGGAGCCCAGCCGATCCAGGAGCTCGGGGAGTATGAGGCCACCGGCTCCACGCACGCAGTCGAGCGCGACCCGAAGACGGCGCTCGCCGATGACGTCCGTAGAGAGGAGCGGGAGGGTGAGGATCCGTTCCAGGTGAAGGTCGAGGGCACCACCTACCTCGTGCCTCCGGCCACGGGCCGGTCGGCCGCCCACCCGCTGTCGGGATCCGGCTTCCGTGGGCTCGTTGCGTGCCGCGGAGCCTTCGAACCTGGCCTGCACCTCCCTGCCGCCGGCCGGCTCGATGAACACGCCTTCCGCTGACGCGAGCTTCAAGCCGTTCCATTCCGCCGGGTTGTGGGAGGCGGTCACGACGACGCCTCCCTTCGCCCAATCGTCCTCGTGGACGGCGAGCAGGGCCGTGGGAGTGGGCACGATCCCGAGGTCACCCACGTCCCAACCGACACCGGTCAAGCCTGCGGCAACGGCGTCGGCGAGCGCGGCGCCCGACGTGCGGCTGTCTCGTCCGAGCAGGACTCGCCCGGAGCGTGACGCACCGTGCACCTCGGACAGATACTCGCCGTACGCGGCTCCGTATCGTCGGGCGATGCCGGCATCGAGGCCGTGATCCACAATGCCTCGAATCCCTGACGCGGATACGATGAGCTCCCCCCTCAAGCATCCCTCCTTAGCAGGTCGTTCGGGTCTCGGGGGCTAGGGAAGAGAACTTGGCGGTCGGCTTGGGGAAAGGGGCGCGAGAGGCCTGTACCCGTCCGTTGGAACCGTTATGTTGGGCGCGGCCCGGCGACAGCCAGCCGGTGGTTTCGGCGGCCGCACGCTGGGCTCCTGTTCGAGAAGACGCGTCGAAGGCGTCGACATGAGACGACTCGAGTAGCCTGGAGACGATGAGCGCGAAGAGCGAGGCTGGATTCGAGACCCTGGCGATCCACGCGGGGCATACCCCGGACCCGATGACGGGCTCGGTCATGCCGCCGATATACCAAACGTCCACCTACGTGCAGGACGGTGTGGGGGAGCCTCGCGGCGGGCACGAGTACGCTCGGGTGACGAACCCGACGCGCACGGCGCTGGAGGAGAACCTCGCCGCGCTCGAGGGGGGTGCCGTCGGGGCTGCCTTCGGGTCCGGGCTCGCGGCGATCGAGGCGACCCTCAAAGCGGTGCTGGAGGAGGGCGACCACGTCGTCTGCGGGTCGAACGTGTATGGCGGGACGGAGCGGATGTTCCGCACCGTGTGGTCTCGTTTCGGCCTTCGCTTCACCTACGTGGATACCTCCGACCTGGATGCCCTCCGAGCGGCCATCCGGCCGGAGACGCGCCTCGTCCACATCGAGACACCGACGAACCCGATGATGCAGATATCGGACATCGCGGCGTGTGCCGAGATCGCTCATGGAGGGGGTGCGCTGCTCACGGTGGACAACACGTTCCCTACACCCTTCCTGCAGCGTCCGCTGGATCTCGGGGCAGACATCGTCGTCCATTCCACGACGAAGTACCTGAACGGGCACAGCGACGTCATCGGCGGCGCGGTCGTGACGGGGGATCGGGAGCTCGGCGAGCGAATTCGCGATCAGCAGAGAATCAGCGGCCCGGTGCCGGGGCCCCTCGACTGCTGGCTCGTGCTCAGAGGCATCAAGACGCTGCACGTGCGCATGACGCGCCACTGCGAGAACGCCGGGCGAGTCGCCGAGTTCCTGGTCGGGCATTCGGCGGCCCGGGACGTCCTCTACCCCGGACTCCCGACGCATCCTCAGCACGAGCTGGCTCGGCGCCAGATGCAGGACTTCGGCGGGATGATCAGCTTCGACGCGGGCTCCTTCGAGCGAGCCCGGACCGTCGCCGCCGCCACCCGCATCTTTCAGCTGGCGGAGAGCCTTGGCGGCGTGGAGAGCCTCATCTCCGTCCCGGCCGAGATGACCCACGCCTCGGTCCCGGAGGAGGTGCGGGAGAAGATCGGTCTCACGAACGGGTTGGTGCGGCTCTCGGTCGGCATCGAGGCCGCCGACGACCTGATCGAGGACCTCGGAAGCGCTCTCGAGAAGATTTGAGGCGGTCGGCTCGATGAAACCGCCACCTCACGCAAGCCGTAGGCGTTTTCGGAGGCCGGCTGCGTCGCCACCCCTCATCGAGCGGTGGCCGCGGCCGACCGAGACGTGCGCGGTAGGCGCGCCTTAAGGAGGCAAAGATGGAGAGCGGCAGCATCCAATCAGGTGGCATTCAGAGGCGAGTCCTCACGAACATAAGTCCGATTGCCTGGGAGCACCCGGCGGACAGAGCGGCGTTGAACGCGCTCCGCAAGATCCCCGGCTTCGACATGGTATTGCGCAAGGTGTTCGGCATGTTCGGAGAGCGAGCCCTGCTCCTCGCCTTCAAGGCCAACGCCGTCAAGGTCTCCGAGAACCAGTATCCGGACCTGCACGAGAGCCTCCTCAGAGTCTGCGAGGTGCTCGACGTGGAGGAGGTTCCCGAGCTGTTCGTTTCCCAGAAGCCGGTCGTCAACGCGGGCGCTGTCGGCATGAGCAAGCCGTTCATCGTCCTCAACTCCTCCCTCGTCGAGCTACTCGCCCCGGACCAGGTGGAGGCAGTGATCGGCCACGAGGTCGGGCACATCCTCAGCGGACACGTCCTCTACCGGACGCTGCTCGTCATCCTGCTCAGTCTTACCGTCTTCCGATATCCGCTCGCGGGCCTGGCCGTCCGGCCGGTGCTGTTCGCGCTGCTCGAGTGGTACCGGAAATCGGAGCTGTCGTCGGATCGGGCCGGCCTCCTGGCGATACAGGATGCCGACGCCTCGATGAGCAGCCTGATGAACATGGCCGGCGGGATGCGTGGAGCGACGCTCAACCTGGAAGAGTTCGTGGCACAGGCGGAAGAGTACCGCGAAGGCGGCGAGCTGCTGGATTCGGTCTACAAGGTCCTCAACGTGCTTGGATTGACCCACCCGTTCGCCGTGGTGAGGGTCGCGGAGCTCAAGGACTGGATAGACGGCGGCACCTACGAGCGTATCCTGGCGGGTGAGTACCAGGAACGTGGGACGGAAGATGACCGGCCGTACCGGCAGGACCTTGCCGAGGCGCTCTCCGGCTACAAGGACTCGGCGCAGAAGATCATGGACGAGGTGGACGCTGCCGTCGACCGGATGCGCGACCGGGTCTCCAAGGCCTGGCGGGGCTCCTCGGATTCGTGAAGCTGCTCGTCGTCGGCGGAGGGGGCCGCGAGCACGCGATCTCCGACAAGCTGCGGCGAGATTCGCCCGAGGGGACCATCTTCGCGGCGCCCGGCAACCCCGGGACCGAATCGGTGGCGGCGAGCGTTCCGGTCGAGGACCTGGAGTCCCTGGCCGCGTTCGCGGCGGACGAGCGCGTCGATCTGACCGTGGTCGGTCCGGAGGTACCGCTCGCGGACGGGATCGTCGACCTGTTCGAAGACCGCGACCTGCCGATCTTCGGCCCTGTGCGAGCTGCCGCGCAGCTCGAGTCCTCCAAGGCGTTCGCCAAGGAGCTCATGCGTGACGTAGGGGTCCCCACCGCTGACTTCGACGTCTTCACGGATCTCGAGCCGGCGCTCGGCTACCTTCGGGAGCTCGAGCCGCCCGTGGTCGTCAAGGCTTCAGGGCTGGCGGCCGGAAAGGGCGTGATCATCTGTGAGTCACTCGAGGAGGCGCGCCGGGCCGTCGAAGAGATCCTTGGAGGCCGCTTCGGAGAGGCGGGGCGCGAATTGGTGGTCGAGGAGTTCCTGCCGGGAGAGGAGCTGTCCGTCTTCTTCATCACGGATGGAGAGCGTGCCGTGCCGCTTGTCTCGGCTCGCGATCACAAGCGCCTGCTGGAAGGCGATCGCGGACCCAACACGGGCGGCATGGGAGCGTTCGCGCCCGTGCCCGGCATCGGGAGCGATCTCGTCGAGACGGTGCGCCGGACCGTGGCCATCCCCGTTCTCGAGGAGCTTGCGGCCCGTGGCATCCCGTACCGAGGCTTCCTCTACGTGGGCCTCGTGCTGACGCCGGACGGCCCGAAAGTGCTCGAGTTCAACTGTCGCCTCGGCGACCCCGAAGCCCAGGTCGTCCTTCCGCTTACCAGGGGCAACCTGGCCGAGCCGATGACCGCGGTGGCGCGAGGCGATGGCCTATCCGACTGGCAGCCTCCCCCGCCGGCCGGCTTCGCGCTCGTCACGGTGCTCGCCAGCGGCGGATACCCCGAGGCCTACCCTCGCGGTCTCCCGATCACCGTACCGGATGGGATCGAGTCGGAGTGGCTGCGGGTCTACCATGCGGGAACCGCTATCCGGCACGGACAGCTCGTGACGGAGGGCGGGCGGGTGCTCGGAGTCACCGGGATCGGCGACTCGCTAACGGAAGCCGGCGAAAGGAGCCGGGCCGCGGCAGCCGCGATCGAGTTCGAGAACAAGCAGTGGCGGCGAGACATAGGCCAAGACGCAGGCACGGTGGCGACCCGCTCCAGCCCGTGATGCGTCGGCCGGGCTCGGGGGTTCGACGCTGATGCCGGAGCTCCCTGAAGTCGAGATCATCCGCCGGCACCTCGACGCCGAGCTGCGGGAGCGCACGATCCGCAACGCACGGATCCGCCGCCGCGACCTCGTCCTCAACCTCCCGACGGCCAGAGCCCTGGCCAGCAAGCTGGAGGACCGCCGAATCCGCCGCGTCGACCGCCGCGGAAAGAACCTGCTCTTCCGCCTCGACAACGAGGCGGTTCTTCAGACCCAGATTCGAATGACCGGCCGCTTCGCTCTGGGATACGAGCGCCCGGACCCCTCTCTCTACCGGCACATCATGGCCGTCTTCGAGCTGGATGACGGCCGGAGCCTCTATTACGACGACGTGCGGCGACTGGGAGGCTTCCGCTGGCTGGAACCCGATGAGTGGGCAGCCCTCGATCGTTCGCTCGGCCCCGAGCCGTTGGCTCCCGGCTTCACCGCCCGCCGGCTCGGCACGCTCCTGGAGGGTACGAGGGCTCCCATAAAGAACGCTCTTCTCGACCAGAAGCGGATCGCGGGGATCGGGAACATCTACGCGAGCGAGGCCCTGTTCGGAGCCCGCATCCATCCCGAACGGGCGGGGTGCTCGTTGGAGGCCGGAGAGATCGCCGCCCTACATCGGTCGATCCGGGCCGTCCTGCGAGATGCCCTGCACGCTGCGGGCACGACGTTCAGCGACTTCCGCGCCGTGAACGGGCGCTCCGGCCGCTATCAGCACAGCCTGAGCGTGTACGGCCGGGAGGGCGAGCCGTGCCGAAGCTGCGGCCGACCGGTCGAGAGGTCGGTCCAGGCGGGGCGGAGCACCTTCCTCTGCGCTTCCTGCCAGACGTAGGTTCTTCAGCGACCTGCTACAGGTGCACGTGTCGGGCCCGCGCACCATCGGAATCCAGCCGAAGAAGGGCCACCGTCACGGGCTTGCCAGGCCGTCGAGGCCCGGCGCTGCCGGGGTTGAGGACCAGCGTGCCGTCGATCCTGTCGTTGGAGGGCAGGTGCGTGTGGCCGTGCACGATCACGCGGGCTTCCGGAAAGCGCGCCGGGAGCCGCCCGTAGTCGCTGAGCTGGTGCCCGTGAATCACGGCGATCGGAGTTCGCGCCACCTCGACGGCCGCCTCTTCCCGCGTCACGGCCTGGATTTCGTGTCCGTCCATGTTGCCCCATACCGCGGTAACCGGAGCGAGAGTCGCCAGGTCCTCCAGGATGATCGGGTCCCCTACGTCGCCGGCATGAAGGATGTGAGAGACGCCCCGAAACGCCTCGAAGACCTCCGGACGTAGAAGGCTATGGGTGTCGGAGATCACCCCGACCCACCGGGCCTCGGCGGAAGCGACCGTCGGCTCTGCTCTGCTGTCGCGGCGTTCGTCCATTCTCTACTGTTCGTGCGAAATCACTTTAGCGAGCCGCGCCACGTCTCGAGCGGCCGCACCGGCACGCGCCTGGCCCGTGGATTACAGGGATAAGAGTGACCCGGAACTCGTAGAACTCTGCAAGCGGGCCGATGAGCGCTCCGCTGTAGAGCTTCTCCGTCGGTTCGAGCGCCCCGTATTCTCCCTCATCTACCGCATGGTCCGGGATCGGGAGCTCGCCGAGGACCTGGCGCAGGAGGCGTTCGTCCGGGCCTTCAACAACCTCGGGCGCTACGACCCATCCTACAAGTTCTCCTCCTGGCTCTTCAAAGTGGCGTACAACCTCACCATCGACCATCTGCGCAAGAAGCAGCTGGATACGGTCTCGATGCATGGCTCGCCCTCTGCGGTTACCGCCGAGCTGCAGGCCGCCACGGCGATCACGGTGGAGTCGATGGAGGAGCGGCCGGATGAGGCGCTCCAGTCTCGCGAGATCGGCTCGGAGATCGAAGTCGCGATCGGAGAGCTGAGACACGAGTATCGATCGGCCATCATCCTGAGGCATGTGGAGGGCCGTTCGTACGAGGAGATCGCGGAGATCATGGACGTCCCTCTGGGGACGGTGAAGACGTACATCCACCGAGCTCGAAAGGAGCTCCAGGGGCAACTCCTGCATCTCCTGGAATGAAGCGTCCGGAGCGGGTCCTGGTGGGTGAAACTTCCACCCGTGGGCCTTCGTAAGGAAAGACGAGCGAAAGTGCAGCAACAAAGGGAATCATGAGAGACAGAGCCGCAAACCCCAGGAGACACCTGACACCCGACGAGGTGGAGACGTTCGCGCTCGGCCTGCCGGCCCGGCCGCGATCGGCTCGAGCACATCTCGGCGAGTGCGCCGAGTGCCATCGGGAGGTCGAGTCTCTCCGTGCCCTCGATGAAGCGCTATCCGGCCTCGCCCATCCAGCGCCCAGCCCGATGTTTGCCCAGCAGGTCATGGCTCGCGTCTCCCTGCGCGCACCCTGGTACGCCAGGGCATGGACGGTCACGCGTGAACGCTGGGTGCCGCTCGCGGCTGCGAGTCTGGCACTGGCGGCGACGACGAGCCTCATGGCTTTGTGGCTCACCAGCCAGCCCGAGCTGAGCCTGCTGAGCCTCTCCGGGCTGGTGGTCCAGCAGATCCGAGACTTCTCGCTCCAGGTGGTGATGGCGATCGGCAGCCTGCTGTGGAGCTCATCCGTCATTCGGTCGGTGATCGAGGCCGCGGAACGGATCGGCATGGAAGGAGCGATCCTCCTGTTGTCCGCACTGAGCCTGGTCACGATCAGCGCCGCCGGAGCGATGATGCGGCTCATGCAGCCCGCTCCTCTTCGGCTTCGCAGGGCCGCATAGGCGAGCCGGGGCCCGGAGAATCGAAATCAACGGCGAAGAACGAGAACTGAGACCGAAACACTGGAAGACGTCAAAGGGAATAGGATGATCAACAGCTACGAGAAAGCCGGGAGAGGAGTCTACACGTTGGCGGTCGTTGCCGTCGCGAGCGCCGCCTGCGTTCTGTTTTCGCCGGTGGGCCACCTGGGTACTCAGGAGGCTCCGGAGGCCGACGCACAGGAGGCGATGGTCGCGTCCGTTTCGATGTCGGGTCACAAGGCGGCCCTGACGTTGGGCCTCGCCGATGGGGCGACCCGCAGCTTCCGACTCGAGCAGGGGAAGCTCTACATCGATGGCCTCGAGCGGGGCACGTACGAGCCCGGTGGCGCACTCGAGAGCGCATGGCGGGAGCTGCTCCGCAGCCCGGCCGTCTTCTCTGCCGAGGATCTCGCCGGTGCCCTGCGCGACTGGTCCGCGCCGGCGGACACCGACGAGGCAGCGGCCGAGACGCTGGAGGGAGCGCTGCGCTCCGTAGTGGACCTCGCTCCAGTCGTGGAGATGGCGGATCCGCCGGCTGCCCTGGCCGAAGTCTCGGTCGACGGACCCAACGGAGGCGTGTCCATCGCGCCGGGCCGACTCTCGTTCGGAGAGCTGGGTGAACAGCTGGACAGGCTGCGCGCCGCGCTGAACCGGCTCGGAGAGGACGCCGCCGACGCGCATGAGGCGCTGGCGCTCGTCGTTCACGACTCGTACTCCATCTCCACCGATCGCACGGTCGAGGGGAACCTCGCTTTGCTGGACGGTGAGCTGAGCCTCGACGGGACGGTCGCGGGAGACGTGCTCGTCCTCGACGGCACGCTGCACCTGATGCCCAACGCATCGATCGAAGGCGACATCCTCCAGGTGGGTGGCGACGTCCAGCAGCATGGCGACCCTCGGATCGCCGGAGAGTTGCTGTCGATCGTCCCGCTCTCTCCACGATCGGCTCCCGCGTTGGCGCCCGCGCCCGAGGTCCGGGTCCGGCCGGTGACGCGCGTTCATGTCATGGATCACGACCGCGGAGGGTTCTTCGGCTCCATCTATCGCAACTTCGAGCGGGCGATGGATGGTCTCGGTATCACGCTCGGCTGGCTGATCGGCCTGGGGCTCGCCGGAGTGGGACTGGTCTACTTCCAGCGGTCGCGGCTGGAGACCGTCGCGGACACGGCACGTAACAACCTGGCCCGGTCCTTCGCGGTAGGCCTCGCCGGCGAAGTGCTATTCTTCCCGGTGTCGCTGATCCTCGTGGTCGCCGTGATCACCTGGCTGCTCATCCCGTTCTATGCGGCCGCCGTCGCGCTGGCGCTGCTCGGCGGTTATCTGGCCGTCGCTCATGGCGTGGGAGAGATCTTCGCCGCGCGCCGTTTCAGGAGCCAACTTCTCGAGAGGCTCCGGCGCTCGAACTCCTACTACTACGTGCTCAGCGGACTGGTTCTTCTCCTGACTCCGTTCGCGTTGGGGTCCGTCCTGTGGGTGTTCGGCGGACCGCTCTCCTTCCTCAGAGGCCTGACCCTGTTCGCCGCCGGGCTCGTAACCTGGGCGGCCGTCACGTTGGGTTTCGGTGCAGTCATCCTTACGCGTGGGGGCTCCAGAACCGAGCACGCCCGAGGCTACGCTTCGAGCGTACCGTTCGCCTCCTCGGAAAGGGAGGATGTGGCGTGAACCTCTCACGAACCCCGGGTCCCGCCCACAAGGGCGGCGCGCGCGCGGTGGTCGGTGGCCTCGCACTTCTAGCCTTCATCGGATTCCGGGCGGAGAGCCTGCCGGGCCAGGACTGGACGGAGTTCCGGTCGTCCCGGCAGGCCCACTCGGTTTCGGAGTCGTTCGCGCTCGAGGTGGTATACGGGGTCGGCCACCTCTCGGTGGAGCCGGTGGAAGGCGACCTGCTCTACGACGTCCGGATGCGGTACGACGCGGAGCAGTTCAAGCCTGTCAGGCAGTGGAGCCTCGACGAGGGACGGGGACAGCTTCGCGTGGGGCTGACGACGCTGGATGATGATGGGGATTGGATCAACGCCCTGGCATCGGGCGACTTCGACCCGGAGCTCTCCGTGGACCTCCATGAACTGGGGGATCTCGACGAGTCGGCCGGCACGCTCGAGCTCAAGCTGGGCCGCCGACTGCCCGTTGACCTCAAGTTGTCCGCCGGTGCCGCCGCGACCGAGATCGCCCTGGGCGGCGTGGCCGTCTCGCGGTTCGAGCTCACCACCGCCGCGAGCGAGACGGAGCTCTCGTTCAACGACCCGAACCCTGTGCGCATGGCCGAGATGGTCATCAAGGCGGGAGCGGCCGAGGTCACGGCCGAGCATCTCGGAAACGCGCGGTTCGACAGCTTCGACCTCAAGGGCGGGGTGGGAGACGTCGTGCTGGACTTCACGGGCGAGTGGGATGGCAGCGCGACGGGAAGCGTGAAGATGGGTCTCGGCTCTCTGGAGCTGAGGATCCCCGCCGAGATCGGCGTCTGGATCCAGAAGAGCAGCGTGCTCACATCGTTCAGCGCTCCGGATCTGGAGAAGATCGACGGCGGGTACCGCTCACCGAACTGGGAAGCCGCGGAATACAGGCTTGAGCTCGAGCTCAAGACCGCGTTTGGGGCGATCGAGGTAGAGGTCGTCCCCTAGCCAGCTGTTGAACGCCGACCCGGCCGGCGGCGTTCACACGGCAGCCCCGGACGCCGGCCTCACCTCCACCTCTTCATCGCGGTCCGCACCCAGGAGCTCGCTAGCGCTCCCATCGCGGACCGAGATCTCCAGGGTGCCTCCCGAGCCCAGGCTCGCCAGCAGCTCACCTGCACGCACGGCGTCGTAGCTGGGACTCAGCGTCGGTACCGTCACGCCCGAGATCAGGACCTGGGGCGACGGAGGCAGGTCGTCGTTCGGCAGATTCGTGATCAGGTTCCCGAAACGGTCCACGTGCAGCACGTGGCCACGAAGCGAGTCACCCTGCCGTACGGGCGTTGGCAACGCCAGCTCGACGATCTGGTCCGGGTCGATCTCCGGACCGATCCGTTCAGGGTCCGCGCCGGCGGAGAGATGAGCGGCCGCGGGCGCGAACAGGTCCCGGCCGTGGAAGGTGCTCGAAGGAGGGCTCCCGCCGATCGTGAGATCGATCCGCCTCGCTACCTCCACGGAGAAGGCGTGGCAGACTAAGGTGAGAAGGCCGTTGTCGGGTCCGACGAACCAGCGTTCGGCCACGCGCGCCGCGAGCGGCATCCGGTCGCCGCCCACTCCGGGGTCAACGACCACCAGGTGTACGGTCCCGGCCGGGAAGCGGCTCCAGATGCGGCCGAGTAACCAGGCCGCCCCTCTCACATCTCCGGGCGTCAGATCGTGAGCGACGTCCACGAGTGCGGCCTCGGGAGCGCGTGTCGCGAGAACCCCCTTCACCTCTCCGACGTACCCGTCCCTCGTCCCGAAGTCGGTCGTGATCGTGATGACGCTCATGGGCTCTCTCCGCCGGGGATCAGGCGCGCGCACCACGCCAGCGACCCGCGCGCCAGAACAGGCTCATCGCCAAACCGCGGGCGACCCCCGTCAAGCTGATCGTCCACCAGATGCCGGTGACGCCGACGGCCGCGGCCAGCCAGTAGGCCAGCGGGATGCGAAGGCCGGTCAGTGTGACCGAGGCGACGGTGGGCCGAGTCGTGTATCCCGCTCCCCCCATACCGCTTTCCAGGACGAGCTCCAGCGCCATGAAGGGCTGGGCGATCGCCACGATCGACAGGTAGCGGGCACCGAGGCTGATCACCCCCGGATCCTGAGTGAACATGCGCATCAGCCCTTGAGGCGCAAGCAGAAGAACGGCGCCGGCGAGCAGCGTGAAGTAGAGGGCGTACCGGGTCGCCACGCGCCCGGAGGCCTCGGCGCGATCCGGCCTCCCGGCCCCGAGGTTCTGACCGATCGCGGTGGCGGCAGCCGCCCCGAATCCCAGCGAGACCGTGTAGCTGATCGCCTCGATCCGGTGGCCGACCCCGAGGGCGGCGAGAGCGTCGGTGCCGAAGGGAGCGGTGATCCGCGTCAGGACCACGTAGATGAAGGAGAAGACGACGCCTCCCGCTGCCAACGGAGCGCCGATCCGGAAGATCGTGGCGATCTGTGAGGCGCTCAACGGTGCTCGTGAGAGCAGGCCGCGCCGCACGAGGATCGGGTAGCCTACGGCGCAGCCGATGGCGCGAGTCACGAGCGTCGCGGCGGCGACACCCTCGACGCCCATCTCGGGCACCGGCCCGGGCCCGAAGATCAGCAGGGGATCGAGGACGAAGTTGAGCCCGACGGAGAGAAGGAGGATGAGAAGCGGGGTGCGCGTGTCGCCTGACGCACGGAACGCGGCCTCGAGGACGAAGTAGCCGAATACGATCGGCACTCCGGCCAGGTAGACGGACAGGTAGCCTTTGCCTTCCGCGGTCACGTCCGGCGGAGTGCCCATCAGAGAGAACACCCCCTGGAGACCCGCCAGGCCGATCCCCGCGATGAGCACGGCGAGGGCCAGGCCCAACCAGAGGGCCTGATAGCCCGCGTCGGCCGCCGCCGATCGCCGGCCCTCGCCGTGACGCCGGCTGGCGACCGCCGTTAGCCCGACCGCCGGCAGCGAGGCCGCAGCGAGGACGATCCACACGATGAAGCCGCCGGTCGCCACCCCGGCCAGGGACGCCGGTCCGAGGCCCTGACCTACCCAGAAGGTGTCGGCGAGGTTGAAGGAGGCTTCCAGCAGGCCGGCGGCGACGGCCGGCCCGGCGAGGCGAAGAACGGCGGGCCCGACGGGCCCTCGAGTGGGATCTACCGTGCCTCGGGTGAGGTCAGGCGTGCTCCGGCTCCAACTCGGCGAGCCGGCCGGCGGCGGCTTCCGCCACACTCCTGAAGGCGCTTCCTTCCGGAGACTCCGGCCTCCCGATCACGGTTGGGAGCCCTCGATCCCCCTCTTCGCGGACGGCCACCCCGAGGGGTATGGCTCCGAGGAACGGTATCTCCAGCGTGGCCGCCAGCTTTTCTCCGCCGCCGGAGCCGAAGATGTCGTGTGAGGAGTCACAGGTGGGGCAGACAAAGCCTCGCATGTTCTCGACGATGCCGATGACGGGCACGTCCAGGGTTTCGAACATCCTGATCCCCTTGAGCACGCCCCCGACGGCCACATCCTGCGGGGTCGTGACCATGACGGCTCCGGAGACGCGCACCAGCTGGCAGAGTGACAGCTGAGCATCGCCGGTGCCGGGCGGGAGGTCCACGAGGAGATAATCCAGAGTCCCCCATGCCACCTGCTGCAGGAATTGCCGCACGATCCCCATGATGATCGGACCCCTCCAAATCGCGGGAGTGTCCTCGTCGACCAGGAACCCGAGGCTCATGAGCTTCACGCCGTGGGCATCGAGAGGAAGGACGCGATCCTCCACCATGCGGGGTTTCGCGGAGGCTCCGAACATCGTCGGGATGTCGGGGCCGTATATGTCGGCATCCAGCAGTCCGACCCGGTGACCCATCGCCGCCCAGGCGGCCGCAAGGTTGGTGGAGACCGTCGACTTCCCGACTCCGCCCTTGCCGGAGCTCACCGCCACGACGTGCTTCACGCCGTCCAGCGGCTCCGCATCCCGTGGATGGCGCGAGGCGGCCGAGCGATCCGCCTCCACGTCACGCATTCCCTGCGGCGGCGCGGGAGACTTCTCCGCCTCCGGCGGCCCCTCCTCCTGAGGCGCTCCGGGCCCGACGATCGGAAGCCGCCGTCCCGGGCGGCCACCACCCGGCTTGCCTATGCGTGTGTCATCCATGCTTGAATCCCAGAGAGCTCATCCATACTTGGATCCCGAACAGATCGTGTTGCCGGTGGAGGAATCGTGAACCGCTATGCGGCGTCCCGGGAGACCTCAGATGGCCTCGACGGCTCGAACTCCGGGCACCTGCATTCTGAGGCGCTGCTCGATGCCCGCTTTCAGCGTGAGCATCGACATCGGGCAGGCGTAGCACGCGCCGACCATGCGAACCTTCACCAGACCCTCTTCCTCGTCGTAGCCGACGAACTCCACGTCGCCACCATCAGAGCGGATGGCCGGGCGAACCGAGGCGAGCACGTCCTCGATCTTCTCTCGCGCGCTCATCGTGGTCGTGGAGTCGCTCATGCGGTCAACGCGTTTTGGGGGGACTATGGCTCCAAGGTAGCCGGGCTCGAAGGACCGGTCAAAGATAAGGGGCTGCCTGCCTGAACCGGTCATACCGCCAGCCGTGGAGCGGGTTCCGGCACCCTGCCGCCGCAGATGCTCCGGCTGGATTCAGCGGGAGCTCGGCCGAAGCTGGAACCGTCGAACGGCCAGATCCTCGGCGTCCCTCTTCGACAGGGGCACCGGGATCAACCGCGGCGCGCTCCAGCGCTGCGACATGTCACGGTAGTGGACGCTGAACGGGTTGCCGCTCTGTCCGGTTGGTAGCAGGAGGTATCCGGTGCTTCCCTCGGCGCCCATCACCGCGACGAAGCGCTCCGACGGCCCGTAGTCCCCGACGTAGGGTGGTGTCCAGGATGTCGAGTCCAACGGGCTCCACCGACCGTAGTCATCCGGCCGGAGCGTGTTCGGTCCGCCCGGCGACGGATAAGGCCCGACGTTGAGGCGGACAATGCGCTCGATCAGCGCCGACCTGCCGAGCGTGTGTACGGAGCGCTCCGCGTGGAGCTCTCCCCACGGCCTCATTCCGGTCGCCTCGACGGCATCTCGAATCGCCCTCTCCTCCAGGCCGGGCAAGGTCTCCAGTGTGTCGGTGCGCACATCGTCTACCCAGGGGCCATCGCCCTCTTCCAGGACCCGAAGGAACGCCATGGTGGGGAACTCTTTCCACGGTTCACCATGGAACTCGTCGCCCGCCACTAGCTCTCGCAGCCTGTAGAACCACGCGTAGAAGAGTGAGGCGGCCTGCGAATCCAGGCTGACATCCCGGTCCCAGGCCTCGAGCAGCACCGCCGCCGAGTCCTCCCCGGCCCGTCGCGCCGCTGCGGCGGTACGCGCTCCGACCCGGTCGGCAAGCCCACTGTGCGTGTCGTGCTGCAGCGCCGCCATCTCCTCCCAGGTCCAGCGCGACCCCGCTGCCAGGCGCTCGCTGATCCGTCCCGCCCGGAACGGAGCCGCGTAGTCCGAGCCCAGAAGCCCGAACAGGTTGGGCGCCTGCAGGTTGTTGGCGCTCGCGATGAAGCCTTCGTCGGGCTCCCGGCCGGCCGGCAAGCTCGAGGGCGGCCAGAACGAATCCCACCAGTCACCGATCAGTTCGGCCTCGATCGGGAGAGAGCCGTTCGCAACCCGATGCAGCGGCACGGTCCCGCTGAGCCGGTAGCCGATCGTGCCGTCGGAGGCCGCATAGACGACGTTCTGCTGAGGCGAATCGAACGCCTGGATTGCCCTGTCGAACTCGCCCGCGTCCGTCGCCCGGTTCATCCGCAACAGGCCCTCGATCTCGGTCGAGCCGCGATCGGCTACCCACAGCGCGGACAGCGTCGCTCCGAGAGGGGGCAGGACGTCGGTGATCACCGGCCCACGGACCGTGCGGCGAACGGTGTGCACGACCGGTTCTTCGCGACCCCGCACCCGGATCGTATCCGGCGAGACCATAAACTCGAGCCAGCCATCTCCCTCGCGGTACGCCGTGCCATCCCGGTCGACGGTCTCGATGGAGAAGTCCATGTCGTCCGTCATTCCGTTGGTGAACCCCCACGCCACGCCGCTGTTGTAGCCCACCACGACGCCCGGCGCGCCGGGCAGCGACAAGCCGGCCACGTGATAGCCTGTCGCCTCGGCGTGAAGCGCCTGGATGTACCATATGGCCGGCGCATCGAGGCCGAGGTGCATGTCGCTCGCCAACAGGGATCCGCCGTGAGCCGTGCGATCGCGGCTGACGGCCCAGGCGTTCGATGCATGAAAGCCCAGCCGAGCGAGGATCTGGTACGTCCGCCTCCATTCCAGCATGGATGCCGCGTCGGAAACGGGGGCCACTACGAGCTGCCGATCCTCGGGCACCCGCGCGAGGTCGCCCTCCTCGCGCTCGAAGGGGATGGGAACCGAATCGCGCAGGATGGTGGCTCCCCAGCTCGGGTAGGCCGGCGGCAGGTAGGCGGCCTTCTCCGGCGGCAGAATCGAGTGCGCGTGGAATCGGGCGAGCTCGGTCCTCCAACCCGACAGATCGAGCGCCATCACCTTCCCGATAGCGACCGTAGAGAGAGGCTCCCATGGCTCCGGCTCAATGCCTAGAATGACGAACTCGGGGGGCAGAGGCCCGTCCCAGCTCGTGATCCTGGCGTTCACCCCGGCTGCGTACGCTTCGATGATGCCCTTCGCCTCTTCTCCGATCGCACCAAGGCTCTTCTCGCCAGCCCCCCACAGATTGAGCGTTCGGAGAAACCGATCGGCGTCCAGGGCCCGCTCGCCGAACAACTCCGCAAGCCGTCCCTGGGCGACGCGCCGGAACATCTCCATCTGCCACAATCGCTCGGAGGCGTGGACGAAGCCCTGTGCGAAGAAGAGATCCCGCTCGCTCACGGCGTAGAGGTGGGGAATCGCGAAGCTGTCCATGACGACGGTGACCGAATCCCGCAGTCCGGAGACCCTGATCGTCCCCTCCAGCTCCTGCCGCGAGGACTGAAGGTAGAAGTAGGCGATCGTCACCACCGAGGCTGCCAGGAAGAGAACCCCGGCGAATACGAAAACGAGCTTGCCGACCAGGCCCCGGAAGTTCACCTCCCCTGTGGGTCGGGTGCGGGCTCCCTGCGTTCGCGGCGTCCGGCCGCTTCGAAGAGGACTCGGCGGAACGAGATGTACTCGCCGGCCCGACGCAGAAGGAGGCGCCGCCGAAACAGCTCATCGAGCCGCACGCGCGCATCGCCTTCCGGCAGCCCCAACTCGCCGGCCAGCGGCTCCGGGCCGATGCGCTCGCGCTCACATACTAGGCGCCAGAGGTCTGCCTCGGACTCGTCCACGGCGCCGAGGAGCACCGACTGGCCGTCGGCCAGCTCCGCGGCCACGGCCAGCTCCCGCCGGCGCAGGGCTGAGTCGATCGGATCCTGGTGGTGCGCTTCGAGGCCGCGAATAAGCACGAAGCGACGCCGTGGCCCGCCGGGATCCGGCTCGAGCCGGGCGGGCCGTCCGAGAGAGATGAACGCGAGCTCGGCCACGACTTCGTCCGCGCAGCTGTAGTCGATCACGGCGACGTTCTTGAAGTCGAGGACCGTGAGCACCTCACCCTCGCAGCTCGCGACCTGTTTCTCGATGCCCATCCGGACGGCACGTCCCGTCGGGCGCGTGACCAGGTAGCTGAAGAGGCTGGCTTCGGAAACGAGGGGATCCGGTCCGGATCGCAGCGTCGTCATGTCGCGACCGGTTCCTCGGCGCGCGCCGGCAAGACGATCAGAACCTGTGCGCCGGGGAAATACGGCAGGTCCGCCCTGAGCGGCGACAGGTCATCCCAGTCCGGAACCCTGGCGATCATCGCGTCTCCGCTGCGGATTCGTACTTCCCCGTTCCACTTGGTCACCTGCTTCCGGATCGCCTCCAGGCCCTGGCCCCGCCCCGGGTCCCGAAAGCGCGATTCGCCGTTCAGGAAAGCGGCCTCCAGCGCGGTGGCCGCCGACCAACGATCGCCGTAGCGACGGGCGTGCTCGGCCCCCAGCGAACCCTGGAAGCCCAGCCCCACATCCATGACCGCGAGCACGAGCACGTCCCGGCCGAGACGTCGCTTCCAGTAGTAGGTCTGGGCACAAACCCAGCCCACCGCTTCCGAGTGCTCCAGGATGTTCTGGCACACCTCCGACAACATAACGCTGAATTGGATGACGGCCGGCTTCGGGTAGTGAAGCCGGTTCTCGAGGATCAAGGCCGCTTGGTCGCGGACTCGCTCCACGACGTGGTGAACATCCTGGTGGGAGCGGATCGGCGTGATCTCCAGGAGCGCGTCGGAGCGACCGTGCGGACGTGTCGAGCGAGCCCCCAGATCGTAGATCGCCGACGCGTTCTGCCAGAAGTCCATCCGGTCGAGATAGCTGCGCACTTCCGATGAGTCGGGCACCTCGATCGCCGGAGCCAACCCGGTCCGGTCGCTGCTCACCTGCCCGGCGGCAAGCAGGCCGATAAGGCCGTATGGAGACACCCATTTGACGTGCCGGGCGTCGAACAGCAGGCGCTCGCCCTCCCGGGCGCTCTCGAGGTCGCTTATCAGCTCCTCGAAGGTGTTCTCATCCAGAGTTTCGGGCAGCTGGATGACGCGGCTCATCTCCCCCCCGGTCGGGCCGTACGGCCGGTGCGTAGCATCATGATGTCCGCGCTCGCGGCTCCAGGGTCTGCGTCGGCCGAGCCAGCAGCGAGCCGAGCCGCGACGCACCTCGGTGCCCTGCGCTTCGTGCCGCCAGCTCGTTGGCACGTTCGGCGGCATCGCGTAGGGACGCCCCACCCAGAAGCGAGGCGAAACAGGTCATCCCCCACACATCGCCGCAACCGGTCGGATCGGGCTCCGTGACCACCCCGGGCACGGAGGCCGATCCTCTACGGGCCGGAGCCGAGCCTGAGGCCTGCTCTGCGGCAGCGGAAGCCAGATCGTCGAAATCGGACCCGGCCACCCAGGCCGCACCTCGCTCACCAAGCGTGACGAAGAGTGCCTTCGTCTCCTCGTTCACGGCATCGGCAGCAAGCTGCCAGGGATCGTCGGAGGCGTGCGCGAGGAGCCTCAACTCGTCCTCGTTGACCTGGACCAGATCGAAGCAGCGAAGCCACTCGCGCCAGGCTTCGAGCGGCCGCGGCTCGCGAACGCCGCCCGCACCCACACCGAGGAAAATCGAGTGGAGGTCGCAGTAGAGCGGACCTCGGTGGTTCTTCCTAAGTTGCTGTGCGGTACGTAAATCCAGCTCCCAACCGGCGATGAAGTTAACGTATAGAGCATCGCAGGTGCGCGCGAGCGGCTCCAGCTCCTCCCAGGTCCACCCCGGAACGCCGCCCTTCAGCGTCTCGCAACGCCGAGCTCGATCGCCGTAGAAGATCTCAACTTCGTTGTTGGCCTCCGGAACGGTGAGCACGCCGTCGAGGGAACCGACCCGGCTGAGGCCGCGCAGATAGGCGTCCGCCCTCTCCCGCAGGTTGGCCCCGACCTTGACGATCGGCAGGAGCTCCCAGCCATCCGGCGCCGCCGCCTCGAACGCCGAGAAACCGTAGCAGATCCCACCCCACTCCTCCACAGGCGCGCCACGTACCGGGCCGCGTGCATGGATCGTATCCCAGACCATCGTGCCGAGCGCGCCGAGCCGTTTCACCTCGACCTCACGCTAACGGAACGGTTTAGGGGCTCCGGCCTCGCGGGACGATCAGAGGCCACCGCACTCTTCCACCCTGAAGGTGGCTGCCGCACCTACGACTCCTGCCATCCCACCCAGCTCGCTGCTTACGATCTCGCAGCTCTCGAAGCCTTCCCGGAATGCCCTCTTTCTCACCTCGCGTCGAAGCGGCTCCAGAAGGTGCTCGCCCGCGCGCGTCACCCCGCCGGAGATAACGATCATATCCGGATTCAGCAGGTTGATGAGGTTTGCCAGCCCCGTCCCGAGGAACTTGGCCGTCTCCCCCATCACCTCCTTCGCGTACGGGTCTCCGGCAACGATCGCCTCGTAGACGGTCTCCGCCGTGATGCGCTCCAGCTTCCCTCCCACCAGCGACGGCAGGAGGCTGTCACCTTCGGCGTCCAGCCCCTCGATCGCACGGGCGGCGATCGCCGGTCCCGACGCGTAGGCTTCCAGGCAGCCGTAGTTGCCGCAGTTGCACTTCCGTCCGATCGAGTCGATGGTCATGTGCCCGATCTCTCCGGCCACGTCGGAGGCCCCGTGGAAGACCTGCCCGTCGAGCACGATCCCGCCTCCAATGCCCGTCCCCAGGGTCACGGCGACCAGGTTTCGCACGTCCTTGCCGGCTCCCTGCCAGTACTCGCCCAAAGCCGCGCAGTTTGCATCGTTGTCCAGCACCGCTTCGAGCCCGATTCCGTTCACGATCAGATCGCGGAGAGGGAAGTTGCGCCAACCGAGGTTCGGCGTCTCGAGCACCGTGCCCGTCGCCCGGTCGAGGGGACCCGGCGAGCCGATTCCCAGACCCAGAAACCCGTCCTCAGGTATGGCACGCTCGTGCCGCGCGTCCTTCATGGCGGCCTGGATCATCTGGATCATTCTGTCGACGACGAATTTCGCCCCCCGGTGCGGCTCGGTCGGCAAGGATCGCATGCCGAGCACCGGCCCGCCGTCGAAGGGCAGGACGCCCACGTTGATCGAGGTTCCGCCGAGGTCCACACCGACGATGTAGCGGTCCGTCATTCGATCCTCAGTCCACGGCTCCAGCGCCGAGCGGTCCCGGACGTGCCTTCAATCACCGACCTGCCGCACAGCGAGAAACGCCTCCTGGGGGACCTCAACCGACCCGACCTGTTTCATGCGCCGCTTCCCGGCCTTCTGCTTTTCCAGGAGCTTTCGCTTTCGCGTGATGTCCCCGCCGTAGCACTTCGCCGTCACGTGCTTCCGGTAGGGCCTGATCGTCTCCCTGGCGATCACGTCCTTTCCGATCGCGGCCTGGACGGCCACCTGATACTGCTGACGCGGGATCAGCTCCTTGAGCTTCGCGGTGACTTTCCGTCCGTGATCGTACGCGTGCTCACGGTGCACGACCACGCTGAGGGCGTCGACCGAATCCCCGTTCAACAGGATATCCAACTTCACGAGGTTCGACTCGCGAACCCCGATCGGCTCGTAGTCCAGGGAGGCGTAGCCGCGGGATACCGATTTCAAGCGATCGTAGAAATCCAGCACGATCTCCGCCAGCGGAAGCTCGTAGGTCAGCTCGACCCGGCGCGAGTCCAGATAGTGCATGCTCACGTACTGGCCGCGCCGATCGTGACAAAGCGCCTGCACGCCTCCGATGTACTCGGCCGGACAGAGGATCCGGGTGCGAACATAGGGCTCCTCGATCATCTCGATCCGCCCACGCTCCGGTAGTCGGCTCGGATTCTCGACGTTCTCCGACACCCCATCCGTCGTCGTGACGCGATATCCGACGTTCGGAATCGTCGTCACGAGATCCAGATCGAACTCCCGCTCGAGGCGCTCCTGTACGATCTCCATGTGGAGGAGGCCGAGGAACCCGCAGCGGAAGCCGAAGCCGAGAGCGGTGGAAGTCTCCGGCTCGTACTGCAGGCTCGCATCGTTCAACTGGAGCTTCTCGAGCGCGTCACGCAGAACCTCGAAGTCGTCCGAGTCGCTCGGATAGACCCCCGCGAACACCATCGGCTTGACCTCCTGGTATCCGGGCAGCATCTCCGCGGCGCCGAGCCGGCCATCGAAGATCGTGTCACCCACACTCGTGTCCGCCACTCGCTTGATCTGAGCGGTAAGGTAGCCGACCTCACCGGCGTACAGCTGCTCCACGGGACGGAAGGCGAGCTGCATGTAGCCGACCTCGTCCACGTCGTACTTGGAGTCCCGCGCGCCGAACCGGATGCGCATCCCCGCCCGGACGGAGCCGTCGACCACCCGAATGAGCGGGACGGCGCCTCGGTACTTGTCGTACTGCGAGTCGAAGATGAGAGCCCGGAGGGGCGCCTCCGGATCTCCGGAGGGCGGAGGGACGCGGCTCACGATTGCGTGCAGTAGATCATCGATGCCCTGGCCGAGCTTGGCCGATACCTCGATCACGTCGGTTGGAGCGACGCCCAGCAGGTCGCAGATCTCGGCGCCGATGGTCTCCGGATCCGCCGATGGGAGGTCGATCTTGTTGATCACCGGAATGATCTCGAGGCCCGCGTCGACCGCCAGGTAAAGGTTGGAGAGGGTCTGCGCCTCGATGCCCTGGCTGGCATCGACGACCAGCAGGGCACCTTCGCAGGCGGCGAGGCTGCGGCTCACCTCGTAGGTGAAATCCACGTGGCCCGGGGTGTCGATCAGGTTGAGCTGGTACACCTCTCCGCCGAGCTCGTAGCGCATGCGAATCGCGTTCAGCTTGATCGTGATCCCACGCTCCCGCTCGAGCTCCATCGAATCGAGCACCTGCGCCTTCATCTTGCGCGGCTCTATGGCCCCGGTGACCTCGAGGAGCCGATCGGCCAGCGTCGACTTGCCGTGATCGATGTGCGCGATGATCGAGAAGTTTCGGATTCGCTGCTGATCTAGCACTCGACGACCAGTCCGTCGCAGGCCGGGAAGACGCCGCTCGGCAGCCGCCGTTCCAGATCGGCGTGCTCCAATCGATGCGTCAAATGCGTCAGGTAGGTGCGGGCGGCACCCAGCTGTTCGGCCACTTCGATGGCCTCTTCGACGTTGAGGTGCGTGGGATGCGGGTTTCCGTACCAGAGCGCTGCGAGGATCAGCACCTCGAGCCCGCTCAGCGAGCTCACGGCGTCGTCCGGGATCTCCTTGGCGTCCACGATGCACGCGACGTCGCCCACTCGGAAGCCGTAGCTGCGATAGTAGCCGTGCGGGCAGGCGATGGGCAGCAGCGAGAAGCCGGCGACCTCGATCCGCTGGCGATCCACGAAAGTCCGCAGGTCCAGATCGGGAACCGCCACGCCGGGCTGTGCGTGGGCCACGGGATCCCAGATGTACGAGAACCTGCTTCGCAGCTCGTCCTCGTGCTCCTCCGCCACGTGGACCGGCAGCGGCGATCCGGATCGAAGCGAGAAGATCCTCAGATCGTCCATCCCGTGGACGTGATCGGCGTGCGGGTGGGTCACATAGACCGCGTCCAGGCTGTCCACTCCTGCCGCCAGCAGCTGGAGCCTCAACTCGGGCGGTGTGTCCACGAGCAGGCGCCTAGCATCCTGCTCGACCATCAGGCCGTGCCGTCCGCGCCGGTTCCTCGCGTCATCCGACGCGCACACCTGGCATGAGCAGCCGACGACGGGGATGCCGAAGGACGTCCCGGTTCCGAGGAAGGTGAGCTTCACGGCCCGTAACGACTCACGCCGGAGCGATCGGAACGCTTCACAGCCGCTCGATCCGCATCATGTTGGTCGTTCCCGGAACGTGAAAGGGGACCCCGGCCGTGACCACTAAACGGTCCCGCGTACCGGCGAGCTCAAGCCGCTTGATCTCCTCCCGGGCGGCATCTCGCATATCGTCGTACGACACCTCTCCGCGGTGCATGATCGGTTGCACGCCCCACACGAGAGACAGCTGGTTGTACGTTCGCCACTGATCGGTCACGGCCAGGATCGGCACCGGAGGCCGCTGGGACGCGATCACTCTGGCGGTGAACCCGCTTCGCGTGAGCGTCACGATGCAGCTGGCGTCCAGGCGCTCCACGGCCTCCACCGCCGCGGCCGAGATCGCGGCCGAGCTGGACTGCTGGACTTGAGACCGCTCGGTCTCCACGCGGCGGCTTCGGGGCCGTGGCGCCGTCTGGCTCTCGATGCGGCGGACGATACGGTCCATCGCCTGTACGGACTCGACCGGGTACTTGCCGACCGCCGTCTCCGCGGAGAGCATGACGGCATCGGTGCCGTCCAGCAGCGCGTTGGCGACATCGGACACCTCGGCCCGAGTGGGTCGAGGCTGCTGCGTCATCGACTCGAGCATCTGGGTCGCCGTGATCACGGGGCGGGCCAGTTCCTGACCCAACCCGATGATGTGCTTCTGCACCATCGGCACATCCTCGAACGGCAGCTCGACGCCGAGGTCTCCCCGGGCCACCATCACGCCATCGCTGAGCCGGATGATCTCCTCCAGCTCATTGAGCGCCTGGTCCTTCTCGATCTTGGCGATGATCAGTGCCTCGCCTCCGACCTCCTCCCGGGCCTCCTCCAGGTCGCCTGCGCGCTGTACGAAACTGAGCCCCACGTAGTCGACGTGCTTGGATCGGGCGAACTCGAGGTCGCGACGATCCTTGTCGGTCACGAACTCGGCGTCCAGGGCCACGCCGGGCAGGTTCATCCCCTTGTGCGTCTTCACCTCTCCATCGGTCAGTGCGACGACCTCCAGCTCGGCGCCCTGCACGCCTGCGACCTCGAAGGCGATGCGACCGTCATCGAGGAGAATCCGGTTGCCTTCCCCCACGCTACGCGCGAGACCCGCGTACGTCATCGGGATGGCTGTCTCGGCACCCGCCGGGTCACCCGCCTCGGCCCGCCCCTCCGGCACGAAGCGATAGCGCTCACCCTTTGCTACTCGGATCGGCTGCGACAGGGCTCCGACCCTGACGCGCGGGCCCTGAAGGTCGCAGTGCACGCCGATGGCGCGTCCCAGCTCCCGAGCCATGTCCCGCAGCTGGGCGATGATGGGGGCAGCCTGTTCGTGGCTCGCGTGGGCGAAGTTGATCCGGATCGCGTCGGAGCCGGCCTCCACGAGGGCGCGAAGCGTGTCCGGGTCGCTGCTGGCGGGACCCACCGTGCTCAGGATCTTGGCTCGTCTCAGCTGTGCTCCCATCTCTCCTCAGAATAGGCTCGAGGACCGTGTTCCGCCCGAGATCGGACGGATCGTCCTTCCCGAGCGTTATCGTCGCAGGGGGATTGCAGGGCACCCCTCAGCACCCGACGCACAGGCAGCTCAAGGGGTGACGCGTTTTCCGGGAGGGCCTACCCGTCAGGCGATCAGTTGTTGATACGCCGAGGAGAGTTCCGGGCGGTGCTCGGAGATCCACTGGTGGATCGTCCGCAGGCTCGGCATTGGCAGTGGCTCGAGCGCTCGCATCTGGAGGCCCGGAATCACGCATACCGCCGCACGCCGGAGAAGATAGGCCCGCTGTCGGGATCTCTGCTCATCGCTCAGGCTGGTACCGCCGGGGACATCGGGTATCGGCTCGAGCAGTCGTCGGTAACTGTAGACTTCCCTGGCTGAAAACTCGGCGGGGATCTGATACGCCTTTCCAGCCAACTCGAAGAGACCGTCCGGTTTGATGGACAGAAGTTCAGGCATGTCCAACCTCCATTCCAGCTTGCTTCGCCGGTCCGGCACCGCACGCGAACGGTGAGCAGGGTTGCCAACATACGACGCCCCGTCTCAACCAGCAAATTATCGAAGAACGTATGCGGGCATCGTGTGTATACGCCGGTCGTCACCAGCCTGTGCGGTGGTTGTTATGGCCGGGTTCCCGAGATAGGTTTGTGGCCCCGTAATTCTGTATTTGTCGATCTTTGGGAGACTTTGGGGGAATTAGCGCACCGTGTTTTTTCCGGTGTCTCAGAAGGAGATGGTTTCATGGCGCGGGAGACGGGCAGCGTAAAGTGGTTCTCAAACGAAAAAGGCTACGGCTTCATCACGCGGAGTAACGGCGAGGATGTCTTCGTACATTACACCGATATCATCGGCGACGGATTCCGGTCCCTGAAGGAGGGCGAGCCCGTCGACTTCGAGGTGATGATGGGAGACCGGGGGCCAAAGGCCCACCGTGTCTCACCTCAGGACGCGACCGACATCCCCGCCGTCCCCGCGAACGGGCCGGAGGGAGAAGCGCAGAGTCTGGCATCACAGCTCCGTGAGAAGCTCGGCCGCCTGTTCAACGTCGCATAACCGAAGGGAGGCAGCTTGGAGTATCGTCTGGACGAGGGCGAAGAGCTCGATCGCGCGCTGAAGAAGTTCCGGCGGAAGGTACAGCGTGCCGGGATCTTCCGTGACATCAAGAAGAACCGGTTTTACGAGAAGCCCAGCGAGGCCAGGCGCCGCAAGATGAAGGCGGCGGAGCGTCGTCGGAAGCGCAGGAAGAGGCGGGCATCGACCCGTAGTTGAGGATTCCCGCAGCCGGGGGAATCATGGCCTACAGCCCACCAACCCCGGCTGGGTGACGTAGCTCCTCGGCGGACGCGCCTCCCCCCCGAACACAGCGCACTCCGAATCACCCGTCGCCGCGATGGCCGAATAGCCGCGGCGATCCCCCTGAACGATGCTGACCTCGACGCCCGGGCTGGGCCAAAACTCCAGCTCGCCGAGCTGATTCGTATAGTGTCCGTTCTCCGCAAAGAAGGCCTGCTCGGCCACCTGAAGCGCGTCCAGATCGGCGCGAAGCGTAGACTCCGAGGCATCGCCGCCCGGCGCGCCGGGCGACCCGACGACGGCCTGGCGCGCGCAACCGGAGAACAGGACTCCGCAGCAGACGACGGTCAGTGCAGCGGCTTTCAGCGTTGGCGTTCGGTGGATCATGGCTCGAAACACCTGGCTCCGGGGGTGAGTCCCGGCAGTAGTCCCAAAGGTACCCGTACTAAAGACGAAACCGCTCGACCAGGCGTTTCTCCGTCTCGCCTTCGATATGCGCTTCGACCTCTATGTGCTCCTCCAGCCCGGAGCCGCGGAGCTTCTCACGCAGAAGCTGGTCGACCTGGAACACGCCGGCGGAATTGGTCATATCGACCCGGATCGTCACCGGCACCTCTTCGCCCCGCTCGATGTGCACGCCCCCCACCGCCGCCGCGGACACCGCGTGGATGCTCACGGATCCAGCCCTGAACGGAATTCGCGACCGGCCCTGGGCCATATCGAGCGCGTCGGCAATCCTCAGCACGCCGGCCTCCACCGTCAGCGGCCGCCCGCCCGACCGGTGCGCGATGATCGCGTGCTCCACCTCCGCGATCAGGATCTCGATCGTCGGCCCCTCGTAGGCGAGCGACAACAGGTCCCGCAGGATCGGCCGGGCGATGAAGAGCGAGTACCCCTCGTGCCCGTCGCGGTGAATCGACATCCCCACATCGTGTAGCAGCGCCGCCAGGCAGACGACGACCTCGGCGTCCGCTTGCTCGAGATCGTAATCCGCCACGACGCTCGGGACGACCCCGGCATCGACCAGAAGCCGCAGAAGCCGCAAGGCCGAGTTCGCCACGATCTGCACGTGCACGGGGCCGTGATCCGACATCGCCAGCCGTTCGACGGCATTGACGTTGGTCGCGATCCACAGCGCGTACAGCTCATCGCTCTCGTTCACCCGCCCGACGATCGCCGCGAGCTTCGGGTTGTGGCGCACCGGGAGGCGGACCTGGACCCGGTTCGCGAAGCGTTCCTCGATCGAGCTGGTCCGCTCTTCGCCTCCGGACGGCAAATCCGCGTCGGGATTCTTCGGCTTCATCTTCGGCGTCATCTCGGCAGCGCCCGTTCCCGCACTCGAGCCAATCTCGCGCCGGCCTCCTCGAGCATGTCCAGGGTCTTGGGGAAGGCGAACCGGATCAGGTGGCGCCCGTGGGCAGGGTCATCGTAGAAGCTGGATCCGGGCACGGGGGCGACGCCGATCTCGCGCGTGAGCCAGAAGGAGAACTCGTCGTCCGGCAGGTCGCTGATCTCCGAGAAGTCGGTCAGGATATAGTAGGCCCCGTCCGGGGAAGCGGCCTGAAACCCCGCCTCGACCAGGCGGCCGTGCAGCGCGTCGCGCCGGGCGCGGTAGTCGGAGGCGAGACCCTCGTAGTAATCCGGACCCAGCGTCTCCATCGCCGCCGCCACGCCCTCCTGCAGGGGAGCCGGCGCCCCCACGGTGAGGAAATCGTGCACCTTTCGGATGGCGTCGGTGACAGCCGCAGGGGCGATGATCGTCCCGATTCGCCAGCCCGTGACGCTGTACGTCTTGGACGCCCCGCTGATCGTGATCGTCCGGTCGCGCATCCCGGGCAGTGTGGCGATCGGCACGTGCTCCCCCTCGTAGAGGATGTGCTCGTACACCTCGTCCGTCACCGCCCACGCGTCGTATCGAGCGCACAGTTCCGCGATCGCCTCCAGATCCGTCCGCGAGAGAACCCGACCGGTGGGGTTGTTCGGCGTGTTGAGGATCAGGGCCCGTGTCCGCTCGGAGAAGGCTCTCTCCAATCGATCCAGGTCGAGCTCCCACTCGGGGGGCTCCCAGATCGGGCAGAAGACCGGCCGTGCTGCGCAGATGATGGTGTCCGGACCATAGTTCTCGTAGAAGGGCTCGGGAACGATCACCTCGTCGCCCGGATCGACGATCGCGAGCAGGACCGCCGCCATCGCCTCGGTCGCCCCGCAGGTGATGGTGATGTCGGCCTCGGGATCCACCTCCATCCCGTAGACGTCGGCGTACTTGCGGGTCAGGGCGAGTCGGAGGCGGCGCGAGCCCCAGGTGATCGCATACTGGTTGACATCGTCGTGGATGGCGCGTGCCGCCTCGGCCTTCAGTACTTCGGGGGCAGCGAAGTTCGGGAAGCCCTGAGCGAGGTTGATCGCGTCGTGCTCGTTCGCCAACCGGGTCATGCCCCGGATGACGGACTCCGTAAAGCCGTGCGTTCGGTTGGCGGTGTGCATGGGCGCAATGTGCGCCGGAGCCGGCGAGGGCGGAAGGGCCGGAGGGACTACCTCCCGCCTACTGCATCCGCATGACGCCGGCGTAGATCGAGATCCCGCTGAACAGGTTGCCGAGCCTCAGGTTCTCGTTCGGGCTGTGCTGGTTGTTGTCCGGGTTCACCATCGGAAGTAGGACGAAGGTGGCACCCAGGTAATCCGGAAACACGTAGCCGGGCACGCTACCGCCGTGCGTCGGGATCACCACCGGCTCCTCCCCGGTCGCCTCACGAACCGCCGCGACCACCGCCTGGGCCGACGGATCATCTAGAGGCGTCCGCACCGCGGGATAGCCGTGCGAGTACTCGATCCTCGCCAACCTCGGATGAGCCAGCCGGGTCTCGAGATCCGGCTCTTCGGATACGACGTGGTAGCCCTGCTCTTTCACGTGTCCGACGAAGCGCTCCACCTGCTCCCGAGGCTTGATGTCACGCACCAGCCGGAAATCGAGGCTGGCGATCGCCCGGTCGGGGACGATCGACCGCGCCTGATCGCCCACCCAGGCGCTCTGCATCCCGCGGACGTTGAAGGACGGCCGCGTCACCATCTCCCAGCGTGAGCGACCGTCTCCCTCCGGCTGGGCGATCCCCAGGCGGCGCCTCTCCTCCTCCTCATCGGGAAGCGCCGCGAGCGCCGATATGTCCGCCGGGCCGAGAGGCAACACGTCCGCATACCAGCCCACGATCGTCACGCTCCCGTCCTCGGCCTGCGTCGTGGCCAGCAGCTCCGCCAGCGCCTCGGCCGGGTTGGGCGCCCAGTTCGCGTAGTGCCCGCTGTGGAGGGGCACCGTGGGCCCGTAGACCGTGATCTCGGCGCTTACGATCCCGCGCACCCCGAACACCGCCGTCGGCCGGCCGCTGTCGTGCCGCGGCCCGTCCGCGATCACGGCGATGTCGGCCGCCAGCAGATCGGCGTTCTCCCTCACCATGCGGTCCAGGTTGGGAGAGCCCGCCTCTTCGTCGCCCTCGAAGATGAACTTGAGGTTGGACGTCGGCTCGAGTCCCGACGCCCGGAGGGCATCGAGCGCCGCCATCAAAGCGATGATCGGCGACTTGTCGTCCGAGGCCGAACGGGCGAAGACCCGCCATTCGTCCTCGATCGGCCCCTCTTCAGGAAGGGCAAACGTCCCCGGCGCGCTCTCCAGCGTCCCGTCTCGCAAGACCGGCTCCCATGGATCATGTCCGACCCAGCGGCTCGGATCAGCCGGCTGGCCATCGTAGTGGCAGTAGAAGAGGATCGTGCGCGTCGCGCCCGCGACCTCGATCTCGCCGAAGACCATCGGGGGGCCGCCGGTCTCCAGTAGCCGCGTCCGGATCCCTCGCGCCTCCATCATCTCCTTCACCCGCCCGGCGTTCACCCGGATGCTCTCCGCATCCGCCGCAACGTTGGGCAGCGTGAGGAAGTCGATCAGCTCGACCGCGATCTCGCGCCGATGCGCATCCACATACGCAGCGACCTCTCTCGCCTGTGCCGGCTGCGCCGAAGAAGCCTGTGCCGGCAGCCCCAATGGCAGACTGGACCAACCGGCAATCAGAGCGTTCAACGACAGTGCGATTCGCGATGGAGCACCCATCATGACACCTCTACGTTTGGCTGGACGAAATGACGAAAAGAGAGAGCTCCCCGGACGTTATGTCAGGAGAGCTCCTTGGGCGAGACGCTACCGTTCACGCCGCCTTGAACGGAGGCCGCCATCAGCGGAGGCGGGATCTCGGCGCAAGCGATTCAGGGCGACGGTGCCGAGACCCCGCAGCGTACCGGAGCGGGAGGGAGCCGGCGCGTTCGGACCGACGGGTGCTCCCGAAGCGAGCATTGAGACGCCCTGAGGAGACTCCCCGAGGCTCCGAAGAAAGGCGTCGGTAGCGAGTCGGAGGGAGTCCCGCCGGTCCCTCCAGCGCCGGGCAGCCTACGGAATCAGCCGCACTCCGAGTAGCCGCACGCATGACACTTCGCGCAGCCTTCCTCGAACGTCAGCCCCGTCCCGCAATCCGGGCAGGTGCCGATGAACGTCCGGGCCGCCTGCTCCTCGTAGCGCGATATGACCGGCTTCTCCGCCGTCTGCGTGCCGCCGTTCGACTTCTTCGCCACGCCGACGTCCTGGATCGGAAGCGACTGCTGAACGCCTTCCTTCTCGTCCAGGTATCGCTCGATCACCTGGGCGATGGCGTCCGGGCTCGAGAGCACCTTGTTCGGACCGTAGCCGACCGCGCGGTCCGAGGAGATGCCCCGCAGCTGTCTGTGGACCTCCCGCAGGGAGATGCCCGAGCGTAGCGCCAGGCTGATGAGGCGGCCGACGGCCTCGGCGTCGGCCATGGCGGGTCCACCGGCCTTGCCCAGCGCCACGAACACCTCGAACGGCCGGCCCTGCTCGTCCTCGTTGATCGTGACGTACATCGAGCCGAGCGGCGAGTCGATCTTCCGCGTCCGGCCACGAAGCTCGTTGGGACGCTGACGCACGGCCGGCTGCTTCATGTAGCCGCCCTCGAGCTCGACGATCCGGCGGTCTCGCTCGTCGATCACCTTGGCGAGCTTGACGTTCTCGCCATCCAGCGCCCGGTTCTCCTCCTCCGCGTGCCGCAGCCGCTCCAGCATCATCGCCAGCTCGTCTGCCAAAGCCGAATCATCGATGTTCTCCAGCCACTCCGCCGCCTCCAACATCATGCCGGCTCCGGTCTCGCCGTCGCTCTCTACCTGGACCTTCCTGGCCGTCCGTCCCGTGGAGAGGACCTGTTGATCGCGGGACCCATCGCGGTACACGGTGACGCCCTTGCACCGCAGCTCGTGCGCGAGCTCGAAGATCGCGCGCACGTCCTCTTCGGTGGCCGACTCGGGGAAGTTGCACGTCTTGGAGATCGCCGAGTCGGTGTTCCTCTGGAAGGCCGCCTGCATTCGAATGTGCTGCTCCGGGGTCACGTCGTGCGCGGTCACGAAGACCTCCTGGACCTCGGCGGGCACTTCGTCGAAGTGGATGTGCCCCTCGTCGGCGATGCGGCGCATCAGGTCTTCGCTGTACCAGCCGCCCGCCTCCGCCTGCTCCACGAAATCCGGGTTCACATCCGGCATGAGCGTCCCGGCCTGATTCCGCATGAACGCCACCGCGAAGTGGGGCTCGATGCCGCTCGAGCAGCCCGCGATGATCGAGATCGTCCCGGTGGGCGCGACCGTCGTCACGTTGCAGTTCCTCACCGGACGGATCGGACGTATCCGCTCTCCCATCTCATCGCGCGCGCACGTCTCGTCGGGACCCCAGATCGATCCCTCCCAATCCGGGAACACGCCGCGCGTCCCTGCGAGCCTCTCCGACTCGGCCTTCGCCTCCTCGTCGATGAAGCGCATGACCTCCCGGCCCAGCTCGGTGGAGCGCCGCGACCCGTAAGGCACCTCCAGCTTCACCAGCATGTCCGCCCAACCCATGATGCCGAGGCCGACGCGCCGGATCCGCTGCGAGAGGTCGTCGATCTGAGGCAGCGGGTACTGGTTCGCGTCGATGACGTTGTCCAGGAAGTGGGTGGCCGTGCGCACGGTGTTCCCGAGGCCCTCCCAGTCGATGCGCCCGTCCTCAACGAACGCGCCCACGTTCACCGATCCGAGGTTGCAGACGTCGTACGGCAGCAGCGGTTGCTCACCGCAGGGGTTGGTCGCCTCGTAGCTGCCCAGATGCGGGACCGGGTTGTACCGGTTCGCCTCATCGATGAAGTAGACGCCGGGCTCGCCGTTCCGCCACGCACCGTACACGATCCGATCGAACACTTCCCGCGAATCCAACTGCCCCACCGGTTCCATCGTGCGCGGGCTATGAAGGTCGTATGGCTCGCCCCGAAGCAGGGACTCCATGAACTCATCCGTGACGGCGACTGAGATGTTGAAGTTGGTGATCTTGTGCTTCTCGGCCTTGCAGTCGATGAACTCGAGGATGTCTGGATGGTCGACGCGGAGGATCCCCATGTTGGCTCCGCGCCGCGTCCCTCCCTGCTTCACGGCCTCGGTGGACGCGTCGTAGACCTCCATGAAGCTCACGGGACCGCTGGCGACGCCCATCGTCGAGCGTACCACGTCACCGCGCGGACGCAGCCGGCTGAAGCCGAACCCGGTGCCTCCGCCGGACTGGTGGATGAGCGCCATGTGCTTGAGCGTCTCGTAGATCCCCTCGAGGCTGTCCGGGACGGGTAGGACGAAGCAGGCACTGAGCTGTCCCAGTGGTCGGCCCGCGTTCATGAGCGTGGGGCTGTTCGGCTCGAACTTGCCGGTGGCCATCATCTCGTAGAATCGCATGGCCGTGCCATCCGTCTCCCGCGAGTCCGCCCCGTACATCGCGTCGGGCTCCGCGATCACCCGAGCGACCCGCCAGAACATGTCCCGGGGACTCTCGACCGGATCGCCGTTCTCGTTCTTTTTGAGATACCGCCGCCGCAAGACGGTCAATGCGTTCTCGGAAAGAACGGGCTCGGGCAGGTCGCTCGGAGTCTCTCGGACGGTTCGGGGGGGCGCCCCAAGGGCGACCTCGGGAGGGTGCATCGGCTGCCTCGTTTTCGTCTCTTTGATGGGCAAGTTCACAACCAGCGGTTTTCCACAAGCCGGCGGCTCGCGGCTATCCACAGCGACAAAAAATCGGGGTGAACAGTATCGTACACCCCTTACGTCCTCTTAATCCGGCACTTCCGGCCTGTAGTTGAAGCAGACCTGGGAGGGACTAGCTTTTGGTTTCCCCTGACGATCCACATCGCGGCAGCACGCGGTGGAAAACTCAATATCTAGGGGTAATTCCAGTGTAACCACACAATATGTTGTGGTCAAGGGGGAGCGACGCCCGAGAGCCGATTATCGGAAAAACGGTCCCCTTAAGGCTCCTGTGGGCGCCAGCGACCGCCTCGGTGTCCTTCCTTGATCGCCTTATAGTCCGCCACGGTATGCGCGATTCGGCTACTGAGCTCCTCATCCACCTCGCGCACCACTTTTCCGGGTAAGCCCACCACGAGGCTGTGGGGAGGGACGATGGTCCCCTCTGTGACGAGGGCCCCCGCCGCCACCACCGATCCGGTTCCGATGACGGCGTGCGAGAGTACGATGGCGCCCATCCCGATGAGCGAGTCGTCCTGGATCTCGCAGCCGTGGATGATGGCACGGTGCCCGATGCCGACCCGGTCTCCGATCATCGTCGGGCGATCCGGATCCACGTGGACCACGGTGAGGTCCTGGATGTTGGTCTCTCGACCTACGTGGATCGGGGCGATGTCCCCTCTGAGCACACACCCGTACCAGACGCTCGCGTGCTCGCCCAGCCGCACATCCCCGATCACATCCGCCGAAGGCGCGACATAGGCGGTAGGATGAATCGTGGGCGTGTCGCTCGTCGACAGATCTTCCGGCCTCATTCCTCCTGGCTCCCCTCTTCCCACGCGTAGCCACTCAGGAACTCTTCGATTCCCCACAGCACGCCGCGCGCATAGGCGTCCTGGAACTCCCGCGTTTTGAGTGCCGCCTCCTGCCGCGGAAACATCATGAATGCACCCTCGGCGAGGACGCTCGGCATCCACCGGAGCCGCGCGACCGCGAAGCTGCCCCAGCGCATCCCCAGATCCTGCAGTCCCATCGAGGCGAGCATACCGGTCTGCACGGCCTGGGCGAGCGCCCTCGAGTGGGGGTGGTAGTAGTAGGTGCTCGTGCCCTCTTCCCCGAACGGCCGGATTCCATCGGGCAGCGCGTTGTTGTGGATCGACACGAACAGGTCCGCGCCCGCCCGCACCGCGAGGCCCGTCCTCTCGTACAGCCCCAGCGGCATGGTGTCCCGCCGCGTCAGGATCGGCTCCGCGCCCGCCTCCTCCAGGAGCGCCGCCAACCGGCGGGCGATGGCCAGGTTCGCGTCGCCCTCGAAGTATCCCGTCGGGCCGAAGGAGCCGACGGGCGGATGCCCGGCATCCACCGCGATGCGGCGTCCGCGTAGGGGAGCGTCCGCGTCAACGATCGGCGGGTTGCGCAGCTCGAGGAGAAGCTCGGGTCGCCCTTCCCTGTCTACCGTGTAGGTCAGTCGGTACCCCCAAACGGGTCTGACGAGACGGACGGTGAGCTCGTAGAGACTGCCGGAGCGCTGCGCCCAGGCCAGGCTCTCCAACTCCGTGGCGCCGGTGCTCTCTGACCGGCCGTATTCCATCCGCTCCGTCTCGCCCAGCGCCGCGTACAGGGTCAGCCGCAGCGTCCGGTCTTCCGGTTCCTCGACGTGAGCCGGCACCGGCCGGTCCAGGGGGATCCGAACGGCGGTCACGCCCACAGACTTTTCCTCTACCTCGATCCAGCCGACCCGCGCCTCGAGGACCCCCGCGGCCTCTCCCACGACCACGTGATCCGCGGTGACCCACGTCTCGAGATCGGGAGAGAGCCTGAGCCGGACCCGATCCCCCAGCCGTCGATCCGCCTGCCCCCGGGCGCCGTCCGGGAAGAGCCACCGGTAGGGACCATACGGCGTGGGACGACCCGGGACGACGCCGCTGGACCCGTGCACGGGATCGGGCTTCTCCCTCAGGGCCACGATCGGAAGCGCCTCCGGATCGAGGACGGCGAACGGATACCGTCGCTTCTCGATCGACTGTCGGGCGCCGTCGGTCGCGACGACCCGCGCCTCGAGCGTGTCCACTCGACCCGGACCGCACGAGAGAGCCGGGTCTCGGGTCTCGCTTCGGGCAGCCTGATCTCGGGCAACGGTGCACGAGCGCTCGATGATCTCTCGGATGAGGAGCGAGCCCCGATACACGCCGGGACCCGTTTCATGCAGCGCCAGAGTGGCGTCGCCCAGCGCCACGCTGACGCTGATCCCCGGCGTGGCTCGCACCGAGAACTCCAGCGGGTCGGTGGGAGTCAACCAACGCTCGATCTCCGCCGGCAGGGAGGCCGGATCGATCCACACCTCTCCGGTCGGGCCCTCGAGCGGCTCGGGCGGCAGGCGGACGCGGTGGCGGAGCGTCTCACTCCCGCCCGGGCCGCTCGCCACCAGGATGTACTCCGCCGTGTCATCCCGCCTTGGAGCCGGGACGGCGAGCCAGGCGAGAAACGCCCCGTTCGCCTCCACCGGCACCCTGACGCCGTTGATCCGCAGCTCGGCGTCTCCGGTGCCCACGGTTCCGAAGATGAAGTTGGAATCCCGGACAGCGATCCGGTCGAGGCTCCTGGGATACTGGACGCGAAGAGCCGGAGAACCGGCAACCCGAGGCACCGGTGGAAGCCTCACGGGCTCCGGGAGCGGCCTTCTCGCCGGCCGAGGCTCCAGTCCCTCCCCCCCGGTAACGGCACCCGGCCCGTGCGGCCCTTCGGCGGCGGGCCGCACGGGGCCTTCGGCCGCCGGCCGGCCTTCCGGCTCGACCGCCTGTCGCGACGAGCAGGAGGCCAGGATCACGGCGATCCCCAACCCGCCGACGATTCGGCAGAGGGCTTGCCTGGCGGGCCTCGAGCCGAGGGGGCTCACCCGGCCACCCTCCTGGGGGCGCTCCTCGCCAACCCGGCGATCCCTGCCGCGGCCAGCGCGCCGGTGAACAGGGCGGTTCGCCATTCGCCGAGCACGAGCCCACCCACGGCGAGCATCCCGCCGATGAGCGCGATCGCCGCCCAGGCGGTGCGGATGAGGTCGTCGCCCAACCTCGTCACCGGCTGGAGATCGAGGCGCGTACGGAACCTGGACCAGCCCGGACCTCCGGGCCGGACCCGGCGATAGAACGCCTCGAGCGTCTCCTCCTTCTCCGGTGCCGTCAAAAACATGACGGGTATCCAGACCATGGCAGACCCTCCAGCCGTTATCGCCAGGCGTGCGCCGAAGCTCACGTCGCCCCAGGCAGGAAGATAGGAGATGAGCGCGATCGCGAACCCGGCGAACATGGCAGCCAGCTCCGCCCACGCGTTCACTCTCCACCAGAACCAGCGGAGGATGAGCACGGCACCGGGCCCGGTACCGATCGCGATCATGAAGCGGAACACCTTGCCCACGTCATCCGCGTAGAAGGCCGCCGCCCCGGCGAGCGCCACGATGAGCGCCGACGCCAGGCGGCCCAGCGCCACCAGCTTCCGCGGCGTGGCCTCCGAATCGATGAAGCGCGCGTAGAGGTCGTTTACCACATAGCTGGCGCCCCAGTTGATCTGAGTGGATACGGTCGACATGAACGCGGCCACGAAGGACGCGACGACCAGGCCGAGCAGGCCCACGGGCAGGTACCGGAGCATGAGCAACGGATACCCGAGCTCCGGGTCGCCACCCGGCTCCATGAGCTCCGGGAAGATGACGACCGCGGCCAGTGCGACCACGATCCATGGCCACGCGCGGACCACGTAGTGGAGGATGTTGAACAGCCAGGCCGCGCGCTCGGCCTCTCTCTCATCGCGGCAGGCCGAGAGCCGCTGCACGAACTCGCCGCCGCCATCCGAGCGCCGGAACGCCCACCACTGGATGCCGAGGTAGGCCAGGAACGTCCCGAAAGGCAGGTCCACGGAGCCCGGTCTCGGCACCATCCGCAGGGCATCGGCTCTTCCGACTTCGGCCAGCTGCCGCTTGAGCTCGACGACGCCGCCGATCTCCTGGAGGGCGAAGACCGCGACGATGATGGCGCCGAGCATGGCGAGCGCGAACTGGAAGAAGTCCGTGGCGACCACACCCCACAGGCCGGAGAGCCCGGCGTAGACGAGGACGAAGATGCTGAGGGCGATGACGGCCCACAGCCTGGCATCGCCCGGCAGCCAGACCGGCAACGTGCCGAACAATCCCAGTGCCTCCATGACCTTCCGCATGGCGAGCATCACATAGCCGATGGCGATGCAGTTGATCGGCACGGCAAACAGGAACGCCCGGCTCGCGCGCAGAACGGCGGCGGGACGGCCGCCGTAGCGCAGCTCGGTCAGCTCCACATCAGTCACGACCTCGGCGCGCCGCCAGAGGCGGGCGAAGATGTAGATGAGGAGGACGTGGGAGAGGGCGAACGCCCACCACTCCCAGTTTCCCGCGATCCCGCGCCGGGCAACGAGACCCGTGACGTACAACGGCGTGTCGACGCTGAAGGTCGTGGCGGCCATCGAGGTGCCGGCCAGCCACCAGCGGAGCGAGCGGCCGCTCACGAAGAAGTCCACGAGCCCCCCGCTCGCCCGGCGGGAGAGCCAGACGCCTACGGCGAGGGTGATCCCGAGATAGGCCCCCACAACCGCCCAGTCGAAGAAGCGCATGACAGCCTACTCCCGGCGCGATGGGCCGGAGTCGACGTCGGCCTCCGCGTCCAGCCGCCGGGCGGCCGCCCGCTCCATGAGCGGCTCGGGGGACCAGGCGCAGACGCCGGGGACGCCCAGCAGCTCGAGCAGCCGCCGATGGGCCAGGACGACCAGACAGGCGGGCGCTCCCCTGTCCGCCCCAAGCTCTCCCCTCAACGCCGCTTCGTTCTCCGCAGTCAGCCCCGCGTATCCCTTGAAGGCCTGGGGGGAAGATGCGACCAGGATGACCACCTGCTCGGACTCACTCCCGATTCCCGTCCCCGTCCCCGGAGCGCTCTCCAGCCTCGCCTCCCAGCCGAGCCCCCGGAGCGTCTCCGTGAAGGCCTCCCCGAGCGATGCCGAACCGGGAAGCTCGCGGTCATCGGAGAGGGCGCGCACGACCACGGGCCGGCCCCTGCGGAGCCCGGCCGCGGCCGCGACGACTGGATCCGCCCCGGCCGGCGCGGACCCGTGGATCATGAGGCTGCGCTCGGCGAGCTCGTCGGCCCGACTCTCCGCGTCTCCGCCCGGGGCGGGTGCCGCTCGAATCACCGCTTCCCGCTCTCCGAGCACGCGACCGCTGTGCGTGACCGCGACCGACAGGCGGGCGGCGAGCGCCGGATCGTCATCCGCGGCCTGGCGAAGAGCCTCCGCTACACCTGCCGTATCGCCCGGGTACAGCAAGAGATCGCAGCCGGCTGCCACCGCCTCCACGGCCGCCGGCCCTTCCAGCTCGGGATCGGCAAAACCGCCCATGATGAGCGCATCCGAGACGACCAGGCCTTCGAAGCCGAGCCTCTCGCGAAGCAGCCCCCGCAGGATGGCCGGGTCTCGGCTCGCCGGCAGCGTGCGATCCGGCGTCCGGGCACCCGGTGAGAGGGAGGGATACGTCACGTGGGCGGCCATTACGGTCGCGACGACGCCGGCCGTCTCGACAAAGGGCTCGAGGTCCTCGTTCAACTCGTCGGGCGAGGCCTCTACGACCGGCAGCTCCAGGTGCGAATCTCTCACGGTGCGGCCGTGCCCGGGGAAATGCTTGGCACAGGCGGCCGGCCCCTGGCTCTGACAGGAGTCGATCCACGCACGGCCGAGCCGCGCGACGGCGCCCGGATCCGAGCCGAAGCTCCGCGTGCCGACGATCGGGTTGTCGGCCGAGATGTCCAGGTCGAGCACCGGGGCCAGCACCCAGTTGATCCCGAGCTCGCTGGCTTCCCTCCCGGTGATCTCTCCCGCCACGCGAGCCGCCTCGACGGGGTCGGGAGCGTGAGCCAGCGCCGCGGGCGGGGGCAGAGAGGTAAGGCCGGCGAACTGCTGGCCGGCCCCGCGCTCGAGGTCGGCCGCGAGCCAGAGGGCGCGGCCCGCGGCCGCGCGGATCTCTTCCAGAAGGAGCGCCACCTCCCCGGCTCGACCCCCGAAGAGGATGAAGCCTCCCACGCCCAGCTCCAGCGCCCCGAGTGCCCGTCGCCGCGCCTGATCAACGGGCTCACGGTCGAGTCGCAGGGCTTCGATGACAAGGAGGGCCGGTGAGGCTGAGCTCACGCCGGGACCCACTTGCCCAGGACGCGGGATCCCGGAGCGCCGGTCGCCCACCCGAGGTCGATCGGTATCCCCAGGTGGTGTTGGCGGGCCAGCAGAGCGAAGGCGGCGGCCTCCCGGGCGTCGCCGTCCCAGCCGAGCGCATCCAGAGTCAGGATCGAGACGTCCGGCAGCAGCCCTTGGAGTCTTTCCCGGATCGACGGGTTTCTGGCCCCACCGCCGCACAGGTAGGCCTCCCCGGGTTCGAGCTCGGCCAGCCGGTAGCTTCCGGCGATCGTGCTCGCCGTGAGCTCGGTCAGTGTCGCGATCAGATCCTCGTCGCGCTGCTCGGAATGCCGCTCGAGCCACTCCCTGAGACGTGGAGCGCCGAAGCGCTCCCGGCCGGTGCTTCGAGGCGGGGGAAGCCGAAAGAAAGGATCCTCCAGCCACTCGCCGAGAGGGCCATCCAGGACCCGGCCTCTGGCTGCACGCTCTCCGTCGCGATCGTACCCCTCCTCGCCGGCCGTGAGCTCGCGCACCGCCTGGTCGATCAACGCGACGCCAGGTCCTGTGTCGAAGGCGATCCGTTCGCCCCTCAGGGCCTCGCCGCTCGCGGGCAACCAGGTCACGTTCGCCATCCCGCCGATGTTCTGAACGACCCTGGAGACCGTCGGCGAGGAGAGCAGCAGCCAGTCGAAGTAGGGGGTGAGGGGCGCCCCGTGTCCGCCCGCCGCCATGTCACGGACACGAAAGTCGGCCACGACCGGAACGCCGAGGGTCTCCGCCATCACGGCCGGCTCTCCCAGCTGCAAGGTGCTTCCGGGCGCTTCGGCCGGAGGATCGTGCCAGATCGTCTGGCCATGACTGCCGATCGCGACCAGCGCTCCCGGTGCCAGGGAGAGGTCGGCGAGCGTGATCTCGACAGCCTCGGCGAGACGCCGCCCGAGCTCGAAGTTCAGCCGGCAGATCTCATCCGCGCGCGCCCCCTCCACGGCCGCCGCGAGCCTGTCGCGCAACGGCTCTCCGTAGGGAACGGTCCGGAAGCCGACCAGCGAGGCCTCGCCCGGGCTCTCCTCCTCCCCCGTGAGCTCCGTTACGGCTACATCGATGCCGTCCAGGGATGTACCGGACATCACGCCGGCGTAGAGCACGCCCTCAGCTCCCCGGCTCGGAGAGGACGCTCGCCGACCCGGCCGACGGGCACATGAGGTCCGAGTGAATCCGCTCGCGGATCCTGACGGCGTGCGCCTCGTCATGGTGGGCGACACCGCGGAGAAACTGGTACAGCGTGATGCGCTCGTCTCCGATCGTGGCGGACCGGGCCCACCCCCGATCGCTCAGCGGCTCGAGCAGAGCGCACGTTCGTGATCGCTCGGTGTGGAAGACGTCGAGAAGCTGCTCCGCGTCCCCTTCTCCCGCGGGGTCTGGAGAGGGCTCCCAGTCCTCGAAGCCCGGTTCCTCCGTCTCCAGGATCCTGTCGACACGAGGCCGGAAGGCGGCGGTCTCGCATTCGATGAGGTGGGCCAGGTGCTCCCGCGCGCCCCACCGCGCGGTTCGCCTCTCCGGCGGGGCCTCGTGCTCGGCGGCCCTTCGGAGGCGATCGGGCGCCGCCCTGAGGCGCGCGGCGAGAAGGCGGGTATCCTCTTCGCCGAAGGTCTCAGGATAGCCCGCGTAATATGGCAGCGGACGATCCGCGTAGCGTTCGATCGCCTCACTCAGCAATCCGCTGCACTCATCCACGACACGCTCGGCCAAGGCCCGGGAGGCGCGCAGCTCGTGCATGGCGATCGCGATCTTGCTCGAACCGCCGGCTGCGGCGAGGAGCTGCCGGGCGGTATGCTCATCGACGCCGCTCACCTCCCGGACGATACGGATGCTGCGGCCCACGAGCTTCCGGCTCACAGCCTGCAGATCCACCATCAGGTTGCGATGCACCTTGCCGAGCCGGACCATCACGCCCGTCGTCAGCGTGTTCAGGACGAGCTTCGTCGCCGTCCCCGCCTTCATCCGGGTCGACCCGGCGATCGCCTCCGGGCCGACGATCGGCGTGATGGTCACATCCGCGAGCCGCGCGAGGCTCTCCGGCGGCGGGGTAAAGCTCAGAAGTCCGATCCTCGCCCCCCGCTCCCGGGCTTCGATGAGCGCGGCCTGGACGAAGGGCGTCGTGGCGGACGCCGCGATGCCGAGCACGAAGTCCTCCGCACCGACCCCGAGCGCGTCGATGGATGCGCTGCCGGCCGCTTCGTCGTCCTCGACCCCTTCCATGCTCGCCTCGAGGGCGGGTGCCCCCCCGGCGATAACGCCTTTGACGAGATCCGGGTCGGTGCCGAAGGTGGGAGGACACTCCGACGCATCTAGGACTCCGAGGCGTCCGCTCGTGCCCGCCCCGACGTAGATCAGCCGACCCCCGATGCGGATCCTCCGCTCCACCTCGTCGATCAGGCGAGCGATCGCCTCCGACTCGCGCGCCACGGCCGACGCGACACGAGCGTCCTCGGAGTTGATCAGATCGACGATCTCCCTCGCCGTGGCTCGATCGATCCGCGCCGTGGCCGGGTTACCGGCTTCGGTCAGACGAGGGTCCTTCCCCAAATCGACTCCTCCTTTGCCGGCTGATAACCGCTCTCTAACTTCGAGGGTGCTTCCGGCCGTCGGGCGAGCGCCCCGCGGGCCGGATGATGAAGCGGAAGGTATGAGCCCCGACGAACGGCCGATAGGAGCGTGAGACCGGTTAGCCCGGAGGCGGCAACGCGCCTCACCGAACGGATCGAAGCGGAGCTGCGAGCTAGCTACGGCAGCGCGCGTAAGCCGCGCCTCGACCCGCTGGACGAGTTGATCCTCACGATCCTCAGCCAGAACACCACCGACGTGAATCGCGATCGAGCCTGGGCGAACCTGCAGGAGAGCTATGCCGGGTGGGACGACGTGCGTGCGAAGGGTCGTGAGCCGCTGGAGCAGACGATCCGTACCGCGGGCCTGGCCGCCCAGAAGAGCGAGACGATCCTGAGAGTGCTCGAGACGCTCGGTGAGAAGGGGGTGCCGAGCCTGGATCACCTTCGGGACCTGCCCGATGACCGGGCCCTGGAATACCTCACCTCGATCAAGGGCGTCGGGACGAAGACGGCCGCTTGCGTCCTTTGTTTCTCTCTCGGACGCCCGGTCATGCCGGTCGACACCCACGTCCACAGGCTCGCGAAGCGCCTCGGGATCGTGCCGCCGAACGCGTCGCCCGAGAAGGCCCACGAGATACTGAACGAGATTGTCGCTCCGGATCTCCGCTTCTCCCTCCACGTCCAGCTTATCAGACACGGTCGTTCCACCTGCCGGGCCAGGCGTCCGGAGTGCGGGCGGTGCGAGATCGCCGAGATATGCCCCCGCGTCGGAGCGAACGGAGATTGAGCGCATGTCGATAGCCCGCCGCCTCGCTTCCCTGGCCTTCCTGGCCCTGGGATCACTCATCACGCTCGGGGGCCAGCCGGCCTGGGCCACCGGCACCGCCGCCGGTACCGCACCGGTCGGAACTCAGGCAAAGACGGCCGAGCGGGCCGACACGAGCACCGCTCTCTTCCCCGCGGGCTGGCCCTTCCCGGCCGACCGGACGCCCGCCGCGGGCTCTCGCGGGATGGTCGTGAGCGCGGACACCCTCGCGAGCGCCGCAGGCCTGGCGGTTCTCCGGGAAGGAGGCAATGCCATCGACGCGGCCGTGGCGGTGCATTTCGCCCTCGCCGTCGTCTATCCGCAGGCAGGCAACCTCGGAGGCGGCGGCTTCATGGTCGTCCGCACGGCCGATGGACGAGAGGCGACCCTGGACTTCCGGGAGAGGGCGCCGCTCGCGGCCGGGCGCGACATGTACGTCGACGAAGACGGAAAGGCCGGCTCCGCCAGCCGAACCGGCCATCTGGCCGCCGGGGTCCCCGGCTCCGTCGCCGGGATGGCGAAGGCGCACCGCCGGTTCGGCCGGCTCGCCTGGGACCGGCTGCTGGAGCCGGCCCGTCGCCTGGCGGCCGAAGGCTTCCCCGTGTCCGAGCGCCTGCACGACGCGCTGACCGCCCAGCTGGAGAGGTTCAGCCACTTTCCCGCGACGGCTGCGATCTTCCTGCCGGATGGCCGCCCGCCCTCGCGTGGGGCGGTGCTTCGGCAGCCGGACCTCGCACGCTCGCTGGAGGCGATCTCCGATTCGGGCCCGCACGCCTTCTACCGTGGCTGGATCGCCGACTCGGTCGTGGCGGAGATGGAGAGGGGCGGCGGCCTGATCTCGAAGCGCGACCTCGAGGAGTATCGGGCGATCTGGCGCGGGCCGATCGTCATCCAGTACGCCGGCCGGCGCCTCATCTCCATGGGGCCGCCATCCGGTGGTGGAGTCGTGCTCGGCGAGATGCTCGGCATGCTGGAGCGCTTCGATCTGCGCGGCCTCGAGTACCGCTCCGCGGACGAGATCCACCTGATGACGGAGGCCATGCGACGTGCCTACGCCGACCGCAACCGCCACCTCGGCGACCCGGATTTCGTGAGCGTGCCGATCGACCGCCTCCTCAGCCCTGCCTACCTGGATTCTCTCGGAAAGACGATCGATCCGGAGCGGGCCACGCCATCGGAGCCCGACGTGGCGGTCGCGCCTGAATCCGCTCAGACGACGCACTACTCCGTCCTGGACTCGGCCGGAAACGCCGTCGCCGTGACCACGACCATCAACGGCTCGTTCGGATCGGCAGCCGTCGTGCGCGGAGCGGGATTCCTCCTCAACAACGAGATGGATGACTTCACGACCAGGCCGGGCGAGCCGAACATGTACGGACTGGTCCAGGGAGAGTCGAACTCCATCGCCCCGGGAAAGCGGATGCTGTCAGCCATGACGCCGACCATCGTGGTCGCTCCGGACGGCAGGACCGAGCTCGTGACCGGAACGCCCGGCGGTCCGACGATCACGACCTCGGTGCTGCAGGTTGTCGTCGCCCAACTCGATCACGGGCTCGGCGCCCAGCAGGCCGTGAACGCTCCCCGGGTCCACCACCAGCACCTGCCGGATCTGCTCCGCTACGAGCGGGGCGGCCTCGAGCCGTCGGTGATCGAAGAGCTGGAGCGCAGGGGCCACCGGATCGAGGAGCGCGCCGGGTTCTCGGGCGACGTGCAGTCGATCTACGTGTCGCCGGACGGCGTCAGATACGGTGCGGCGGATCCACGAGGCGGAGGGGCCGCGCTCGGTTACTGACCGCGCTAGGGCTCCCGGTCCTGGCGGGTCGGATCCCGAGTCCAGATCACCACGGCCCCACAGGGAGAGCCACGGCGGGCGAAGATCGCCGGCGTGCGGGAGCTTCCGGCGTAGACCTCGATCGCCTCTATGTCTTCGGGCGGAAGCAGATCGATGTTGAATCCTTCGGACGGCTGCCGTATTCCGTCCAGGAAGAGCTCCATGTAGCAGTTGATGCCGCCTGCTCGGGCGGAAACCAGCCGTGTGCCGAGAATGTCGTTGTTGGGCGCCGGCACGACCCGGACCCCGGCAACCGCGTAGAACAGCTGGCTGATTCGGCTGGGGCGCGCTCGCTCGATCTCTTCGCGCGTGATGAAGCTCCCGAACCCCGTAGCCCTGCGGTGATCGAACCCGGCCATCTTGCCGACGTTGTCGGCCCGCTCGATCCGGACGACGAGCTCGGGCACCGGAACGACCGTGACCTCGAGCTCGATGCTGAGCCAGATCGTCTCGCCATCGGCCAGGGCGACGGCCACGCTTCCGGCGACATCAGAGACCATGTTCAGGTAGCTCACGCTCAACGTGTGTTCACCGGCCGGGACCCCCTCGAGTCGGAAGGCGCCGAGGCTGTCGGAGATCGACTGGATCTCCGTCCCCATGATCCTGACCGTCACATCGGAGAGCGGCGAGTTGTCCTCGGCCATGAACACGTTCCCCACCACCGCTCCGGATCGCTCCTGGCCGAGGGCGGCATCCTGCGCCCCGGCGAGGGCGATGGCCATGAGAGTCGCCGTAAGGAGGGTTTTGGTCTTGCGCATGCCGGCAGGTCCCTTTCGCTCGCGTACTACCGTAGAACGACCCGCTCGGGCGAAAGATCCACAGGCCTCCGGCGCGCTGGCTCAGGGCATGGCTACCTGCATCTCGAGCGGAGCGTCGAGTCTGAGGAGCATTCTCGAACCCCGGGGGAGAACCGCATCCACGTCATCCGTCCCCAGCACGATGGCCGTTCCGGCGGCGCCGCCGACGGCGGTTCCGATGATTGTCCCCAGCGCGTCACCGCCGATCACCCGGCCTAGTATGGCCCCGACCACGGCCGCACCGCCGATCTTGGCGGCCTTGGCGCCGGTCGAGCTGCGGGACCGCGTTTCGGGGTTCGCCTCGAGGATGGAGGCCTCCAGAGGATGGGTCTCCCCGTCGAACGACACCTCGTGGATGTCGAGGTTGATGATCGCCGTCTGGCCGTGGCCCCCGGATTCCTCCACCGCCGTCACCTCGCCGACCACCAGGGCACCGGCAGGCACGAGAACCAGTCGGCCGTCGGTCAAGGGATCCACGAGAGTCGCCGAGAACAGGTCTCCGACACGGTTGTGACGGGTGCTGAGCTCCTGGTTGAGCGTCACCTCGAACGTGGCGCCGCCAGCGACGCTCCGGAGAGCGAGTCCGGGCCCGGACGAGTTGCCTCTGTCGGCCGGCTCGCCCCCATCGCGGCTCGATTCACCGGCCGCCTCCTCACGCTCCGGCTCCGCCGAGGCCCGTTCCGCGGGGGAGGGATCCTCGGCCGGCGGGGTCTTCGGCGAGGTGGCAGGCGGCGCCGGCGCTGGCGGGGATCGCCGGTCCACCGGCCGAGAGTCCGGACGCTCAGCGGGCTGGAGGGCGCCACGCGGTCTGTCCCGCAGCTCGGCGGGAGACGTGTCGCCGCTCATCGCCAGATCCAGCTCTCGATCGAGCAGTGCGAGCGTGTCCACGGCCGCCTCGGGCTCGATCTCGGGGTCTCCGCCGCAAGCGACGGCCCCTACCGTGAGGAGGCCGGCGAGAGTGAGCGCCAGCATCCCGGGCAAGCGGGAGCCGCGATCGGCTCCTGACCTCCTCAGTTCGGTAATGCCGCCCATCCTGCCTCTCCACGTTGAACGTGAATACCGCGATATTTACCTTGGTGCGCTCATCGGCCCTCAATCGATGGACCCTTCGGGGGCGCTTGAGGTCACGGCAACTTCGCAGGTCTGGAGCAAATGAAGAGTCTTCGCGCTCTCATTCCCTACTTCAAGCCCTACCACAGGGGAATCCTCACCGGCCTCGTGCTGGTGGTGATCGGAAACATCTTCACGCTGCTCGGCCCCTACCTGTTGAAGGCAGCGATCGACGCGCTGGAGGCCGAGCTAAGCAGATCGCTCATAGTGCGTTACGCGATTCTTATCGTTCTCGTAGCCATCCTCGCCGGCATCAGCCGCTACTACATGCGCGAGCTTCTGAACGGGATCAGCCGACGCATCGAGACGGACCTGCGAAACGATCTCTTCGGCCACCTCCTCAGGCTTCCGGCGCAGTTCTACGACAGCTGGCGGACCGGAGACCTGATGAGTAGGGCCACCAACGATGTGCTGGCCGTCCGGATGGTAGCCGGGCCGGCGATCATGTACGCGGTGAACACGGCCACGGTGAGCACGCTCGCCCTTCTGTTGATGATATGGATCGACCCCGTCCTCACGCTGCTCGCCATGATCCCGCTGGCTATCCTGCCGGCCGCCGTCTTTCTGTTCGGCCGGCAGATTCACGACCGCTTCGAGAAGATCCAGAGCCAGTTTGCCGAGCTCTCCAACTACAGCCAGGAGTTCCTCTCGAGCATCCGGATCGTGAAGGCGTACACCCAGGAGGAGGCCCAGGTCAGGCGCTTCGCCCAGCTGAACGAGGAGTACCTGGACCGCAACATGAGCCTGGCGCGCGTCTGGGGCGCCTTCCACCCGTCACTCATCCTGCTCACCGGAATCGGGGCGGTGATCCTGCTCTGGTACGGCGGAAGCCTCGTCATCGCAGGGCGGATCACGGTCGGCGACTTCGTGGCGTTCGGGTTCTACCTGACCCTCCTCAGCTGGCCGATGATCGCCCTCGGTTGGGTTACGAACCTTTTCCAGCGTGGCGCAGCCTCGATGAGGAGGATCAACGAGCTGATGTCGGTCGTCCCATCCATCGCCGAAGATCCATCGCCGCTGGCGATCGGGGCACTCAGAGGGCGCGTGGAGCTCCGGGACGTCTCCTTCCGTTACCCGGACACCGAGCGCTGGGTACTGAAGGACATTTCGCTCGTTATCGAGCCGGGGCAAACCGCGGCGATCGTCGGTCAGACGGGTAGTGGAAAATCGACGCTCGTGCGGCTGCTCCCGCGGCTCTACGACGCGACCGAGGGCACCGTACTGTTCGACGGAGTGGATGTGAGGAAGCTCCCTCTCGCGGCGGTTCGGGACGCGGTCTCGGTCGTTCCGCAGGAGTCCTTCCTGTTCAGCATGCGACTGAAGCGGAACATCGCGCTGCACGGCGCGGAGGAGGCGGACATCGACCGGCTGATGGAGGCGGTCGACATCGCCCACCTCACGGAGGCGCTCGCCGTCCTGCCGGAGGGCATCGACACGCACCTCGGTGAACGGGGCATCAACCTGTCGGGTGGACAGAAGCAGCGAGCGACTCTGGCGAGGGCGCTCTATCGCGATACGCCGGTGCTCATCCTGGACGACGCGCTGTCGGCCGTAGACTCGGTGACGGAGACGGCGATCCTGCACGAGCTTCGGCAGTACATGCGAGGCCGCAGCTCCATCCTGGTCTCGCACCGCGTGTCTGCCGTCCGGGATGCAGACGTGATCTTCGTGCTCGAAGAGGGGCGGCTCGTGGAACAGGGGCGGCACCGGGATCTCCTCGAGCTCGACGGCGTCTACAAGCGACTCCTGGAGCGGCAGCTGCTCAGCGAGGAGATCGAACGCGAGGAGGCGCTCGTCAGTCGAACCGCTTCCTGAACCGGTGTCCCTGCCCCGGCCGGGTGTCTAGATCCGTTCCAGGATCCAGTCCGGCGTGAGGTTCGCCGCCCACGAGGCGAGCATCGTGAACTGACCGCTCAGCAGAAGCAGGCCGACGAGGACGAGAAGAGCCCCGCTTGTTCGCTCCACCCACACGATGTGCCTTCGCAGCCGCTTGAACGTGGCCAGAAACCACGTGAATCCCACCGCGCTCAGGATGAATGGGACCGCGAGTCCCGCCGAGTAGAAGGCGAGCAACAGAACGCCCTCGCCCAGCGTCTGCCGCGTTGCGGCGAAGGTGAGGATCCCACCCAGGATCGGTCCGATGCACGGCGTCCAGCCCGCTCCGAACGTCACACCGACCAGGAACGATCCGACGTAGCCCACCGGCTTGCGCTCCAGGTGCATGCGGCGCTCTCGCTGCAGCCAGCGAAACGGTGTGAGGCCGAGAAGATGGAGGCCGAAGAGGAGGACGATCACGCCCCCGATGCGCGCGATCCAGACCTGATACTCCCTGAGGATCTGACCCAGGAAGCTGGCCGAGGCGCCCAAAGCCAGAAAGATCGAGCTGAAACCCGCCACGAAGAGAAGGGAGTGGATCATCGTCGTGCGCCGAAGCTCGGCGTCGCCGCTCTCGAGCTCCTCCATGCCGAGGCCTGTCACGAAGGAGAGGTACGAGGGCACGAGAGGCAGGACGCAGGGGGAGAGAAACGAAAGCAGGCCAGCCGCGAACGCGGCCGTGAACCCTATCCCCAGGGAGTCCATCTATGTGGCTGGGCGGCGGGAGCGGGGGCTCAGGCCAGGCAGTCTGGACAGGTCCCGACCAGCTCCAGCCGGTAACCCAGGACCTCGAAGTCGGTTAGAAGGGACACCGTGCGAAGCCAATCGGGTGAAGAGGCCTGGTCGATGTCGGTGACGCAGCCACAACTCACGCAGCGTATGTGGTGATGATCATCCATCCGACCGTCGTACTTCGCCGGACCATCTCCCATCGTGAGCTTGGTGGCGATCCCGCAGCTCACGAACGCCTCCAACGCCTTGTAGACGGTGGCCAGGCTGATGTCGGGAATCTGAGACCGGACGCGCGAGAAGATCTCGTCGGCCGTCGGATGGCTCGACGCTGCATACAGCGTGTCGTACACCGCGGCGCGCTGTGTCGTGTACCGATGGCCACCCGCCCCGAGCGCGCGTCTGAACTCGCGCTCCACCGATTCGCCCGCCGCGCCATGTATCGCTTCGGTCACACCCTTCTCTCCGTTTGAACCGCTCGCTTATACGGAAGGCGACAACGTAAGGGTCCCTTGGTGGGCGATCAAATGGCGCATCCCGGAGGAATCCGGGAGGACGGGGAGAAAGAGAAAGCCCGGGCTCGGGGCCCGGGCTGCGAGACGAAATCGACGCGGACTCAGTCCGTCGTGAGCTCCGCCCAGCGCTCGTCGCTACCGCCGATCTCCAGGTGGAGAGGGTCGGAGAACTCGCCCAGTCTGCGCTGGAGCTGCGCCACCATCAGCGGCACCCGGTCTGCTGGCACGAGTCCGTGCTCGGTGATCCTCTGGCCGGAATTCCCGTTCGGCCTGACTCCCGGCGATAGGCACGCGCTGTACAGCCGGCGTCGGTCACCATCGAAGCGCGTGAACAGGAAGAACTCCGTGGAGCCCTCCAGCGTCTCGAGCGGCGGAAACACCCAGACTTCGGCGATCTCGGAAGGGGAAACGGTCCTGCCCAACTCCCGAAGGCGATGGTCCATGCTCTGGTCCTCGCCGCCCCCGTTCAGGGACACGCCCATCAGACCTCCTCGTCGCGGTGACGAGCCACTGCGGCGCCGGCGCGCCAGTGGCTACTGAGGTTCAGATGGACAGGACACGCAAATATAGGCCCCGCGGGCCGTTTTCTTCAAGGTCCCCGCGCTGCCTCCGGATCCCCGTTGGGGGGGGGCGTCGGTCCTAGCCCCTTCTTCCGAAGCGCCAGTCTGGCGCTGGCCAGCACCTCGGCGCGCGACGCCTCGAGCGGCCCCTTGATGTGCACGCCCGCCGCCTTCGTGTGCCCCCCGCCCCCATGCTCGCGCGCGATCGCGGCGACGTCGGCCTCTCCGTTCGATCGAAGGGAGACCTTGGTCGACTTGTCGGGCAGCTCCCGGAAGAGCGCGGCGATCTCCACGCCGCGGAGCTGTCGGGCATGCTCGACGATGCCCTCGAGATCGGCCGAAGCCGCACGCGACTCCTGGAAATCCTGGCGCCTCAGGGTAATCGACGCCAGCGGCCATTCGGGGTCCCGCTCGAGGCTGGAGAGCGCCCGACGCAGCAGCTCCAGGCGCTCGTCGGTGACCTGCCCGTACAGCTGCCTGTACATCTCCTGAGGATCGACGCCCGCCCTCAACAGATTCGCGCAGATCTCGTGCGTCCGGGAGGTCGTGTTCGCGAACCGGAAGGATCCCGTATCGGTGACGATGGCCACGTAGAGCGCCTCCGCCTCCGGCCGCGACACCGATGCATTCGGCGCATCCGGCTTGGCGATAAGGTCGTATATCAGTTCTCCCGTCGCGCACGCCGAGGCGTCGCGAATCGCGGGATCCCCGATCGACTGCGGCGTGGAGGGGTGGTGGTCGATGACCGCGATTCGCCGGCCTCGCGTCGCGGGATACACGTCCCCGAGCCTCGAGGGCTCCGACGTGTCCAGAACGACGATGAGGTCGGCCCTCTCCAGGGCTCGCCGCCCCTCTTCGGCCTTGCAGGACCACGGGGTCAGGTGTTGCAGCAGAAACTTGAAGGTCTCCGGAAACGGCGTCGGGTTGACGATCGCGGGCTTCACCCCCTGGCGCTCCATGTAGAGTGCCAGGGCAACCTCGCTCCCCGCTCCATCGCCGTCTGCATTGATGTGGGTCGTCAGCACCGGGTGCCGGGCTGCCTCGATCGCCGACCGCAAGCGCTCGAGCTTCGGAGCGCGCGAATCAGGAATCGGGCACGTCCGATCCTGGCGCCTCCAACTCGACCGGCTCGTCGGAGCCCGACAGAATCCGGATGTAGCAGTACGCCGTCAGTACGGTCACGGAGCCCATGCTCAGGAGCATGAAGAACCACGCGAACGGAGCGATCGAGGATCCTTCCATCAGACGCCCCTCCTTCAGGACTCCGTGGGCCCGGGATCGGCGGCAGGCGAAGCTCCCGCGGCGACCGCCTTTCGCACCCACGCCTGGTGGATCAGGTACAGGCCCAAAGCCAGCAAGCCCAACATGACCAGCCGGCTGAACCAACGGTATACGATCGTCTCAGGATCGTACGTGATCGGTGCATCTGCCACGTTCCGCATGAGCAGCGTTGGAACGGCCTCCGTCACGGCCCACCAGCCCAGGAGGATGAAGAGGAAGAGCGGCGTCACCCACTTGATGATGAACTTGTAGATGAGTGGAACCCTGAGGTCCGCCCCGACGTGCATCTCCTTCCAGCCCCGGTCGATACCGAAGATCCACGAGAAGAGCACGATCTCCACCGCCGCGAAGATCACCAGACCGAAGGTGCCGGCCCAGTAGTCCCACACGTCCAGGAACTGCCGGTGATAGAAGAGCACGTGCAGCGTTCCGAGGGCGACCGCCAGCGCCATCACCATCAGCACCGCGTGCTTTCGCGTGCGGCCGTATTCCTGCTGCAGGAAGGCGATCGCGGGACTCGAGAGCGCCACGCTCGACGTTATTCCGGCGATGAAGAGGAGGAAGAACCAGAGGAAGCCGGTGACCTGCCCCCAGAACTGGCCTCCGGGCAGTCCCTGAAAGACGACGCTCATCGCGACGATGCCGAGATCGTAGGTGCCGCCCTCGGCGATCGCGGTCGCACCCGCCACGCCGAAGAAGGTCACCGCCGCTGGAATCGCGATCGTCCCGCCGAGCACGACTTCGGCGAACTCGTTCGTGGCCCCGGTCGACAGCCCGGTCAGGGTCACGTCGTCCCTCTCGGTAAGGTAGGACGAGTAGCAGTGGATCGTACCCATCCCGAGGGAGAGCGTGAAGAACATCTGGCCGGCGGCTGCCAGCCAGACCTTCGCGTCCGACAGGCTGGTCCACTCGGGGTTCCAGATGAAGTTGAGCCCTTCCGCCGGCGTGCCCACGGCGGGCGGCAGCGTGAGGACGCGGATCATGAGGATGAAGGCGAACAGGAAGAGGATCGGCATCCCGATCAGGGCGAGCTTCTCGATGCCTCCGGCGATGCCGCGCGACAGCACGGAGTAGAGGAAGACGATCGTGATGAGGAAGAACGCGACCGCCACCCAGCCACCGTGGATCGACCCATCGAAGACGTCCTGGTAGGAGTACAGGTACTGCGCCACCTGGCTGAACTCGCCCAGACCGAAGTAGCCCCCCGTCAGGCTGAAGAAGCTGAACCCCAACATCCACGAGACGACGTACGTGTAGTAGATGAAGACCACGAGCGGCATGACGATCCCGAGCACGCCCAGATACTTCGCCCACTTCCGCTTCCCGTCGCCCAGCTCGTCGAACATGCCGGGGACGGTGGCATGGCCGTGCCGGCCGCCGAACCTGCCGATCGTCCACTCGACCCACATGAGCGGAATCCCGAGCAGCAGGAAGGAGATGAAGTACGGAATCATGAAGGTGCCGCCGCCGTTCTGCGCGGCCTGCACCGGGAAGCGAAGGAAGTTGCCGAGCCCGACGGCGTTCCCGGCCATGGCCAGGATCAGCCCGATCCGGGTCGCCCAGCGTTCCTGCGCGTGTGTGTGAGCGCTCAAGGCACCTCCCGCCTCCCTACGTGGCAAAACAGGGCGTCACGCTATCCGCCGCTCGAGGACGGTGTCAAATGGGAAGGCGCTTTCGCAGCTTCGCCCAGGTCGAGCCCAGATGCACCCAGTGCGCGGAAGCCGCACCCTCGATCTCGCCCTCCGCCGCCGACCGGACGAACCCCTCCGGCCCGTCGAACGGCGCGAGCTTCACCCTGCCCTTTCCGATCTCTCGAAGCGTGTGCGCATCGCTCCCGGCGCCGACCGGCAGCCCGTGCTCCTCGGCCCAGGCCCTGGCGCGCTCGTTCCTCTGCGGATCGTGCACGCGCGCGTTGAAGACTTCCACGACGTCCACGCAATCGATGACGCTCTCGAGGTAGACCTCGTCACTTCCCCGCCACCGATCGAACGGATGCGGCAGATAGGTGACGCCTCCCTGCGAGCGGATCGCCTCCGCAACCTCCCGGAAGTTGCCGCCGGGAGGGATGTGCTCCCTGAGGAAGAGGCCGATGAGGTCGAGGCCTTCCGCGGTCCGGACCTCCTCGCCGACGATCACGAGATCCGGGGCCGACCGGTGGGCCTCGAAGGCGCCTTCGATCTCGTCGTGGTCGGTGATCGCGATCCGATCGAGGCCGACGCGGCGAGCCGTGGCGACGACGTCCGCGGGATCGCTGAGGCAGTCCTTGGAGTGGCGGGTGTGCATGTGGAGATCCACCGACCAGCGCCCGCCCGGTCCGCCCTCGGCCTCGTCGGCTCGTTGGATCGCGTCCCAGGCGGCCCTGGCCGCGGCTTCCAGCTCCGACACCGATCCGCCGTTCTCGACGACGATGTCGGCCCGGCCCCGCTTCTCCTCGCCCGAAAGCTGAGCATCGTCGAGTGCCGCGAACTCTCTCTCCGAGAGCCCACGCTCCCCGCACACCCTCGATTTCCGCACCTCGAGCGGCGCATCGACGGTCACGACCAGGTCGCACATCCTCTCGAGCCCGGCCTCGAGGAGAAGGGGCACCTCCAGCACGGCGACTTCGCAGCCACCGGATCGTGCTTCGCGGAGCCGCTCGCTCAGGAGCTCCAGCACGGCGGGGTGGACGATCCCCTCCAGCCTCCGTCTGGCGTCCGAGTCCTCCGTCACGATGCGGCGGAGAGCGGGCCGGTCGAGGCTGCCGTCCGGCGCCAGAATCCGTTCGCCCCAGTTCTCGCGGATGCGCTCGAGCGCCGGACGGCCGGGCCGGACCACTTGGCGCGCGAGCTCGTCCGTGTCGATCCGACTCGCACCCCACCCCTCGAACAGGCGGCCTACCGTGCTCTTGCCCGATCCGAGCGTCCCGGTGAGCCCGACGAGCTTCATCGCTCGGTCAGCGATTCGGACTCCTCGCCGGACGCCCCGAGCGCTTCCAGGAAATCCTCCAGAACCGACGCCGACACGCGCTCGACCTCTTCCTCGGAGAGGCCCTCGAGCGGGATCTGTCCGCCGGCCAGCATGCCGTGCCCACCGGCCGATCCCCGATCACCGATGACGCCCCGAACGAGATCGCCGGCATGGGCGACCGGCTTCGAGCTGCGGACCGATATCAGGAGCCGGCCACCGAACGTGCCCGCGGCGACCGCCCACTCCGTGTCTTTCGCACGGATCAGCAGGTCGGCCAGCTCCGCCACCATGTCCGGATAGACCAGTTTCCCCGCGGGCGAGATGATGACACCCCCGTAGCGGCGGGCCTCCTCCAACGCCTGATGGACCGACCTGAAGTAGCCCTTCGGGAGTGGAGGGTGGAGGATGCGGGAGTAGGCCTCCGGATCGATGCGGGGATACAGGTACAGGCTCGCGCTTACGTCCGCCCGTGAGGCCTCGCGTCCCAGGTCGGCGGTCTCGGTCTGGATGCCGTAGAACAGGCCGGTGGCCAGCCGGCGATCGGGCTCCAGCTCCGCTGCCCGCAGGTACTTGATGAGAATCGAGCAGTTCGCTCCATACTCGGGTCTGATGTCGGCGAAGGGCGACGCCTCGGTCTCGGGACGGCGGGGGTGATGGTCGATGACGACGTTGGCGATCCGGCCGGCCGGCAGCGAGTTGTTTCCCGCCCGCGGCTGCGTGTCGACGAGCGCGACGATCGTCCCGGGGCTGATTCCGTTCGCTCCGCCTAGCCGCTCGAAGTCGACCCCGAGCTCGCGGATCAGTGCCTGGTTCTCGGCCCGGCCCACGATGCCTCCGAAGGCGAGCCTGGTCCTGAGACCCTCACAGTGTTGAAGCAGGAAGCCGAGCGCGGCGGCGGAGGCGAGGGCATCCGGATCGGGGTTGTCGTGCGTGACGACCAGCAGCTCCTCAGCGTCCTCGACGGCGTGGAGCAGGGCCGCCAGACGCTCGGTCTCCTCGCCAGTGACCTCATCCGGCTCGCGGGGGCCGGTCAATCCGAGCAGTCCCCAGACTCGAACCGGGATCCGTCGCTCGCTGCGCGACTGCAGACCGGCAACCCGTCGGCCATCAGCCGCTCCAGCCGAACGCGCCCGTCAGGAACGGATTGGTGCTCGCCTCGCGCTGCACGTTCGTGTCCGGTCCGTGGCCCGTATGCAGAATGGTGTCGCCGGGAAGCGTCAGGATCTGCTCGCGTATCGAGCGGAGAAGCTCGGCGGTGTCTCCTCCGGGCAGGTCCGTGCGCCCTATCGATCCAGCGAAGACGCAGTCTCCGACGAACGCCCGGCCCTCGGCAGAGAGCACGACGCCGCCGGGAGAGTGCCCCGGAGCATGGAGCACCTCGAGCTCGACCCCGGCCAGGGCGAGCCGCTGGCCGTCCGAGAAAAGCTCGTCGGGCGGCGGTGGTTGCCGCATCGCCAGCCCGAACGCGGCCGCCTGCTGGGCCGACGCCTCGTAAAGGGGGAGATCGGCGGGGTGCAGGTGCACCGGGATCGAGTGCGCGCGCACGAGCGCCTCGACTCCGGCCATGTGATCCACGTGGGCGTGCGTGAGCAGGATGGCGACCGGCACACCGTCCCAGCCTTCGATCGCGTCCTCCACCCGCTCCGGCTCGAACCCCGGATCGACGACGAGCGTTTCCCGCTCACCTTCGCGGCGCAGAAGGAAACAGTTGGCGAGAAACGGCCCGAGCTCGAGCCTCAGGACCTCCAGCGGCGGGGACACGCGTCCCGCGGTGTGGGCGTCGCTAGGCGGAGAAGGAGCTTCCGCAGCCGCAGCCACCCGTCGAGTTGGGGTTCTCGAAGGAGAAGCCGGACCCCTGGAAGCTGGAGTGGTAGTCGATGACGACGCCGGCGAGGTACTGGGCGCTGAACGGGTCGATGAACAGCCGGATGCCCTGGGATGGCACGACGAAGTCGTCCTCCCGCGGATCCTCCTCGATATCCAGCCCGTACTCGAAGCCGGAGCAGCCACCCGGCCGCACGCTGACGCGCAGGCCGGCCGAATCGAGGCTCAACTCTTCCTGTTCCAAGAACTTGCGGACTTCCGTGGCCGCCAGTTCCGTCAACCCGACGTCCACGGCACCGATGTTGGATGTCGTCGTTCCGCTCATATTTCCCATTTCCTCTCAGGCCATCTTGCGAAACCCGCCGAGCTGCGGGGCAAATCGTAGGCCACGCGCTCCACGCCTGTCAACCTTCCGGGTTCGGGATCGGCCCCGCGCGCGGAACCGATCCTTGTTATATAAATGGAAGGGGAGTCCGAAGTTCCTGAGGCGCTTTCAGAATCGGAAATAGGTCCGCAGAAGAATGAGCGAAGAGAGCCGAGTGGGAGGGAGCACGCCGATGCACATAGAGGATGTCGGCTTCGCAGATGCGGAGCACCACCAGGTGGTGGTAGTGGGTACCGGTCCGGCCGGCCTTACGGCGGCGCTCTACACCGCCCGGGCCAAGCTCGCCCCGGTCGTGTACCGGGGCCCGCAGCCAGGTGGCCAGCTCATCACGACCACGGACGTTGAGAATTATCCGGGATTCCCGGAGGGGGTGCTCGGTCCGGATCTGATGATGAAGTTCGAGGAGCAGGCGAGCCGGTTCGGGGCGGATCTGCGATATGGGACCGTGACGATGGTCGATCTGGCGCGCCGGCCGTTTCGGCTTCTCGTGGACGAGCGCACGCCGGTTACCGCTGAGACGCTCATCGTCTCGACGGGCGCCTCCGCCCGGTATCTCGGGCTCGAGAACGAGGAGCGTCTGCTGGGTCGGGGCGTGTCGTCCTGCGCGACCTGCGACGGCGCCTTCTTTCAGGACGTGGAGGTCGCCGTAATCGGCGGCGGAGATTCCGCAATGGAGGAGGCTCTCTTCCTCACGCGCTTCGCGTCACGGGTCCACGTGATCCATCGGAGGGACGAGCTCCGGGCCTCCAAGATCATGCAGGATCGAGTGCTGGCCAACGAGCAGATCGAGGTCGTCTGGGATACGGTCGTCGAGGACGTGCTCGGCGAGGAGGAAGTCGAGGGAGCCCTGATCCGGAACGTGAGGACGGGCGAGACCTCCGAGCTCGCGGTTAAGGGCTTCTTCCTGGCGATCGGCCACACGCCGAACACCGAGGTCTTCCAGGGATGGCTCGAGATGGACGAGGTCGGCTACATCCGGACGGCCGCCGACTCGACCCGCACGAACGTCGCGGGAGTGTTCGCCTGCGGCGACGCACAGGACCACGTGTACAGGCAGGCCGTAACCGCCGCCGGAACCGGCTGCATGGCGGCGATCGATGCGGAACGCTGGCTTGTCGAGCAGGAAGAACCCGGATCCGGCGGTTCACACCTCGAGCCGGCGATAACCGAGGAGGCGCTGAGCGAGGCGGCGACCCTCGACGTGGTCGACCAGGCGGGCTAAACGCCCGGCTAGAAACCCGGGTCGGCGACCCGCTCGCGGATCGTCTCCATCCACGCCGGTGGCACTCTCTGCGAGCCGATGGCAGCCTGGTACCCGGATGGCCCGTGCCAGTCGGAACCGCCGCTGCGCAGAAGCCCGACGCGGCGCGACAGCGACTGGAGCCGGGCCCTCACGTTGTTTCTGTTCAGCGGGTGAAGCACCTCGACGCCGTCCAGGCCCTCGGCACGCCAACGGACGATCTCTCGTTCGCCGTGTGTGCGACCTGGATGGGCCAGTATCGCGACGCCACCGGCCGCGTGAACGCGCTCGAACACGCTGGCGGGCGGCGTCGGCATCTTCTCGACGAACGCCGGCCTTCCCCGCCCCAACCAGCGCCGGAAGATGACATCCATGTCGGGGGCCAGGCCCTCGGCAAGCAGGGCTCGAGCGACGTGCGCCCGGGTCGGCGCGGCCCGACCGCATTCCCGCTCCACGGCCTCGTAGTCCAGCCGGACGCCGAGCGCCCGGAACCGCTTCGCCATCTCCCGGGCGCGTCGCACGCGATCCGAGCTGAGCGCCGAGAGGAAGTCGGCCAGATCCCCGTCCGCTCGATCCATGCCGTAGGCCAGGATGTGCACGGAGCGGTTGGGCTCGTTGGCCGAGATCTCCACGCCTGGCAGAAAGGAGAGGCCGAGCCGGCGCGCTTCTTCGGCGGCCTCGTCCAGCCCATCGAAGGTGTCGTGGTCGGTCAGGGAGATGCCTGAGACACCCGCGGAGGCGGCGTGACGCACCACCTCGGCGGGCGACGTCGTGCCATCGGAGGCGATGGAATGGAGGTGTAGATCTACGTGCGACAGGAGACCCGACCCACGCTACTCGAAGTCCAGCGGATACCCCATGGAGCGCGAGGCGCGGAAGAGCTCGTCCACAGCCGCATCGTCCAGCGCGTTCACCGCCTCCTGATCCGCGAGGCGATCCTCGGGCACCTCGACCACTCGGTACGGCCGCTGATTCGTCGTCATGCAGAAGAAGAGAAGGGTTCGGAAGCCCTCGCGTTCGGAGGCCTCTCCGAGCCTGACGCTCCAGGCGTCGCCGTCCGCTCTGTGTTTCCGCTCGCTAGCCATCGGATCGCTCCACGAGAACCGCGTCGACGAGGTCGGGATCCAGCGACACGGCCTCTCCCTCGACGATCAGCGGGAATGGTTGGCCGGCGGTCGCTTTTTCGCCGCGAACGACACGCGCTCCGGGGCGCAGGCCGAGCTTCGCGAGCCGCAACAGGCGGCCGGAGTCGTTGTCGGCAACCTCGCGTACCACGCCTGTTTCACCAGGCTGCAGCTCCAACAGCTTCTGCAGCGCACGCTCGGAGATCGTTCCCTCGGACGTCGGAATCGGTGCGCCGTGCGGGTCGAAATCCGGATCGCCCAACGCGGCGGCCATCCGGTCGACCAGCTCATCGGAGACCGAGTGCTCGAGGCGCTCCGCCTCGGCGTGCACTGTATCCCAGCTATATCCCAGCTTCTCGATGAGATAGAGCTCGATCACCCGGTGCCTGCGGATGATGAGAAGTGCGGAGAGCTCGCCCGCCTCCGTGAGGCTGACGCCGTGGTAGGGCACGTGCTCGAGCAGCCCCTGGTCGGCCAGGCTCTTGACCATGTTGGTCACGGACGCCGCCGACCGGTCCAGCTTCCCCGCCAGCGCGGTCGTCGAGACCGGCGATTCGCTGCGCTGCAGCTTGTACACCGCCTTGAGGTAGTCTTCGGCGGCCCGGCTGGGCACGTTGGCTGTGGCTGGCATACGTGGTCGGCGCCCCCGGCGCGAACGGGTCAGATCGGAACGAAGCTCGTGTCGGTCTCGAGCGCGCCAATGAAGCTCGCGATCAGCGCGGCCGCCTGCTCGACATCTTCCATCGACACGATCTGGTTCGGCGAATGCATGTACCGGTTCGGGATCGATACGATCCCCGTCGCCACCCCCGATCTCGACGTGAAGATCGCGTCCGCATCGGTTCCGCTCCCGGCCGGGGACGCCTGAACCTGGTGCGGGATCTTCTCGCGCTCGGCGGCCTCGACGAGACGGCGGAACACGACCTGGTTCACCACGGCGCCGCGCGAGAGGACCGGGCCTTCGCCGAGCTTGATCTCTCCGTGCTCCTTGGCGTCCAGAGTCGGGTGGTCGGTCGCGTGGGTGACATCGATCACGATCGCCACGTCTGGAGCCAACTCGAAGCTGCTGGTTCGCGCGCCACCCCCCGAAGCGTATCCGACCTCTTCCTGCGTCGTGGCCACGGCGACTACTTCGGCGGCGGCCTCGCCTTCGGCGACGAGACGCAGTGCCTCCAGCGCGACGACCGCGCCGATCCGGTCGTCGACGGAACGTGCCGCCACGAGGTCGGTACCGAGCTCGAGCGTATCGGAGCGGATTACCGCAACGTCTCCCACGGCCACCCGTTTCCTCGCCTCGTCGCCGCTCGTCATGCCGATATCGATCCACAGATCCTTCAGCTTCACGGCCTTCTCCCGGTCCGAGCGCTCGATGAGATGTACGGCTCGACGGCCGATCACCCCGGGGACGGCCCCGCCAGCGGCAAGGATCTCTACTCGCTGGCCCACCAGCACCTGGGGATCCCAGCCCCCGACCTCCTTCACGTACAGAAAGCCCTGATCGTCGATGTGGTGGACCATCAGGCCGATCTCATCGATGTGACCGGCCAGCATCACCCTGGGACGACCCCCATCGCCTACCTGGGCGAAGCTGCTTCCGTAGAGGTCGCTCCAGGTCCGATCGGCAAACTCATCGGCCAGCGTGCGCCAAACCGACGCCGCCTCCGTCTCGAAGCCGGATGGCCCTCGTGCCTCAAGGAGACGGCCTAGGCGCTCGCGCGCGCTGGAACTCATGCGTTCTCCGTGTTTCCTTTGGGGTGGCCGCGAGTGTGGGGTCGTGAGCCCCGGAAGCGGCGCGGTATATTAGGGAGGCAAAAACCGACCGGCAATTACGGCTCTCGGTCCTCGACTTCCTTGAGTAGTCGGTTCAATCTCTCCTCGAGCTCCGCCGACCGCGCCGGCCTCATCCCACGGTCGTGAACGTAGTCGAGAAACGCCCGCTCGAAGTTGAAGTACGGGTAGCACCGACGGCACATCTCCACGTGGCGATGCACTTTCTCGCTGTAGTCCGGCGGCAGCTCTCCGTCCAGGTACTCGAAGACGTTGCGCGCCGCCTCCTCACAGCTCAGCTCATCCGCGGTGCCCCCCCGTTCCGGGCTCGCCACATCTCCGGGGGGCTGCTCATCGTGCGTCATCGCCTGGCTCCCGTCACTTCGAGTCTTGCGGGCGCATAACCCGCCAGGTCCGGCTTCATCGGATGTAGCCCATCTCGACGGCGTATCGGTACAGCCTCTGCTGCAGCCTTCGCCTTGCCCTGAAGAGGCGTGACTTGACCGTGCCGACCGGGATCTCGAGCAGCTCGGAGATCTCCTGGTAGCCGATCCCCTCGAGGTCTGCCAGCACAAGCGGCACGCGGAAGTCCTCCGGAAGCTCCTCGATCGCGCGGATCACCTCCTGATCCACTATTCGATCGAAGAAACCGCCCTCCGCATCCTCCTCGTGCAGCTGGGGATACACGGACCGCTCGGCCACCTCGTCGTATTCCACCGGCGCGGGCCGGGCCTGCCGCCGGCGCAGGTCGTTGATGAAGGTGTTGCGGAGAATCGTGGTGAGCCAGGCGCGACAGTTCGTGCCGGGCTCGAATCTGTCCCAGGCCCGATAGGCCTTGAGCAGCGTGTCCTGCACCAGGTCCTGGGCCGTCGCGTCGTCGCCGCCGGTGAAGCGCAACGCCAGCCCGTACAGCACGTCCATGTGGACGAGCGCCTCGGCCTCGAACTCCGTGTGTTTCGCGCTCACGCCAGCCCCGTCAGGGTCCCGGTGAGGTGAACAGCGAGTCGGCCAGCTCCGGGTTGATCCCCACATCGCCGATCCGCAGCTCCTTGGTCAGCTTCCCATCGACGTACCACTTGCGCGTGCCTACGTACGTGAGGGGATCGGCCACCCGGAAGTCGGCCCATACGGTACGGCTCCGGTTCTCCTTCCCCTCCTCGATGTAGTGCACTTCCTCCGGAAAGGGGTCGTCGTCGTTGAAGTAGTAGAAGTAGCGGTCGCCGGGGTGCGCGCCGACCTCGGATCCGAAGGTGACGGCAACCTCGTATCCGTCGTCGGTCCTCCGCGCCCGGCGGTTGACTCCGGGGTCCCAGAGCTTGTAGGGCAGACCGAACCAGTAGACGACGTCGCGGGCCACGTACTCCGCCTCGGCCGCCGCCGGATCCTCGAGGGGGAGGGGCCGTCCGTTGAGCGTGGCCCAGGCGGTGTCGCCCGTGAAGACCTGAACGTAGAGGCCTTCCGCCTCGGGTCGTTCGATCCTCGCCTCCTCCGCGCGGCTCGTCTTCCGCATCGCCACCCGCCGTGGTCGCATCCAGCGTACCGCCTCGAGCGAGTCGTACAGCACGGTGTTGATCGTGTAGCGGGCCGACCGCACGGCGTCCCACGATTTCACTCCACCTGCCGTCCCGGTCCAGCTGGCGATCAGCGAATCGGCCAGGATCTCCTCGGGAGTTCTCTCCGATCCGTCCCCATCTCCCGTCCCGCTGCCACCCGAGTCGAGCCGGCCGCAGCCGCCGCCGGCCAGCACGGCGCTCCAGAGCGCGAGGAGCCAGGCGAGCCGCTGGCCGCGCCGCGGCAACAGGCGACGGGCAGCGCCGAGAAGAGCGGTCACTTCTCGATCGGCGCCTGCACCAGATTGCCCCATTCCGTCCAGGAGCCGTCGTAGTTGCGCACGTTCGGGTAGCCGAGCAGGTAGTGGAGCACGAACCACGTGTGGCTGGAGCGCTCCCCGATCCGGCAGTAGGCGACCACCTCGTCGTCCGGCGATAGCCCGGCTTCCCCTTCGTAGAGGGCCCGCAGCTCTTCGAGAGGCTTGAAAGTCCCGTTCTCCTGCACGGCACGCCCCCAGGGGACGTTGGCGGCGCCGGGAATGTGCCCCCCACGCAGCGCGCCCTCGTTCGGGTAATCGGGCATGTGCAGCCGCTCTCCCCGGTACTCCTCGGGAGAGCGCACGTCGATCAGAGGCTTCTCGCCACCTATGTGATCCACGACATCGTCGCGGAAGGCACGGATCAGCGCATCGCTCCGATCGGGCACCGGGTAGTCTCCAGCGGGATAATCGGGCACCTCCGTGGACATCTCGCGGCCCTCCGCCTCCCACTTGGCCCGGCCCCCATCCATGACCCGGCAGCCCGGGTGCCCGAAGAGCTCGAACACCCAGAGGGCATAGCAGGCCCACCAGTTGTTCTTGTCTCCGTAGAAGACGACGGTCGTGTCACGCGAGATTCCCTTCTGGCTCATCAGGGCCGCGAAGGGGTCCGCTTTCAGGTAGTCACGTCGAAGCGGGTGCTGCAGGTCCGTGTGCCAATCGATCTTCACGGCTCCGGGGATGTGACCCATGTCGTAGAGCAGCACGTCTTCGTCGGACTCGACGATGCGCACATCCTCCCGACCGAGGTTCTCAGCCACCCAGGCCGTCGTCACGAGCTTCTCGGGATTCGCGTAGGACGCGATTCGATCGTCGCTCAATTGGGCCTCCTTGTGACCATACGGGGATAGCGGTGCGTAGCCCCGGCTCCTTCGGCCGAGCACGGCCGAACCGACTGGTCGTGGCCGTCCAGGCCGACCTCGACTTCACCCTACGCCGGTTTCGGGGCGAACCGCCAGACCTGAACCGGTGGGAGGCGACGGTGGTTCCCGCCAGGCATCCTCAGTCCCTGAGCCGGGAGAGCAGGGAGCGCAGAGAGTCCCGAGAGAGGGGAGCCGTCGCCTCGATCAGGAAGCCGTCGACGAGCAGAGACTCGAGCGTCTCGTAATAGGCCTGCTGCAGCGGGGTCCTCGCCTCCATCTCCGAGACCGGTTCGGCCGCCGGATCGGCTGGTTCGGCCGCCTGTTCGGCCCGCTCGTTCTCGGCTCCGCTCTCCTCGAGATCGCCGAACCGACCGTCGCCGATTGGCGTCTGCCGCAGGTTGAGCTGGTGGCCCGAGTCGAGCTGTTGAGCCGTCCACACCTCAGGCGCCGCACCGGCGGCCCGCGCGTACACCGAGAGGACGCGGAGCCCCTCGACCGTCTTGAGGGCTCCTCCGAGAAGCGCCTCGGCCTGCTCGCGGTGCACGGGCTGCCAGTCTGCCGGACCATCGACGGCGCCGAGGCCCCCGGGCGGCCGGCCGGCGACGTCCGGCTGGGCCATCTTCGCCGCCGCCCGTTCCAGAACGGGTTCCTTCGCCCGCTGCGGCTCGGGTTGCGCCACCTGCTCCCGGTTCCCTGCCTCGAGGCGCCTCGCCTCGACCTCCTCCGCGACGGGTGCTGGCCTGTCATCGGCCGGTGCCGCTTCGTCGCCGGCGGTCTCCGTGGCTACCTCGTCCATCGCCAACCTGTCGCCTCGCCGGCGATCCGCGTCCGCCTCGGTCTCGGCCCCCTCTCGGGCGAAGAACTCGGGCGGAGCCGCAGCCTGAGCGTTTCGGTCCTCCTTCGGCTCGGACGCGGACTCGGCCGACCGCTCGGTCGCCTGGCGCGCGAGGCTCCGCCGCGTCGCCTCATCGTAACCTCCCTCGCCGGTAACGGACCCTTCGAGCGACTCCGCAGCCTCCCGACCGACGGATTGGTCCAGAGCGGAAGCCTCCTGCTTGTCCTGCAACGCGACGGTCTCCGACGGAGCCGTTACGGCGGGCCGCTCCGTCAACCCCGTGCCGACCGTGCCGCGGGCCAGCCAGCCGGCCGTGAGCGCGACCGTGAGCGAAGCGGCCCATGCCAGCGATCCCGACCGCCGAAAAAGGCGACCGCTGGCGGCGTTCCTACCGCTCGGCAGACTCCTTCCCCTCGGCGGTCCGGCGGCGGAGTCATCAACGGGATCTACGAGAGCGGCACGACGCTCCAGCTCTTCAAACGCCGGCGGGGAGAACGAGGACGGCGCCGCCGTGCCCAACAGAGACACCGCCTCATCCCGCACCAGACGCGCTGCCTCGAGTCGAGCGCTGCAATCGTCGCATGCGGCGATGTGCGAGTGTGCCTCGACGAGCGTGGCGCCGTCCAACGCCTCGACGCTCCCATCTAGGTAGGCGTGTAGCTGCCCGTCAGTCAGATGCGACATTTCGCTGCTCATGCTCCTTGTAAGCCGTCACCAGGCGGTTGCGGGCCCGGGAGAGGGTCGTGCCGACGGCTCCCGCCGAGAGACCGGTCTGCTCCGCGATCTCCGCGTAGCTGAGCCCGCCGTCCCAGAGCAGGAGAGCCTCCCGGTCACGCTCGCTGAGCGCGTCCAGCGCCCGCCGTACGGCCGCCGAACGCTCCTCCCGCTCAACGCTCTCCGAGGGCGCCGGCGAGGCGGGAGGGTCGTCCTCCATCTCCGCCCGTATCAGGGTCAGGTGTCGGCGTTGTCTCATTGCCGTTCGCGCCTCGTCGCGCGCGAGGTTGGATGCCACCGTGAAAACCCAGGCACGCGGCTTGTCGGGATCGTGCCGGAGAGCTCTCACGAACGTCTCCTGGGCGAGATCCTCCGCTCGCTGCGCGTCCCACACCTTTCGGTAGAGGAAGCGCACCAGATCACCGTACATCGATTCGTACAAAGCCGCCCAGTCCGTCGGCATGCCACCTCGGCCGTGAGCTTCTCGATTGATTCGTCCCCGGTCTGGCGAACCGGGCTGCCTCGCGGCCTTCCGACCATGAGGACGTTCTTGCGGTCCGGGCTTGCACACGCCCGCGGCCGCGATCGCGGAGTCCCGGCGGTGGGTCTCCCCCGCGGCTGGGCGCGTGACTAGCGTTCCCGAACCGTCAGGACGCGCGCGGACGTCAGTTCGGTCCCCCCGGCAAGCTGAACCGACGCACTCAGAACGTAGCGACCTTCTGCAAGATCGGGGATCTGGAGCTCCAGGTAGCGCGACGCCGGTCCGGCGCCTCGGCCCATCTGCTCGCGCCACTCGAGGCTCACGGTGGAGTCGTCCTGCTTCGCCAAGCCGAGCCATTCCGCCGCCCTGCGGAAGAAGCCCTTGCCGGGCCTGGTCAGCGAAACCTCCACTTCCAGCGGCGTGCGCTCGGCAACGCCGTACAACTCCCACAGCAGCCCGATGCGCTCGCCGCGCCGCACCGTCGTAGAGGGGCGCACGAAGAGGAGGGCCTCCTCCAGCGTACCGGGCGTCGGCTCGCCTACACCGGGCTCGAGCAGGATGATGTCGGAAAGTGAGGGCCCATCCGTGGCGGCCGAGAGCCGTCTGCCTACCCGCGCCCGGGCCGCACGTCCGGCGGAGTCGGCGAGCGCCTCGATGCCCAGGACGCCGGGCGCGGCGCGCGTCCGCGTCGTAAGCACCCCGCGGCGCGGAGCGCCTTCGGAGACCGCTACCTCCGGCCGGCCTCGCTCGGCGCTGTAGACCAGGCTGACACGGAGCGGCGTATCGGGCGGCAGGGAGTCGCTGGCCCACTCGTACGCGCCGACCAGCAGCACCGAGCCTCCGCGCCGGAAGACGGCGAGCTGATGGTCGAAGCCTTGCTCGCGCCCGTCGAAAGCGACGGCGTACGGTGGCTGGTACTCCTCCCGCGGACGCCGAGGCTCGAGCTCCCAGGCCGCCTCGAGCGTGGTGAACTCCGAGATCAGCTCGGAGGGCGGAAAGAAGCGGAAGCTCCTGTCGGGGTCGTGACCGCTGATAGCCGGTCGTTGCCGGCCCGGCGAGTACACCGGCTCGCGACGCCGTGACCAGCGCACGGGCCAGCCGTAGCGGACCAGCAGCTCCTCCAGATCGGGCCCCCAGTAAACGCCGTAGGGAGAATCAGCACCGAGCTGCAGGCGGTTCAGGACGTTCCGGGAGAAGTGTTCCGTGCGTCGCTCGTTCCCGGGCACCATGAGCAGGGGATCGGCCAGCCACCAGGCACGCGTCTCGAACGCCTCCCGCTCCACGCAGTCCAGATCCTCGTAGTCGTCCAGGGCCTTGCCGTCGAGGATGTGCGAGAGATCTCTCCAGCGACAACTCTCCTCGGAGGGCATGGTCCGCAGAGCCGTCTCGTAGGCCTCGTCGGCGCCTAAAAAATCGGCCGCGGCGTGCCGCGCGTAGGCCGCGAGAGCGAGGCACCACCAACGCTCTGCCTCGCAGGTGTCGGCGGCCGCCCGCGCTTCCTCGGGACGCCCCGCCTCCACGAGGTAGCGAATCCATTGGCCGACGATCCACCCCTCCCCGGGCGCTGCACGCGCATAGCGCTCCAGGAGCTGGATCAACTCGTCCCGGGCCGCCTTCACACGCGGGCTCTCCGGGCCGGGATTCCAGGACGGATCTCTGTCGTGCCAGAGGCAGAACCGGCCGACGATCTCGTCGCAGCGTCGCGTGGGTCCGTTCCAAAACGGGAGGTTCCGGCGGCGGGTGCGTTCGAACGCCCTCTGCGCGTCTCGAGCCGCTTCGAGAAGTACTCGGCCGTCTACGAGCTGGGTGTCGGGGACCTGTGGGCGCGCGTGCGGGGCCTGCGGGGCCGTGAGCGCCGGCACGAATCCGGGTTCGAGAGGCCGGCCGGCGCCGGCTCCGCCGGAGTCGGCGAACGGCAGCGTGGCGGCGATCGCCGCCAGCGATAGGTGGAGAGCTACTCTGGATCCGAGCACGAACATCGCTGCCTACCCCCGATCCTTCCACCAGGAAAGATGGCGTGCGGCAGGATGGCGGGCCAAGGTGCGAGTGCGCCCCCTCCGGAGCGAAGGGGGCGCGATTCAAGGGGCGCTGGGGCTCGGTACGTCGCTACCTGGCGGCGGCCGCCTCACCGATGACCTGTCCGTCCGCGTCGATCAGACGGATCGTGCCGAGGTCGAGCTCCCGGATGGGAGCCTCGATCTTCTCGCGGTCACCCACGACGACCCAGACGAAACGGCCCGGATCGATCGTCCCCCGGGCGACCCCGGCCAGCTCCTCCAGCCCGAGCGCCCGAAGTTGCGACGCGTAGCGGTCGAAGTAGTCATCGGGCAGTTCGTACGTCACGATCTCCGCGAGGCCTCCCTGGACCTCGCCGTTGGTCTCCCAGCGGCCCGCCATGCTCCGGGTCCGGGATTCCTGGACCCTGGTCAGCTCCTCGACCTCGATCGGCCGGACCCCGCGAATCCCCTCCAGCTCGGTCAGGATCTCCCGCAGCGACTCGGCGGTCTTATCGGTCTGAACGGGAGCGAAGATGATCTGTGGGCGCTGGGCCTTCGTGTCGAAGACCACGCTGCGTGCGCCATACGACCAGGCCTTGTCCTCCCGCAGGTTCATGTTGATCCGCGAGCTGAACGTGCCCCCCAGGATGCGGTTCATCGTCTCGATGGCCACCTCGTCGGGATTATCCTTCGGCGCGATGAGCTGGCCCGCGAAGATCACGGATTGCGCCGCATCTGGACGGTCCATCAGGTAGATCGTCGGCGCGGCCGCGGTGGAAACGTCGGCGATGTTCTTCGCGGGCACGTCGGCGCGGGGCCAACCGCCGAAGAGCCGCTCCAGGCGGGGCACGAGCTCATCCATCGTCACGTCGCCGACGACGAGGAGCGAAGCGTTGTTTGGCCGGAACCAGGTCGAGTGGAAGTCGACGAGCTCGTCGCGCGTGATCCGGGCCACCGACTCCTCGGTGCCGGAGCCGGTCATCGGGTTCGAGTACGCGTGCCCCTCACCGTACATCAGGGCCGGCAGCACTCGAAGCGCCATGGAGAACGGCTGCATCTTCTCCCGCTGGATCGCCGCCAGCTGCAGCTTTTGAAGACGCTCGAAGTCCGCCGTGGGGAACGCCGGGTCGAGGATCACGTCGGCGAAGATCTTGAGCGACTCATCCAGGTTGTCGGTCAAGGCGGAAAGGGAAACGCTCGAGTTGTCGAGCGATGATCCCGTGGAGAGCTGCGCACCGAGCAAAGCCAGCGCCTCGCTGATCTCGAGTGCGGACATGCTCCCGGTCCCCTCATCCATCATGTCCAACGTCAGATCGGCCGTGCCGGGAAGGCTGAACTGATCGGCCGCGAATCCTGCATCGACCAGGAGGCTCACCCTCACCAACGGCACCGCATGCCGCTCGGCCAACACGACCTCCATGCCGTTCGACAGCGTCGAGCGTTGAATCGCCGGGAACGCCACCTTCGGGGCGGGCCCCGGACCCGGGACTCCGCTTCGATCGACATCCTGCGCGGCCACCTTGAACTCCGGATATGGCGTGACCTCCAGGACGTAGACGCCATCGTCGAGCCACTTCCGGCTCGCCTTCAGCAGATCGGCCGTCGTCGCGCCCGACACCCGCTCGAGACGCGTCTTGTAGAACTCAGGGGCTCCGCCGTAGACCTCGCTGGCGGCCAGCACGTCGGACTTGCCGCCGAAGCCTCCGATGCGCTGAATGCCGCGTATGAAGCCCGCCAGGTACTGGGTCCTGACCCGATCCATCTCCTCTTCCGTAGGACCTTCCTCGAGAAACTGCGCGACCTCCTCACGCACGGCAGCCTCCACCTCGGCCAGACCCTGGCCCGGGCGCGCCGACGCCTGGATCGCCAGCTGGCCGCCGATCTCGCGAAGCCTGACGAACGCCGAGACATCGGTCGCGATCTGGTCGTCGTAGACCAGCCGCTTGTAGAGCCGGGACGTCTTCCCCCTCGCCAGCACGTCCGTCACCAGATCGAGGTAGGTGGCGTCCGCCGAGGCCCACTCCGGAATGTTCCAGACCATGTAGACGCGGGCCTGAGGCACGCGGTCCTGCAGGGTCTGACGCTTCTCCCCCTCCATCTTCGCCAACCAGACCTGATGTTTGGGAACGGGAGGTCCTGCCGGGATCCAGCCGAAATACTCCTCGGCCTTCTCCCGGGCGGTCTCGGCGTCTATGTCGCCCGCCAGGACGATGACGGCGTTGTTCGGACCGTAGTAGGTCCTGAACCACTCGTGGACGTCCTCCAGCGACGCGGCATCCAGGTCCTCCATCAGGCCGATCGTCGTCCACGAATAGGGGTGGTCACTCGGATACGAGGCCTCTGTCATCAGCTGCCGCACGGGACCGTACGGCCGGTTCTCGCCCTGCCGTTTCTCGTTCTGTACGACGCCGCGCTGCTCGTCCAGCTTGGACTGATCGACGGCACCGAGCAGGTGCCCCATGCGATCGGACTCCATCCACAGCGCCATGTCCAGCGCCGGCGTCGGCACGTTCTGGAAGTAGTTGGTCCGGTCGGGATTCGTGGTCCCGTTCATATCGGTGGCGCCGGCCCGCTCGAACGGCCCGAAGTACTCGTCGTTGTGGTTCTCCGTCCCGTTGAACATCAGATGCTCGAAGAGATGGGCAAAGCCGGTTCGGCCCCGCTTCTCGTTCTTCGAGCCGACGTGGTACCAGACGTTCACGGCCACGATGGGGGCCTTGTGGTCCTCGTGAACGATCACCGTGAGGCCGTTGTCGAGAACGAACTTCTCGAACGGGATCTCTATGTCGTCGACCACACCTGCCGCCGTCCCAGTCTCCTGCGCGGTCACGGGCAACGGCATGGCGAGGGCCGCGGCTGTAAGCATGAAGGATATCGCACGCTCGGTTCGCATCTTCGTCTCTCTCGTGTTCGGAAAGTACGTCCGGGGGCCTCTTCGCTGACCCCTCCCCCCACCCCGGTCAGGTGAGCGACTCCGCGCCCTTCCACGCGACGGCCGCGGTAACGAAAAGCTACCGCCGTCGTGGCCGCCAGAACACTCGCCCGCGGGTAATGTCGCGCACCGGCTTGCCACGGTGAGACTGGCGTGCATCGTCTTGGCATGCTGCTGAGTTCCTTTCGCTTGTGAACGCGTCGCGGTGGATGGGAGGAAGCAGCGAAGGAGCAGGAGCCGCTGGAGCAGCGTTGCCGCGGCCTGTCGAGGTTGACCGCCGCAGAAAACAGCAGGGGGGTGCTCGCGGAGACGACGAACCCGATGTAGACCCAGAGGACGCAAGGCGCTATTGGTGCGCCAGCTATCTGAACGAGACCTCGGGCGGGTCCTACCTCGTTGGGCACATCGACGACACCGGCACGCTCGACGGCAACCTAATAGTGTTAGAACTGCGTGCGGCGGCCGCAAAAGAAGCGTGAGGGTCACCGGCGCGTTCAAAGCCAAGAACACGGATAACTGACATGACTATGAGAAACTCGCTCTGGGTGTTGTCGGTGCTGCTGCTCACACCCTCGGTCGGGGCTGCCCAGGACGAGTCGCGGCGCGAGCTGTCGGAGGGGTCTGCGGTTGTTCGGACCGAGGAGAACGAATACAAGATCCGGATCCTCTGTGACGACGCCTCGCGGCCCGAGCTCGGCTTTACGACGGAGGCGAACCGAGTCACCCGTGAGGCGACCGGCGGACGATACAATATGGTGAACGTGAGCCTTCGAAAGTGGAAGGACACCGACGAGGTCGTGATCCGGTCGGACGCGGGCGTCGCGTGGATTCCCCGCCCCGCCTCGGCGGGCGGCGTGCTGACGATGGAGGTCGATGTCGTGCCCGGCAGCTTCGTTAGGAACAGCGCTCCGGTCCTGCTCACGTACGACATGTACAAGAGCGGCGATCGGCCCGACGGGGGTACCACCCTTCGGTTCGAGGCGAACTGCAGCGTTCGAGATCCCGAGGCCCCGTCGTTCCGGAAACTCGGAGATCCGGGCGGGGAGCCCGGGAGCTGGTAACCCCCTTTCGGCCGGCTCCGGCTGAACTCTCTCGACCCATAGTCGGCTCGAGGACTCGGACAACTCAAGGTGGAGGAGCGGCTTCCGTGGGAGCTTTCAACATACCGGTGATCGTAGGCAGCACGCGGCGCGGCCGTCAGACCCCCAAGGTGGCCCGCTTCATACAGCGGCGACTCGCGGAGAGGGACGGGATCGAGTCCGACCTCCTCGACCTGGCGCAATACGACTTCCCGATCATGGAGGAGCGACTGCGGCAGCGTGACGACCCACCCCCCGGCCTGACGGAGTTCAGCGAACGGATCGCCGGCGCCGATGCGCTGGTGATCGTCACGCCGGAGTACAACAGCGGGTATCCGGGAGTGCTCAAGAATGCGCTGGACCACCTGCTCCCCGAATACCGCCGGAAGCCCGTCGGCATCATCAGCGTGTCGGCGGGGCCGTGGGGCGGCCTGAGCGCTCTTACCCAGCTCCGCCAGGTGGTTCTCTCGCTGGGCGCCCTTCCCATCCCGGCGAAGTTTCCGGTGAGGCAGGTCCAATCCAGCTTCGATGAGGAGGGAGAGACCGAGGATCCGGCGTACGAGAAGAGCGCTGAACGCTTCATCGACGAGCTCCTATGGTATACGGAGGCACTGGCGGCGCGTCGAGCGCTGGATTCCGGGTAGGACGCTTTGGTGCACCTGATCCAGCGGGCCGAATCCGACCCGCGACTTGACATTTGCCGCGAATTATGATTGATTGATCAATCAAGCCATGGCTCTCGTCGGGGTCCTGTTGACCGGGAGTCGGGCGCACGGGCGTAATCTCTCTCGACAGGTGCTCTGAACCGTCGAATTGCCCGGAATGTTTATTGATTGCTCAATCAAATGACGCCGAAATCCGAGACCAGAGAGCGGATTCTGGAGGAAGCGGCCCGACTCTTCCACGAGCAGGGCTACTCGGCGACGGGTATCTCCACGATACTGCGTCGCGCGGGCGTCAACAGCGGCAGTCTCTATCACTTCTTCCCGGGCAAGGACGCCCTGTTGATCGGCGTCCTGGAGCGGCATCTCGCTCTTCTCGAGCCGTTTATCCTCCTGCCTGCCGAGGGCGCGAGCTCCGACCCGATCGAGCGGGTTTTCGCCCTGTTGGAGGTCTACCGGCGAGGACTGCTGGTCAGCGGATGCACGAGAGGGTGCCCCGTCGGCAACCTCGCTCTGGAGCTCGGCGACAGAAAACCGAGGGCGAGAGCTCTCATGAACGAATACTTCGCGGCATGGACCGGCCGCGTTCAGACATGGCTCGCGGCCGCCGATGACCGACTCCCGGCCCAACTCGACCGGGAGAGCCTGTCCCGATTGGTCCTTGCCGTGATGGAGGGGGGAGTGATGCAGGCCCGGGCGGCCGGTTCCGTGGATCCGTTTGACGCCGCCGTGGCCCAGCTTCGCTCCTATTTCCGGCTGCTGGCGAGCTACTCACGCCGCGAACCCGCGGAGGCGTTCAGGTCGGCGGAGGGAGACTCGTTTCTGGAACCGGTCGAGGCGGCGGAACCGGCGGAAACGGCTGACGCTTCCGGATGGCGCTACTGGTGACGATGACCGACGAGCAGCGGGTCCGCGAGATGGTTCGCCGGGTCGTCTACCGGACCGTGGGGAAGACCCATCCTCAAGGGCCGGCTGGTCGGACCCTGATTACTCAGCAGGACCTGCACGACGTCCCTGCCGGCGGCGAGTTCATGCTTCCGGCCAGCCCGATGGTCACTCCGCTGGCCCGTCAGGCCGCGATGGAGCGACGGATCACGCTGTTGCCCGCCGGAGGTGCGGGCTCATCCGCTCCGGTACGGCCACTCCCGGCAGCCCTCGAGGCGGCCTCCTCCGGGCCCGCCGGGTCCAAGCGCGTCGCCATCGGAGCGGATCACGGCGGATTCGAGCTGAAGGAGGGTCTCAAGACGCAGATACGCGAGCTGGGGTACGAGGTGCTCGACTGCGGCACCGACAGCACGGAATCGGTCGATTACCCCGATATCGCTCTGTCGGTGGCCCAACTGGTGGCTCGGGGCGAGGCGTGGAGGGGAATCCTGGTGGACGGCGCGGGGATCGGGTCCTGCATGGCCGCGAACAAGGTGCCCGGTATCCGAGCCGCGATGTGCTACGATGAGGCCACGGCGGTCAACAGCAGGGAGCACAACGCGGCCAACGTCTTGACGCTCGGCGCCGGCCTGACCGGCCCGAGCTTGAGCCGGCGGATCGTCGAGACCTGGCTTCGCACGCCTTCCGGCGGCGAGCGCCACGCCCGGCGCGTGGGGAAGATCATGGACATCGAGCGTCGGTTCCTAAGAGCATGAGCGTGAGCAGGGGCAGGCACGGGCCCGCCGGGAGTCTCGGGCGATGAAGTTGGACGAGGCGACGCTGGAGCGCATCATCGAGCAGATCACGCACGAGGTGATGGTCCTCGTCGAGGAGGGCCGTCTGGACGTCGGCGGCGAGGCATCGGGCCTCGAGACGCCGCTCTCACGACGCAACTACGTCGATCGAGTGCAGCCGGTGGTCAAGGCCGGCGCCGATCGGGTCGCCAGCACCCTGGGCATCGTGCCCGCCGACGGGAGCCTGAGCCATCTCATCGACCACACGCTCCTGAGGCCCGACGCGACCCACGACGAGATCGCGCAGCTGTGCTACGAGGCGCGCAAGCACGGCTTCGCGTCGGTCTGCGTGAACCCATCCCATGTGAAACTGTGCGCCGATCTCCTCAAGGGTAGCGAGGTGCTCACCTGCACGGTCGTCGGCTTTCCGCTCGGCGCCACCTCCACGGAGGCGAAGACGTTCGAGGCGCAGAAAGCGGTGCGCGACGGCGCCAAAGAGGTCGACATGGTGATCAACGTCGGGGCGCTGAAGTCACGTGACTACGAGCTCGTGGAGCATGACATCGCCTCCGTCGCCACGGCGGTCCACGCCGGTGGGGGTATCCTGAAGGTGATCATCGAAGCCGCACTGCTCACGAACGATGAGAAGGTCGCGGCCTCCCAGCTCGCCAAGGTCGCCGGCGCAGACTTCGTGAAGACCTCCACGGGATTCGGCCCCGGAGGCGCGACGGCGGAAGACGTGGCACTCATGCGTCGCGTGGTCGGGCCAAAGATCGGCGTGAAGGCGTCCGGCGGGATTCGAACCCGCGAGGACGTGCAAAGAATGGTCGAAGCCGGCGCCACCCGAATCGGCGCCAGTGCGAGCGTGAAGATCGTGGAGGGAACTGACTCGTGAGGAGCTCCCATGACTGTTGATCTCCGCACCTACGTTTTTCTCGACAGCCTCCAGCCGCAGCACGCGGCATACCTGGGAACGGTGGCGCGCGGATTCCTCCCGCTTCCGGGTGACACGTCACTCTGGGTTGAGATCTCGCCCGGAATCGAGATCAACCGGATCACCGACATCGCGCTCAAATCCACCCGGGTCCGGCCCGGGATGCAGATCGTCGAGCGCCTGTTCGGCTTGCTGGAGGTCCACCACGAAATACAGGCGGAAGTCCGGGCGGCGGGCGCGGCGATCCTGCAGGCCCTGGAGGTCCAGGAATCGGACCGGATCAAGCCGAGGGTCGTGTCGAGCCAGATCATCCGTCACGTCGACGCCCACCAGGTACAGCTGGTCAACCGCATGCGCTTCGGCCACATGCTGTTGGCCGGCCAGACCCTTTACGTCCTCGAGGTGGAGCCGGCCGGATACGCGTCGCTCGCCGCCAACGAGGCAGAGAAGGAAGCGGACATCAACATCCTGGATGTCCGCGCGTTCGGAAGCTTCGGGCGGGTGTACCTGGGCGGCGAGGAGCGAGACATCATGGCCGGATACGGAGCGGCCGTCGCCGCCATCGAGGGCGTCGAAGGACGGGTGGTGGATACGAAGCGACGGACCTGATGCACGACCTGGATCTGAAGCAATAACTGAAGCAAGTACTGGATGATGTGTGGAGCATGAGGAAACAACCCACGTCGGGAGGGACGAATGGCTGAGGAGTACGGTGCGGTCGAAGCGCTGGGCATGATCGAGACGCGCAGCTATCCGGCGATGGTCGAGGCCGCGGACGCCATGGTTAAGGCGGCCAAGGTAGACCTCGTTGCCTACGAGAAGATCGGCGGAGGGTACGTGACCGCCGTCGTGCGCGGAGATGTGGCCGCCGTGAAGGCGGCGGTCGAGGCCGGGGCCCGCGGTGCGGAGAAGGTCGGCGAGCTCGTGGCCATTCACGTGATTCCGCGCCCGCACGGCAACGTGGATCGTACCCTGCCGCTGGGTCGCCAGGGAGGGCAGGCGTCCAAGACCTCGAAGAAGTAACGGCCGATGCTGCTAGGAAGAGTGGTCGGAACGCTCGTCGCGTCACGTAAGGAACCCTCTCTCGAGGGCCTGAAGTTCCTCGTTCTGAGGCAGCTCGACGTCGAAGGGAAGAAGACGTCGGGCTACCGCGTCGCGGCGGACGCCATCGGAGCCGGCATGGGCGAGGTCGTGTTGTACGCCACGGGTAGCGCCGCCCGACAGACCGAGATGACGGACCGGCGCCCTTGTGACGGCGTGATCATGGCGATCGTCGACACCCTCGAGGTCGACGGCGACGTGAAGTACGACAAGGCTCGTGACGGATGATGGAAGCGGCCGAGATCGACGCGGTCATCGAACGTGTGATGTCCGAGCTGCGGCAGGGTCAACGGGTCGGGCACGGCCCGAGGCCCGAGCCCAAGCAGGCGGTCGAGCCGCCACCCGCCCCGACCGAGCTGCGCCATGGCGACAACCTGTTTCCCGACGTTGACTCGGCGGTAGACGCCGCGCGGCGGGCGTACGAGCATCTCCAGGACCTTCCCCTCTCGGTCCGCGAGCGGATGATCGCCCACGTCCGCCGGACGATGCGCGAGAACGCCCAACGCCTGGCCTACGAGGCGTGGGCGGAGACCGGAATGGGTCGCTACGAGGACAAGATCGAGAAGGTCCTCCTGAACGCGAACAAGGCTCCGGGTACCGAGTTTCTCGACACGCGCGCCTGGAGCGGCGACGGCGGGCTCACGGTGGTCGAGTTCGCGCCGTACGGGCTCATCGGCTCCATCATCCCGAGCACGAACCCGATCTCGACCGTGGTGTGCAACGCTGTCAGCATGTTGGCGGCGGGCAACGCGGTCCTGTTCAACGCCCATCCCGGAGCCAAGCGGTGCTCCAACCTGACGGTTCAGCTGGTCAACGACGCCGTCGTCGAGGCGGGAGGTCCCGCCAACCTGGTCTGCGCCACGGCCGAGCCGACGATCGAGACAGCGGGCCAGATCATGGGACACAAGGGGGTCAACCTCCTGGTGGTCACGGGAGGCATCGGCGTCGTCCGCGCGGCGATGCAGAGCGGGAAGCGCGCGATCTGCGCCGGCCCGGGCAACCCGCCCGTGGTCGTGGATGAGACCGCCGATCTGGCGCAGGCCGGACGCGACATCGTCCGCGGAGCCTCGCTGGACAACAACATCATCTGCACCGACGAGAAGGAGGTCTTCGCCGCCGACTCGATCGCCGACGACCTCAAGGCGGCCATGTGCGCGCACGGGGCGGTGGAGATCGACGGCCGCCAGCTGGAGCGGCTGCGTGGCTCCCTGTTCAAGGACACGCCATCGCCCGGACGGCACGGCACGATGAACGCCGATTTTATCGGCAAGAACGCGGGGGTGCTTCTGGCCGAGATCGGAATCGATGCAAGCGATGATGTGCGGCTGGTGCTGGCCGAGGTGGACCGGGACGACCCGCTCGTCTTCTCCGAGCAGATGATGCCGATCATGCCGCTCGTGAGAGTTCGGGACGCGGACGAGGGGATCGATCTCGCCAAGCCCGCGGAGCACGGGTTCAGGCACACCGCCGTCATGCACTCCAAGAACCTGGACCATCTGAGCCGGATGGCACGTGAGATGGACTGCAGCATCTTCGTCAAGAACGGCGCGTCTTTCGACGGACTCGGCTACGGCGGCGAGGGCTTCTGCTCCTTCACGATCGCCAGCCCGACGGGAGAGGGAATCACCAACCCGATCAGCTTCAGCCGTATCCGCCGCTGCGTGCTGAAGGACTCGTTCCGAATCGTATGATCGACCCGGCCCTCGCCCTCATCGACTTCAGCAGCATCGCCGTAGGCATCGAGGCGGCCGACGCCATGGTCAAGCGGGCCGATATCGCCGTCATCCGGGCCGGGACGGTGCAGCCGGGCCGTTATCTCGTTCTGATCGGCGGTACCGTCGCGGAAGTCCAGGAGTCGCTGGATGCGGGACGCGAGGCAGGCGGAGATACGGTCCTCGACCTCGTGTTCCTTCCCAACGTTCATTCCGAGGTCGTGGACGCCATCGGCGGCGGCCGGGTGCCAGGCACCGCGGACGCTCTGGGCGTCGTCGAGACGACCACCGTCGCCTCGGCGATCCACGCCGCGGATGCGGGAGTGAAAGGGGCCGATGTTCGCCTGGTCGAGGTCCGCCTGGCCGACGGCCTCGGCGGAAAGGGGATCGTCCTCTACTCCGGGCTCGTGGCCGATGTGGAAGCCGCCGTGGAGATCGGCGTCGGCGCGCTGGAGCGGCCGGATCTGCTCGTGCGACAGGTCGTCATCTCGCAGCTGCACGCCGAGATGTGGGAGAACGTTTCGGACGCGAGTCGCTTCGGCGCCCGCGTGTTGAGAGACCTGTGAGGCGACCTCTCGAGGGCGTGCCGGGGAGAGCGCGGTGAAGTTCGGGCGCGTGATCGGTACGGTCGTGGCGACCCGAAAGTACGAGGGGCTCGCGGGCATCAAGCTCCTCGTCGTTCAGCCGCTGGACCGTGAGCTGAGTCCTGTGGGCGAGCCCCAGGTGGCCGCCGATGCCACCGCCCAGGCGGGTCCCGGCCACCTGGTGTTCATGGTGGCCAGTCGCGAGGGCGCCCAGGCGCTCCCGGAGGTGTTCGTACCGGTGGACCTGGCGATCACGGGACTCGTGGATGAAGTCGACACCGCGGGGGACGCCCCCGGACCGACCGCTACCTGGCACCGCGTGGCGGAGGACGCCTGACCATGTATATCGGCCGCGTGGCGGGGTCCGTCGTCTCTACGATCAAGATCTCCCACCTCCAGAGCCGACGGCTGTTGCTCGTCGATCAGCTCGACCTTGACGGCCGGGAGAGCGGGGACTACGACATCGCTGTGGACGTGGCTCAGGCCGGTCCCGGCGACACGGTCCTGGTGATCGACGAAGGGAATGGCGCACGTCAGATCCTGGACCTGGATCCGGGCGCAGTACGCGCGGTCATCGTCGGCGTGGTCGACGAGGTGACTCTGGCAGAGTGATACGCCACGCCCGGCGCCTCGGCTCGAAGCAGGAGGCCTCGGCTCTCCACTTTGCTGCCCTGCTCGTTGTAGTGGCGGGCCTGGCCGCGCCTGACATGGCCACGACGCAGGAGCGATTGCCCGCGACCTGCGACACGGTCAAGCTGGCTGGCCAGGTCGTCGCCGGAGAGCGATTCGAGGCGCGGTTCGCACCGAACCTCCTCTTCCGGCTCGCTCCCACCCCCGAGAGCCCGCCCAATCCACCCGGCTGGACGATCGAGGTACGCAGCGCCGATACGCGGCAGAAAGAATACTCCTGGGTCGCGACGCCTCCATATCGTTTCTCCAACGCTCGCTACATTGACACCGGTTATGGGATATCGGCGGAAGCGGCCGTGAAGATGAGCGAGCGGTCTTTCTCGTTCGTCTTGAACGATGAAGACTACGAAACGATGGCTGCCGCCGTGAATGTCCTGCTGTGGCCTGGCGATCGAGCGGCGGATCGGATCGAAAGAGCCCGACATACGCTGTCGGCGATGCCCGTAGGATCCGGTCTCTTCAGGATCCTCGACGCCCGTATCGATGCGGACTACGAGGGGGGGCCGCTCGGGCGCATCGCGTATCTATCGTTCGAGACGGTCCTCTGCGCGCCTTCGACCTGAAGCCGCCTACCGGGCCGTCAGCGTTCGGCGGAAACGCGTAGCACCAGCTCCACGAACTCGGGACCGAGGCTGGCTCCGCCCACCAGGGCTCCGTCGATGTCGGGCATGGCCGTGAAGGCCGCGATGTTGTCCGGAAGCACGCTTCCGCCGTAGAGGACCCTCGCCGCTTGCGCCACCTCCTCGCCGAACCCCTCGGCCACCGCCCCCCGGACGCTCAACGCGATGATGCGATTCGCCTCCGCTGCTGTGGCGGGCCGGCCGCTGCCTATCGCCCAGACCGGCTCGTAAGCGATAACGCAGCGGCGGGCCTGGTCGGGCTCGAGCCCGGCCAGCGCGAGGGAGACCTGGGATCGCACGACGTCATCGGTCGCGCCCGCCTCGCGCTGCTCGCCGCTCTCGCCGACACAGACGATCGGAATCAGGCCGACGCCGAAGGCGGCCTTCAGCTTCCGGTTGATGGCGGCGTCGTCCTCCGTCGAGCCGCCGGTGGCGCGACGCTCCGAGTGTCCGAGAATCACGTACTGGCAGAGCCCGGCCAGCATGCTCGGTGAGACTTCCCCCGTATGAGCGCCCCGTTCCGCCCAGTGCATGTTCTGGGCACCGAGCGCGATCGGCGACGGCCCCAGCACCTCGGCCAGGAGAGGCAGAACCGTGAAGGGCGGACACACCACGACCTCCACGCCGTCGATCCTGCCCAGGGGGTGCCGGATCCGACGCACGAGACCGAGGGCCTCCTCCGCGCGTCCGAGGTGCATCTTCCAGTTGGCGGCTATGAGTGGCCGGCTCATCTGGAAAGGCTCGGGCTTGTGGCCCGGAAAGGCAAGAACGCCCCGAGCCGGTCGAGCGGGGGCGTTCGCGGTTACTGAGGCGCGCCGAGGCTGTGCCCGTTCTTCCCTCTTCTCACGCCCTGGCCGGCCAGCGGTCCCTCCGATGACGGCACCCCATCCCGGGTGACCAGCCTCTCCGGAGCCGGAAGGCCCGGCCAGACGCCGCTCTCGGCCAGGCGCTCGACCTCCTCTCGGGTCCACCAACACCAGGTGTCGCGGTCGACGCCGATGATCACGAAGGGATGCTTGAACCGAACCGAAGTCTGAATGTCCGTCTTGGACAGCACGCACAGTCGGTGCGCCTGCCGCGCCGGCTGGCTCGTACGCCAGGTCCCCCTCAGCGAATAGCCGGACGTGCCGTCGAGCGGGTGGTTGTGCCAGACGGCCAGCGTCCTCTCCGGACAGGGCCGAACGAGCGACTTGTTGGCCGTCGAGAGGGTCGGTTCCGGCATGTGGAAGTCGTCGAGGCGTGCGGTGTCACCCTGTACAGAGCCGAAAAGACAAAGCGCGATCTCGGCCCGCAGGCCCGCGGCAAGCGTCTGAAGCTTGGCCAGCAGCGGTGGCTCGATGATGAGGAGCGTGGGCGGCGGATCGGGCGCAGCAAGCTCCAGCCTGCGCCAGCCAGGTTCCCAGCTGGGGAGAATGGAAGGGATCAGCAGAAGGGCGACCAGAGCGAAGCCGAGCCATCCCGCGGGGCCGGACGCCCCACGGCGCAAGATCGCAGGCCAGGTGCTTCGCGCTTTTCGCATCTACCTCCCCCCGTCTCCGGTCTCCCCTCCGGAATGCTGCGTCTCGACCCCGTCATCATCTCCAGTTCTCCGTTGCCATATGGCATGCTTCGCGCCGCTCCGCGGGCGGATTCCGTGGGAGAGGCCATCTCCAGGCAGAGGGCCGTCGTACGCTCCGCACCTGGGCTGTGGCGCAGCGGTGGGGTATACGGTCCTGGAAGGCAATTAGCGCGATCGGCCAAGCAATCTGCGAGCGCACGCGGCCCGTGGGCCTGAGCGACTGTGCAACGCCATGCCCTGAAAGCGTTTGGGGCGTTTTGGCTCGGTTTACCCCGTCGGCGCCCGCTCCCCGCTGCCTCGGCTGGTGAGCCAGAAGAGCACCGCCGCACCGGTGATCGCCATCAGGGCGGAGAAGATCTGAGACAGGGTGAGTCCGCCGAAGACCCGAACCTCGTCGCGGACGAACATGAGGAAGAACCTGATCAGGCCATAGAGGGTCACGAATGTCCAGAAGATGACGCCGGGCCTCGGCTTCAGGTAGCGGTACTCGAGGTAGAGCACACCCATGATGAACCAGTTCTTGACCATCTCGTACAGCTGTGTCGGGTGGCGACACTCCTGGGGCGGGTTGGCCATGTGCCGGTTCTGCGAGTAGTCCACGCAAAAGGCTCCGTCGTACGGCGTTCCCGGCATCTCGCCGTTGATGAAGTTGCCGATGCGGCCGAGTCCGAGCGCGAAGGCCGCTACGATGATCACCCGGTCCACGAGCGCGTAGAACGAAACGCCGTACCGGCGGGAGAACAGGTAGGTCCCCACCATGCCGCCCGCGAGTCCTCCGTGGAAGGAGAGGCCGCCTTTCCAGACCGCGATCCAGCGAAGCGGGTCAAGGCCGTAGTTGGAGAACTCGAACACGAAGACGTGGAAGAAGCGGGCACCGAGGAGCACGCCCGCGAACAGGTACACGATGTACGTGTCGAGCGTCTCATCGGTAAGGTTCTCGACCTCCCCTCGCCGCGCGACTCGCTTGAGGAAGAGGTACGCCAGCACGAAGCCGATGATGTAGGGAAGCGCGTACCAGCGGATCCCGAAGTTGCCGGATATCTGCCAGAGGAAGGGATCGAACTCGTGGATGATCCGGATGGCCTGCCTCCCCTCTTCGAGATCCGCTCGCGAGCGATTTCGGCCTCCCATAGTATGGCAGCGAGTCGGGGAAATCCATCGAAGCGTACGTCTGAGCCGAGGCACCGAAAGTTATGAACCGAATCCGAGGCAGGCTGATCCTGATCACGGGCGCCTCCGCCGGTATCGGCGAGGCCTGCGCGCGGCGTTGCGCGGCCGAGGGCGCGAACCTGGTCCTGTGGGCCCGGCGGAAGGATCGACTCGTCGCCCTGGCGGAGGAGCTCCGCAATGATGCGGCACTCGAGACCCGGATAGCCGGCGTGGATGTGCGGGATAGGGAGGCCGTCGAGGTGGAGGCTGCGGAGATGAAGGAGGCGGCGCTCGTCCCGGACGTCCTCATCAATAACGCCGGTCTCGCGAGCGGCCTCGCGCCGCTTCAGGAGGGAGATCCGGAGGACTGGGATCGGATGATCGACACGAACGTGAAGGGCCTGCTTCACGTGAGCCGCGCGTTCCTGCCGCGAATGATCAAGCTCGGTCGCGGCCACATCGTCAACATCGGGAGCACGGCGGGCCACCAGGTCTACCCGCGGGGCAACGTGTACAACGCGACCAAGTTCGCCGTCCGAGCCCTCACGGAAGGAATGAACCTGGACGTGGCCGGCACGCCGATCCGAGTCTCGAGCGTGGACCCGGGTTTCGTGCACACGGAGTTCTCGCTCGTACGGTTCGGTGGCGATCGTGAGCAGGCGGACGCGATCTACCGAGGATTTCAGCCGCTTCTGGCCGAAGATGTCGCCGATGCGATCCACTACGTCATCAACGCGCCGGAGCACGTCAACGTCTTCGACCTCATGTTGTTGCCTACCGCACAACGAAACATCTACGTGGTCGATCGCGAAGAAGTCTGACATTTCTGCATGACGGCCGGCAAGATGCCGGCCCCTCGTTCTACCCCCCGCCGACGTGAGGACCGCGTAATACGATATCACGTAAGGAACTAGGCCTTCGATACATCTTGAGGCCCGAGGGTCCGGGTGACGGCAACCCGTTTGCACAACAATGCGGCGCGCAGCAATCCGTAGGCACTTGGAGACTTCTCGGAGGCGACCTTGGAGACCCGAACCGGCCGCGACTCGCGGCGTCCGTTGGACCTCGGACCGATCGGACGTGCTCTGGCAGCGGCGCTTTGCATCGTGTTCGCCGCGGCGACCTCCGCATGCCAGAACGGCCCCACGCAGCCGGGAGGGTCTCAACCAGGCGGGAACGTGCAGCCGCCCTCGCCACCGCCGTCCCCTCCGCCCGCGCCGCCACCGGCGCCCAACGAAGCACCCGTACCGTCGATCTCGACGCCGGAACCGGGGACCAGCTTTGCGGAAGGGACAGAGGTCATCTTCGAGGGAAGCGCGACCGACCCTGAGGATGGCGCGGTGCCCGGCTCGTCCCTCGAATGGTCATCCAACCGGGACGGAGCGTTGGGAACGGGGGGCTCTCTTACGCGCGATGATCTCTCCGTCGGCAACCACACAGTTACCCTGCAGGCCACCGATTCGAACGGGGCTACCGCTGCTGCCAGCGTCAGCGTGGCCGTCGAAGCTCCCCCGCCTCCTCCGCCGCCGCCGCCTCCTCCTCCTCCTCCCTCTCCGGGGTTCGACATCGAGCTCCGCTTCGTGGGCGGAACGCCGAGCTACGCCCCGGCCTTCCTGGCCGCGGCGGCGCGGTGGGAGGAGATCATCACGGGCGACCTCCCGAACGTCGCTTTCGACTACGACGGAGGCAGCTGCCACGGGGCGGTCGACGAAACGATCGATGATCTCATCATCTTCGTGAAGGTGGAGCCGATCGATGGGGCCGGCGGTGCGTTGGGCCAGGCGGGGCCCTGCTTTATCCGGATGGGCAGCATGATTCCGATCACCGGCCAGCTGACGCTGGACGAGGACGATCTGAGTGCGGCCCAAGACCTCGGGGTCCTCGAGGCGCTCGTCCTCCACGAGATGGGACACGTCCTCGGCTTCGGCACGCTCTGGGAAAGCCTGGGGCTCATCACGGACGCGGGATCCGCGGACCCGTACTTCACCGGCAGCGAGGCCATCGGCGCCTTCGACGGCATCGGAGGCGGAGCCTATGCGGGCACCCCCGTCCCCGTGGAGAACACGGGCGGCTCAGGCACGCAGGACGGCCACTGGCGCGAATCGGTGTTCGAATCGGAGCTCATGACAGGGTGGCTCAACGTCGGCTCGTCGAACCCGCTCTCATCCGTCTCCGCGGCGTCCCTCGCAGATGCGGGCTACACCGTGGACGCGTCGGCCGCCGACGGCTACTCGTTGAGTCTCGCGCTGCGCATCGGTCCCAAACGCTCCATCCGGGTGGGCGCCGATCTGTCCCGAGAGCCCGTTTTCTCCGTGGATTCCTCAGGGAGGATCCTCGAGCTGGAGCGCTGATCGCCGGCCCGGCCGAGCCGGGCCGTACTTCCCTCCACTGCCCTCGGCACCCAACTTCCCGGCGGATTCATCCCTTAACGGAGACGCCGATGACGGAGCTCCGCGGCCACGCCGAGCCGCAGGACCCCGAGGAGAGAGCCGCCGAGGCCCCTTTCGTCAGGTCGGTCATCGTCCACCTCTCGGGCCCACTCAGAGGGACGACGCAGGTCTCGAGCGGCCCACGGATTCGAATCGGCACCGGGATCCAATCCGAGATCCACTTCCCCGCCGACCGCGAGCCGGCGGTCGCCGAGCACCACGCCGAGCTTCGCCTGGAAGAATCGTCGTACCAGATCGTCTCGGCGCCCGGCGAGATCGTCCGAGTGAACGGCGAGCGGGTGGCGCAGACCCAGCTCGCCACGGGTGACCTCCTCGAGATCGGCGAGAACGGCCCCTTCCTTCGCTTCCGTCTCCATCGCGGTCCCGACCGACCCTACAAGACGATTCCGGAGGCGCTCGGCGATTGCGTGGACTGCGCGCGGCGGAGCGGGGCCGGCTGGTTCGGCCGCCTGGCCATTCTCTTCTCGGGCTTGCCGCGCGAGATCCTCACCCAAACGGGTCCGGCCTCCCGGGCCGTCGCCGCCGTCGTGCTGATCGCGCTGACCGCCTCCATCCTGGCGCTGGCGCTCCAGGGCTGGGCGCTGCGCCGCCGAGTCGAGGCGGACGCCTCCATGCTTCAGGAGATCAGCGCCCTGTTGGAGCAGAGCGAGAAGAACTCACTCACCGAGCAGGAGCTCGAGCGGATCCGCCTGGATCTCGAGGCGCAGCTCGCCGAACGGCTCGAGGCGCTGGAGGAGCGGAGCCTCGATGCCCGGAGGATCATCTCCGATGCGACTCGCTCCATCGTCCTCCTGCAAGGCGCGTACGGCTTTGCCGAGGCCGAGAGCGGACGGCTGCTGAGAATCGCCCTCTCGCCGAACGGGGCTTCCGTGCGCGCTCCCGGTGGTCTGCTCCTGGGCGTAGATGGCCAGGGGCCCGAGTTTCAGCGCCAGTTCACCGGAACCGCCTTCGTGGCCTCCGAGGAAGGCCTGCTCCTCACCAACCGGCATCTCGCCGTCCCCTGGAACTTCGATCAGACGGCGCGAGCTCTCCTGAGCGAGGGCTGGCTTCCCCGGATGAGTCGCTTCATCGGCTACCTCCCGGGTATCTCGGAACCGTTCGAGCTACATCCGGTGCTGGACGCGGGCGATGTGGACCTGGCCGTGCTGTGCTGCAGTCCTCTCGTGGAAGGCGTCGGACCCCTGGAGTTGAGCGATTCGCTCGTGGCGCCCGGTGAGGAGGTCGTCGTCCTCAGCTATCCGACGGGCATCCAGGCGCTCCTGGCGCGAACCGATCCGGCGTTCGTGGACTCGATCATGAGCGATTCGGATCGCGACTTCTGGTCGGTCGCCCACCGCCTGTCTGAAGCGGGGCACATCGCGCCGTTGGCTACCAAGGGAATCGTCGGTCAGTCCAGCTCAACCGCGGTGGTCTACGATGCCGAGACCACTCGCGGAAGCAGCGGAGGTCCGGTGCTCGATGGAGACGGCCTCGTGCAGGCGCTCAACGTGGCCGTGATGCGAGAGTTCGGCGGGTCCAACCTCGGTGTGCCTGCCTTGGAGGCCCAGGCGCTCCTGAATCGCGCGAAGCGGCTGTACGCCGATTCGCTGGCAGCCGTGGACTCGCTGGCGCCCGAGGAGGCCACCACTCCGCCCGCAGACTCGCTCCCCGTCGCGGATCCCGGCCCGACACGCGGTCGCTAGTACCGTCTCGGGACTCCGGTGGGCAGCGAGGGGCCTAGTCGTCCGAGGTCTCCGGCGCCTCCAAGATCGGGGTTCCGCCCGACGCCTCCAAGATCGGGGTTCCGCCCGACGCCGTCTCGGCGGCATACAGCTCGCTGAGCCGCAGGGTAAGGGGCCCTACCTCTCCCGTACCGATCGCCCGACCGTCCAGCTCGATCACGGCAGCCAGCTCTCCCATCGTGCCGGTGCAGAACATCTCATCCGCCCTGTAGGCATCCGTCGTGGAGAGCTCCCGAACTTCGACGGGGATCCCGTTCCTCTCGCACAACTCCAGCACCGTGGCCCGCGTGATTCCCTCGGGGCACGCCCGGGTCGTCCCCGTGGTCACCCGCCCGGCCTGGACGACGAAGACGTGGGTGGCGTTCGTCTCCGCGATGAAGCCCTGCATGTCGAGCATCAGCGCGTCGTCCGCTCCAGCCCGGTTGGCCTCGATCTTGGCCAGGATGGAGGGGATCAGGTTGGCGTGATGGATCCTCGGATCCAGAACGTCGGGCGGCGGGCGACGGATCGAGCTCGTGACGAGGCGGATCCCGTCCCGCTCGTAGACCGGCGGCTTGTGCTCGGCCAGGACGATGAGCGTCGGGCCGGAGCGGTTGAGCCGCGGGTCCATGCCCGACGTGATCTTCTGGCCGCGCGACAGCGTCAGCCGGATGTGGACACCATCCATCATGCCGTTCGCCTCGAGGGTGCGTCGGATCTCGCTCATGATTTCTTCGGGAGTCGGCACCCCCTCGAAGGCGAGGGCTGCGGCGGATGCGCGAAGCCGGTCCAGGTGTTCCTTCAGCTTGAAGATCCGGCCCTCGTACAGCCTCAGGCCTTCCCACACGGCGTCCCCTCCCTGCACCGCGCTGTCGAAGGGGCTGATCCCCGCTTCGTCCCGGTGCAGCAGACGGCCGTTCACGTTCACGATCAGATCACGGTTTCTCTCGTCGTAATGCTGGAGCATCTGTCTCAGGCGGTTAGGCGTTCTGCGTACAGCCGGTCGTAGATCGGCCGGCACTCGTCGAGCAGCCCCTGCAGCCCCGCCGGCACGCGATCGGGCTTCGGACGATACGGCCGGAAGGCCGTCGAAGCTTCCACGGAGGCATACCAGTGCTTCGCCCACACGCCGTCCGTCGGGCGCGGCCCCGGTTCCCACGCGAGCATGCACTCCATGAACGGCACCTCCAGGGCAGCGCAGAGGGCGACCAGGAGCTCGGCCGGGTCTTCGAGCACGTCTCGCGCGTCGACCACGGGCGGCGACGTTCCCGTCTCGGCGACGGCCCGCTCGAACAGCTCCCACTGCTGCGGAAGCCCGGTGTCGGCGAGGCAGGGATCCGGCGTGACCCGGATCAGCGAGGTGAGCATCTCCCCCGGCTCGCGGATGAGGAACGCGTGGCGGACCTCGCTCAGCCAATCGCGCCCCACGCCGGGCAGGAGGTGATGGGCCATCTGCTTCTGATAGAAGATCCGCTTGCCCTCCGGGACCCTTCCCGTCAGCCACGCGACTACCCGGTCCGGGTCCGTGTCGTGCTCGCGCAGGATCTCCGCCCGGCCCGGGTGGTCCCGGCCGGTGGCCAGCAGATAGAAGGCGTAGAGCGGCTCATCGCAGACGTACGTATCGGGCCGGCTCCCCCAGGATCGCATGAGAGCGGTGGAGATGTTGCGCGGTCCGGACCACATGGCGATCCGCACCGCCTCGTGACCCGTCGGTGCTCCGTGGGCGGTCATTCTCGCACTCTCTCCGACGGTGACGTCCGACACAAGGAGCGGGCTGAATGCGTACGATCATCTGCTGGACTAGAATAACGGAGGAAAGGCGGTGTTTCAGATGGCGAAGAGCAACCGGGGGAGAGCTCCGCGCGACCGCAAGCGCCCGTACCACGTCCCGAAGCCGCCGTGCACGCCGCGGTTTCCGGGGCCGCCGGAACCGGTGAGCCCGGGCGGCTCGGAGTGCACGACAGGTCCGGATCCGCGCGAGCTTCTGAAGAAGGTGAGGAAGAAGCGGTAGCGGTTCTCGGGCGGAACTGCCGGATCAGTACTCGATCCGGTCCTCCAGATCCTCCCATACGCGAAACGCCTCGTCGGCGCCGTCCACGGTCAGGTGCCGCGTCGGCAGGACCCTGCGCCCGATCGGCCGGGCTATCTCGTCGTAGATGAACGCATCGTCGAATCCGGCCTCCGCCGCGACGCCCCGATCGTTGGCGTAGTAGATCCGATCCAGCCGCGCCCAGTAGATGGCGCCCAGACACATCGGGCAGGGCTCGCTGCTGCAGTAGATCTCGCAACCATCCAGCCGAAACGTACTCAGATTCCCGCAGGCATCGCGGATCGCCTGCACCTCGGCGTGAGCCGTCGGATCGTTCTGCCCGGTCACACCGTTGGACCCGCGGCCAACGACCTCGCCGTCCTTCACTACCACGGCCGCGAACGGGCCGCCGTTCCCCGATGCCGCGCTCTCGACGGCGAAACGAAGCGCTTCCCGCATGAAGCGGCTGGAATCGTCGCTCATCGGCTTATCTCATCTCCTGGTCCAGGCTGCCGTTGCTAGCCGGCAGACGGAGCCCCACCATCAGAGACGATCATTGTCTCACACTCTACTCGGTGGTGCCTGCCATGAGCTCTCGACCGGCCACGAAGCCGCGGCCCCGAAGGCTAGCCGACGTTGCGGCGGAAGGCTCCTCGATGCTCCGTCGTGAGGGCCTCTCCAAACTGACGGGGCGAGAGCGCTATGTCGATGATCTTCCGCTGGAGGACTTCCTCTGGGGAGCCACGGTCCGCAGCCCCGCGGCCAGAGGCCGCATCTCCGACATCATCTTCGGAGACGGTGTGGACTGGTCCGAGTTCGTGATCGTCGACCACACGGACATCCCTGGTAGAAACGCCGTCTACCTGATGGAATACGATCAGCCGGCCCTGGCGCCCGGCTACGTTCGTCACGTGCACGAACCGGTCCTTCTGCTGGCCCACCCGTCGCGCGAGATGGCCCGCCGGGCGCTGCGCGAGGTGCAGGTCATCGTCGACGTCGACCCGCCGGCTCTCGATTTCCGCACGCTGCCGGGTCCTGATCTGATCCAGTACGGCGAGAACAACGTCCTCAAGCGACTGTCGATCCAGAAGGGCGACGTGGAGCGGGCGCTGGGCGAGTCTCCGATCGTGGTCGAGGGCGTCTACGAGACGGGTGCCCAGGAGCATGTCTACCTCGAGACGCAGGGCATGCTGGCCTACCTGGACGGCGAGGTGCTGGTCATCAAGGGCTCGATGCAATGCCCCTATTACGTCGTGAAGGCGCTGAAGCCTGCGCTGAACCGTTCGGAAGAGGAGATCCAGGTCATCCAGACGCCGACCGGCGGAGGCTTCGGGGGCAAGGAGGAGTTCCCCTCCATGGTGGCGCTGCACGCGGGGTTGCTCGCCCTCAAGTCGCGGATGCCCGTGAAGCTCATCTACGACCGTACGGAGGACATGGTCGCGACGACAAAGCGCCATCCCTCGCAGGTCCGGCACCGGACGGGAGTGGACGAGAACGGGCGTTTGATCGCGCAGGAGATCGAGGTGGTCATGGACGGAGGCGCCTACCTTACCCTGACCCCCGTGGTCCTCAGCCGAGCGATCATCCACGCGGCGGGTCTCTATCACTGCGACAACGTGAGCATCCTGGGCCGGGCGATGTTCACGAACTCGGTGCCGTACGGCGCCTTTCGAGGCTTCGGCAACCCGCAGGCCCACTTCGCGGTCGAGCGCCACATGGACGTGATCGCTGATCGGCTTCGGATGGATCCGGTAGAGCTGCGGCGCATCAACATGATCCGAGACGGACAGACGACGGCCACGGGCCAGGTCATCAGCGACGGAGTGGACCGGCTGCAGATCGTGGATCGCGCGCTCGCGCTCTCGGACTATGAGCGGAGAAGGAGAGAGCACTGGGTCCGGAACCCGGAGCACCGCTACCTGCGGCGGGGAATCGGGATGGCCGCCTTCTACCACGGCGCCGGCTTCACGGGAAGCGGCGAGGTCATGCTTGATTCGCGACTCCACGTGGAAGGGAATCCGGACGGGAAGGTGCAGGTTCTTTGCGCCAGCACCGAGATGGGTCAGGGGCAGGTCACGATCTTCACGCAGCTGGCCTCCGACCGCCTCGGCTACGATCCGGCGGAGATCTCGATCGCCGAGCCCGACACGCACCGGGTACCTGACAGCGGACCGACCGTCGGGTCGAGGACCGCGATGGTCGTCGGCCGGCTGGTGGAGAGGGCCTGCGACGACCTGTGCCGAAAGGCCGGAGTGGAGATCGGCGCGCCGGGTGCCCTGGTGAAGGAGGCGATCATCGCCTGGCATTCGGCGCACCCCGGAGAACGTCTGCTCGGGAAGGCGCGTTACGAGCCGCCGCCAGGGATCGAGTGGGATGAGGAGAACTACGTCGGAGACGCGTACGGCGCGTTCGGCTGGGCCGCACACGTGGCCGAGGTCGAGGTCGACCTGCGAACGTATGACGTGCGCGTGCTGGATTTCGTCTCCGTGCAGGATGTGGGGACCGTTCTGAACGAGACGCTGGCCAGAGGCCAGGTTCAGGGCGGAGTCGCCCAGGGAATCAGCTGGGCTCTGCTCGAGGAGTGCGTCTGGAAGGATGGGGCGATGGAGAACGGCCAGCTGACCAACTACATCATCCCGACGAGCGGAGATCTCCCGCCCATCCGGGTCGAGTTCGTGGAGTTCCCGTACGAGCACGGAGCCCAGGGCGCCAAGGGCATTGGCGAGCTTCCCCTGGTCGGCGCGGCGCCGGCCGTATTGAACGCGGTCGCCGCGGCGACCGGACGGCAGCCCACCGAGATCCCGCTCACTCCCGAACGACTGATGGCCCTATTGGCTAACGGCGACCGATGAGCGACGGGAGAGACGATCCGATCCGGATCTCCTTCACGCTCAACGGAGAGCCGACGACGGTGGAGGTCAGCCCCTCGGAGCGACTGCTGGATCTCCTTCGCTACCGTCTGGGACTCACCGGAACGAAAGAGGGGTGCGCCGAGGGCGAGTGCGGCGCGTGCACCGTCTACCTGGACGGGCTTCCCGTCGACTCCTGCCTCGTTCCCGCCTATCAGGTGCGTGGCCGTCTCGTGGAGACCATCGAGTCGCTGGATCCGGAGGGCATGGCGCACTATCACGCCCGCGGTACGACACAGTGCGGCGCCTGCACGCCGGGGGTGGTCATGACCGCCGAGTGGATCCTGCGGCACCGGGACCGACTCGAGACCCACACAGTGCGTGAGCTGATGGCGGGCAACCTGTGCCGATGCACCGGATATGACGGAATCATCGAAGGCATCGAGGGTGCGTTGGAGGATCGGGAGGCCGGGTGAGCGTTCTCCTCCCCGCTTCCCTGGCCGAGGCGCTCGAGACCCTCGCCGCCGATCCCGATCTGGTGCCCATGGCCGGCGGCACGGACCTGCTCGTTCATTGGCCTCAGCACACCGAGCTGCACGAGCGCTCCTACCTGGACCTGTCGGGCGTGGAGGAGCTCCGTCCGCATCGCTGGGAGACCGACGAGCTGGTCCTTGGAGGACTCACGACGTACTGGGACATCATCGAGGACCAGCGCGCCTGGAACGAGCTTCCGCTCCTCATCGACGCGGCGCGGCAGGTAGGCTCCATTCAGATCCAGACGCGCGGCAGCTGGGCCGGGAACATCGTCAACGCCTCCCCGGCGGCGGATGGTGTGCCGGTGCTGATGGCGTATGACGCGGTCGTCGTGCTCGAGTCGACCCGCGGCCGGAGCGAGGTGCCTCTCTCGGGGTTCTATTCTGGGTACAAGGAGATGCGGCGGTCGCCGGACGAGCTGGTGACGGAGATTCGGGTGCCGCGCCGCGCCTACGACGTCCAGATCTTCGAGAAAGTGGGCCAGCGACGGGCGCAGGCGATCACGAAAGTAGGAGTGGCGGTGACGAGATCCGATGCCGGGTGGCGGGTGGTGGCCAACAGCGTGGCGCCGTTCGTATGCCGCTGCCCGGCGGTGGAGCGGATCCTCGAGCAGGGTACCGAGGTGAGAGGGTCGGACGACCTCCTGCCCGCCATCCGCGAGGATGTGACTCCGATCGATGACATCCGCTCGACCGCCGAGTATCGAGAGAAGGTGTTGGCTCGCCTTCTCTATCACGACCTGCTGGATCTCTGCCCCTCCTTCGGTTGAGCGTGGGATGCCCAGGATGACGATGGCGCGTGCCCTGGTGCGTTGCGCAGCTGGCTTCCTGGGCCTGGCGCTGGCAGCGGCCTGCTCACCCGGGGACGGGAGCGCGGATCGAGAAACCGAACGGCGCTCGGAACTGGACGAGCGGAGCGAGCGTGCCCTCTCAGCGGGAGCCGCCTCGCTCTATGTCGACCCCGCGGACTTCGACTTCTCGGAGAACCCCGACCTACTCGACCGGCTGCTCGCCGACCCGCACGGCTACTTCCGATTCATCAACGTCCCCTTCAGCCGGCGCGTTTGCGATCTCTTTGCGGACCAACTGAGCGCCCTCTCCTCCGAGCAGGCCCGTTCCTTCCAACTGAACCTGCATGGCGATGCGCACGTCGAGCAGTACGCAATCACCGATCTCGGCCGGGGGCTCACCGATTTCGACGATTCATCGCAGGGCCCGCCCTTTCTGGATCTCATCCGGTTCGCCGTGTCCCTGCGGCTGGCAAGCCGGATCAATAGCTGGGACGAGGTGGCGGAGGAAGAACTCGTGCGCACCTTTCTCCGGGGCTACGCCTCCGCGCTCGAGGATCCCGCTATCGAGGCGCCGGAGCCGGCGGTCATCGAGCGCCTTCGATCCTCGTTCAGCCAGGACACACCGGGGTACCTGACGTGGGTGGACTCTCTGATGGAGCCGGTACCGCCCGAGGTCGAGAGCGAACTGCACGACGCGCTTCGCAGCTTCGCGGAGGCGATGGTCGAGGAGCACCCCCAGGTCGATCGGGGCTACTTCGCGCCGGTGAGGCTGGGCTATCTGACGCTGGGCGTCGGAAGCGCGCTCGACACGAAGTTCATTGTCCGCGTCGCGGGACCTTCGCCCGACCCGATGGACGACGACGTGATCGAGATCAAGCGAGTGAGAGACCTCGCCGGTATCGACTGCATCCAGACCCAGGACGACGACCCCCTGCGCGTCCTCCTGAGCCAGGCTCGGATCTCCTACGAGCCGTTTCAGTGGTTGGGTTACCTCCGACTCGCCGAGGGCAACTTCTGGACGCACGGCTGGGTGCATAATTACGAGGAGATCGACATCGACCGGACGTTCCGCTCACCGGACGAGCTCGCCGAGGTCGCCTTCGATGCGGGCGTGCAGCTGGGAATCGGCCACCCGAAGCTAGCGGCCACTCCCTTCGATCAGATCCTCCGGCGCCAGCTGCTCGAGCACCTGGACGCACACCCCGGCGAGATCGAGCGGTTGAGCGGCGAGTTGGCCGAGCAGGTGAACGAGGCGTGGAGCCACTTCGCCTCCGAGGTGCGGTCGGGCCTGCAGCCGGACGCCGAGTCCTGAGCCGGCCGATCCCCTACCCTTCGGCCTCGCGCTGGCGTAGCTCGGCGCGACGGATCTTGCCGCTTACCGTCTTGGGCAATTCGGCCACGAACTCGACCTTCCGCGGATACTTGTAAGGGGCCGTCGTGCGCTTCACGAACTGCTGGAGCTGGCGAGCCAGGTCCACGCTAGGCTCGAAGCCCGGCGACAACACGACGAAGGCCTTGACCACGGACCCCCGAACCGGATCCGGGCTCGCCACGACCGCGGACTCGGCCACGGCCTCGTGCTCGAGCAAAGCGCTCTCGACTTCGAACGGCCCGATCCGATAGGCGGCGGACAGGATCACGTCGTCGGCCCGGCCGACGAAATGGAAGTATCCGTCGTCGTCACGCACGGCCCGATCGCCGGTGATGTACCAATCACCCTTGAAGAACCGCGCCGTGCGCTCGGGCTCTTTCCAGTACTCCAGGAACAGCCCTACGGGACGCTCCGGCTTCACGCGCACCGCGAGGTCGCCCTCCCGACCCGATGGAAGCACGTTTCCGTCGTCATCGATGACCTGGAGATCGTAGCCCGGGGCCGCGACGCCCATCGAGCCGGGGCGGGGTGCCACACCTCGGAAGGCCCCGACGATGACGACCGTCTCGGTTTGCCCGTAGCCCTCGCGAATCGTGATTCCGGTCGCGGCCTCCCAGCTCTCGTACGTCTCGGGATTCAGCGGCTCTCCTGCCGTCACGACCGAGCGAAGGGTCGAGAAATCGTACCGCGAGAGATCCTCGAGCACGAACATGCGCAGCATGGTCGGCGGAGCGCACACGGAGGTGATCGGGTACTCCTCCAGTATCTCCAGCGCCCGCCTCACGTGAAATCGCTCCTCGTGGTGCGCGAAGATCGTCGCTCCCATGTGCCAGGGCCCGAAGATCGAGCTCCAGCCCGCCTTGGCCCAACCGGTGTCGGTGATGTTCCAGTGGACATCGTGCTCGGTGAGGTCGAGCCAGAACTTGCCGGTGATAAGGTGGCCGAGCGGATAGGAAGCGTGGGTGTGTACGGTCATCTTCGGCCCGCCCGTCGTGCCCGACGTGAAGTAGAGAAGGGCCATCTCGTCGCTTCTGGTGTCGGCCGTCTCGAACTCCTCGGAGCCTTCGAGCAGATCCGCGAAGCCGTACCACCCCGGCCGCCAGGCTCCACCGGCGGCGATGCAAGCCTTTAGCGGCGACGAGCCGCCCAGGGTCTCGACGGCCTCCTCCACCCGCGGTGCGAGCTCCGGGATCGTGATGACGCACGCGGCGCCGGCCGCCTCGATCCGGTGCGCGATGTCCTTCGCCGAGAGCTGGATCGTACCGGGACTGACCACGGCGCCGAGGCGGAAGCATCCGAGGCTCGCCAACCACCACTCGATGACTCTCGGAAGGAGCACGAGGACCACATCGCCGCGCCTGATGCCGAGGCGTGCCAGACCGCCGGCGACCATCCGGCTGTCTCGGGCGAGCTCGGCGAAGGTCCACTGCCGCTCTTTGCCGTGGTCGTCGATCCACCACAGCGCCCTGCGCTGCGGATCCTCTGCCCAGCGATCGATGACGTCGCGGCTGAAGTTGAAGTGCTCCGGGACCTCCAGCCGATAGTCCCTTCTCTCATCCTCGAAGCCGGGTGCGTGCATGAGTCCCCTCGTTGGTCGCTTGACAGGCCCGCCGGGTGCCGCGACCGTTTCGCCAATGTCAATTCGCACCATCCTGCGCTCCTTCCTCACGGTCGGAAAGGGGACGGTCGGCGGACTCTCCGAGTCCTCGGCCGGGTCGGACCCTATTGCCCTCTTCGACCGATGGTTCTCCTCGGCGAAGAAGTCGGGGCTTTTCCTTCCCGAGGCGATCGCGCTTTCCACGGCCACGCCGGACGGCGAGCCGTCGGTTCGCATGATGCTGCTGAAGGGATTCGACGCCCGCGGGTTCGTCTTCTACACGAACTACGAGAGCCGGAAGGCCGCCGAGCTCGCAGAGAACGCGCGGGCCGCATTCCTCGTCTACTGGAACATCCTGCACCGTCAGGTGAGGGTGGAGGGCTCGATCGAGCGGCTGAGCGAGGAGGAGAGCTTCGCCTACTTCAGGACTCGCTCGCGGGGCAGCCGTCTGGGTGCCTGGGCATCCGAACAAAGCTCGGTTCTCACGAGCCGCCAGGAGCTGGAGCGGCGATTCCGGGAGCGAGAGGCGGAGTTCGAGGGCGAGGAGATCCCGCTTCCGCCGTTCTGGGGCGGCTTCCGGCTCCGTCCCGACGTCATCGAGTTCTGGCAGGGCCGAGTGAACCGGCTGCACGATCGCATTCGCTTCCGTCGCGACCAGGACGGCTGGTCCGTGACGCGGCTCTACCCATAGTCGGGGCGGGCATGACCCTTGCCTGACGTCGTTGGAGTGTCGAGCATGAACGGATGTCCATCGTTTTGAGTACGGAGCCGCTGCTTGCCTTGGAAGTCGATCGCGTAGTCGGCCAGCTGATCGGGGAAGCCGCCGGGCCGACCCTGCTGGTGACGGCTTCCCTTCACGGCAACGAGCCGGCCGGCCTGCGGGCCCTGGAGAAGGTCTTCGCGCGCCTCGAGGCGGAGCGGCCGCCGATCAGGGGCGAGGTCATCGGCCTCGTCGGGAACCTCACCGCCGTGTCGCGGGGAGACCGCTTCGTGGACTCGGACCTCAACCGCCACTGGTCTCCGGCGAAGGTGGCGGCGCTCAGGGCTCACGAAGCGGACGCTCTCGAGGACGCCGAAGACCTGGAAGCCGGGCAGCTGCTCGAGGAGATCGACTCGGCCGTGGCTCGAGCCCGCGGTGATGTCTACTGCCTCGACGTCCATACCACATCCGGGGAGAGTCCGCCGTTCGCCACGGCGATGGACACCTTACGCAATCGCCGCTTCGCCCTCAGCTTCCCGGTGCCTCACGTGTTGGGCCTCGAGGAACACCTGGATCACACCCTGCTCAATCACCTGGATGGCGAAGGGTTCATAACGCTCGGCTTCGAGGGCGGGCAGCACGACGATCCCCGGTCGGTGGACCACTGCGGGGCGGCCGTCTGGCTGGCGTTGGCCGAGACGGACGTCCTCATCGAACCCGACGCTGTCCCGGCCGTGCAGGAGTCCCGCAGGAGCCTCGCCGCGGCCACGAAAGGCCTGCCCCAGGCGGTGGAGGTCAGGCACCGCCACGGCATCAGTGAGAACGACGGCTTCCAGATGCTCCCCGGGTTCGTGAGCTTCCAGACGATCAGCGAGGGAGATCTGCTCGGCAGGACCGACCGCGGCGAGCTGCGCGCGCCGGAGGGCGGAGGCATCCTCATGCCCCTCTATCAGCGGCAGGGCGACGACGGCTTCTTCGTGATCCGGAAGTTCAGCGCTTTCTGGCTCAACGTGTCGTCCGCCCTTCGCCACCTCCGGTTCGACGCGCTGCTACCGTTTCTGCCGGGCGTCCATCGTGATCGCGACCGTCCCGGAACGCTGCGCATCGACCGGCACGTGGCGCGCTTCTACGCCCTCCAGATCTTCCACCTCGCCGGCTACCGGAAGAAACGGATCGAGGGGAACCAGCTCGTCGTCACCCGCCGGAACGAGTAGGGCCGCCCCCCCGGGTTCTCGGTTGTCTCGCGCAATGCCGAGCGCCAAGCCATGTCGCCTAATGTCCGCGCTTCGCCTCTCGCCAGAGCCCAGCGGCCAGCCAGCCCAAGGCCAGGAAGACCAGCACGCTCGGCCAAATCGGCAAGACGAAGGCGTCGATGACGATCTCCCACCCCAGGATCGCGCGCAGCAGATGAGCGCACGCGATGATCGCCAGCAGGGCGACGGTGATCATGGTGAACGGCTTCACGCCATCCTCTCCGCCTCGACGGGCCCCCTCGTGATCGCGGTCAGCTTATCCATCACATCGAACTGCTTCGCGCTCAGGTCGGAGAGGGCGGGATGGGTCTTCACCGCGCTCGCGAGCGGACCCTCGAGGTAGGCCGTCAGAGTGGATTCATCGTCGAACAAGTAGATCCCTCCCGCCTCGCTCCCCGCTTCGTTCATCAGCCAGATCTTCCACAGGAGACCGGGCACTTCCGCGAAATCGTTCGCAAGCGGCGAGACGGCCCCCTCGTAGTCCGCCCGCGGAACGTTGAACTTGAAGTTGAGCTGCAGGATCTTGGCTGACATCTTCGGTACCTCCTTCTCGGTGCGAGCCGTGGGGCATGCACCCGAGCTTCGCGAGCCTTGGCTCTTCGGAATCGGGATGATTCGGGTGGCGGGCTGACCGGGGATCGGGCAGTCGAGCTACAGACAACGTGCGAGGCGACCGGGTGCATGGCACACCTAAGGTGCGGACGTGGCCTATGCCGCTTTGGCCTTGTCTACACCTTCTTGCCACCACGCGTCCAGCGCCAGTCGGGAGATCCTCGATTCTCAGCCGACGGCCGTGGCCTCTAGCTCGCGGCGGCCGTGCCCTCTAGCTGGTGGCGATGGGTTTCCGCTCCCGACCCAGCACATAACCCGCGCCCACGGTGAAGAACAGGTAAACCAGGGCTATGCCCCAGCCGAGCGCGTTGAGCACGCCCGACAGGACGGCCGGTACCGTAATGATCACGCCGATCGCGTCGTAGACAAGCAGGTAGAGGAGAATCGCGAGCCGCGCGTCGGGGGCCTGGACATCCTTCGCGAACCACATCAGAAAGAGGGCACCGATCAGCGCCGCACCATACTCCCGTGCCGTGAAAGTGCCGGCGGCGCCGAGCTCCGCGCCGAGGATGGCCAGCAGAGTCACGGGTACGAGAAGCAGAAGCAGGCCGAACGCCAGGCACACAACGGCTTTGGAGATGAGCAGATTCCGAAAAGTCATGTCCGCCTCCGGGTGGGGCTGTCCTTCCACACAAACACCTCGTCCCAGTCCTTTATCGTTCGGCTCGCTCACCGACCGAGCCAGTCGCGAAGTTCTGGACGGATTCTGTGGGGAATCCCCCGATGCTATGCCTTATTCAACCGTGGTCCGAAGCTCGGGAGGGTGGGCGCAGAAAGCCCCCGCAAGCGAAGCGCCCGGCGTGAGCCGGGCGCTTGCCTTCTCCTAAGGTAAAGCTTGGACTGGCCAGGGACCCGATTCTGCAACGTCAATCCCCGCAATTGCCCCAATCCTCGCAGTTGAACTCCCACTTCTTGCTGTACTGGCAGGAGAGCGTGGCTTGACCGCTAGGCGTCAGGGTTTGCTTCCACTTAACCGTAAAGATGGGGTTGTCGAGGTCGTAGTCCGTCCCCAAGAGGAAGCATGGGTACGGCGGTCCCGTGAGCTCGGGGTACCCGGCTGCCCAGTCCGTCCCTTCCGTGTTCCAGGGCCCCCATTTTACGGTCTTTCCCGTCGGGTTAGGAACACCCGACGCATGAACGGTTATGCTGGCGTTGAGGTTCTTGCTGTTGGTCGCGACCTCCGTTCCGCATGGCAGCGCGGGGAAATCCGGCGGCTCTAAGTAGTTCTCGGGAAACCAGTTCCCCGCCGCGTCGAGCACGCCGCACCCGATCTCGTCCTTGTGGATCACGGCGCCCTTGCCGCTCTTGAAGATGGCCGCGAACTCGTCGGGTGGAGGATCCACCGGCGTTCCGTCGCAAGCACCTGCCAGCATTGCGGTTAGCGCCACGCAAGGGATGATGCGAAGCCAGCGCATGATAGCACCTCCTGTTCCACGGTTTGCGTTACCGTCGGCGGTGTGGTGTTGCGCCGACGGTCAGGCGTCCTCGAAGGACATCGCTTGCCGGCGCGGTGAGAGAGTGCGGTAACCGACCTCTACTCGTCCTCTATGCGCAAAACGGGGCCGAAAGGGATCATGGCCGGAGATTTCAGGCTGTTGCCGGGGAGACTCCTGGCGACAAGGGCGCCAGTTTTGCGTAGATTCTTCCGCTTCATCGTGTGCGGTACTCTGGAGTTGTAACATGCCAGCTGACTCGAAAATCAGCGGACTCCTGAGAAGGGCGAGCGGCGGCGAACGCCAGGCTCTCGATGAGCTCGTCCCGCTCGTCTACGAGGAACTTCGGCTCCTCGCCCACAAGCGGGTGGTCGCCGAGAGGTCGGATCACACCCTCAACACCACGGGCCTCGTTCACGAAGCCTACCTCCGTCTTCTCGACCTCCACGACGTCGACCTGCAGGACCGGGCACACTTCCTGGCGCTCGCCTCGCGGGTGATGCGGAGGGTTTTGGTCGATTACGCTCGACGCCGCGACGCTGCCAAGCGCGGCGGTGGATGGGTCAAGCTCGAGTTCCAGGACGACCTGCAGATGATCGAATCGCACGCCGATGTCATAGAAGAGCTCGATCTGGCGCTGATCCGATTGGAGGATGTCAGTCCCAGGCGCTGCCGGCTGCTCGAGCAACGCTACTTCGGCGGACTCAAGCTGGAGGACTGCGCGGAGGCGCTCGGCGTCTCGATACCGACCGTGAAGCGGGAGCTGCGCTCGGCAAGAGCGTGGCTGGCCATAGAGCTTTCGCCGGGAACGGCCGGCGGATTCGAAACGGCTTCTGCCACTTGACCCCCGATCGCTGGGAAGAAGCTCTCGACCTATTCGACGAGCTCATTGCGCTGGCGCCGCAGGAGCGCGCGGCCAGGCTTGCTCTCGTGTCGAACGAGGATTCGGAGCTCGCCTCGGGCGTGGCGAGCCTTCTCTCGGCCGACGACGAAGCCGACGCGATCCTGGAGCCACTGGAGGCGGTGGTCTCGCTCGCCAGCTTCGAGCCCGTTAGCGCCGAAGCCGGGACGTACCAGCCTGAAGATCCGCACAACCTCATCGGTCACGACGTCTCCGGCTATCGCGTCCAAGAGCTGCTAGCCGTCGGCGGCATGGGTGTCCTCTATCGGGCGGTTGATAAGCGGTTAAGCCGTCCCGTCGCGCTCAAGTTCCTGCCACCTCAGTGGGCGCTCCACCGAACCATCAAGGAGAGGTTCCTCCAAGAGGCCCGGTCTGCGGCAGCCCTGGAGCATCCCAACATCTGCACGATCCACGAAGTCGGCGAGACCGAGGGCGGCCGCCCGTTCATCGCCATGGCGTTCTATGAGGGCGAGACGATCAAGGAGAAGATCGAGCGGGGGCCCCTGCCCGAGGACGAGGCGCTGGACCTCGCTGCGCAGGCGGCAAGGGGCCTGGCGGCTGCCCACGCACGAGGAATCGTACACCGCGACATCAAGCCGGCCAATCTGATCGTCACCGAGGACGGAGGGCTCAAGATCCTCGACTTTGGGCTCGCCAAGACGGAGGACCTGAGCCTGACCGGGCCGGGCCTGAGGCTGGGAACGATCGCCTACATGTCGCCGGAGCAGACGCGCGGCGATGAGGTCGACCAGCGCACCGATTTCTGGTCGCTGGGCGTCGTGCTCTACGAGATGCTGACCGGCCGCCGGCCCTTCCGCGGCGAGAACGACCGCGTGATCCTGCAGGCGATACGAAACGAGACGCCGACGCCGCCGGCCCAGCTCCGCAAGCACCTAGCACCGGAGCTTCAGGAGATCGTGCTCCGCCTGCTGGCCAAGGAGCCGGAGGCACGCGAGCAGGGTGCGGATCGACTGCTTGGCCGGAGCGCGCCGTCGGCGCTCGTGAAGTTACTCAACGCGATCCACCGTCGATCGGTTTGGCAGGTCCTGGCCGGGTGGGGGATCGCGAGCTGGGTCATCTACGAGCTCGCGGGGAGCCTGGCGGATCTGGTGGGCCTGCCCCTCTGGTTTGGGCGCAGCCTGTTGCTGGTTCTCCTGGCTATTCTTCCGCTGCTCCTCGTGACCGGTTTAGTGCGCGGCAGACGAACAGCCACGGCCGGCACCGTCGACCGGCATCGGCTCACCTGGCGGAATGCCGGTCTCGCCTCCGCGTTCGCCTTGGCGCTCCTGGCTGTGGTGACAGCAGGGTTCGTGGCGATGCGGACGATCGGGATCGGGCCGGCCGGCACTTTGATCGCACGGAACGAACTGCAGGCGGACGCCGAGCTTTTGTTGGCCGACTTCGCCGGTGCCCCGGAGGACTCGGCGCTCGCCCGCACGGTGACCGAGGCCCTCAGGATCGACCTGTCCCAGTCGCCGACCGTCGCGCTCGCCGAGCCGGGCCGGATCAGGGAGATCTTAAGACTCATGGAGAGGCCGCAGCAGGCCGCGCTTGACCTGGAGACCGCCCGTGAGGTAGCGATCCGAGGGGCGATGCCGGCGGTCATCGGCGGCGAGATCCGCAAAGTGGGCAGCGGCTACGTAGTGACTACACAGCTACTCTCGCCCGAGCCGCAACGAATCTTGATCTCTCGTCGAGAGGCCGCGGCGAATGAAGACGAGCTCATACCGGCCATCGATCGCCTGTCGAAGGGACTTCGGGAGCGCGTCGGCGAGCCGCTCAAGTCGCTGCGGCAGGCGCAGGCTCTTCCAGAGGTGACCACGAGCTCGTTCGAGGCGCTACAAAAGTACGCACAGAGCAGGCGTGCCTGGGGGACGGACCGAGAGATCGGGCTCCTCGAGGAGGCGATCGGGCTGGACAGCGAGTTCGCTATGGCGTGGCGAGCACTCGGCGTGGCACTCAACAACCGGGGCGAAGCTCGAACGAGGCAGGTGCGGACGCTCACGCGGGCTTTCGAGCTGCGAGATCGGCTCCCGCAACGGGAGCGCTACCTCGTTGAAGCCACCTACTACCGCACCGTTACGGGGGAACTCGAGAAGGCGATCGCGGCGCACGAGAACTACTTGGCCGTCTTCCCGGACGATCGCAACTGGTTCGACAAGGCAGCCAGATCAAACATGGCCATTCAGTATATGAGGCTTCGCCGGTGGGAGCGCGCCGGCGAGATCCTGCGACCAACGATTGCCGACTACCCGGGGCCGCCATGCTGGAGCGGACATTGGGTTCTTGTCCAGATCGAGGTGGTTCTCGGGAGGTTCGAGGACGCGAACGCCGTTATGGAAGACTGCGGGTGGGCCTCGGTGGAGGCAGACACCTTCCCACACGCGGTGGCCAGCCTTGCGGTCCTGGCGCATGCGCAGGGTGATGACGTGACTGCGCGACAGCACTGGGAGGCGTTGCTTCGCGCCAGGACCGACGCGCGAGCCCGCGTCAGACAACGCCTCGCCCACATGTTTGCCTTGCGCGGCCAGCTCGACGAGGCCGAGCTGTTAGTCCGGGATGACATGGACGCGGCGGAGGCAGAAGGGTCGCACGAGGTTTACCTGAGAGACGCCCTCGATCTCGCCGAGCGAGACCTGTTCGCGCGCCGGGACGCGCCTCGTGCCGTGCGAGGAATCGAGGGGGTACTTCGGGAGGCCCCACTGGGCGCCCTCGACCCACTGGACAGGCCGTATCTGCGCCTCGCGGAGCTGTATGCACAAGCCGGACGCACAGATCTCGCGCAGGCCATGCTCTCGGAGTACGAGTCGGTCGTGGAGCCGCGGCTCCGCGGGCCAGCGAGAGCGGCGTATGCCCGGGCGAGAGGTGAGCTCGCGTTAGCTGACGGTCGCCACGTTGAGGCGATTAGGGAGTTCCGCGCCTCGGATATCGGCGAGTGTTTGACCTGCGCGCTTCCGGGCTTGATCCGAAGCTACGATGCCGCGGGCGAGCCGGATTCGGTGATCGCGCTTCTGGAACGGTACCTGACTGCAAACCACGTGGGGCGCTTCGGCCGCACAGACCACGCCCACCTCGGCCCCACCCTCGAGCGCCTGGGACAGCTGTACTACGATCGCGGGGACTGGGCGAAGGCGGCCGAGCACTACGCCCGCTTCGTCGAGTTGTGGGATGGTGCCGATCTTGAACTGCAGCCCAGGGTCGAGGCCGCGCGGAAGCGCCTCGACGAGATCATGGCTCACGCGGGGTGAGCTGCCGAGGCCGGGAGAAGTAGTCAGAACCGTGAATGGGACGGGTCTGCGGCGCACAATCTTCAAGTGAGATGGCCGAGGGGCGGCCCCGAAGGAACCGCCCCCGCTGGTGTGCGAAAAACGGAACCGGAACGGATCATGGTGCCCCGGGGGTCCAAGCTGGCGGGGATTCCTGGGGGCGAGCTTGGTCAGCCGTGGAGCTGGCGGATGGAGCCGGTATTTGCGGAGAGAATTCCAACGGGGACTGCTGAGCGAAGGATCGCCCCGCCTCAGCTCTCCAGCGTGGCGATCTTGTCCTTCAGAATCTCGAGCGCCATGTCCACGTGCCTCCGGTGGGTGCGGAAGCAGAGGACGGCGAGCCGGAGCCAGAAGACGTCGTCGATCGTCGTCGAGGAGAGGAAGATGCGGCCGTCCCGCTGCACCTCCCGGATCAGGCGGGCGTTGAACTCGTTGGGGTCGCCCGCGCCCGGGACGTAGCGGTAGAGGGCCACCGACAGCTCGGGGTAGGGACCGCGCTCCATCCCCGAGATCCTCCCCAACTCCTCGTAGAAGTAGCGGCAGAGCTGGATCTTCTCCTCGAGGGCGGCGCGAAAAGGGGCCAGGCCGTGAAGCACGAGCGGCATCCACATCCGCAGGCCGCGGAAGTGGCGGGTCAGCTCCGGTGAGAGGTCAGCCGGCGAGATCTCCTCGGTGGAGCTGAGCGCGTCCTGCAGGTAGTTGGCCTCGTAATGCTGCGAGCGGGCCAGCAGCTCCCCATCCTTCACGATCAGGGCGCCGGTCCCGTAGGGCAGGAAGAGGCCCTTGTGAGGGTCCATCACGATGGAGTCCGAGCGCTCCAGGCCCCGGATCAGCTCCCTCCCGAGCTCCGTGAGGAGGAAGAAGCCGCCGTAGGCCGCGTCGACGTGGAGCCAGAGGTCCTCGGCTTCCGCGACGTCCGCGATCTCGTCGACCGGGTCGATCGCTCCCGTGTCCGTCGTTCCCGAAGACGCCACGACCATCCAGGGCCGAAGGCCGGCATCGCGGTCCTCTTCGACCAGACGTGCCAGCTCGTCCGCCCGCATCCGGTACCTGTCGTCCAGAGGAACCGCCCGGATCGGGGCCTCGCCCAATCCCGCCAGGCGCATCGCCTTGGTTACGCAGTGGTGGACCTGACGGGTTATGTAGACCGGGGAGCGCTCCACGTCTCCAGGGCGGACCCCCTTGGCATCGCGGGCCGCCACGATCGCGGTGAGGTTGGCGATCGATCCCCCGGACGAGAGCGTACCGAGCGCCGAGTCCGGATAGCCCACGAGATCGGCCATCCAGCGGACCAGGAGGTTCTCGAGGCGCACCGCCCCCGGAGTCGCGTAAAAGACGCCGGAGTAGTGGTTTCCGACGTCCGCCAGGTAGTCCCCTAGTGAGGAGGCGAAGACGCCGCCGCCGGGCACGTACGCCATGTGGCCGCCCGACGCGGGGTTGAGGCCGGGGCGGTCCACGTGCTCTCCGATGATCTCGAGCGCCTGTTCGATCCCGATCCCCTTTTCCGGAATCGGCACCTTCAGAAGGCCCGCCCCCTTGTCCTCGGTGACACGGTAGGTGAGCGCTTCCTCCAAGCCGGCGTAGAACTCCTCGGAGTGGCCGATGACGGCAGCCCGGAGAGACTCCCGGTCGACCGGCCCCGGCTCCAGACGATTCGCCGCGGCTTCCAGCTCCGCGATCCGCTCGCGGAGCGCGCCGCCTTGCAGCGGCGCCGGTGCCGATGGCAAAACGCCGGGCGTCGGTGGGCTGGTGCGCGGACTCGTCATCGGACGCGGCGTCTCACCCAGCTCAGGGCGCCGTGCCGTCGGCGGCCGCCGTTTGCCGCGGAGCCGTCCTGTAACGGTCGAACCAACCGAGGATGTAAGCGACCTTGGCCATCAGGTTGCTTGGCTTGGACGCGATCCCGTGCGAGGCGTCGGGGATCCGGACGAGCATCGTGGGGACTTTTCGCAGCTTGAGTGCCGTGTAGAACTGCTCGCTCTCCGAGATCGGCGTCCGGTAGTCTTCCTCTCCCGTCAGCAGCATGGTCGGCGTCGTCACGTTCCCGACCAGTGAGAGGGGCGAGCGCGCCATGTAGTGCTCGGCGTGCTCCCACGGAGGCCCGGGAAACCACCAGCGCGAGAAGAACGACGTCCGGTCGGCGGTGAGCACGAAGCTGTACCAGTTGATGACCGGCTTGGCTGATACCGCGGCCCGGAACCGGTCCGTCTTGCCCACGATCCATGCGGTCAGCACCCCTCCGCCGCTCCCGCCGGTGACAAACAGGTTGTCTTCATCCACGTAGCCAAGCTCGATGACCGCGTCCACGCTCGACATCAGGTCATCGTAGTCCTGACTCGGATAGGCGTGGTGAATTAGGTTGCCGAATTCGCCGCCGTAGCTCGTCGAGCCACGTGGGTTCACGTAGAGCACGACGTAACCGGCGGCCGCGTACAGCTGAACCTCGGCCGAGAAGCGGTCGCCGTAGTTGGCGAAGGGTCCGCCGTGGATCTCGAGGACGAGGGGGTACGTGCGTGTGGGGTCGAAGCTCGGCGGCTTGGCGATCCAGGCCTGGATCCGGCGACCGTCGTAGGAGGACTCGGACCAGAGCTCCTCGACCTCGGCCAGTTGCTTGTGCGACAGGAGGTCGTCGTTGAGCGCCGTCAGACGTCGCGGGGACTCGATGCCAGGACCGCCCACGGCCACGTCTGCCGGGTGGTCCGGCCGGGAGAGGGTGAAGGCGAAGCGGCCGTCGCGCGCGACCGAGAACACGCCTCCCGAGTACGGGCGGCCAAGGGAGAGTCCGCCAACGTCCGCCGCCAGCGTTCGTACGCTCCCGTCCAAGGTCACGAACGCGAGCTTCGTGTTTCCTTCATCATCGTACTGGAAGAAAAGCCCCGAACCGTCGTCGCTCCACGCCGGGTTCTGGGCATCCCGGTCGAGGCTCGCCGTGAGGCTGCGGACGTTCCCGCCGTCGCGGTCCATCACGTACAGCTCGGTGACCTGGTAACCCTGGTACCGGTCGTCGAAGCCCACGTAAGCGATCGCCGAGCCATCCGGCGAGACGACGGGATCCGAGTCGGGGCCGAACCGCTTGGAAAGGGGACGCGCCGAGCCGTCCGCGACCGAGACCTCGTAGATCTCCGTATCTCGGGGTGAGTACTTCCAATCCTCCTGCCGCTGGGCAGAGACGATCAGCGAGCGGCCGTCCGGCGTCCACTGGATCGCGCCGTCATGATTGAACGGTCCCGCCGTCAGCTGGCGCGGCGTACCTCCATCGGCCGGGAGCACGAACAGCTGAGAGTAGCCCTCCTCCAGGTAGCCGTCGCCGTCCGAGCGGAACTCCAGCTCGTCGATAGCGACAAACGGCTCACCCCAGTCGGCGCCCTCCGGCTTCTCCGGCAGATCCACGAAGGGCTCCGCGGCGGCCGGAACGAACATGGAGAAGGCGATCCACCGACCGTCCGGCGACCAGACGAGATTGCCGGGAGAATGGGCCAAGCTCGTAAGCAGGGCTCGGTCGTCCGTGCCCACCCAGCGCAGCCAGAGCCGCTTGGCCCCGTCTTCATCCTCCCCATTGGAGAGGTACAGGATTCGGCTGCCGTTGGGAGACCAGCGGGGAGAAGCTTCAGCGCCAGGAAGCGAAGTCAGCGCCCGGTGATTCGACCCATCCGCCCCGATGATCCAGAGGTCGGCGGCGCGCCGATCGGTCATCATGTCGAACGAGTTGCGGACGTATACCACCCGCTCGCCGTCCGGCGAGATCTGCGGATCGGACGCCCACTCGAGCTCGAAGACATCCGTGAGCTCGAACCGATCGGCGGATTGGGCCCAGGCCTGACCCGAAACGCCGGAGCCGGGAAGCACGCCCGCGGCAGCGGTGCCCAGGAATGCCAGCGCGATCGCTCTCGTGCGTCGCCTCACGTGTCTCCTCCTGATGGGATCATCAAGGCCCGAGCCGCCTACCGCGTGCGCACGGCGGGCCTGCGCGTGGAACGAACCCGGCAAGCTATACTGTGGCGTCGGCGAGCAGAAGGACATCATGGCGGGTCGATGCAGGATCTCGTCGATCGGAGCCAAGACCGAGGAGGCTACAGTTGGAGCAGAAGCGTATCGGCACGGAGGAGCACAAGGTCAGGGGCGACGATCTCGTCGCCAAGGTCAAGGAGATCATTCACCAGGGGAACGTCCGCCGCATCATCATCAAGGACGATGAGGGGAAGACGCTGATCGAGGTGCCGCTGACCTTGGGCGTGGTCGGAGCGGTCCTCATCCCCGTCTGGGCGGCGATCGGCGCGATCGCCGCCCTGGTGACGAAGTGCTCCATCGTCGTGGAACGGACCGAGGAGTGAGGAAGGGCTCGCAGGCGCGGCGGGGGCCGCCCTGCCTCCAACCCTAGTCGGACTCCACCCTACTCAGCTCGCGGTCGATCGCGGCCGCCACCACCTCGTACGGCACCGCCCCGCCGGGCACGTTGACGCCGTTCACGAAGAGCGCTGGCGTGCCGTTTATCCCGGCGGTTTGCCCCTGACTCAAGTCTCGCCGGATCTGCTCGGCCTGCCGGCCGGAGTCGAGGCAGGCACCGAACTCCTCAGCATCGAGCCCCAACCTCCCCGCCTTCTCCTTCAGATCCGACACGGCCAGCGCACTCTGCTCCTGGAACAGCAGGTCGTGCATCTCCCAGAAACTCCCCTGCTCGTGAGCGCAGAGCGAGGCCTCGGCCGCCTTGAAGGCGTTTGGGTGGATGTTGGTGAGCGGGAACTGGAGGTAGACGATGCGTACCCGGTCCCCGTACTCCTCCTTGATCCTGTTGATCGTCGGGAAGAAGCGACTGCAGAACGGACACTCGAAGTCGGAGAACTCGATGAGCGTGACCGGAGCGTCGTCAGGCCCGAACGTAGGAGAGCCCTCCAAATCGAAGTCGGCCCGTGCCGGCTCCACGAAGTACTCGATCTCGTGCTCCGACCCCAACTCCGACACCAGGGCCGTCACCAGCTGCTGGCGCTCGACATCCTCCAGGTACTGCCGGATCTGCGGGGCCACCTCATCCAGCTGCCGGCCCTGAAGCCGCGAGCTGTTCCGACGGTACCAGTCCTCGACCTCCGCATCCGAGACCTCGACCTTGCCCTCTGTCTCGGCGGCGACGATCTCCTCGAGGCTCACGCCTCGCGCCGCAGCGGCTTCTGTCAGCAGACGGTCCTGGATCACCCCTTCGACGGCCGCCTCCAGCAGCTGCGATCTCTGCGATCGATACTGGTATTCCATCCTGGAGATCTGTTCGCGCACCTGATCATCCAGGTCGGCCAGGGTGATATCGGCCCCGTCTATGGATGCCAGAACCTCGGCCGCTGTGTCACCGCCTTCGGAGCCCGGGCCGGCGGATACCGAAGACGAGCCGGCGCCATCCTGGCCCGTGCCGCAGGCCGAAATCATCAGGGCAGCCGCAGCTACGACCCACCTGGATCGGTTCAAACCAGCCGATCGAATCATACTCGCAGTCATATTCGCCTTCAGCTTTGTTTGGGCTCCATCCGCACTCGGCTCACCCGCGACCCCGCTCCCGCCCCGCTCTTGCTCCAAGCCTCAGTTCGGAAAGGTCAACCCCACCGAGAACATCAAGTTTCGATTCTTGATGCTGATGATCTCGCTCTCGGCAATGTCCTTGAAGCCCCACTCGTACGAAATGTCGATCGTCAGGCTGGTGGCCTTGATGCCGATGCCGGCCAGGAAACCGATGTCGGTGCTCTTCACCTGGCCGGGGAGACATTCGAGCTCCACCTCGTCGAGCTCGTCGAAGACCTTCCTCTTGCAGGAGGTCTGGAAACTGAACGTGGGGCCGAAGAAGACCCGGGGCGACGTGACCGCCATCGGGGTCTGTGCCATAAGAAGGAGAGGAAACTCCCAGTACGAAAAGCGCCACTCCTCGTCGAACGGAACCTCGCTCTCCGGGTCGCGCTTGAAGCCCTTCTTCGTGTAAAGGCCCTGGACCTCCACGCCCCAGGTCGCCCCGCCGACGTATAGCGTGCCACCGACGTGGAATCCGCCCCTCGCATTCGTATCGACCTTGTCGTTGTCCACGTTCAAGCTGACGTTGGACGAGTTGTACCCCCCTTTGATGCCACCTCGGATCTGGCCCTCAGCAACCGTGGCGAGGCCCATCAGCAGTCCCGTGGCGAGTATCAGGCCGCGCGCAGCCGTCAGCGTTCGTCGCATCGGACCTCCGAGTCAACGATAGGGTTGGCGTCGGTCAAGCCGTGCATCCGAGCAGCGACGGGAATACGTGATCGACGCTGGGAAACGAATGATGTTAACCGGTTTCGAGGGCTCTCGAAACGTCGATGGCCCGGTGTCGAGGGCGGGTTGGCGCGCGAGCCTGTTGTTCTTTCGCGCCGACGGCGCCAGATTCTCGCCGCGATCGATTAGCTACCGCCCCGCCCAAAAGAAGGAAAGGACCTAGTCTATGCGACGCTTCACCGTTCTGGCGGCCCTGATGATAGCCGCCACCTTGACCCTCGCTCCGGCTCCCGTGCTCGCACAGGACGAGGAGGAGGAGCCCGACACCAACTACATCACGGTCACGCATATCCACATGCCCGCCACGGCGGATCGTGAGAAGGCGATGCAGTGGATCGACCAAGTGATGGCACCGCTCGCCAACCTGAACCCGAACGTTCTCTGGTACCGGGTCGCCACGCACAACTGGGGCGCGAACTCGAAGGACGTCGTGATCCTGGCCGAGTACGACGAGTGGGCGAACATCGAGGCTGACTGTCCGGCTTGCGATGCCTGGTTCGAGGAGAACCAGCCGGCGGAGGACACGCCCGAGCGGGAGGAATGGGACGCGATGGCCGAGACGTTCTTCAAGTACTTCAGCGGTCACAAAGACGAGATCTACGCCACGAACATGGATAGGGCGAAGAACTAGTCCCTGTTGCACGTCCTGGATCGGGTCGGTGTGCCGCCTCCTTGGGCGGGGCCAGGCACGCCGGCCGATTCACACGCCCCGGGTCTCCGTTCATCGACGGAGGCCTGTTAGCCCGCCCCTTCCATCGCCGCTCGCTGTAACGTCAGCAGCTCGCTGATCCCGACCTCCGCCAGGTCCAACATTTCGGTCAGCCCGTCGCGCCGGAACGGCGCGCCCTCGGCGGTGCCCTGCACCTCCACCATCCGCCCGTCCTCGAGCGAGACGACATTGAGGTCAACGTCGGCCGTCGAGTCCTCGGCGTAATCCAGGTCCAGGCACGGATCTCCACCGACGATCCCGACGCTGGTGGCCGCGACCAGCTGCTCGAGCGGGCTCGACGTCAGCTCTCCGGCCCGCAC
>CAMYMV010000001.1 GCA_947259585.1 uncultured Gemmatimonadales bacterium | reverse complement strand
GGGGGACGCGGGATCCTGTGCGTCTCCTCGTCCAGCGCGGCAGCGAGCGCGTGCGCGAACGGCTCCACGGAACCCTGAACGAGCACCAGGCGAGGCGACACGCACCCCATCTGCTCGTAGGCACACACGTCGCGGGCCAGGGCAGATGCCGCTGTACCCATATCGGCGCCGGACAGCAAAACCGCGACACCGAGCTTCGGACCGTATGCGAGAACTTGCTGGTGGCCCCGGACACGATCCCGGACTCCGGCCACGGCTTCCTCTCCCCCATAGACGACCACCTTCCCTGCCCGTGCGGTCCATTCATCCCAGGTCGGTCCCTCCCGGTCCGCGGGCCACCACGCGGCCGCCAGGCAAGACGCGAGCGCCGAGTCGACCTCGGCCAGGAACCGAGCGAACAGCACGACGAGGCCCGGCTCGGCCTCGGGCAGCTTGACGAGGACTCCCGACCGACAGAGCATCGCTCTCATCACCCCCGTGACGGCGACGCCGGGCACGTTGCCGGCCATGACCTGGAGCAGGAGCGGCGGTCCGGCTGCCCGCCGCTGACGGCCGGCCCCCGCCGGGCGGAATCCGTCGAGCACCTCGGGATCCGGCAGCTCGGAACGCAACACATCCCAGAGTGAGTCCTGGGTCCAGACGCGACCCATCTCCGACAACGTCTCTCGTGCCAGCGCCTCGGGCCATCCCAGCTCATCGGCGAGGGTTCGAACCGCGCCGCCGCCGGCGTCCGATGCGGAATCGACCAACCGGCCCGCGGCGCCGGCCACCGCTTGCACTACCTGCTCGAGCGACCTTTCCCGACGTGCGTCCAGCGCCGCGGCGCGGACGTGACCGGCAACGCGAGCCGCGCCGGCAACCGTCAGTCTGGGCGAACGAAAGCGAAGCCCCGCAGCCGTAACACCCTCGTACCACCCGGAGCTGTCGGTGGCGTTCGCCGGATCGAGCCCCGGCAGATGGAAGACTTTCTCGGGCGAGGTGCCTATCGTCACGGAGTCGCCCTGCCGATCGCTTGTGAGCGCAGCAACTCTTCCGTGGCCAGAGAGCAGCCTCGTGGCGGAGAGCCATGGGCGCGGCCGATCCACCGGACCACGCCGTCTTCCACCGCGCCGAGATCCTCCGTCAGCACGCTGCACACGCTACCCGCGTTCGCCAGATCGAAGTGCGCCAGAACGCCGACCTCTCCATCCGGCAGCTCCTCGAGAGTGACGGGATCGAGCGCACGGCTTCGCAGCCAGGGAGGTCCGAGCAGGGCCGTGGGCGACCCGTAGCGCTGCGAGAGCAGCTCGGTCATCCCGAACTCGTTGACGACGGCGTCTCGAGGCACGCCGAGGCAGCGGTGGATCCTCTCGAGGAGATCCTCGCGAGCCGACGTCTCCACCCCCTTCGAGCCGCCGGTGTCCATCACGAAGGAGCCCGCGGGTAGCTCGATTCCGAAGCCGGCGGCCTCCAGGCGTCGAGTCCATTCGTCGAACGCCAGCGTGGTGCCGAAGAGGCCCACGGCCTCCTCTCCCGAGGCAGCCGTCGTGGCGAAGCGCTTCGCGTCCTCCCAGTCCACGCCATCCGCCGTCGTGAAGAAGCGGGAAGAGGGCGCTCCGAACCGATCGATGACCGCATCGGCCATCCACGAGAGCGAGGAGTGCGGCGCTTCGGAAAAGGAGGGGACGAACGAACCGATCTGAAGCCGGGAGGCCACGTCACCCGTCGCATGGTGTACCACGAAGCGAAGGAACGTCGCCTCGAGCGAGGACCGGTAGAGCTCTGGGTCGCGTACGAGGTGGCGACCCCGGCGGCTCTCGCCTCGGCTGGTGCCGCTGGTTCGGAACTCGAGCGCGGCGTCTCCGGCATCGCCGACCACCAGCGGGATCTCCCGGAAGGCTGCCGTCGGCACCGCGGGGACGTCCTGCCAGCCACCTACCTCGTCGGACTCGACCCCCAACCGTCGGCAGTAGCGCCCATACGGCGCGTTGCCGGCTCGTTGGAGGGCGAACGCGCGACGAGCCAGGTCGTCCAACCGTTCGTCGGACCAGACCTCGGGATTCTCCTCCCAGCGTCTGAACGCGCGCTTGAGCTCCCCGGATAGCACGTCGAGCGCCGCCAGCGCGTCTCTTGCGGCCGCGGGATTCTCCATGCAGGCAAGATCTGCCCGGTCATGCGGTCGCGACAGAGCGCGACGGTGGGGGCTAGTCGTTGAGCGCGCCCGTCATCGCTTTTCCGTTCCGGACCCACTCCACCGTGACGCTCTCCTGGCCGGGCTGGACGAGAGCCGCCCGCAGGTCCGACACCTCTTTGCACTCGGCGCCCGCGACCTCCGTGACCACGTCGCCTCGCCGTAGGCCGAGATCCCAGGCCGGTGTTCCGGAAATAACGCGCAGAACCAACAAGCCCTGCTCCAGGCCCTGATGGTGGAGATCAGGCCCCAACGGCTCGAACTCCGCGCCCGCTATTCGCCGCGAAGCCTCGACCAGATGGGCCGGCGGTGCGTAGCGGACCCTTTCCGAGGTTCGATAGGCCTGCCTGGCCTTCCGTACCTCCGCGAGCTTCGCGCGGGCTTCTGCCAGCACCGAATCGCGCAGTGCCGCCATCTCGGGACCCAACTCCGCCTTCACCCGACCCCAGTATTTCGCCTGCTCCCGGGCGCTCGCCGACGCCTCTTCCTGGACGTGCTCCATGTGCTCCTGAAGCTCGCGGAGCTCGATGTTGAGCTTCTCGAAGGCCTCCTCGACCTGACCCTCCCCATCCTCGGCGAGGACCTGGATCCGCCAGCCATCCTCGCTCGGGACGACCACGACGAATCCTTCGTCATCGCTCCGATACGCCCAGTTGGAGCCTTCCGGCGAACCCTCGGACTCGACGACGATCGGAACCTTCACCTCCACCAGCTCGCCATCGGCCGACGTCCATGTCCGAACGGTCGGTCGGGCCCTCACGTGCATCGGCTTCGGCGGGCGTGGCGCCGGCACGACCTCGATCGCGACCGGCCGTCCACCCCGCGTGACCTCGATGGCCACCGGCTTTCCGACCTCCATGCCGTCGAGACCAGCGCGGAACTCGGGGCTCTCCGGCGCAGCGCTATCCAGCGACACGACGATGTCGCCGACCTCTATCCCGGCCGCTTCGGCCGGGCTCCCGACAACGACGGAGCTGATGAGAACGATGACACGGCATTCGCGGTCCGCGTCGGCACGGCACTCCTCTCGGGTCTCGAGCCCGACCCCGAGCCAGGGCTTGCCGTCTTGTCGAACCGCGGGCGCCGGCCTCGCGTAATCTCGCGCGCTCGGAGGATCCTCGGGCGTCGGCTCCTGCGCGCGAAGGGTCCCCGAGCCCGCCACGGCCGGCATGACTCCCAGCCCGATCGCGACACCGTACAGCGCGACTGTCGAACTCGACTTCAGCATAGATCTAACATCCGTTCCACTTCTCTTTGTCCATATCTATCTGTACTCCAGACCCGCCAGGCGAACGGCCCCCTCGAGGCCGGAGGCCATATCGTCACGCTCCTCGATCAACTCGAAGAGGAGGTTGTTGATCGCAGGATCCGTCGGCGAGCTCGCGAGCGCCTCGCGAGATGCCAGGATGAGCGCGTCCAGCCGCGCGAGACGCGCCGTCGCGGCCGTAGGATCCTCGATGAGATCTCCCGAGCCCGCCGGTCGCGCTCTCAGACTCTCGAGCTCTGCTACCGCTTCGTAGTACTGACCCGAAAGGAAGGGAGAGGCTGTCTCGGGACCGCTCGCGACCGCCTCACCCACGTACTGGAGCGTCTCGTTCCCGGCAACCTGGGTGGCGTCGCCAGACGGACCGCCGGTGAGAACGAGGCCGGCCGCGATGCCACCCGCGAAGACCAGCATCGCCGCCGCCGCCTGGACGGGCCAACCCGTGAAGAGGCCGATCCGCCTGAAAGGCAGCACACCCCTCTCCCGCGGTAGCTTGGCCTCTATCCGCTCCCATTCGTCGGCCGGCGGCTGCATCTCTCCGAGACCCGAGAGCGCCATGAGCATTCGGCGCATCCGCGAATGCTCCAGGCTACAAACCTCGCAGGCCGCCAGGTGAGCCGCCGACTCCGCGTGCTCCTCCGGCTCTTCGAGCAGTGCCGAGATCATCTCGAGCGTGAGGTGCTCTGACTTCGTTTCACTCATTGCAGGCTGTTCCCCGCTTCGCTGGCGACGGAGGTCGGTGCAATCAGCTCGCGCATCCGCGCCCTCGCCTTGTGTAGCTGTGACTTGGAAGTACCGGGCGCGATGCCCAGCGACTCCCCGATCTCCTCGTGCGTCCAGCCTTCGACGTCGTGCAGAACGAGCACGCGTCTGTATCCATTCGGCATTCTGTCCATCGCCTCCGTCAACATCCGGCGGCTGATCACCGCTTCGTCGGACGGCTTCTCGTAGGAGCGCATCCCCACCGCCGAACGCTCGACGTCCGGCCTCTTCGTTCGCCGCCGAAGCCGGTTCAACGCCACGTTCGTCGCCAGGCGGTGGATCCACGTCCCGAACGCCGCGTCTCCGCGATAGAGGTGAATGCGCTCAAACGCCCTCACCCATGCGTCCTGCGACAGATCCGCCGCCAAATCGTCATCCCCCGCCAGTCGCCTGACAACCGCGTAGACGCGCCGCGAATGAGCCTCGTACAGGTGACTCATCGCGATGCGGTCGCCGGCCTTGGCGCGGTCTACGAGTGCCCGCTCTTCCACCCGAGTCCTTTTCTGTTGTCCGCCCTTTCGACGCCTGGCGGTGGCCGATGGTTGCCCGGGAATCCCGGGCGAGACGGGGACATCATTCCTCGGGCGAGGCCGGCTCGACGTGCTCGGGGATCCGGCCGCGGCTCTCGGGGGCCGCCTCGATGAGCGACTCCGTAAAGCTCTGCCGGTCCTCCAGCAGCCGCATACGCTCGGAAATATTTGTCATCGCGGAGGTTAGATGCTCCAAGTCGTCCGCCGTGCGTCCCTCCCGGCGGTCCTTCAGCATCTGCTCCAGGAGGGCCGCGCCCTGTTTGGAGAGCGGCTTGAGCAGGATGACGGCCCCGACCATCAAGATGAGCGTGACCGTCACGACCACCGGCGCCAGCAGCTCGAGTGCCTGCATTGTAGGTCCCTTCAAAAGGAGTCACCGGAAACCCAGGCAAGTCTAGAAGCCCACACAAATATGGTTGGTGGGGCCCCTACTTTCTACGAGGCGTCGGGAGCCGAGGAGTCATCGGGGAGCGGAGCCCATGCAGCAAGCCGGGGACCCAGGACAAACGCGATCCAGGCGATCAGGAGCCCTGCCACGGCGTCGATCGCGTAGTGGAAGCCTCCCCAGACGGTGCTGAGCACGAGGATCACGACGGGGACGGCAGCCAGGAAGAAGCCGCGCTCATCCACCCGCCAGGCGGCGAACCAGGCGGCGCACGTCCCGGCGACGTGCGAGCTCGGGAACGCCGTGCCCTTGGAGGAGCCGCCTGCAAGCAGCTCGCGCGTGAACTGGTAGATGCTTCCCTCCGACAACGCGCCCTCGAGAGCTCCATACCAGTAGCGAGGGCCCATCACCGGAAAGAGGATAAACCAGGTGTAGCAGATGGCGAATGCCAGTGCGACGGTAACCCCGAGTCGGTGGAACCCTACCTTTCCGGCAGATGCCCAGCACCCCACGGCCAGCAGCGGGATCACGAAATAGTAGGTCAGATAGCCGACCGTCATGAACTCGGAGAGCCAAAGCGCCGGGAACCAGCCGGCGGCCTCCTGACTGATCTGGGAGCCGAAGACGGCTACCTCCCATCCCTGCACGATCGAATCGAAGTAGCCCGTGACCACGAACTGGTTGAGGTACGAGAGCTCGTGGTAGAGGAGAGGCGTCGCGATCACCGGATAGAGCAGCCGGAAGAAGGTGGCCAACTGCCCGCGCGGAAGCGGCCGTCGCGACATCCTGACGATCAGGAAGATCACGAGGGCGTGGAGAGCGGCGAACGCCATCCCTCTGAGGCCGCCGGCCAACGACAGCGCTCCGGTCACCGCCGCATAACCGATCGCCACCCGATCGATCGCCAGCAGGCCCGTGGGAGTGCGGCCCTCGCTCACCGTGACGCGCTCACGTCGCCAACCACCCGACCCTCCGGTACCACTCCGCCGTCAGCGCCAGGCCTTCGGGAAGGTTGACCTCGGCCTGCCAGGCGAAGGCCTCGCGCGTCGGTGCCGTGTCGGAAGTCCAGCCGTGCCGGCTCAGGTCGACCGCGTTTCTCCTGTCCAGCCGAGGGTCCTGCCGGGTCAACCGGGCCGCGGTCTCGGCGAGCGCACCGATCGAGATGAAGACGGTCTTCGGAAGCCAGATCATCCGGACGCGCCGGTTGAGCGCGGATGCCAGCCCGTCGCGAACCTCCCGCCAGCGATACTCGCCCTCCTCCGCCACCGGATACGGGCCGATCCCGGCGTACTCGCCCGTGCCCGCCGCCACCGTCAGGCGCGCGACGTCGCTCACGTACACCGGCTGCAGCGGAGGGCTGCCGGCCGGCGCTACCAGCCAGCCCTTTCCGGCCATCTCGAAGAGGGGGAAGAGATCCGAGTCGCGGGGCCCGTAGATGCCGCCGGGCCGGAGAACCACGATCTCCATCTTCTCCTCGAAGAGCCGGACGAGCTCTTCGCCTCGTCGCTTGCTCTGTCCGTAGGCACTCACCGGACCGTCCCCTCCGTCCGGCCCCCGGGCGGCGAGGCTGCTGACCAGGACGAAACGCGACACGCCCGCCTTGACCGCCGCCTCGGCGATGCGGGCCGCCCCGGTGGCGTTCACCTGGAAGTAGTCGGGTCTCTTGGGAGCGCGGGTCACGCCGGCGACGTGCACGACCGTGTCGATCTCCCGCAGCGCCCTCTGCAAGCCTTCGGTGTCCCGCACATCCCACTCTACCGACTCGATGTCCAGGCCCTCGAGCCAGCGCGTGTCGCTGGTCGCGCGCCTGGTGTAGCGCACCTCGTGGCCGGCCTCCAGCCACGCCTCCGCCACGTGGCTGCCCAGGAAGCCGGTGGCGCCAGTCACCAGCGCCTTGCGCGGGCTCCTGCTCACGGTCGAAGCGAGGTCTGGTAGAGACGGTACCGCTTGTACACGTGCGCACCCATCCTCTCCAGAGGCCTGCGTATCGAATCGTTGTCCTCGAGCACCCAGGAAAACTCGCCCTTCGCGATCCCCTGCGAGTTCCCGCCCCTGAAGATGCCCAGGTAGAAGAGGGCATCCAGCCCTCTACCTCTGTACTCGCTGCGCACGCCCAGGGTGAGGACGCGAAGCCGGTCGATCCTTCGCCGCAGCCACAACGCCCTCAGCACGCCGAACGGGAAGAGCCGCCCGTTCAGGTGCTTCAGGACCTGATTGAAGTCCGGCAGGGCGAGGGCGAACCCGACCGGCCGATTCTCGGCATCCTCGGCGATGAGGGTAAGCCGGGGATCGACGACCGGCTTCAGCTCCTTCGCCATGTGGTCGATCTCGTCATCGGTCATGGGGACGAAGCCCCAGTTCCGCTCCCAGGCCGAGTTGTACAGGTCGCGGATGATCTTCAGGTCCCGGTCGAAGTCTCGCTTGCTGAGGTACCTGACCCGCACGCCCGTGCGCCGCTCGACGAGGCCGGCCGCCCGCACGAGGTATTCGGGCGGTGCGGCCGCGTGCAGAAAGTACGCGACCAACGTCTTGGCGGGCTCGAGGCCGTACGCCTGCAGCTGCTCGGCGTAGTAGGGCGGATTGTAGGGCATCATCACCGCCGGCGGATCGTCGAACCCCTCGACGAGCAGGCCGGCCTGCTCGTTGGTCGAGAAGCTCACCGGGCCGCGCATCCCCTCCAGCCCGCGTTCACGGAGCCAGTCTGCCGCCGCGTCCAGGAGGGCGGAGGATGCCTCGCCGTCGCGGCGGCACTCGTAGAAGCCGAAGAACCCGGTGCTGTCGTCGTGAAACTCGACGTGACGCCGGTTGTGTATCGCGGCGATCCGGCCCACCGGGCGGCCATCTCTCAGGGCCAGGAACGCCTGAACCTCCGAGTGGTCGTGAAACGGATGCCGCTGCGGATCCATCATCACTCGCATGTCTCGCAGAAGCGGTGGCACCCAGACCGCATTGCCTTCGTAGATGGACCACGGGAGCCGGATAAACGCCTCCATCTCATCGCTTCGCGCTGACACGGGGATAACGGAGAGGACGCCGCTCATCGGAGACCGAGATCGGCTCAGACGCTTCGGTCCACGAGCGCGGGACGGCGGGGGCCGGCTCTCCTCACACCACCTGGAGCTTCTTGCCGATCCTCTCGATGCACTCGAGGACGAAGTCCAGTTGCTCGTCGGTGTGTGTGGCCATGTAGCTCGTCCGAAGGCGGCAGCTGCCCTCGGGCACGGCGGGTGGCACGACGGGATTGGTGAACACACCGGCGTCGAAAAGCTCACGCCAGAACCGGAAGGTCTTGTCCATCGGCCCTACCAGAACGGGAATGATCGGCGTCTCGGTCGGCCCGATCTCGAACCCGATGGTGCGGAAGCCCTCCGCCATCTTCCGCGTGTTCTTCCACAGCTGCTCGCGTCGCTCCGGCTCTTCGCGGATGATCTCCAGAGCCTTGAGCACCGTGGCAACGGCCGTCGGAGGCATGCTCGCGCTGAAGATCAGGGCGCGTGCGTTGTTGCGCAGATACTCGCAGATCGTGTCGGTCCCGGCCACGAACCCGCCGATCGAGGCGAACGACTTCGAGAACGTGCCGGTTATCAGATCCACCTCGTCCGTCAGGCCGAAGTGAGCCGCCGTCCCGTTGCCCTCGGGTCCGACGACACCGAGCGAGTGCGCGTCGTCCACCACGAGGCCGGCCCGGTACTCCTTTCGCAGACGCACGAGCGTCGGGAGGTCCGCCAGGTCCCCCTCCATGCTGTAGACGCCGTCCACGGCGATGAGCTTGCCCCGCTCCTCCTTCTCGGCGGCCAGCATCGCTCCGAGCTTCTCGTAGTCGCCGTGGTTGAAGCGCTGCACGCGCCCAAAGCCCAACCGCGCGCCGTCCTGGATGCAGGCGTGGTCGAGCTTGTCGACGAAGACCGTGTCGTTCCGTGCGATCAACGCCGACAGGGTGCCGAGGTTGGTCAGATACCCGGTCGAGAAGACGAGCGCCGCTTCCTTCCCGACGAAGGCGGCCAGCTCGTGCTCGAGCTGATCGTGGAGATCCAGATTACCGTTGAGAAAGCGACTGCCCGTGTTGCCGCTGCCGTACCGGATGAGCGCTTCTCTGGCTGCCTCGAGGATTCGTGGATCGTGCGTGAGGCCCATGTAGTTGTTGGACCCCGCCATCACCTTCCGCTCGCCGTTGATCACGACGGTCGTGTCGCACGACTCCTCGATCGGCTGAAAATACGGATAGAGGCCGATCGCGCGGAGCTCTCGGGAGGTGGTGAAGTTCTCGCACTTAGCGAAAACGTGCATGACGTGTGACCTTTCCGATGGCAGAGCGGAGCACGGGAAGCTACCCGGGGCGAGAGATCCGGGCAATCGGATGATTGGATGAGCACAGCTCCACGAGATGCGGTCGTTGTGGGCTCCGGGCCCAACGGCCTGGCCGCCGCGATCGTGCTGGCTCAGGCGGGTCGCGACGTCACGTTGTACGAGGCCAGCGACACGCCGGGAGGCGGACTGCGCACCGCGGAGCTGACCCTCCCCGGCTTTCATCACGATGTTTGCTCGGCGATCCACCCTTTGGGCTTTGCGTCGCCGTTCTTCCGCGGCCTCGATCTGGAAGCGCACGGCGTCCGCTGGACGCAGCCGGAGGCGCCGCTCGCCCATCCGCTGGACGACGGCTCCGCCGTCGTGCTGGAGCGATCACTGCCGGAGACCGCGACGGCGCTCGGCCCTGATGGAGAGACCTACCGGCGCCTCCTCGGCCCGCTCGTCGATGGATGGGACGATCTGGCGAACGACCTGCTCGCCCCGATCGGCATGCCCCGGCACCCCGTTCGGTTCTCGCGGTTCGGCCTCCTGGGCCTTCGGTCCGCCCGCAGCCTGGCGGGCTCGTTCGAAGGGGTCCGGGCACGAGCCCTGATCGCCGGCCTGGCGGCACACTCGGTAATCCCGTTGGAGATGCGCCCGAGCAGCGCCATCGGGCTCGTCCTCGCCGCCCTGGGGCACGTCGTCGGCTGGCCGTTTCCGGAGGGAGGATCCCAGCGACTGGCCGACGGCCTCATCTCCGTGTTGCGTTCGCTGGGCGGTGAGCTGGTCACGGAGAGGCCGGTCGAGGATCTCGAAGACCTGCCGGAGGGAGCCGTCAAGCTCTTCTCGGTCACCCCCCGGCAGCTCCTGGAGATTGTGGGTGATGAGCTCCCTCCACGCTACCGGAGGCGTCTCTCCCGCTATCGGTACGGGCCGGGCGTCTTCAAGCTGGACTGGGCGTTGAGCGACCCGATCCCGTGGACCGCCGCGGATTGCAGCAGGGCCGGCACCGTCCACGTCGGGGGCACGTTCGACGAGATCGCCGAAGCGGAGCGAGCCGCCTGGGAGGGCCGTGTCCCGGAGCGGCCGTTCGTCCTGCTCGCCCAGCAGAGCCTCCTCGACCGGACGCGGGCCCCGGAGGGTAAGCACACCGGGTGGGCCTACTGCCACGTGCCGCACGGCAGCGATGAAGACATGACCGAGCGGATCGAATCGCAGATCGAGCGATTCGCGCCCGGGTTCAGGGAGTGTATCCTGGCGAGAAGCGTGCTCGGGCCAGCCGGCCTCGCCGCCCTGAACGCGAACCATATCGGCGGAGACATCTCGGGCGGCGCCAACACCCTCGCACAGACCCTCGCGCGGCCGTTTCCGAAGCGCGACCCGTACGCCACCCCGATCCGCGATCTTTATCTCTGCTCATCCTCCACGCCTCCCGGTGGCGGCGTCCACGGGATGTGCGGCTACCACGCGGCCCGGTCGGCGCTGGGCAGATCAGGCTGAGAGTCGAGAGCTAGCGTCGAGTGCGCTCCGGCTCGATCAGCCCTCCGCGAGGGCGGGGGGAGTCCCGGTCCAGATGTTCACCGCACCGCAGCTCGTGAACCGCTTGAACTCGCCGGGCACGTTGGGCTCCCAGTAGATCTCGATGGCCAGGACGTCGAAGACGGTCGTGGCGTCGATCACCCAGTCCGGGGCCGGGACGCCGTTCATGAAGATGGCCGGGCGGCAGTATCGCGCCGCGATGAGACCGCGCATGAACAGCCTCCACTCGCCCCCTTCGTACAGTATCCTCGTTCGTCTGACCGAGCGGAAGAAGTCGATGAGGCGGAGCGTGGAGCGTCGACGGATCTCGGGATAGAAGACGATCTCGCCCCGCATGCCCTCGATCCGGCGCGCGAACTGCGAGGCGGCCCACGGCGACCCGCGTATCTGCACGACGAGGTCGGCGACGTTGAACGCCGCGCCGCTGAGGGTGAGCTCGATCTGGTGCGGACCGGCTCCGGTCAGGTCCACGGGCTCGCGGCTGGACGCGAAGTTGAAGTAGCTAGCCCTCACCGTGTCCGCGACCGGAGCGACCCGGGCCATCCGGAACCTTCCCGTAGAGTCCGTCAGCGCCTGAAGCCCTTGCGACTCGAGCTCGATGAGAACGTTCGCGAGCGGCGCGCCGGTCTCCTTCGAGTGCACGGTCCCCTTTAGCACGCGATCCTCGCTGTCCTGGCCGATGGCCGGGCGCACCACCAGAAGGATCGCGAAGAGCGACGGAAGAAGCTTCCGGAGAAGCCCGGACACGCGGGCTGTCAGAAGCATGGCGCCTCCGGACGTCTGGCCAACAGCGGCTCTGGTGTTGAAAGATATCTCCCTCTGAAGAACGCTCCGCGCGCGTGGATGGTGCCGCGCTGGGCGGGCACGCCTCGGCAATCTCGGAAAAGGAGTCTACGATGCAGCGCTGGAGCCGCCGCGAGTTCGTCACGGCATCCGGTACCGGTCTGGCCGGAGCGGCGATCGTCGGCCCACCCGCGCTCTGGCCCGACGAACGCGCGATGGCCCGGGCCGAGAGCCGAACCGACAGCTTCGAGCTGCTGGGCCGGGAACAGCGGGCCCGCAGGCTCGACCTGCCCAAGCCGGCAGACTTTCATCGCCTTCCTCTCTCCTGGTACAAGACGAAGATCCGAGAGCTGAAGAGCGAGGCGAGGAAGCGAGGTGTCGACAGCGGCCTCTTCCTCACCCGGCGGTGGAACATCATCTACGCCACGGGCCTCTTCCACTCGACGACCGAGCGGCCGTTCGCCTGCTTCCTCCCGATGGACGACGATGACGCGCTCATCTGGCTCAACCCCTACCTTGACCAACAGCTCGTCAACGATTGGTGGACCACTCGATCCAGCTATTACTTCGACTACCATCACGCCCGCGGCGCCTTCCCCAGCCGGGGCGAGGTCATCCAGGGCGACACCGTGAACCTCTACAGGTGGTGGGGCGAGACGCTCGCCGAGCTCGGCTACGGCGGCGGAACGATCGGTGTCGATGGGAACGGGATGGCGGAGATCGGCGTCCTCCCCGGCCAGGACGGTGCCGCTCGGCTCGACATGTGGGGGGAGATCGAGACTCCCGAGAGGAAGCGTCCGGAGAGCGGAGCGTTCGGCCAGATGGCCGCCGTCATGCCGGAGGCCGGGTTCGTCGATATCAACGACATCATGATCCGGAGCCGGATCGTCAAGGACGAGATGGAGAATCGGCTCACCCAGCGCGCGATGGACTTCTGGACGGAGATCCACGCGTTCGCACGCAACTACCTGCTCGAGCGGGGAACGGAGGCGGTGGATTGGGAGGTCGCCAACGCGGCCCGCCTCTGGGGCACGGCCCGGATCATGGGCGAGATTCCGCAGACGGGCGTGCCGCACGACGCCGTCGGCATCTCGGTCGGCGTGGGCTGCCGCACCGGCCGGACGACAGCGTATCCCCACCCCAACCAGATGTTCTGGAAGAAGGTCGAGCCGGGCGACGCGCTGCAGATCTCGGGGGTCGTGAGGGTGGGCGGATACGGGGGAGAGCTGTATCGCTCGTTCCTGATCTCCCCCTGGACCGAGTGGCAGGAGCACGTGTGGAACGTGCACACGCGCTGTTACGAGATACAGGCGGAGGAATCCTACGCGGGCAACACCTGCTCGAACGTGGCCAAGGCCGTCCATGACTATCAGGTCGAGAACGGCACGGAGCAGCTCATCTACCACCGACCGGGACACGGGGAGGGAATGGAAGGGCACCAACCGCCCTATCAGGCCCTCGGAGACTACACGGTGATGCGCGAGGGCATGCACTTCTCGAACGAGCCCGGACTCTACGATCCGGAGAACGGCTTCGGCGTCAACCACTCCAACAACATCCTCGTCTCGCAGGAAACCGGCTTGCAGATGGGAACGACTCCGGCGACGAGGGAGTGGTGCTTCCTCGAACTCTAGTCCCGAAACGCACTGGCGGAGGGCCGGCATGACGCCCGGGCGGAGCGCGTGCCCGACCCTCGGAATCCGCCGGTGACCGCTCCAGCGCCATCCAGGTACGACCTCCTGGTCGTGGGCGGCGGGACCGCTGGTCTGGTGGCCTCGGCCGGCGCGGCCAGCCTCGGGGCCCGGACCGCCCTTGTCGAGAAGGAACGCCTCGGCGGCGAGTGTCTCTGGACGGGATGCGTGCCCAGCAAGGCGCTGATCGGATCCGCGCGTATCGCCGATGCGCTGGGCCGGACAGCCGAGTTCGGTCTCGCCGACGAGGGCGGCGGGGGGGCAGGCATCCGGCCGCAGGGGCGAGCTGCGACGGCCGGTGTGCTCGAGAGCGTGCGGACCGTCAGAGCACACGTCCAGCCTCATGATGACCCGGAGCGGTTCCGCAAGCTGGGCGTGGAGGTGCTCGAGGGCGCACCCGCCCGTTTTCTCTCACCCGACCGCGTCCAGGCGGGCGACCGCGTCCTCGAAGGCCGCACCATCCTGGTGGCCACGGGCAGCCGGCCCGCGATACCTCCCGTGGAGGGCCTCGCCGAAATCGGCTTCTACACGCACGAGACGGCGTTCGAGGAGGAGACGCTGCCGCGCTCCGTGGCCATCCTCGGCGCCGGGCCGATCGGCGTCGAGTTCGCGCAGGCCTATGCGCGCCTCGCGGTAGAGGTCACGGTGGTCGAGATGGCGCCGCGAATACTACCCAACGAGGACGGGGAGCTCACCGGGCAGCTAGAGGAGCACCTGCGATCGGAGGGCGTCCGCATCCTGACTGGAATGGCCGCCACCTCGGCGGAGCGCTCCGGCTCCGAGGCGGTTCTGCAGCTGGCGGCAGTCAACGGTTCCGAGGCGGCTGCCGGCTCCGCGGGACAGTCCGAGACCGTTCGGGCCGTCAGTGCCGAGCGCATCTTCGTGGCCACCGGCCGTCGCCCGAACATCGAAGGCCTCGGCCTGGAGGAGGCGGGCGTCGAGACCGGACGCGACGGGATCCGGGTTGACGGCCGCTTGAGGACCTCTCGCCGGCACATATTCGCTGCGGGGGACGTCACCGGCGGCCTCCGGTTCACTCACGTCGCCGATCACGAGGCACGCTCCGTCCTCAGAAATGCCCTTTTCCCGTTCGGCCGGCGGGTGGACTACTCCGTGGTCCCGTGGGCCGTCTTCACGGATCCTCCGCTCGCCCGGGTGGGTTTGACGGAGGAGGAGGCGAGGGAAAGGCACGGAGGGGTCCGGACGTACAGCTATGACACGACCTCCCTCGACCGCGTGATCACCGATCGCGAGGCGGGTGGTCTCGTCAAGCTGATCGCGGATCGGCGGGGTCGCTTACTCGGAGGCCACGTCCTGGCGCCGTCGGCGGGTACCATGATCATGGAGGTCGCGCTCGCCATGCGTCACGGACTCCGAATCGCGGACCTCTCGACTCTGATCCATCCATACCCGACTATGGGCGAAGGAATTCGAAGAGCGGCTGACATGTACTACCGAGGGAAACTGACAAATCGATCACGACGATGGCTCGACCGCTACTTCAGGCTGACGCGCCGGCTCTCGGCATGAGGAGGCTCCTGTTCCTGCTCCTCCCGGGAGCCATGCTGGGAGCCATGCCCGCGTCGGCGGCGAGTACGTCCGTCGCGTTCGCACAGGTGGCGCCACGGGATACCGTCGACGCCGAGGCCGCGGTGAACCTGGAGCCTCCTTCGGCCGGGTCGGCCGCAGAAACCCCGGCCGACGAGGTCACGGTAACCTGGGAGCCGGAGAGTCCGACCGACGGAACGGCGCTGGCCGTGACGATTACGACGCCGGCCGGAGGCGGAGAGATCCGGGTCAGAGCAGAGCTGGGCGGACGCTCCGTCCGCATGGGCCGGGTGGGTGCGGATTGGTTCGGCCTCGTGGCGCTGCCGACCGACGAGGCGGGGCCGATGGAGCTGATCGTCTCCCACTCCCGCAACGGAGAGCTGGAGGTGACGAACCACTGGACGGTCCAGGTGAGGCCCCGAACGTACTCGGAGACGCAGCTCAGCGTGGCTCCTCGTTTCACGAGCCCGCCCGCTGATGTCACCGAGCGAATAGCGCGGGAGCGCGAGCTCGTGCGATCCACTCTCGGTGAAGTCACCGCCGAGTGGTTGATAGACGGCAACTTCGTTCGGCCACGGAACACCCGTATCACGAGTCCCTTCGGCCAGAAGCGCGTCTTCAACGGCGAGCTTCAGAGCCGGCACTGGGGGGTAGACCTGGCCGGCGAGGTCGGAACGCCGGTTCGTGTCGCGGGCCGCGGCCGGATCGCGATCGCCCGCAACCTCTATTACGCGGGAAACGCGATCTACGTGGATCACGGCATGGGCGTTTTCAGCGGCTACTATCACCTCTCGCAGATGGATGTGAGCGAGGGAGACTTCGTCGAGCGAGGCCAGGTGATCGGCCAGGTCGGCGCCACCGGTCGCGTGACGGGGCCTCACCTCCACTGGAGCTTCTTCGCCGGCGGTGAGAGGCTCGACGCGAGCAGCGTACTGGATCTCCGGGTGCCGGAAGCGGAGAGTGCCGAACCGGAGGCCGGGGAAGCCGAAGCCGGGAATGCAGAGCCGGGCGCGGCGGAGATCGGAGAGAGATGACGAAGATCGCACTTATCCTCGGCGGCGGTGGCTCGCTGGGCACGTACACAGCCGGCGCCGTGACGGAGCTGTTCCGCGGCCTCGCCGGGAACCGAAACGGCGCGCCCGTACAGGTCGGCGCGTTGGCAGGAGCGTCATCCGGAGCGCTCACCGCCGCTCTGGCCGCGCGCGCCCTGGTCGTGAACCCCAACCTCGTCCCCTGGATCGGGGAAGCGTGGATCCGGGGGATGGACGCAGAGGTCCTGCTGGCCACGAACCGGTCGCGCTCCTCCCTCCTGGATGCCGAGGTTCTGGAGGAGATGAGCCGGGCGCTCATCACGGCGGCGCCCGCCTCGGACGATGAACCATCGCCGATTCTCGCCGAGCCGCTCGGGCTCGGGATCACGCTCTCGAGCCTGCACGGGATCCGCTACCAGCTTCGATACGGGTTCCGGAACCGGCCGGAGCGTTCCTTCGGCACGCGTATGTTCGACGACTGGGCCGCCTTCGAGCTGAGCCCGGCTGATTCGGCGGGCGCGCCGGTCTGGGAGGAGGTCCGTCAGGCCGCCGTCGCCTCGGCGAGCTTCCCGTTCGCCTTTCCGCCCCGCCGGCTCGAGCGGAGTGGAAGCCACTTCCGCGGATCGGTGCTGGAGGACCTGGGCGACATCGACATGTGGTACACGGATGGCGGGCTGTTCAACAACGAGCCTGTCCGCCTCGCCAAGCGTCTCGTCGCTCGAGCGGGAGGCGAGGGCGATGATTGGCGATTCGTCTTCGTCGACCCCACGCTCCGGGACCCGCCGGCGGGCAACGTCGCGGAGGAGGCGGCACCCGGCTCCGCGGTGCAGGTTGCCAGCCTGGTCACTCGCGCGCTGTTGGGGCAGGGAAGCGCGAAAGACTGGATCCGCGCGAACCGCACCAACGAACGTCTCGCGATTCTCGATTCGCTCATCGACCGGCTGCCGGAGATCGCCGACTCGCTCACCGACCCGGATGCGTTCGAGCTTGGCAGATCGGTCGGCGAGATGGCCGAGAGCGTATGCGAATGGCGTCTCGTGTGTGGTGGAGGTCGATCACGCCGAGCGGGCCGACCGGAAGAAGGCACGGATCCCGTTCTCGAGCTTCTCGAGGAGAGCCTGGAACGTATCGATCGGCGGTACTCGAACGTGCTCGCCCGGGTGAGCTCGCGCGCGGCGCGCAGCCGCCTGGCAAAGCTGATCTTCCTCATCGAGGCAGCCGGTGGCCTCGACGACAAGGAGGAGCTGCCCCTCTACCTGGTCGCGCCTGGCCGTCGGCTTGCCGGCGACTTTCTCGGCAACTTCGGCGGGCTCTTTTCCCAGGAGTGGCGCGAGGCGGACTACCGGGCCGGGCGGCGGGATGCCAGGAGGCTCCTCGAGACATCCCTGGCCGACCTCGTCGAGTACGAGCCGGACGACGAGGCCGAGTACGAGGTGCCGGAGACGGTCGGCTCCGTCGAAGCGCTTCGCCCCGAGCAGCGGCGGCGCCTCGAGAGCCTGATCGAACGCGAGGTCGACCGCTCTATCGGAGAGATCGATCCGGGCTTCCTTGGGTCCATCTTCGGCTTCGCCTGGAAGCCGGCCCTACGTCGCTGGGCCACCGCCCGCGCCATCGACTCCCTCCGCACCTCCTGACCTCCTGACGGCGCGCCGGGCAATCGGGCGCAGCGAGCGCGATCCGTCGCCTACTCGCCTCCGATCTCGAGCAACACCTTGAGGACGCCGGGCCGCGAGGCGTGCTCGAAAGCGGCCGCTCCTTCCTCCAGCGGATAGCGGGCAGCTATCAGCGGAGTCACATCCACACCGCCCTCGTCCAGCATGCGCAGGGCGGGCGCGAAGGGACCGCAGCGTGAACCGATCAGGTTGATCTCGTCCACCACCAGCGCGGACGCGTCGACCTCCAGGCCTCCCGTGTAGGTGCTCTTCAGAACAAGCGTTCCCCGTGGACGCAGCGCGCGGCGCGCGATCCGGAAGCCGGCGGGATTACCGGTGCACTCCACCGCGACGTCGAAGCCGGCATGCTCGACGTCCTTCTCGAGGCAGACGGCGGCCCCTCGCGCTTCTAGGAGCTCCGACGTCGACGGGCCACTCCTCGTAACCACGGTCAGGTCGCAGCCGGTCCCGGCGAGCGTCTGGGCGATGAGCGTTCCGAGCTTGCCGGCTCCCACGACGAGGACGCGATCGCCTTCTCCGATCGGCACCAGCTCCTGGATCCCGAGCGCGGCGGCGAGAGGCTCGGTGAAGACGGCCGCCTCGGTCGGGATATCGTCCGGCACCGGATGGAGGTTTTGGAGCGGCAGCGTCAGGAGCTCCGCGAACGCGCCATCGCGTCCGGAGATACCGAGGACCGTCCGCGTCGCGCAGTGGGTGCTCATACCGGTGGCGCACGCCCTGCAGGCCCCGCAGACGGCATTGATCTCGCCGACCACCCGGCTGCCGAGGAGCCGATCCCCCTCGGCCGCGAAGACCCCATCTCCGAGGCGCTCGACGACGCCCACGAACTCGTGTCCGGGAACCCCCGCGAAGGGGTAGTAGCCGCGCGCGAGCTCGAGGTCGGTGTTGCAGATCCCCGCGATGAGGACTCGCACGAGCGCCTCGCCCGCCGGCAGCTCCGGCGATGGGAGATCGGTGACCAAGCTCAGTTCGCCGTCCTCGAGACGGAGAGCCTTCATGATGGGAACCTGCGCCGGCGGGTTGGCACGCTGGACTTCAGGCGAACGGGGCTAGGCGGCCGGAACGCTCACGCCGGTACGGCCGCCTCGGGCTCATAGGTCGCGAGTCGGCCGGCAAGGGCCGAGGCCATGACCGTGTACGGACTGCCCAGGTACACCTTTCCCGGCCCGCTTCTGCCCGGAAAATTGCGGTTGATCGAGCTGACCGTGACCTGCTCCGATGAGGTGCTCACACCGGGGCCCGCGTTGATGCAGGCCCCGCAGCCGGGCGCCAGCACCGTCAGGCCGGCCTCCTCGAACAGCCGGTCGTAGCCCCGCTCCCGTGCGTACGCCTCGACGTCGATCGACCCGTACTGGATGTAGGCTGAGACCCCCTCGGGGACCCTGCCGCCGGCCTCCAGGCCGGCGCGCACGACCGCCGCGTACATGTCGAAGTCTTCCCGCTTCCCGCCCGTGCAGGAGCCGGCGTACACGATGTCCACCGGGACCTCTTCTTCGAGCTCGTCCACGAAGATCCCGTTGCCCGGGTCGCCAGGCTGGGCAACCATCGGCCGCAGGCTCGAGGCATCGATCTCGAGCGTCCACTCGTACTCCGCGCCCTCGTCGCTCGACAGCCCGGCCACCAGGCTCTCCGCCTCGGCGCGCTCCATGCCTCGGCGCTCGATGAGCCAATCCACGGTTCGCCCGTCCGGCGCCACGATGCCGGTGAAGCCGCCGACCTCCGCCGCCATGTTGGTGAGCGTGGCTCGCTCGTCGATCCCGAGCTCCTCGACCGCCTCGCCGCAGTACTCGATGATCTTCCCGATCGCGTCGCCGCCCTTCACGTAAGGATGCCGCAGGACTTCGATGATCAAGTCCTTGGCGGTGACGTTCTCGGGCAGAGCGCCCGAGACGCGAACCCTGACCGAGCGGGGGACCTGCAGCCGCACGTCCCGCGTCGTCCACGAGTTGACGATCGCCGACGTGCCGACCCCGAAGGCCACGCAGCCGATGCAGCCCGAATGCGGCGTGTGCGAGTCGCTACCGATGATCACCGTGCCGGGCAACGCGTACCGGTCCTGGACCATCACGTGGCAGATCGCCTCGCTGCCCACCCGGTCGGGCAGCTCGCCGTGCAGGCGGACGCCCTGCTGCTCGGAGAACTCGCGCTGCCGGTCGTGGAGCGCGTGGGCGGCGTCCAGCAGCCCCATCTGCTTCCTCTCCTCGGTCATCACCTGGTCCAGAAAGGCGAGATGATCGCGGAAGAAGACGATGCTCTCCGGTTCGTTGAGCCCGGCCCCCTCGCCCGCGAAATCCTCCCAGAAGGTGGCAGCCATCGGGGTCACGTACTCGTGGCTGAACCGAAGGTCCGTGCGCGCGAACCCGGTGTCGCCGGGCCGAACGGCGGGGACGCCGACCGCATCCTCGGCAAGATCGGTGACCCAGTGCCGTGCGAGGATCTTCTCGGCGACGGTCATCGGCCGCGGAGCGGTGCGGATCTCGGGCACCTGAACGAGCCCCGTCAGTCGGGCGACGGCGTAGTCCAGAAGCCCGCCGTACTCGATGATGTCGCGCTCGATCCGACCGGCGTCCCCGATGAACGTCTCGAGGGGAATCTCGTCGCCCGCGCGAATCTTCTCGATGAGCGAGAAGTCCGTCGATGCGAGGATGCCGCGGTTCTCGCAGTTCTCCCGGTAGATGCGCTCGATGTTCTCCGCGATGACGACGCGGATCCCGGCCGCCTGCTCCGCGTACGGCGCTGCCTCGCGGCTCGAGCCCTTGCCGCGCCGCTTCCCGGACACGGAGCAGACGAAGCCGCCATTCAACACGTCGTTGCGCCCGATCGGCAGCTCCCCGCCGCAGCGGAGACCGACGTAGGGGTACTCCCCGAGCTTCTCGTCGTAATAGTAGCAGACCCAGCCGGGTGTGATCTCGTCCGTGCTGATGTCGTCCCTCAGCGGGATCGAGGGGTCCCACTCGAGGTCCACGCCTTCCAGTTGGCGTCGGATCAGATCGGGATCCTCGGTGAGGAAGAGGATCCGGCCCTGAAGGCGAACCGTGTCCGGTCTCTTGGTGACCTCTCGTTCCAGCAGCTTCGTCAACATCGCTTCATCCGTACCTGGTCTCCGAATGGCTCGCGACCTCTCTCGCGCCGTTGTCCCGCCGGCGAGGGCGGGCCGGGCAACTTAGGTCGGACCGCCTCGAACGGGCTAACCCTTCATCTGCTCCTCGAGCTCCTCCAGGGTCGGATACCCTTCCAGGGCGGCGAACACATCCAGGGCGTAGGGCACCTTTCCGAAGGGCGCGCTTACCTGGACGCCTTCCACGAGGTCGGCGACTTCGGCCAGCATCTCTCGGGCTATCGCGCATCCCTCGGCCCTGGCGTGCTCCTTACCCGTCTCTTGTGCCCGGGCCATCCGATCCATGTGCCGGCCCGGGACCTCGATGCCCGGGACTTCGTTGTTCAGGAACTCCGCGTTTCGCAGGCTGACCAGCGGCCAGATCCCGGCGACGATCGGTATGCGCGTCCCCGCCTTCTCGATGCGCTCGAGGAAGGCGACGAGCGTCTCCACATCGAATACGGGCTGGGTAACGCCGAACTCGGCGCCGGCCTCCACCTTCCAGTACCAGTGCTCGATCTCCTCATCCAGGTCCACGGCCCCGGGATTCACGCCCACGCCGACCACGAAGGAGGTCGAGCTGCCCAGGGCGTTGCCCCCGAGATCCAGGCCGTGGTTGAGGTGCGAGACCAGGTTTGTCAGGCCCACCGAATCGATGTCGAAGACCGCCGTCGCGTCCGGATACGGGCCCATCTTCGGAGGATCGCCCGTGATGATCAGCATGTTCCGCAGACCGAGCGCTTGCGCCCCGATGAGATCGCTCATCATCCCGAGGAGGTTCCGATCCCGGCAGCAGTAGTGAACGACGGTCTCGATCCCGATCTCCCGCTCGATCAGCGCGGATGCGGCGATCACCCCCATGCGCATCATCGCGCGCGCCCCGTCGGGAACGTTCACGGCGTCGACGCCCGCCCCCTTGAGCCAGCGACAGGACTCGAGCATGTCGCTGGCGTCCGTTCCGCGCGGCGGTAGAATCTCGACGCTGGTGACCATCTCTCCGCCCGCCAGCTTGCGCCCCCAGGCGGAGCGCTCGGCGATCCGCGTCGGCTCGGTGCCTTCCTCGGCTCGGACCGCGGCGGATATGGGGCTCGCGCCACCGTCCGTCGGCCCCACTCTCACCCGAGGCGCGCGTTGGCCCACCACGCGGATCTGGGTCGCCATCTCCCGTATGTGGGCCGGAGTCGTGCCGCAGCATCCGCCGACGATTCGCACGCCTGCCTGCACCAGCCGGCGGGCATAGCCCGCCATGTACTCGGGATCGGCGAGGTAGATCTTGCGCCCGTGCACCTCCTGCGGCAGGCCGGCGTTCGGCACGGCGGAGAGCGGCAGATCCGTCACCCTGGCCATCCTCTGGATCGCGGCGAGGATAATGGCGGGACCGACGCTGCAGTTGAGGCCGATCGCCTCGACCCCCATCGCGCTCACCGCCTCTGCGATGTGCTCGGGCTGGTCCCCGTAGGTTGTTTCGCCGTTCGGCTGGATCGTAACCTGGCCAACAACGGGAAGATCGGAAGCGGCGCGGCAGCCTTCGATCGCCTGGCGGATCTCCTCCAGGTCGCTAAAGGTCTCCAGGAGGAAGAGATCCACACCGGCCTCGGCGAGGGCGGCAGCCTGCTCCCGGAACGCCTCGCGGGCCTCGGATCGCGCCGTGGCTCCGTACGGCTCCAGCCGGACCCCGATCGGCCCGATGCTTCCCGCCACGAATAGCTCGTCGCCTGCCACCTCCCGGGCGACGGCCACGGCGGCCGCGTTGACCTCGCCCACCTGGGACTCGAGGCCATAGCCCTGCAGGCGGAAGCGGTTCGCGCCGAAGGTGTTGGTCTCCAGGACCTGCGCGCCGGCCCGCCGGTACTCGGTGTGGACCTCGCGGACTAGATTAGGATCGGTCCGGCTGAGGTCATCGAAGCAGCGGTTGATGAAGACCCCGCGCCGATAGAGCTCGGTTCCCATGGCGCCATCCATGAGGATGACGCGGCCGCTGTCCAGCGCTTCTCGAAAATCGGGCATGCGGGAAACTACCTCGGGGTGAACCGATGAGTGTCAGTGACCAGCTGCGGCCCACGGTTCTGGTCGCCGGCGCGACGGGCTTTCTGGGTGCCGCCTTCGTCCGAGATTTCGCGGCCAGGGACCTTCATGTCGTCGCCCTGGCAAGGGACGCCAGCCGAGTGGTTAGACGCTTCGAGGACGTCCCCGTCGAAGCGCGCTCTGGCGATGTGACACGACCGGAGAGTCTCCGAAACGCTCTCCAAGGTGTCGAGACGATCGTTCAATGCGTCCAGTTCTCCGGGTTCCCGGTGGAAGATCCGTCCAGAGGCCTCACCTTCATGGATGTCGACGGGCAAGGTACGCGGAACCTCGTGGATGTCGCTCGAACAGCCGGTGTTCAACGTCTGGTGTACCTCTCGGGCGTGGGAGCGGATCCATCATCCGATCGGCCCTGGTATCGCGCCAAGGGCCTCGCTGAAGAGTCCATCCGGGATTCAGGTCTGGGATACACCATCGTCCGCCCGTCCTGGGTCTACGGCCCCGAGGACCGAAGCCTCAACCTCTTCATCCGGGCTCTGCGGCTCAACCCCCTCTTCTTCCCCCAGATCGGCGATGGGACGCAGAGGCTGAACCCGCTGTTCGTGGAGGACCTGGCGGGGGTCATCGGGGATGTCGTCGAGTCGGGATCGGCGGACGGCGAGACCTTCGAGCTGGGCGGTCCGGTCACCTATACGCTGGATGAGATCATACAGATCGTCATGGACGTATTGGGATTGCGGCGCCCCATCGTTCATCTGCCCGTGTCTCCGGTGAAGGCAGCGGCGACGCTCGCAGAGCTTCTGCCCGGACGACTGCTCTCACGCGACGCCGTCGACTTCCTCCTCCAGAGCGCGGTCGCAGACAACTCTCGATTTCGCAAACTGTTCGATCGAGGACTTACGCCCTTGCCGTGCGCGCTGCAGGCTCATGGGAGCCGCCCCTGACGGATATCCCCGCCGCTGTTCCTTTATTTCGCCTTTTTGGTTACATTTTGCGGTCGAACGGGCCGTCTTACTCGTGGAAGGCGTCTCGAGAGGCGTCCTATGCGGGGATCGGGTTGGTGCCACAGGGTGCTTGGCGCCCTACTATCGTGGCCCGGCTCCGCCGATTAACCAGTCAACAAAGGGCATTCATCTTGCTGTGGGGAACGCGCGGGTACTTGCGTGATTCCCTATAATGACACAAACTTGCGTCTGCGCGGCGGTCGTGTGTTGTAGGGCAGACGGGCCGCGTGCGGCGAAGAGCCATTTGCTCTCCCGTCCCATCCGTGACAACGGCACTTTAACTCGGGACGCACTGAAGCCAAGGAGGAAAACTGACATGCTCCGCTACAGATTACTCCGCTCGCTCCTGATGGCGGCTGTTGTCATGGTGGCCATCCCGTCGGCCGCGAACGCCCAAGCCTACGCGTCGAGGGTCTTGTCCTTCGACTTCAACGGCGGCGTCGCGATCCCGTCAGGGGACCTCGGCAACATCGCCAAGCTCGGACCGTCGTTCGGATTCGGCGCCGACTACTGGGTCAGCGATCTGTTCGGTATTCGCCTCGAGGGGAACGTGGACCTCCTGAAGGGCAATGAGGACAACCTGACCGTATCGATTCCGTCGCCCGGCGGCCCCAGTCAAAGCGATATCAGTGGGGCGCCGAACATCAGCCTGTATCACCTTACGGGCGGATTCGACTTCGATTTCATCAACAATCCCGACAGCAAGTTCAAGTTCCAGGTCTACGTCCTGGGCGGCGCCGTCTTCGTCAACTCCCAGAAGGTCGACTTCCGCGACCCCTCGCCAGGCGATACGGGCGACCTCGGGTGCGACTCTCCGACGGGCGATTGCCTCATCGACTGGCAGGACACCTATCCTCAGATCCGAGCCGGGATCCGGCTTGGCTTCGAGGTTGGTGACTGCACGCCAGCGCGGGCCCGAGTCTGCGGCGAGATCGGGATTACGGGCGGTGCCCATCAGATGTTCGGCAAAGAGGACGACTCGGAACCGCTCGCTGCCCTCTACGGAGAGAGTGGGTTTGGCTCGTTCCGGAACTTTCCGGTACTATTGAACATCCGGATCAACGTCCTTTAGCCGAGGACTGATCGGCCGGACGCTTGCCTTAGCTTCAGGCTGTCCCGGCGCTCGAAGGGCGCGACCTTGCGGTCGCGCCCTTTTTCTTTGCCCGCTTACGCACACCGGCCTTCCAGCAGATGCTACCTTCCACGAAACGTGACCCGCGGCAGCCGCCAACTCGCGGCTAGCTGCAACTCGTACAGGTGTTGGAAAAAAGATGCACGACCAGCAGGACGACTCCTACTCGCTGTTCGACTCTCCGGAAGAGCCGGGCTTGCCCGAGGTCCGCGACGCCGACCCGACCTCTAATGCCGAGCCGGATCCCGCATCTGAGCTCGACGCCCTCTCGGCCACCGCGTTGATCACCGGGGGAACCGGTCTCGTCGGCAGCCACACCGCGGCGCTCTTCCGCGAGATGGGCTGGAGAGTCCGCGCTCTCATCCGCCCCTCTAGCGATGCCGCGTTTCTGGAAGAGCTCGGCTGTGAGTTCGTCCTCGCCGACCTGACGGACCCCGAATCCGTCAGCGGTGCCGCGCACGGATGCGAGGTCGTCGTCCATGCCGCCGCCCAAATCGGCGTGCCCGCCTCCATGGACCGCCACGTGGAGGTCAACGTCGAGGGGACGCGCCGGATCCTCAAGGAGGCTGTCGACTCAGGCGTCCGGAGGTTCGTCCACATCTCGAGCGTGGCCACATACGGAGCTGACTTCGACGAAAACACGCTCCCTCTGGACGAGGGGACCTCACTCGACGACCCGATCCCCGAGAAGGATCACTACAGCCTCACAAAGCGCATGGCCGAAGAGGTGGTTCGGAAGGTAGACCGCCGCATCGAATGGTGCATCTTGAGGCCGGATATGGTGATGGGCGAGCGCGACCGCCTGTTTACGCCCCGCGTGTTTCGCTGGGCTTCGCGCCCGGTTCTCACGACGTTGGGGATGGGTGCGAGCGATCTTGCCCTCGTCTACGCCGGCAACGTGGCGCTGGCCGCCTGGCTGGCGGCCACGCACGACGCCGCTGCCTGGCGGACCTACAATGTGACGGATGACGGCGAGCTCACCCAGAAGACCCTTGTCCGCATCGCGGCAGGCCGCGGTCCCGATGCGCCGGTTCTGCCGCTTCCCGTGAAGCTCTTTGTCGCTGCAGGTCTCATCGGGGCGGTGGTCGGGCGAATCATCCCGGGCTTCCGTCCGCCTATTGTCACTCCTGGTCGCGTCCGCCTCTTCACTGAGGGAGATCCTTACGACGACGCTCTCATCCGAGAGGAGCTCGGCTGGGAGCCGACCGTTTCCACCGAGGAGGGTTGGCGCAGGTCGGTAGAATGGCACCGCGCTTACCGCGCTCCTTCGGGTCTGGAAGCTCGCGACGAGGTCTGAGGTCTGCCGAGCTGGTGCCCGAGTAGTCTGCGGCGGGGGTTCCGTTGGGAGGTGAATTGAGCTAAGGTGTGTGAGCTTGAGGGCTTGGGCAGGTTCCCCTGGCCTCGTATTTGCACGCGCGCTTTGAAGCGCGCGACATCCGCACGCACTTGCGCGAACGGGCTCGGGTTTACAGTTTTATTGGCCCCCCCATTCGCGTTAACATGTTTATCGAGACGCGACGTCTGCGCTCGACAAGGGTTTATTATCCCTGAAAGGGAGGCCTGCATGGGTAAGAAGGGAAGTTCGCTCAAGACAGCGGTCGCGGCGCTCGCTGCCGTCGTGCTGGCCAGTGGTTGCAGCCATTTGGTGCACGTCGAGGAGCTCGATGCGCGCTTCGCCGGCATCAACAGCAGCCTCGACGAGCACGCTGCGCAGCTGGCCGGTCTTGCCGGTCTCGCCGCGGCGGTCGCTGATCTAGAGGGCCGCGTGAGCGCGCTCGAAGACGACCTCGCCGCCCTGCGCCGCCAGTTCGAGGAGTGCGGTTGTGGCGGCATGGCTCTAGGCCTGCCGGTCTACTTCGACTTCAACGAGGACGCGATCCGGGACGTTGACATGCCTGTCCTGGACGAGTTCGCCAGAGTGATGCAACTCGAGCACGGCAACGCTCTCGTGACGCTCGAGGGCTTCACCGACCAGGCCGGCTCGGTGGCCCACAACTACGACCTCGGTCGGCGTCGTGCAGAGAACGTCCGGTCCTATCTGGTCAACGCCGGGATGAACAGCGACCGGGTCCGTGCCGTCAGCTACGGCGAAGTTGCGAACCGTCAGGTGAACCCGGGCAACACCGGTGCACGCGTCCCGCAGGAAGGAATCGAGAACCGTCGCGTCACCTTCGTGCTCGAGTGGGACGGTCGCGCGGGTGAACTGGGCATGTAGCTCCCTCTTACCGATGGCCGTCGCGCGGCGGCTCAGGCCTCCGCTGATGTAAGCCAAGCGCGCGGCCCAATCTCGCGGTCCCCGGTTAACGCCGGGGACCGCTTTTTCTTGCCCGTGATGCGTGATCCGTCCGCCGAGGTCTCGTCACGGCAACCGCTCGATGGGAGTTAGAGGCAGTGACAGGCAACGAACCCGGCAGTTGGGCCCAGCATCATGTGCTTGTCGAGAGCGTTGGGCTTCTGGACGAGGGCACACGAACGATCCTCCGCGTCTCGGGAGATCGCGCCGGCGACATGTTGCACGGCCTGGTGACGAACGACGTGAAGCGACTCTCCGCCGGCCAGGGCCTCTACACGTTCATGCTCACACCGAAGGGACGACCGGTTGCCGAAATGAGGCTCCTTCGCCTCGACGCGGGGTTCTGGATGGACATGCCGGCGAGCTGTCTCGAGTCGGGGCTCGCCCACCTCCGGAAGTATCTGCCTCCCATCTACGCCAGGTTCGAGGAAACCGATACCCGCCGGCTGGGTGTCGTCGGTCCGCCGGCAGCGGCGGCGATCGACGCCTGGGCGGGCGAATCCGTGACAGAGGGTCTGGGCCCCTTGGAGGCCCGCCCACTCGAGGTGGAGGGAAGGGAGGTTCTCCTCGCACGTCGAGAGGTCATCGAAGGTCCGGGATTCGACCTTTACGTGTCGGCGGAGGATCGGGAAGACGTGCGCTCGGGGCTCGCGGCTGCCGTCTCGGGGCTGGGGGGAGGGGCTGTCGGGCCCGAGGCCTGGGAGATCCTCCGCGTCGAGCGCGGCATTCCGGTCTTTGGGAGGGACTTCAGCCAGGAGGACCTGGCGCAGGAGACCGGGCAGGACTCGAGGGCGATCAGCTTCGACAAGGGCTGCTATACCGGCCAGGAGGTCGTGGCGCGCATCCACTTCAGGGGCCATGTGAACCGCATTCTGAGGGGCCTTCGGCTTGTCGAGCCAACCGACGACTCCCCCGGCGCCGCCACATTCGCGGCCGGCCGGCCCCTGTTCAAGGGTGACCGGGAGCGCGGCCTGCTCACCTCTCCCGTAGACTCACCTCGCTTCGGCCACATCGCGCTCGGTCTCGCACGGACAGAGATCGAGCCTGGGCGGCGGCTAGCCCTCGAGCCTTCTGGCGCCGAGGTCGTCGAGATCATGCAGCTTCCCTTCGACCCCGTTATCGGCTCGACTCCCACCTGAGAGACACGTTCTGCCCGAGTACCCCCTGCCTTTGTTTCGCATCCCCCTTCAGGTAAAGCGCTAAGGTAAAGCGGCGACATCAACTTGTGTATTGGGCGCTGACCGATATCCCGCTCCGATACCTGCCGATTGAAACCGCTCCGGATTCACGGTATCTTCGCAGGATTCGCCCCTGATGATGGGACGGAAACGGATGGCGGTCGCCGGCGACCGCCCGGCGATCACCTGGCGGAGTGGCGTTTTGTCATCACTGACGAGTGAAGAGCTCCGAGAGCTGTTCCGGTATCTCGTGTTGAGCCGTGGGCTCGAGGAGCGACTCGAACATCTGCTCAAGCAAGGTCAGGTGGTCGGCGACCTGTATGACGGGCGAGGTCAGGAAGCGACGGTGGTCGGCAGCGCCTTCGCGCTCGAGGAGGGCGACTGGCTGGCCCCCTCCCTGAGGGAGATGGGCGCGCTCCTCACGCGAGGGCTCGACCCGCGGATGCTGCTGCTCCAGTATCTGGCCCGTGACGGATCGCCCTCGGCCGGGAGGGACAAGTCGCATCACGTCACCATCCCGCATTTGGGCCTTCTCGGTCCCATCGGTCCGCTGGGCGCACAGCTCTGCGTGCTCAACGGGGTGGCTCTGGCGTTTCGCCTGCGCGGCGAGCGGCGCGTCTGCTTGACCTATCTGGGCGACGGCGCCAGCCGAACGGGCGCCGCCCACGAGGGACTCAATCTCGCCGCCGTTCAGCGTCTCCCGTTGGTGGTCATCCTCATCCACAACCGGTGGGCCTTCGCCACGCGCAGTGATCAGCAGGCCGCGGTCGCCGATTGGATCGACGTCGCTGCCGCCTACGGCGTGTCCGCCGCATCCGTCGACGGCAATGACGTCCTCCATGTCTATGACGAGACACGACGGGCGGTCGACCGGGCGCGACGCGGTGACGGCGTGACGCTGATCGTGGCCGAAACGTACCGCATGTATGGCCATGCCCAGCATGACGCGCAGGAGTACGTGCCGGAGGCGGATCTCCACGAATGGCGTGCGCGCGACCCCATCGATCTCTTCGAGCGTTACCTCATCGACTCGGGGTTCGAATCGCGCCCGTCTCTGGCGGTCGTGAAGGAGGCGGCGCGACGTGAGCTCTCTGCCGCCGTAGAGGAGGCTCTTTCCGCGCCGATGCCCGAGCCCGAGGGCGCGAGATTCCGGACGGTCGAGGGAGAGCGGATACCGGTTCCATGGACCCGCCGGGCAGCGGTGTACGAAGACCTCGGTCAACCCGCTTCCACGCGACCATGAGCGACTCGAAGATCGAATCCGGCAGGCAGAACCGTCCTCCGACAGGCCAGGAAGCGGAGCGCGGAACGAAGGAAACGACCTACCTGGAGGCGATCCGGGAGGCGATGTGGGAGGAGATGACGACCGACCCGACCGTATTCCTTCTCGGCGAGGATGTGGGAACCTATGGCGGGGCCTTCAAGATCACCGAGGGCTTCCTGGATGAGTTCGGTCCGGAACGGATCATCGACACACCGATCTCGGAAGCGGCCATCGTCGGTGCCGCGATCGGCGCGGCTCACATGGGTTTCAAGCCGATCGCTGAGATGCAGTTCATCGATTTCATCGCACCGGCCTTCGACATGATCGTCAATTTCGCCGCGAAGGTCCGCTACCGAACCGGCGTCGGGGCGCCTCTGGTGATACGGGGCCCGTGCGGCGGCGGGGCGCACGCCGGCCCGTTTCACTCGCAGAACGTGGAATCGTATTTCGCCAATGTGGCCGGCCTGAAAATGGTGGCGCCGGCGACCGCGCGTGATGCGAAGGGCCTGCTGCGCGCCGCCATCCGCGACCCCGATCCCGTTCTCTACTTCGAGCACAAGTACCTGTACCGGCGGATCAAGGAAGAGCTGCCGATCGACGAAGAGATCATCGTGCCCCTGGGCGCGGCACGGACTCACCGGCCCGGATCGGATCTGACCATCGTGACCTACGGCGCGATGGTGTACAAGGCCGAGGAGGCCGCGTCGCGCATCTCCGAGGAAGATGGCGCGGAGCTGGAGGTGCTGGATCTGCGGACGCTCCGCCCCCTCGACACGAGCACCATCGTGGAGAGCGTCAAGCGAACGGGACGCGTGCTCATCGTCCACGAGGCGCCACGCTTCGGAGGATTCGCCGGCGAGATCGCCTCGCAGATCTGTGAGGAGGCGTTCGAATGGCTCGACGCACCGATTCGGCGGGTTACCGCCCTCGACACTCCGGTCCCGTTCGCTCCTCCTCTCGAGGAATACTACCTGCCCCAAACCGCTGACATCGTGGACGCCGCCCGTTGGATGCTCGCGTATTGAGAGCGCCGCGGGCTCCGGCTCAGGGCTTCGTGCCCGCAGAAAGAGAGACGACGTAGATGGCCAAGGTCGATGTGATCATGCCGCAGATGGGCGAATCGATCGCCGAGGGCACCCTGACGAAGTGGATGAAGGAGGTCGGCGCCGAGGTCGAACGGGACGAGGATCTCTTCGAGATCTCCACCGACAAGGTCGACGCCGATATCCCGTCTCCCGCCAGCGGAGTCCTCGCGGAGATCCTGGTCGCGGAGGGCGACACGGTCGAGGTGAACACCATCGTCGCGCGCATCGAGACGGAGGCGGGAGCGGCGGCAGAAGAGGGGCCTGCGGCGGACGCAGAAGCCCAGCCCGCAACGGCGCCCGTTGCAGAGACACCCGAGGAGGCCGTCGAGCCGGCTTTGCTCGCACCGGAGCCTCCGTCACCCGTCGAGCTTCCGTCACCGACGCAGGAGCCGATAGTCGCCGAGGCCCCGGCCACAGCGGAAGCGGTCGAGCAACCCGCCGCATCGCCAGAAGAGCGCACCGAACCAGGATCGCGGGAGGAGCGCCTGCGCACCCGCTCCACGCCGCTCGTCCGGAAGATCGCTGCCGAACACGGGGTGGAGATTGCCCAGATCGAGGGTTCCGGTATCGCCGGCCGGGTCACGCGTGACGACATCCTGACCTTTATCGACGAGAGGGGGATGGAACCGGGCACTGCCGCTCCCGGCGCCGCGGAAGTCCCCGCGACCGCTGCGGAAGTCCCAGCGACCGCCGCGACGGCAGCCCCGCTCACCCCGACGCCGGGGGTACCATCCGCCGCGGCGGCGCCCGCAGGGCCGCCCGGCGTGATGCACCTTCCGATCCACGGAGCGACGCTGGAGGTCAAGCTGCCTCGCGTGCCGATCCGCGAGAGCGACCGCGTGGAGGATATGAGCCGTGTTCGGCTTCGCACGATGGAGCACATGCTCATGTCGCAGCACGTCTCCGCGCATGTCACGTCGGTCACGGAGATCGACTTCGAGCGCGTCGTCAAGCTGCGCAGGAAGTTCAAGCCACAGTTCGAGGCCGAGGGCGTCAAACTGACGTACGGCCCGTTCATCATGAGGGCCATCGTCGAAGGCTTGAAGGCCTACCCCATTCTCAACGCCTCCGTCGACGGCACCCGGATCGTCTACCATGGCGACATCAATCTTGGAATCGCGGTTGCCATCGACGACGGACGCGAGCTGATCGTGCCGGTGCTGAAGAACGCGGATCGACTCAGCTTGATGGGCCTGGCGGAGGGAGCGAACGCGCTGGCGGAGAAGGCGCGTACCCGGACGCTCGACTTCGATGACATTCAGGGCGGCACGTTCACGATCACGAACGTCGGCGTGTTTGGAAACCTCTTCGGAACGCCGATCATCAACCAGCCCCAGGTGGCGATCCTCGGCACGGGGGTGATCGAGAAGCGCCCTGTCGTCGTCAGGGATGACCTGGGAGGAGACGCCATCGGGGTTCGACACATGTCGTATTTCGGGCTGAGCTACGACCATCGGGTCGTCGACGGCGCGATGGCCGCCTTCTTCCTGAACAAGGTCCAGGAAGTGCTCGAGACCTTCCCGGAGGACGTGGTCTAGCGGACGTCCTCGGAAAAGGGTTTCTTGGCCGGGCCCGGAGCCTCGGGGGCCAGTCGTTAGTCGTCGGGCGCCGTTTTCAGGGCGTTGAAAAGAAGGGGTAGGGTAGCGAGAGACTGGCCCCGGTACTGAGGCCGGATGCCGAAGAGGACCACGCGACCTGCGCCCAGCGGTACGTCGACGATGGCCGGATGCCCCACCAGGTGCTCTTCGCCCTGAAGCCAACCACTCAAGAGGAGCCCTTCGCTCGCGTAGCGCGCGACCACGCGCACACGCGCATCCTGGGCTGCTTCCAGCGCCAGCCCCCCCTGCAGCCAGCCGGCCGCGGCCGGGGGCATGCGCGCCGCCATCGGATGTCCGGATTCCAGCTCGATACGGACGAGCGACCCCGGGGCCGCATACGCCTCATCTTCCAGGCCGGACAGCAGGTTTCGTACGGGTAGGTCCAGCTCTTCGATCACCCACTCGACGGATCGATCCAAGGCGACCAGCGTCCCGCCGTCCTCCACGAAACGGCGCAGGGCCGCGACACCCTCGGCCTTCACTCCGCCCGTGAACTCAGCGGGGAGTGAGTCCGGCGCCCAGCCATCTCGAAGCACTTTGGCAGGTATCGAGGCGAGGAGCACCGAGGTGAAGCCCTCGAGAGCGTCGCCGTTGATATCCGCGTTGTGGACCGTGCCGTAAGGCACTCCGTACCGGTCGAAGATCCAGCGGGTCCAGCCCTCATCCATGGAGGGATCCCAGGGCTGATATAGGGCGACACGCTCGTAAGACCCCACCAGGCCCGCGGCCTCCGAGAGTGGCACCGGATAGGCCGGTGCCTCGAGGACGACTTCCCTCTCCACCTCGATGGGCGCTTCCACCGCCACGACCTCGACGCCGAACAGCAACGGCAGCGTGTGCGCCGTCACGTCGTACGGCTTCAGAAGAGGCCCGCCCTCGTAGGCCCGGCGGTCCGGGTACCGCTGGGCCTCTAGCAGGGTCTGGGCGAACGCCGCGTAGGGCTGGCGCATCGCGATGATATACGAGCCGGCGGGGAAACCCCGACCCTCGACCTCGAAGGGTTCGAGCGCGCGATCCACCTCCACATCTCCCGCCCGGAGCACACCGATCAGCCGAGCCACCCCGATCTCGGGCCATGGACCCCTCGCTCCTTCGTCGCCTCTCGGAGGAACGATCCAGGCCGCCGGCCAACTCGGCCACCCGGCCACCGCTCGCTCTCCTATGCCGACGAAGTTCCGCAGCCAGGTCTCGCGGTTCCGGGCGGCATGTCTCAGGAGTGCGAACGCCCCGGACTCCATGTAGTCGACGATGTCCGCCAGATGCCAACTCCCCCCCTCCCACGGTACCGGGAAATTCCATGATCTTTCGTGCGGATCGAATCCGCGGCCGGGCTCGAGATCCTCGGGGTCCACCTCCACGGGCGTGGCCAGCTTCGCGCTCGCCGTCTCGGTGAGGATCCGAACGCCGGCGTGGTAGTGCTGGTAGGCACGCGCCGGCGTCCAGGCGTCGTAGGTCGCGTTGAGCACGACGCCTTTCTTGCCCTCCCGCAGGAGGCTCCACGCGATCTCCGATCCGAGAGCGTTCCCAGAGGCGACGACCATCGGGTCCACGTTCGGCTCGATCGGATCGATCCAGGGCGGCACGAAGAAGCGACTCCCGTGGCGTCCCTGCTGGTGGATGTCGTGCACGATCTGCGGGTGCCAGGCGTTGTGCGCCTGATCGACGGTCAGCTGTGTCTCGATCTGCGTGAAGGCGTACCAGTCCCGATTGTTGTCGTGCCCGATGTAGTGGTGGTAGAGGAAGGGCGGTGGCGCTCCCTCCCATTCCGTACCGACGGAGGACCTGTACCAGGCGATCACCTTGTCCACCCCGTCGGGGTTCAGAGATGGGATGAGCAGCAGGACCGTGTTGGCGAGGATCTCCTGGACATCCGGCTCGTCCGAGGTCGCCAGCCTATAGGCGATGCGAAGTGGAACCTGCGTGCTGCCGACCTCGGTGGAGTGAACGGAGCAGGTGATGAGCACGATGCTCCGGCCGGCTCCAATGAGCTCCTCGAGGTGTTCCGGATCGCGGATCCGTCTCGGGTCCGCAAGCTGTAGCTGTGTCTCCCGGAGATCGCCAAGGGAGGCGAGGTTGGCCGGGTCGCTGATCGTAAGGAGCACGAAGGGCCGGCCCAACGTGGTACTTCCCAGCGTGTCGATGCGGACACGCTCGCTAACGCTCGCGAGCTCGGCCAGGTAACCAGTTATGTCCGTCCAATCGGCGAGGAGCCGGTCTGAACCCAGCGGGTACCCGAGGTAGTCGGAGGGCGACCGCTGAGCCCTCGCCTCCCCCTGCGACCCGAGACTGATGGCGGCTGCCAGCACGCCGAGAAGAAGCCTGGAGGATCGTGAACAGTTCATGCTTCCGCACCGAGTAGTAGGGGTGGAAGGTCCCGAATCGAGTCGATGGTGAGATCGGCCTCCTCCGGCCGGGCCGCCTCGAACTTCCCGGTCCGCACCTGGATGGCAAGAAGGCCGGCACGACGAGCGCCCTCCACGTCCGTCTCCGGATCGTCACCCACCACGGCGAGCCGATCCAGGGGAAGGCCGAGGATGGAAGCCGCCATCTCGAAGAACGCCGGCGCCGGCTTCCCCACGAGCTCCGCCTCCGTCTGCGCCGCAACCTCGAGCGCCGCGACGAAGGGCCCCGCGTCCAGCGTCGGACCCGCCTGGGTGATCCAGTACCTGTTCCTGTGGATCGCCACGAGGCGCGCGCCATCCAGCAGGCTACGGAAGGCCGAGTTGAGGATCTCGAAGGTGAAGTCCGCCCCCATGTCTGCCACGACGACCGCCTCGGGTGCCGCTTCGGTGATCTCGAAGGCTGAGAAATCCCGCATCACCGACTGCGGAGCGAGGAGCTGCACGCGCGTGATACCATCCTCCCGAAGGCGGAGAGCCGCCGCCACCGTGGCCGTCAGCACCTCCTCCTCGCGAGCTTCGAAGCCCAGCGAGGCGAGGACCGTGGCCACTTCGGATCGCGGCATGCGGCTCGTGTTCGTCGTGAACAGGAAGGCGACGCGCCCCCGCAGAGCATCGAGCGCCTCCGCAGCCCCTGCGATTGGCCTTCCGGCGACGTGAAGCGTTCCGTCGATGTCCACCAATAGCCCGAGGATCGAACGCGATGCGGCACCGTCGGCAACGACTGGGCGATCCGGCAATGCCGCTCTCCTTCCTTGCGTCGGCGTTTCACGGGGGCGTTTTGCGTCTGCGGTCCGGTCGAACTGAGTGCCGCGCCAGACCAGGCGGGGCAACCTAGCTCCGGTTACCTGCCCTGCAAGAGATGGCGACCCTGGTTCGGCAGGCACTCCGGCCTGTATCTTCGCGTCGATTTCAGAGCATCACTCGCGCCAAGGAGCACCGGAATGGCATCGATCTTCCCGACCGCGTCGATGCGCTACGCCGCAGCCGCCGGAGATCCGTCACAGCTCCTCTCTCCTCCGTTCGACGTCATCGGAACGGAGGCAGCCGAGCACCTCCGGAACCTGAGCCCCTTCAATGCCGTCCGGCTAGTTCTGCCCGAGGGTGACGGCCCTGAGCGATACGTCCTGGCGGCGAGCCGAATGAGCGAGTGGCTGGCTTCAGGCGTTCTGGCCCTCTCCGACCGGGATCAAGCCTACTCCTACAGCCAGGAGTTCTCCCACGAGGGGCGCACCGTCGTTCGCCATGCCGTGCTGGCTGCGGTCGAGCTGGCTGGGTTGGAGAGCGGCGAAGTCCTTCCGCACGAACGCACGCACCGCGGACCGAAGGAGGACCGCCTGGCCCTGATGAAAGCGTGCCATGCACAGCTCTCGCCGATCTTCTTCGTCGCCCGCGACTCGGCGCGCGAGCTCCCCGAGCTCTTGGCGCGGGCGGGCTCGGCGGCGCCGATCCTGGAGGCGACGACGGAGGACGGAATCACGCATATCGTCCGCGTGATTCCCGTCGAGCATCAGAAGAGGATCCTCGATGTCGTGGCTGACGACGATCTCCTCATCGCCGACGGACATCACCGCTACGAGACGGCCCTCGAGCTTTCCCGGCAGCTCACGGACCGGCCCGGCGCGCGGCGCGTCCTGGCCGCCATCGTGAGCGAGCACGACGACGGACTCATCGTCCAGGCGACGCATCGGCGCCTGGGCGGGCTACCTGCCGATTGGCTTTCCCAGCTGGAGGATTCCTTCGAGATCGAGCCCGGCCCGGAGGGACCGCGAGCCCTCGCCCGGGAGGTGCGGATCAGGGAGGGAACGGCTATCGGCGTCCTCGCGTCGCCCGGCCCGGACACGGGGCCGCCGGCCGGCTCTCCGGCGTTCATCCTGCAGCCGCGCCCCGGGTCTGCCGAGCGGGCCGAGCTGACGCCCAACGAGGCCGCTCTCGCCTGCGTCCTTCTGGACCGGCTCATCCTGCGTCGCTTTACGGGCAGGGACGCGGACGCCGCAGCGGCGGCCGGCCTTCTCTCGTATCACCAGGATCCCGGTGTTGCCTGCGCCTGCCCGCAGCATGACGCCGGCGGCTTCCTCCTGCCGCCGATCTCCATGCAGAGCCTATGGGCCGTGGTTCGAGAGGGAGGACGCCTGCCGCCCAAGTCGACCTATTTCGCCCCCAAGATGCCGTCCGGCCTACTCTTCCGGCCCATCTGAGAACGGCTCGATCGCGACGGCCGCACCTTCCCGGCAGCACCTACTCCGCCGCGGCCGTTACTCCCCCGCGAAATCATCCAGGCTGATAATCTCCATCCCGGCGATGCGCCGAAGTGCTGTCTTGTGCGCCACATACGCCTTCGCGCCCCCCAGCAGCGCCGTCGCCACCTGGATCGAGCGCTCGGGTGTGCCCCCCAAGCTCGCCTGCACCTCCGCCGCCTGCCGCGACACCGCCGCGGTCACCGGCAGGATCTCGAGCCCCGCATGGCCCCCCAAGTACTTGAACGCCCGTTCAGCCAGTCCGTCCTCGCCCTCGCGATAAGGCTCGGTGAGTAGTTGGTATATGGAGAGCGCCGACGTTTGAGCTCGCACTCGGCCACCGCGAATGCTTGTGAACAATAATCTTGTGAGATCGACGCCCGGTGGCTGACCTATCAGGTGATAGGCTATCACGAATGGATCGATGTGGATACGTCTGGCATCCTCTATGCGGCGGTGGAACGCGGCTCTCTTACTCACCCAATTCCGGCCAGACGCTCCTCGCCAGCGGGGCGAAGAGGCCCTCCAGCTCGGCGACCAGATCCTCAGGCTCGCGTTCAAGCTCGACGACAGCGTCGTCCCGCACCGTCACGAGGAGGCGGTCGCCCGCCTTCAAGGCAAGTGCGTCCCGCGCCTCTCGAGGCACGACGATTTGGTGCTTGCTGCTCATCTTGACGGATAGCGACACAGGGCTCTTGCTCCCTGGCAGATAGGCTCCTGCTCTTCGGCAGAGCGCGCTAAAAAGCTAAGCTTTACGGCCACGCTTTACAAGCGGCCGGCGGATGCGCGAGGAGAGGATGACAGAGTTACCGGCCGATGGTCGTGCCGCTCGTCCCAGGTTTGAGGGTTGCGGCGATGGCTGCTAGACGCGCCAGATAACCGTGTAGATGAAGACGCCGTACAGGCAAAGCAGCAGAAAGCCTTCCGCACGGTCTACCCGTCTGCCGGTATAGGCGAGTGGGATCAGAAGCGCACAGAAGAAAAGTGCGGGAAGGACCTGGCGGACAACGACTTCCGGAGGTAGACGGAGCGGACTCACGAGGGCCGCGGTGCCCAGAACGAGGCCGAGGTTGAAGATGTTGGAGCCAATGATGTTGCCGATGGCAATGTCGCCCAGACCGCGTATCGCTGCGGCTACGGTCGAGGCCAGCTCAGGGATCGATGTCCCTAGCGCCACCATCGTCGCGCCAATCACCTCCTCGGGCACCTGAAAGACCCTGGCGATCGCCACCGCCGACTCCACGAGCCAATGCGCGCCGACGAGGAGGGCGACCAGGCCGATGAGGGTGCGCAGCCACAGGAGCGCCACCGTCCGGTCCGGGCCGCTACCGCTATCGCCTCCGGCCTTCGCCGCGCCGGTGGTTCCGTCCGCCGCCGTTCCCGGATCGGCCCCCCTATCCAGCTCTTCCTCGAACACGCCGCTGCCCTCCATCCGGAGCATGACGCCCAGATAGATGATGAATCCTGCCAACAGCGCCAGACCATCGAGCCGTCCCAGCGCGTCGTTCCAGGAGAGGAGCATGACGATGATCAGCACGAGGATCAGCAGCGGGCTCTCTCGGGCCAGGAGGCGCCTCTTCACATCGATCGGCCTGATCATCGCTCCGAGCCCCGCGATGAGGCCTACGTTGGCGACGGTCGAGCCCATGATGTTCCCGACCGCCAATCCCGCCTGGCCACGCAACGCCGCCAGGCTGCTCACGAAGAGCTCTGGAGCCGACGTGCCGAACGCCACGACGGTGAGCCCTACCACCAGGGGGCTCACTCCCATTCTTGCGGCGACCCTGGAGGAGCCGGTGACGAGCCAATCCGCGCCGAACGTGATCGCGACCAGGCCGGCGAGGAAGAGGAGCGCCTCCGTCAAAGCTGTCGTGGAAAACCCGCGTCGAGCCCGAACGGCCCGCCGCCAACTGTGGAATGATGTGGAACGGATTCAAGCCGGGTCGGCGCCCGGCCTACCGGCCGCTCCGAAAGAAATGGCGCGATCGGGATAAGCGGGTCCCGAGGCGAGGCGTGGCCGCGAAGCTGCCGCCGGCACACCGTTCGTCCCGAGCTCAGGAGCCCGACCCGGAAGGCTTTTTCAAGCCACGAGGGGCCGTTTTTTGCTGGCCGCTCTGGGCGGAAGGGGACATCTGCGGCGCCCCGGCTCCCTTCCTCGGCATCTCCGGCTTCGACGTTTCCGCACCCATGTGCAACCGACCCTCGACCCGTCCTCCTTCCTCGAGCTTCACGCGTCGGCTGCGTATATCGCCTTCCACGTGACAGGAAGCCTGCAGCTCCACACGGCTCTGTGCCGTGATCGTCCCGGCAACGCGCCCGGCAACGATGAGGTCCTGCGTCTCGATATCGCCGGTCACGAAGCCATCCTTCCCGACTACGACCGACTTCGCAGCTCTGATGATCCCCTCCACGCGACCCTCGATCCGGACGACCCCGTCGCTCGTGCAGTCGCCAACGACCTGCATTCCGGGGCCGATGATCGAGACGACGTCGCTCAGCTCTCGGCTTTCCGTTCTGTTCTCCTTCGCCATCGTCCGTCCTTTTCCCAATGCGGTTCGGTTTCGGGTCCATCCGGCCCTGGATCAACGTCAAAGTCGGCGATCTCAGGGACTCACCAACTCCAGGGGGTCTATCATCCGGCCTCGCCGCCTGGCCTCGAAGTGCAGGTGGGGTCCCGTCGATTGTCCGGTGCTCCCGGAAAGCGCTATCACTTCGAGCGCCTCGACGGAATCACCCTCGGACACGAAGGTCCAGGCGTTGTGACCGTAGAGGGTGGAGAGCTCGTCGCCGTGCTCGATTCGCACGAAGCGACCGTAACTGCTGTTCACACCGACATCCGCCACCACGCCGCCGCCGCTCGCACGAACATACGTGCCGCCAGGCACCGCGATGTCTATCCCGGCGTGAGCGGCCCCGGCGTCCGCGCGATGAGAGCGCGTGATGTACCCGGGTTGCGCGAGAGGCCAACTGAGTGAGCCGTCCGAGGGCTCGTCAGCGTCGTACGCATCGCCTGAAGCCTCGAGCGGCGGCAGCCAGATATCGCCCGCATCCGGGCCCGAGCCGCTGCTGCCCAGGACCTTCTGGAGGCGGCGGTAGTCTGCTTCCATCCTCTCGAGCCTGGACGCCAATTCCATCATCTGAGTCCGCTCGACCGAGAGCCGTTCAACTTCCTCGGACAGCTCCCGCGCCATCGCGGATTCGCTCACCCTTTCCCAGGCTCTTCCCATCAGCCACCCCACCGAGAGAAGAAATGTCGCCGCTGCCAGGGCAGCGGCGACAACAGTGCTCGCCCGAAGCCGGTAGGAGTGCGACTCCGTGTCCTTCCCGGAGAGAAAGACGATCGTCCAGACGCGATCCCGCAGGCCCCGCAGCTTCGGCAAGATGACCCGTCCCGCTCAGAGCTCTGACGCCGGCATGCCCGTCATGAGACCGAGCAGTCGATCAAAATCTTCCGCATCGTGGAACATGACGCGAATCTCTCCCGCATCTCCACCTTTGAGTCTCACGGTCACCTCGGTTCCGAGTGCCCGCTCCAGCACCTGCCGGGCTCGCCGAACATAGGGGTCTTCGGCCTGAGCCGAGCGCCTCTTCGATCTCTCCCTGGCCCGAGAGGGCTCGCGGAGCCGCTGCACCTTCCTCTCGGTTTGCCGAACCGAGAGTCCTCGCGAGACGACTTCCTCCGCCAGGCGCTGCTGGGCAGGCTCTCCCCGAAGACCCAGAATAGCCCGGGCGTGCCCGGCGCTCAGTCGGCTCTCGTGCACCATCTCCTGCACGGCCCCGGGCAGCGTGAGCAGCCGCAGCGCGTTGGCGACCGTGGACCGGTCTTTACCGACTCGCGCGGCTATTTTCTGCTGGGTTAGCCCGAACTCGTCCGCCAGCTGCTGGTAGCTGCGCGCCTCCTCGAGGGCCGACAGCTCCTCCCTCTGAAGGTTCTCGACAAGGGCAACGAGCAACATCTGCTCGTCGGTGAGGTCCCGCACGATGACGGGGGCGCTCTTCCACCCCAGCAGCTTCAGGGCCCGCCAGCGACGCTCACCCGCCACGATCTCCCACCCAGCGTCCCGGCTGCGCACAACAAGAGGTTGAAGAAGCCCGTGCTCTCGAATCGAAGCCACGAGCTCACCAAGCGCCTCCTCGGAGAGCGAGCTCCTGGGCTGGTATGGGTTTGGGCTCAGGTCGTCGAGCGGGAGCTCGAACTCCGAGCCGTCCAGATCATCCAGGTTCTCGCTCAGAAGGGCGCCGAGGCCTCTGCCGAGTCGCGTGTCGCTCTTAGCCAACTTTCCTCGTGGGTTCGTCGCGCTCGATCAGTTCGTTCGCCAAGCTCAGATAGCCTCGAGCGCCGGTTGAAAGCACGTCGTAAAGGGCGATCGGCTTACCGAAGCTCGGCGCCTCGGCCAGCCGGATGTTCCTGGGAATCATGGTGTCGAAGACCTTTCTGCCGAAATACTCCCTGGCTTCGGCCGCCACCTGCTTCGACAGGTTGAGGCGGGAGTCGTACATCGTCAGGAGCACACCCTCGATCTGTAATTCCTGATTGATGTTACGCTGCACCAAACGCACCGTGTTCAGAAGCTGACTGAGCCCCTCGAGGGCGTAGAACTCGCATTGAATGGGTATGATGACCGAATCCGAGGCGGTCAGCGCATTCAGAGTCAGCACGCCCAGTGAGGGCGGCGAATCCACGAGAACGTAGTCATATGATCCGCGGATGGGCTCCAGGGCCCGGCGGAGTCGGCGGTTGCGGTTCGGCCGCTCCATGAGCTGCACCTCGGCGCCCGCCAGATCCCTGCTTGCTGGAGCGACGTCCAGGTAGGGAAAATGGACTTCGTGGTGGATCGCGTCGGCCAGCGGCTTCCCCTCGACAACACACTCGTAGACAGAGGGCCTGCTCGCATTCTTGCGAATCCCGAACCCGCTGGTCGCGTTACTCTGGGGATCGCAGTCCAGCACCAGAGTGCGTCGTTCCGCGATCGCGAGCGAGGCACCGAGGTTGATGGCCGTGGTCGTTTTCCCGACGCCGCCCTTCTGGTTGGCAATGGAGATGATCCGGCTCATGCGCTCCTCCCCGGGATCAACCGGCGGGCTCCAGCGTCTTCACAGCTCTTCGCCCGCAGCGATTGCTGGGAGGGCCTGGCGAGCCGAATTCGTTCGTATCGTCGAGTCGAGGACAGCTGAAACCGCCGCTTGTTGAGGACGGATGCTCGGGACTTGGAGAATATAGAGCCGGGTCGACGGCCGCGCCAAGCAGTGCGTGTTCCACGTGAAACACAGCGTTCCACGATTGTGGAAAACAACCCATGTAACGTGGTGTCAGGACCTTAACGCGACGATATCCTGCAGCTGCACCCATCCCGAGAGGTCGAGCGCCCCGGTGGCTGGATGGGCGCGAGGCAGGTGTTTCACGTGGAACATCTCCGCCTCGCAGCCAAGTCGTCGTCCTCGTCAGCGTCGTCAACTCCTCTGTGCTTCCTTTTCTTCGAGATCCACTCCCGTCGCCGAAAGCTCGCGCCTCCGCAGCTCCACGAGGAGGTTCTGGAGGTCAGCCGGCGAAACCCCGGGGATTCGCGCTGCCTGGCCAAGCGTACGGGGCCGTACCCGCTCGAGCTTCTGCCGCCCCTCGAAGGACAGCGAACCCATCTCCAGATAGGGAGCCGCCGGCGGCAGGGACATACCTTCTCGGCGACGCAGCGCTTCCACGCGGTCCCGCTCCCTGCCTAGGTAACCCTCGTATTTCACCTCCATCTCGACCAGGGCAAGGACATCGGAATCGAAGCCGTTCGCCTCCAACGGCCCGTCCGAGCCGACCAGCTCCTCGAGCCGCACCTGCGGACGCTTCAGGAGGACGCGCAAGGGCTGCTTCTGGGACAGCGGGGTGGTGCCGCACTCCTGCAGGTGGCCGTTCACCTCCTTCGGATCCAGGCTTGTCGTCCTGGCCCAAGTTCTCGCCCGCCCCAGCTCCTCCAGAAACCTGTCCAACCGTGCGATCTCATCCTCGGTGAGCGTTCCGAGCCTCTCCGCAACCGGACCCAGGCGTTCGAGGCAGTTGTCCTGCCGCAGCGTTAGACGAAACTCGGCTCGAGAGGTAAAAAGACGGTATGGTTCATCCACTCCCCTGGTCACGAGATCATCGACCAGAACCCCCAGGTATGCCTCATCGCGACCCGGCACCCAGGCCTCCCGTTCCTGTGCGGCGAGCCCGGCGTTGATGCCCGCGACGATCCCCTGCCCGGCCGCCTCTTCGTAACCCGTCGTTCCGTTGATCTGGCCGGCGAAGTAGAGCCCACGCAAGACCTTGAGCTCCAGGGTGGGCTGGAGCTGCTGCGGCGGGAAGAAGTCGTATTCTATGGCGTATCCGGGTTGTGTCATCCGGGCGTTCTCCAGGCCGGAAACACGTCTCAGGAGCTCGCGCTGGACATCGGGCGGCAAAGACGTGGAGAGGCCGTTCACGTAGAGCTCGCGCGTCTCCAGTCCCTCCGGCTCGAGGAAGAGCTGATGGCTCTTCGCCTCGGGGAACTTCTTCACCTTGTCCTCGATCGAGGGGCAATACCGCGGGCCACGTGAAGCGATCGCGCCGCCGTACATGGCGGATTCGTTCAGATTGGCCTCCACTACCTCTCGGACCCCGGCGCCCGCCGCACCAATCCAGCACGGCATTCGGGCGAGGCCTCCCGTGCGTTCCCAGTGGGAGAACCTCAGCGGCTCGGCCTCGCTCTCCTGGCGAGTGAGCTTCGTGAAATCGACGGTCCGGCCGTCGACCCGCGGAGGTGTTCCCGTCTTGAATCGCTCAGCCGACAGACCGAGGTCCAGCAGCTGCTCGGCGAGCGACACGGAAGGCGGATCTCCCGCGCGGCCGGCCGCGATCGACCGATTCACGCCCATCTTTATGCTGCCTCGCAGGAACGTCCCCGCGGTGAGCACCACTCGCTCCGACAGAAACTCGCTGCCATCGGCGCAGGCGACGCCGCTCACCCCGCCTCCCCGGATTCGCAGCGCCTCGACCATGCCCTGGTAGAGATCGAGCTGCTCGCATTCCTCCAGCAGATTGCGCATCGCGCGCGGATAGAGCCCGCGGTCGCACTGCGCTCGCGGAGCCCAAACCGCAGGTCCCTTGGACCGATTGAGCATTCTGACATGCAGGGTCGAGCGGTCGGTGGCGCGGCCCATTAGCCCGCCCAGCGCGTCCACCTCCCTGGCCACGGTCCCTTTGGCGATTCCCCCGATGGCCGGGTTGCAGGACATCTGGGCCACTCGCCCGAGCACGCTCGTGATGAGCAGCGTCTCCGCACCCAACCTGGCCGCGCCATTGGCGGCTTCACACCCGGCGTGGCCACCGCCGACGACAATCACGTCGTAGCTCGTCTTCATACGTCCCGATATCCTCACCATCTGTCAGCCGGCCTTCAGCGGGGCGCGAATCCCCTCCGCCCCGTGCGTGAATATGGCCGTATGCCCTCGACGCCGCAGCCGCGCGACTCGGCGCCGCTCGCATTACCTTGGATCCGACGAATGGGTCCTCATGATCTCCAACGATGCCCACCACCATGCCTCACCCGAAGTAGCCCGCCGGGGAGTAGTGCTCCGCGGCCGCGTTCAGGGCGTCGGATTCCGTTGGTGGACGCGGGAGATCGCGGTGGAGCTTTCGCTGCGCGGAACCGTGCGGAATCTCCCCGATGGATCGGTGGAGATCCACGTCGCAGGACCGGCGCACGGAGTGGACACCTTCATCGAGCGGATTAGAACCGGCCCCCTCCATGCCAGGGTCGTCTCGTTGGAGGAGACTCCGTGCCGGAAGGGCCTGCCGGAGGGCTTTCAGATCGCTCGCTGAGGCCACCCGACTCCACGGGCACTTTGCGCAATATCCGGTGTATCCCTTTCGGCCTACTTTCGACGGGCGGTGACCTTCCCCTGGGCTTTCGGAGGTGATGTGGTGATAGAACTTCCCGATGTCGAACGAATGATCGAGGGTTTCGCCGGTTACGCAACCGGAAAGACCATCTCGGCGGTACTCATCGATGATCCGGATGTGGATGTCGACCCGAAGGTCGCTCAAGAGAAGATAGAGTCCCACGCGATCGACGCCGTCGAGAGGCACGGGAAGAACATCGTCCTTCGTTTCCGCTCCGAGTACAGCCTCGTGTTCGACATGGGAGACGATGGTCGCATCTACCTCGAGTCCCAGACGGTACCGCCCGACGAAAACAGTGGCATCCGGCTGCAGTTCGCGGCCGGCCGGGAGCTCCGGTTCGACGCGCCCGGAACGCGTGACACGGTGCGCCTCGTGGAGGGCAGCGACCTCGCCGCCCTGGGCGGGCCCGAGAGTCTCGGCATCGACCCGCTGAGCGAGGACCTGACCGTCGAGACGTTCGTTGAGCTCGCCGCCGCACATCCGCGAAGCTCCCTCAAGGGCTTTCTGATGAATCCGGCTGCCATCGCCGGCATCGGGAACGAATACGCGGATGAGATCTGCTTCCAGGCCGGCTATCGGCCGGATCTCAGGGTCGGTCTCATGAACCAGCGGCAGCTGGAGCGTGTTCACCTCTACCTCCGGCGGGTCCTTCGGCGAGCGACGCTCCACTGGCAGGCGGCGCATGCCGATCCGGGCTGGTTGATCAACCACCGGGGGAACGGAGCCGCCTGTCCCCGCTGCAGCACAGAGCTCACGACGATCACCCTCAAGGGCCGCAAGACGTTCGTCTGCGTGCGCTGCCAGCGCGCGGCTTAGCCAGGCGGACCCTGTCGGGACGCAGGTCCTCCAGGACTCACAGCGCTTAGTAACAAGGTAAAGCGGTTCTGTCAGGCGGGGATTCCAGCTTTAAGAGTCGTTCCATGTCGGACCGGCAACCCGCCGACTCACTTTCCGACGCAGAACCCCGAGAAGAGTGCGTCCAGGATCTCCTCCGTGTCGACTACGCCCAGGAGCTCCTCCAGGGCATGCCGAGCGTCCTGCAGATGGGTTTCGGCAATCTCCGGCGGATGTCCTCTATCTCGCGTAGTTACAAAGGCTTTCACATCCGTCAGCGCCTTATCCAGAGCCCTTGACTGACGCCGACGAGTCACCAGCGGCATCTCGCCGGAGTCGCGGAGACCTGCATAGGCGGCGTCCAGCATTCGGCCTCGCAACGCCTCGAGCCCGAGGCCCTCGACGGCCGAGGTCTCCAGCTCCTCCGTGCCTCCCGAGTCCAATGCCGGCGATATCTTCGCCTTCGTCCGAACCGTGAGCACGACGGGTCCCTGGCCGTCCGGCCCACCCCGCATCCCCCCACGCGACCACTTTTCGAGGAACTCCAGCTCCTCCGCGCCCAGGGGGCGGCCCGCCTCCGCACAGAACAAGACGATGTCGGCCTTCTGCAGATAGCTCTCGGCCACCTCGATACCGAGACCCTCCACCCTTCCCGGTCGGCTTCTTATCCCGGCCGTGTCCACGAGACGAAACGGATAGCCCTGGACGCTGAGCATGGCCTCGATCGCATCCCTCGTCGTTCCCGGAGTTTCCGTCACGATCGCTCGTTCTTCACCAAGTAACGCGTTGAATAAACTGGACTTACCAGCGTTCGGACGGCCTGCGATCACGGTAAGCGCTCCGTCCCTCACCATCTCGCCCTCCGGCGCGTGCAACAGGAGCTCGCGCAGACCACATGTCAGGGAATCCGCCGCTTCATTGATCCGTGACTCCGGCACGGGGCCGTCGTCCTCCTCCGGGAAATCGATCTCGTAGGCGAGCAGCGCCAGCAGGCCGATCACCCCGTCCCGCAACTCTTCGATCCGACGTGAGAGCCCACGTTCCAGCTGGAAGAGAGCCGATTTGTGCGCCGCCTCGGAGCGGGCATCGATGAGGTCCAGCGTCGCCTCGGCCTGAACGAGGTCCATTCTGCCGTTCAGGAACGCGCGCTTCGTGAACTCGCCTGGCCCCGCAAGACGGGCACCTGCCGCGCAGGCGGCGTCCAGAATCAACTGCGGCACCAGGAAGCCTCCGTGCCCGCTGATCTCCAGGAGGTCCTCGCCTGTGTAGGATGATGGCGCGAGATGAAGCGTGAGGACGGCTCGGTCGATCATCCGGCCGTCTTCGGGATGGTGAACGGGAGCGAGTGTGGCCCGGCGCGCGGCAAGCTCGGCAACGCCCAGTCTCTCGGCCACTGCGACGGCGTCCGGTCCGCTGACGCGCACGACCGAGATCCCCGCCCGCCCGGGGGCCGTCGAGATGGCGGCGATAGTGTCGGCTGGAAAAGCCCGGTCTCGTCCCTTCATTCTCCTTCGCCGGACCGGGCCTCCCGCGGGCTATCGCCTACGGGAGGTCTTCTTTTTCGAGGAGCCCCGCTTCTTTCCCGCACCGCTCCTTTGACCTCCCGCACCGCTCTTCTTCCCGGTCTTTCGCGCCCCCGCCTTCGGCTTTCCGCCGCCAGGTCTATGGGCGCCCTCCGATCCTTTGGGCTCGCTCTCTACCACAGCCGTCCCGCCCTCATCCGCGGCGGGCCCCGCACTCTTCGCCTTTTGTCGCTCGCGAGCTATGTAGAGCTGTTGCGGGAGCGAGGCGAAGTTGCTCGTCGCGTAGTACAGATTCAGCCCTGACGGAAAGTTGGCGAACAGGAAGGTGAACATGATCGGCATCCCCCAGCCCATCATCCTGGTCTGCGCCGTCTGCTCCATTCCCCTCTGGCCGATCCACGTCAGCAGGAACATCGAGCCACCCATGAGCAGAGGCACGATGTAGAACGGGTCCTTGAGGGAGAGGTCGGGGAGCCAGAGAAACGGCACCCCGCGGAACACGATCGTATTTCGGAAGACGAAGAAGAGGGTGATCAGGACCGGGAAGGGGAGCATCATGGGCAGGCAGCCCGCCAGCGGGTTGATGTTGTGCTCCTTGTAGAGCCGCATCATCTCCTGCTGCATGCGCTGCGGCTCGTCCTTGTACTTCTCCCGAATGTCCTTCATCAGCGGCTGCACCCTCATCTGCGCCATCTGTGCGCGCATCGACTTCTGGTACAGCGGGAAGAGGACGATCCGCATCAGGACGCCGAAGAGGATGAGCACCCAACCCCACGCCAGCCCGAGGGCCTCGTGCATCCAGGTGAGGATCACCATGACGATCGCGACCAGGGGCCGGATCACCGGCTGCAGCCACCGCCAGCCCACGGGGTTCACGTTGTGCAGGTCGTTGCCGATTTCCCGCAGTCGCGTGTAGTCCTGGGGTCCCATGTAGGCATCGAACGCGAACTCGGGCGATCCCGCGGGCACGGGAAGCGTGGTGGTGATCCGGGCCGCGTTCTCGTCGGGCAGGCCATCCAGGAGCACGCCTCCGAAGCCCGGGCTTCCCTCAGCTACCAGGTAGGCGGTCAGGAAGTACTTGTTCTTGACCGCCACCCAGTCGAAGGGACCACCCTCGGCCGCCTCCCTCTCTCCATCATCCACGGAGGAGAGCTTGAGGCTCTGAATGCCGCTTCGTCCCCTCGTGGTCAAGGCGAGTTGGCCGAAATCCTCCTTGGGGGACGCTTCGTTGGTCCGAAGGCCCTCGCCCAGCGACGTGGCTATCGTGTAGCCACGATCGCCCACGCCCTCGAACTCTCCGCGAACGTTGATCAGGTAGCGGGTGGCGTCGAAGTGGTACGTGACCCTGAAGCCGAGCGGCCCCCGATCGGTCGATCCGAGCACGTAGTGGAAGGTGAGAGAGTCTCTCGGCGAACCCTCCGACACCGTTATCCCGCTGGCGCTCGCCTCGAACGGCCGCTCCGACAGGTCGACCGTGTCCGGCCCCACCGCCACCCGGAACCCCAGGAGCCGGTCGCTGGAGCGCACGAGCTCGACCGGAACGGACTCGGGATCATCCGGAGCGTATGACCCGTAGCTCGTCAGCTGCGCCGAGACCAGGGCCGCACCCCGTGTCACGAACCGCAGACGGTAGAGCGGCGAGACCACCTGGATGGTGTCGGCGGCCACGTCCCGCCCGGGATCCAGTAGGCGGTCCTCCGCCGGCTCGGTCGGCACGTCCTCCGGCGCCCCTTCCTGTTCCTGCCGTGCCCCCTCCAGCGGTTCGAGGCCGTCGGACCGTGCCGTATCCGTGGCGACAGCGACCGTGTCCGCCGCTCCCGGTGGAGGCTCGGTGCGTACGGGCGGGAAGATCAGGTTGGTAAGCGCGATCACACCGAGCATGAGGCCGATGGCGATCAGCAGCCGTCGCTCCATCAGTCCCCAACCCCCGGCTCGACAAGCCCCTCGACGACATCCGGACCGCTGCTACCTGGCAGCTCTTCGCTGGGCGGAACGGGGTCGTATCCGTAGCCGCCGAAGGGATGACAGCGCAACAGGCGTCTCGTCGCCAGCCAGCTTCCCCTCAGGGGCCCGTGATCCGTGACCGCCTCGAGCGCATACTGGGAGCACGTCGGAGTGAACCGGCAGGCACCGGGCAGCAGGGGCGAGAGCGCTACCTGATAGGCCCGAATGAGAGCCACGATCAGACGCCGCATGGGCGCTCCACGCTCTCGAGAACGATCTCCCGGAGCTCGTCGAAGGAGCGGTCGTACGCCTCGCTTCGCGCCCGTATCAGCACGTCGAGCTGGCGCTCCCACCCCCATGCCACGGGAAGCCATTCGCGGCGGGCGATCTCCCTGACCCGTCTGAGCAGCCGGTTTCGCTCCACGGCGCTGTGGCCGTACCGGGGCACGATCACGCCCACGCGCGGCCGATCCTCTTCCGCCGGGCCCACGAACAGATCGACGGGTCCGAGCCGACAGCGACGGCCCCTTCGCAGGAGCTCCCGGATCTCTCGGCCGCTGCCGATTCGCGCCGTGCGCGGAAATCTCTCGTCCTTCATGTGAGACGGCGCGGGAGATTGCGCCGGGGACGGGCGGGCGTCAGCGACTTCGCCGCTTGCGGCGGAATTCGTCGCTCACGGTTAGGCGCTCTCGGCCCTTCTTCCTGCGGCGGGCGAGGACGCGTCGGCCGGCCTTCGTCTTCATTCGGGCCCGGAAGCCGTGGTCCTTCCGCCGTTTCCTGTTGCTGGGCTTCCTATACGTCGGTTGCATGTCGCTCGGAATTGGTGGCTGGGTAAAAGCTCGGGACGGCGCTTGCACCGTCGCACGCGCGGCCTGTCCGGCAGGTGGCGGCCCCGTATAACCGTGTTTCGCGGGGGTGTTCCACGCCGAGAGAGAGCCCAGAAGTGTAGATTCGCCCCCCTGAACTGTCAAACAATCCGGCGCCGCGGGGCGATTGACGGAATGGCCGTTGACAACTCGCGAAGGGTCCGTCTAGGTTGACGCCCCCCGGGTGTCGGCCCGGAACCATCGACCGGCCCCGAGCCTTCCCGGTAGGTAGCAAACGACATCGGATGGAACTAACCGCCACCCAGGTCTGGTCCCGCATCGCTCAAGCCTCCCAGGAGGTGCTGCCCGAGCAAACGTTCGCGACCTGGCTCGCCTCCACGGAAGCGATCGCCCTCACGGACGAGACCCTCGTCGTGGGCGCGCCGACCAAGTTCGCGGTGGAATGGATCGAGGATAAGTACGGCGGACTGCTTCGGGAGTTGGCCGAGCGGGAGCTGGGGAGGCCGCTGCAGGTCCGCTTCGAACACCATGGACAGGACGAGCGCCTGGAGTTTCCGGAGCTCGGCGGAAAGCCCCTGGGCCAGGAGGTGGCGGACGACGTCGGTCACGAGGTCGAGCCGCTACCGACCGATCCCGCCGCGATCGGCCTGAACGACCGGTATCGATTCGATCGATTCGTGATCGGCGGACATAATCAGCTCGCCACCGCCGCCTGCCGCCGGGTCGCCGACGCCCCCGCCGCGGCGTACAACCCGCTGTTCATCCACGGCGATACCGGGCTCGGCAAGACGCACCTGATGCACGCGATCGGGCACGCGATCCTCGATCGCTTCGCCGAGCGCAGGGTGGTCTACACGACATCCGAGCAGTTCACCAACGAGATGATCGCCGCCATCCAGAGCGGGCGGACCGCCAACTTCCGTCAGCGCTATCGCAAGATCGACGTCCTCCTTGTGGATGATGTGCACTTCCTGGGAAACAAGGAGGGCACTCAGGAAGAGTTCTTCCACACCTTCAACGCGCTGTACGACGCCCAGAAGCAGATCGTCATCACGTCGGATCGACCGCCACCCGAGATCCCCGGACTCCAGGAGCGTCTCGTCTCGCGCTTCGAGTGGGGCCTCGTCACCGACATCAAGCCGCCCGACTTCGAGACGCGCATCGCCATCCTGCAGAAGAAGGCCGAGGAAGACGGCCTCAGCATGGACGATGAGGTCATCGAGTACATCGCCCGCATCAGAAAGACCTCCGTGCGCCAACTCGAAGGGGCACTCATCAAACTGCTCGCCTTCAGCTCGCTCACCCGCCGGGAGATCAACCTGGACCTGGCGCGTGAGGCGCTGGACACCGAGCCCGAGCCGTACGCCGAACGTGTCCGGACCACGCCCGAGCAGATCGTCGAGCGGACCGCCGAGCATTGGCACGTGACGGTCGACGACATGAAATCCAAGCGCCGGACCCGCACGCTGGTCGTGCCGCGCCAGGTCGCCATGTACCTCATCAAGACGACGCTCGATCTGCCTTACACGGACATCGGATCGATCTTCGGCGGGCGCGACCACTCGACGGTCATCCACTCGGTCAACAAGGTGGAGGCCGAGATGGCGGGCGATCCCACTTTCCGGTCGCGCGTCCGCAAGCTCCAGGAAGCGCTGGCCAGTTGAGCTGCATAGAGGTCCACACGGTCACCATCCCGGGTTTTCCCACGGGTTGTAGAAAGGTGACGAAGACGGCGTGGAGGCAAGCCGGATCAGGGTGGATGACGAAAGCCATCGGGTCGCTGGCGTGGAATCAACCTACCTCTTCACCACCGGCTTCCCCCGGCCTTCGACACTGCTCTCGCACGCGTCATCGCGGACGGCTCGCGTCTGCTCGGGGTGTCGGCGAGACGTTTTCCACTTTCCAACACGCCCTACTACTACTACTAAGATTTATTTCTACAGGTAGGGAGTAGAACTAACTACCCCGCCTTTTCCATCGCCGGACCAACGAGGTTCCGAATGAAGCTGTCGATCACACGTGAGAAGCTGCAGAAGGGGTTGGGGGCCGTTTCCGCCACGATCCCGGCGCGGACGACACTACCCGTGCTCTCGAATATCCTGCTACGGGCGGACGGGGACTCGGTACAGCTGTGCGGTACCGACCTGGACATCTCCGTCCAGGTGACGATCGATGCGGAGGTGGAGACCGCGGGGGCCGTGACCGTCCCGGCCAAGAAATTCTCCGAGATCACCCGGGAGCTCGAGGACGCGCCGGTCCACCTGACCGCCGATCAGGATCAGATACGAATCGAGTGTGGCCGGAGCAAATTCAAGCTCTATGGTCTCCCGGAAGGGGAGTTCCCGACCTTCCCGGAGGTGGACTTCTCGGAGAGCTGGAAGATGTCGGCCGAGGCGCTCCAGGAGCTGATCTCCCACACCTCGTTCGCGGCGTCCACCGAAGAGAGTCGACCGATCCTCAACGGGGTGCTCTGGCAGCTGCGGCCCGAGTCGACGACGATGGTGGCGACGAACGGACACCGGCTCGCTCTGATGACCAAGGACCTTCACGAGGCGGGTGCCCCGGAGGCGGACCTGATCGTGCCGCCGAAAGCGCTCGGGCAGGTTGAACGGCTGTTCGACGGCGAAGAGCAGCTGGAGATCGCCCGGTCTGCCAACCACCTGGCCTTCCGCTCGGAGCGGCGGGCCGTCTTCACTCGTCTGATCGAGGGTCCCTACCCGAACTTCGATCAGGTGATACCGAAGGACAACGACAAGCAGGTGGTGGCAAACCGTGCCGGCCTGGAGTCCGCCATCCGGCGGATGGCTGTCGTGGCGAGTGACCAGACCCACCGGGTGCGTCTGCTGTTCGAGCCTGGGGCGGTGAAGTTCCGCGTGCAGACGCCCGACCTGGGCGAGGCCGAGGACGAGCTGGCGGTCGACTACGACGGAGAATCGCTCGAAATCGGCTTCAACGCGAACTACCTTCTAGAGGTGATGCGCTACATGTCGGACGACGATGTGAAGTTGAGCTTCAAGGCTCCGGAGCGAGCGGCCACGCTGGAGCCCGCGGAGGGTGACTCCGACTACCTCTGCCTCGTGATGCCGCTGAGGCTTCTGGATTGATGGGTGTCGCGTGGAAGGAGATCCGGTCCCGAAGCCGGCTGGCTTCGGTGGCGTCGATTCTGGCGATTGGCGTTCTCGGCGGCCTCTTGGCAGGGACGGAAGCCTCGGCCCAGGAGACGGAGTGGGCCACGACCGAGTTGGCGGATGGGGTTTTCCAGTTCAGCTATGGGGCCTACAACACGTTGTTCGTCGTCACGACGGACGGCGTCGTCGCGTTCGATCCGATCTCCGATGACGCGGCCCGCATCCTGGCGCAGGAGATCCGGGCCGCGGCTCCTGGCTTCCCGCTTCTCGCCATCGTGTACAGTCACCACCACGCTGACCATGCCTCGGGCGCGGGTGTGCTCAGAGCGATATTCGGCGGCCGGACCCTGATCATCGGCCACGAGAACGCACTGCAGCCCCTCCTGGAAGCGGCGAATCCGAGCGTCCCGCCACCCGATCTGACCTTCAGCGGCCGCCTCAGCCTGAAGCCGGGAGGACGGGAGGTCCGCCTGGTCTACCTTGGTCCGAGCCACACGGCGAGCATGATCGTCGGGCTCGTACCTGATGCGCGCATCGCCTTCGCGGTGGACTTCGTCGCCAACGATCGCGTTGGGTATCGTGACCTCGGCAGCCACCAGTTCCGTGAGTTCTTCCGGGCGCTCGAGGCGCTGGATGCGCTGGAGTTCGACAGGATCGCCTTCGGACACGGGCCGGTCGGAGACCGCGACGCCGTGAAGCGGCAGATCGCCTACTACGGAGATCTGCGCGACGCGGTGCAGCGGGCGCTCGACGCGGGGTGGAGCGAAGACGAGGCGGCCGAGCGGATCAGTCTGGACGAATACGCGTCCTGGGGTGGCTACGAGGAGTGGTTCGCGCTGAACGTGCGGGGCCTGTACCGTTGGATGGCGAGCGAGCGCTGAAGGTTCTCTGAGCCTGCCGGCGCAGGCCGGCCGATCCGGCTAGGCACCGCTCGAGACGCCATTTTCGCCCCCGCCCGGAACTCCCGACGCGAGGTCCACTTGCCCATCTGCCCGCACTGCGGCTTCGAATCCGGCCACGGCGCGCTCGAGTGCCCGCTCTGCGGCACCCGACTGTCGGAAGCCGCGGTCTCACATTCCGGTCAAGTGCCGGCCGGAAGCGTCGCCTGGGAAGATCCCTCCGTGACGTTTCCCGCCAGCCTCCTTCGAACCTGGCGTGACAGCCTCTTCCAGCCGTCCGCCTTCTTCCGCCGACTTGCATGGGAAGACTCTCCGGCCAGGCCGTTGCTCTACTACCTGCTGGTATCGATCACCTCCGCGTTCTTCGTGCTGCTGTGGCGATCGACCGACGCGCCGCTCCTTCCCCCCACATTTGGCCCGGAAGCACCGCTGGCTCCACTCGTCCAGTTCTTCTTCGAGCCCTTCGCTGCACTGGTCGGCCTCGGCGTCGGAGTCCTCGTGCTGCAGCTCTTCGCGCTCATCTTGGCTCCGGCACGGCGCGGCATGCGAGCCACCGCGCGAGTCTTCTGCTACAGCGCCGGGCCTGCCGTCTTCACGGCGGTTCCGATCCTCGGACCGGCCGTGGGTGCGGTCTGGTCACTGGTTCTCCTGGTAATCGGCTTGCGGGAGGCCCACCGGACGACCCCGGGCAGGGCGGCCGCCATCGTTCTCATCCCGGTGGTCGGTATTATCATGGTGCTCGGCTCGCTCCTCGTGCTCCTGGTCCTGGCGGGGCTGGCGACGGGGGATGTGCTCGAGTGGTAGAGGGCGAGCTCTCGGACGCGGAGCGCGTGCAGCGCGAGCTCGAGGAAGCGGAGTTCGCGAGAGGACACGTTCCACCGGGTTCGCCTCCGGTCGAGCCCAGGCCGGCCGCCACGGTATGCCTGGCCCGCCCTACGACCCGTCGCTTCGAGGTCCTTCTCCTGGAGCGGCCGCTGGAGAGCCGCTTCGCCGCCGGAGCGCACGTCTTCCCCGGCGGAATCGTCGATCCTGAGGATTCTTCAGCCGAGACGCTCGACCTGATGGAGGGTGGGCCGGCCGGCGAGCCGCAAGCCGTGTTCGCAGCTCTGCGTGAGGCCTTCGAGGAGACGGGCCTGTTGCCGGGCGCGGCCGACGCCTCAGCGGCGGCACTGAAGGCCGCGCGCGCCCGTCGGGAGAGCCTGCTCGACGGGTCGCTGACCTTCGTGGATCTCCTGGCCGAGAGCGGCGTCCGGCTCGATGTGTCCGCCGTGGTCTACTTCTCACGCTGGATCACGCCCGTGGAGTTCAGCAGGCGTTACGACACGCGCTTCTTCCTCGCTCGCCATCCAGGCGGAGAACCGCGGCTGACCCGCGAACACACGGCGTTTGCCTGGCTCGACCCGGCCGACGCGTTGGCACGCTTCGCCGACGGGCGCCTGCCGATGCTCTTTCCCACCCGCACGACGCTCGAGCTGCTCGAACGGTTCAGCTCGTTGGACGAGGTTTTCCACGCCTTTCAGGGGCGCAGGGTGAAGCCGATCCTCGCCGAGCTGATCTTCGAAGCCGGACGCATTCGCCCGGCCCCCGTCGTGCTGGAGTAGTTCCCGAGATGGCGGCCGGCGAACTGGGCGAGGGCGTGGGTGTGGTGGTGGCGGACAACCCGGGGCCGCTGACGCTGGATGGCACCCGCTGTTACAGGATCGGGGCCCGACGGGCTGTCTTGTTGGATCCGGGGCCCGATCGGGCGGGAGGCATGGACCGGCTCTTGGAGCTGGTCGGGGAGGCGGACGTGGAGTGGGTTGGCCTGACCCATGCGCACCACGATCATGCGGCTCTGGCTCCCAGGGCGGCCGAAGAGTTTGGAGCACCCCTGGCGGCGTCGCCGCAAACCCTTGCCCGTCTCGGGCTGGAGGGACGGCCGCTCGGCGATGGCGACCGGCTCGAGGTCGACGACGGCTCGGCGTACCTCGACGTCCTGGAGACCCCGGGACATTCGGCCGACTCGCTGAGCTTCTGCCTGCAGCCCGCTCGTTGGCTGTTCACCGGCGACACGGTGCTCGGAGAGGGCTCGACCCTGGTCGCGCCGCCGGACGGAGAGATGAGCTCGTACCTGGCGAGTCTCAGTCGTCTCATCTCCCTGAGACCCGAACGCATCCTGCCCGGACACGGTCCTCCGGTGGCCGAGGCGGGAACGCTCTTGGAGGCCTATCGGAACCACCGTCTCGAGCGCGAGCGTCAGATCCGCGACGCCCTCGAGGCGGGGGCAGGGTCGTTGGATGCGATCAGGCGGCGTGTCTACCCGGAGCTCGAGGCCGGGCTGGCATCCGCCGCCGAGGCCTCCGTTCGAGCTCACCTGGCCCACCTGGCCGAGCGCGGGCTGCTGCCGCCCGGCTTCGACGCGGGCGGTGAGCTCTGACTTCTCGGCGCTCGGAGGGTGGCGGCCGCGGCGGTCTCTCGTTGGGTGTCGTCTTCCTCACCGTCGTCATCAATCTCATCGGCTTCGGCATCGTCCTGCCGCTCCTGCCGTTCTTCGCCACCGACTTCGGGGCGAGCCCGCTCGCGGTCGGAGGCATCATCGGCGCCTACTCGGCGATGCAGTTCGTCTTCGCGCCGATCTGGGGCCGGATCTCGGACCGTCACGGACGCCGGCTGCCGCTGATACTCGGACTGCTGGGGACCGCGGGGTCGTACGTCGTCTTCGCGTTGGCCGGCAACATCTGGGTCCTCTTGCTCTCGCGCATCGTGGGTGGCGTGATGGGCGCCACGATACCGGTCGCCCAGGCCTACGTGGCCGATCGAAGTCCAAGGGAGGGTCGGGCGAAGGCGATGGGACTCATCGGCGCCGCCTTCGGCATCGGGTTCATCATCGGTCCTGCCATCGGCGGGTTCATGAGCCGCTGGGGATATGCCCTTCCCGGGTTTGTCGCAGCCGGACTCAGCCTCCTGGCGGCGCTGGTGGCCATCGCCTTCCTTCCGGAATCGCTTCCGGTCGAGAAGAGGGCGAAGCCCGATGGATCCTCCCCGACCTCGGGCGTACGTGCGGCGGGCGAGCAGCTCCGCGTCCTGGCCAAGACGCTGGCTGACGACCGTTTTCGCGGTCCGATCGGCGCCACGCTTCTCGCCAACACCGGTATCGCCGCGTACACGACCATCTTCCCGCTGCTGCTGGACAACCCGATCGGGATGAGCGCCGCGGAGGCGGGCGCCTTCTTCGCCTTTGCCGGAGTCGTGTCGGCCGCGACCCAGGGCGGCATGGTCGGTCCGGTCGTCCGGCGCCTGGGCGAGAGGCGCACGGCGATATCCGGGACCGTCGCCGTCGTGCTCGCGCTCATCGTGCTTGCCTGGGCACCGGGCACGAACGGGATCCTGGCGTCACTCGCCCTTCTGGGCATCGGCTGGGGGCTCTTCAACCCTTCGTTGCTCGGCATCCTCTCCGGTCGGGCAGAGGACGTGGACCAGGGGAGCGTGCTGGGGGTCAACCAATCGGCCAGCGCCCTGGCCAGGGTCATCGGGCCGGCGGCGGGCGGGTGGGCGTTTGGCGCTTTGGGCTACACGATCGCCTTTCACGTCGCCGCGGCGCTCCTGGCGGCGGCGGCACTATGGCTCCTGGCGCTCGAGGAACGGCCCTCCCGATCCGCCGTAGAAAGTCAGGGCGCGTGAATTGACGACCGGAGGAGAGATGAAACGGCCGCGAACGCTGGGTGAGCTGAAGAGCTCGGGATACACGCCGCGATCGGTCAAGGAAGAGCTCAGGGCCAACCTGAGGCGCAGGCTGCAGGGAGACGGCCCGATCTTCCCGGGGATCATCGGCTACGACGAAAGCGTGATCCCGGGGATCGCGCATGCGATCCTCTCACGCCACAACTTCATCCTGCTCGGTCTCAGGGGACAGGCGAAGAGCCGGATCCTGCGCGCCCTGGCGGGACTGCTGGACGACGAGATACCGGTGATCGAGGGGTCGGAGGTCAACGACGACCCGCTCGCTCCTATCAGCCGGTTCGGCCGAGTGCGGGTGGAGGAGCAGGGCGACGATACGCCGGTGCGTTGGGTCGGCCGCGAAAGCAGATACGTCGAGAAGCTGGCGACTCCCGACGTCACCGTGGCCGACCTCATCGGCGATCTCGACCCGATCCGCGCCGCGCGAGGCGGGCACATCCTGTCCGACGAGTTGAACATCCACTTCGGCCTGCTTCCGCGAGCGAACCGCGGCATCTTCGCGCTCAACGAGCTGCCCGACCTGGCCGGGAAGGTGCAGGTGGCCCTGTTCAACGTCATGCAGGAAGGGGACGTGCAGATCAAGGGCTTCCCCGTGCGCCTGCCTCTGGATGTGCAGCTCGTGTTCACGGCGAACCCGGAGGACTATACCGCCCGCGGCAAGATCATCACGCCGCTGAAAGACCGGGTCGGCTCCGAGGTGATCACCCACTATCCGCGCGAGCTGGATACGGGTATCGCCATCACCGGCCAGGAGGCGTGGCTCGACCGCGAGATGGACGTGGTGATGCCCGCCTTCGTGAAGGAGATCGTCGAGCGAGTAGCCTTCGCCGCTCGGGCAGACAAGCGAGTGGACCAGCGGTCCGGGGTGAGCCAGCGGATGCCTATCACGGTGACCGAGAACGCCGTATCGGCCGCCGAGCGACGAGCGCTCCTGCTCGGGGAAGAGCAGGCGACCGTACGCCCGGCCGACATCTACGCCGCCCTGCCGTCGATCACCGGCAAGCTGGAGCTGGAGTACGAAGGCGAGCTCCAGGGAGCCGAGCGGATCGCCTTCGACCTGATCGCCGAAGCGTGCGAGGCGACGTTCGAGGAGTATTTCGAGGAGGAGGACGCCACGCCCGTGATCGAGTACTTCGACCTGGGGGGTATGCTGCGGATCTCCGAGATGAGCCGTGGCGGCGCGCTGGTCGAGGGCTTCTCCAACGTGGCGGGACTGCTCCCTCTCGTCGAGGCGTCCGGCATTGTGGCGGAAGATGCCGGGGCCGAGGAGGTGGCTGCGGCCTGCGAGCTGGTCCTAGAGGCCCTGCACGCGAAGCGGAGAATCAGTCGAACCGATTCGGGCTACGAGCGACAACGCTCCCGGCGCCGGCCGGGCGCCGACGATTCGCCGTTCAGCGGCGGCCTGGCCTAGGAGCCTCCTGGCACAGGCGCCCGTCCAATGCGGCCCCTCGACCTCACGCTGTCGACGATAGTGCGGCTGGCGGCGGGGAAGGCGTAATCGCCGAGCTCTCCCGGCTCCACCCAGCGGACCTCGGAGGCGGCGCGTGGACGTGCCCGGCCGGAGAGATACTCCGCCTCGTGGAAGTGGAGGGTGACGCGGAGGTGGCTGTACGCGTGATCGACCCGTTTGATGAGCGCACCCACCCGCACCTCGACGCCGACTTCCTCGATGAGCTCCCGCTTCACCGCCGCCGCCGCCGATTCGCCCGATTCGAGCTTGCCGCCCGGAAACTCCCACAACCCGCCGAGCAGCCCCGAAGGTGGCCGTCGCGCGATGAGGACTCTGCCCTTCCGCCACACGACGCCTACTCCGACGGTCTGGTGCGGCAGCCGCCGGGGTGAGGCCGCCGGGGGGCGGTCGGCAACGGAGCCACGGGCGAGCGCGAGGCAGTGCAAGGACAGCGGGCAGGACTCGCAGCCGGGTGCTCGGGGGGTGCAGAGCGCGGCCCCCAGGTCCATCATCGCCTGATTGAGCGCCGCGGCGTTCCCCGGTCGTGCCTCGATCAACTTCCGGGCCGCCGCCTCCAGGCGCCGGGCCGTGGGCCGAGCGATGTCGAACAGCCGACTGAGGACGCGCCGCACGTTGCCGTCGACAGCCGGCTCATCGCGGCCAAAGGCCAGGCTGGCGATCGCGCCGGCCGTGTACGGGCCGATCCCGGGAAGCTGCCGAAGAATCTCCGGATCCTCCGGCAGCCGGCCTCCGTAGGCAGTCATGACCTCGCGCGCAGCGGACCGAAGGTTTCGCGCCCGGCCATAGTATCCCATCCCCTCCCACCCTTTGAGGACTTCGTCGAGGCTGGCGTCCGCCAACGACGAGAGGGTGGGGAATCGCGCCAGGAACCGATCGTAGTAGCCGAGCACGGTGGTGATCTGCGTCTGCTGGGCCATGACCTCGCCGACCCAGACGCGATAGGGGTCGCCGGAGTGCCTCCACGGAACCTGCCGATCGTCGGGCCGAAACCACCCGAGCAGCTGATCCGCCAGGTCGCGCTGCCGGGCGATGGAGGTTGGAGCGGCGAGGCTGCCGTGCCCGGCGGAAGAGATCCTACGGCTCACGGAGCGGATACTCGCCGTCGAAGATCCGGCGGGCGGGTCCCGTCAGACGGATCGGCCTGCGGCGTGCCTCCTCGGTCGCGGTCCCGCCACGGTCCTCCAGCAGGGTCACTATCAGCGTCTCGCCGCTCCTGGTGTGGAGCGTCAGCGTCCGCTCCGTCAACCCGGCTTCGTACAGGGCCAGAGCGGCCGCCATCGCGCCACTGCCGCACGCCAGCGTCTCGGCTTCCACGCCACGCTCGTAGGTCCGGATCGAGACCTCGGCGGGGCTCTCGCGCAGCACGAGATCCACGTTGGCTCCGGAAGCGCCAAGGGATGGGTCGAATCGGATAGGTGCGGCCAGGACCTCGATCTCCCCCTCCGGCATCGTCTCGATCGGAATCACGAGGTGCGGTGTGCCCACCTGCACGAGCCATCCCGTGTTTGGCGCGCCGTCGTACGTCACGCTCACGGCTCGCTCGACCCAGATCTCCATCTCGTAATCGAGGGCGACCCTCTCGCCGATGACACTCGCCTGGACGACCCCCGCCGAGGTCTCGATCGCGATCGCGGTTCCGGAGGTCAGGCCCCGCCGGCCCGCGAAGCGGGCGATGCAGCGCGTCCCGTTGCCGCAGGTGGAGAACTCCGATCCGTCGGGGTTGAAGAATCGGGCGGCCACACGGTCCTGACCGCGCGGTTCCACGACGATGAGACCATCCACCCCCACGCCCGTGGCACGCGGGCAGATGAGTCGCGCCAGATCGGAGGGCTCGCGCGAGTGCAGATCCGAGGCGAGCGCGATCGCAAAGTCGTTTCCGGCGCCGCTATACTTGCTGAACGGGACCGAGGAGACGTCTGGTGGCACAGCAGCTACCCGGAGCGGTTATTAATCTGGAGTGGTGATGGTCTTGGGGAACCTACCGTCGGGAGAAGGTCGTGAGAACCACCACGTATGAACAGTACCGGGGCGGACTCCTCGATGCCCTGAACCTGCAGGAGCTCCTCGACAAGCTCTCGGATTTCCTCCTCGACTCGGGATTCGGCGGGTGGAAGTGGAATCCCCTGACCGGCGAGCCCGAAGAGTCGGACAGCCTCGACGCGCTGAAGGACGCCATCCTCCGCGCGCTGATGGAAAGCGGCGATCTCACCCCCGAGATGCTCGAAGCTCTGCGCGGCGGTGAGCCGGATGAGGATACGGTGGACGCCATCGCCCGCATGCTCGATGAGATCGTGGGGCGCCTCGTCGAGGAGGGGTACATCCAGCTGGACCAGGCACCTCGCGCTCCCGACGAGGCACAGCCGGTGACCGGCGCGGGAAGCGTGGGGCACGGCGCGGCCCGCTCCGTGAAGTTCGAGCTCTCGCGAAAGAGCCTCGATTTCCTCAGCTACCGGGCGCTAAGGGACCTTCTCGGCTCCCGTGGCCAGGCGGGGATCGGCGCACACGAGACTCCGAAGCTCGCGACGGGAGTCGAGTCGGAAGCCGGCTCGAAGCCGTACGAGTTCGGAGAGACGCTGAACGTCGACGTGCCGGAGACGCTCCGCAGCGCCATAGCGCGAACGGGTCTGAGGTTTCCGTTGCCGATCGATTACGCGGACCTGCACGTTCACCAGGCCACCTACAGATCAAGCTGCGCCACCGTCTTGCTGCTCGACTGCAGTCACTCGATGATCCTCTACGGCGAAGACCGGTTCACGCCGGCGAAGAGGGTGGCTCTGGCGTTGTCGCATCTGCTTCGAACGCAGTTTCCCGGAGACACTCTGCGCTGCGTGCTGTTCCACGACGCGGCCGAGGAGATTCCGCTCTCCGCGCTAGCCCGTGCTCAGGTCGGCCCCTACCACACCAACACGGCGGAAGGACTGCGCATAGCCCGCCGGATCCTGCGCGCCGAGAGCGGCGAGATGCGTCAGGTCATCATGATCACCGACGGCAAGCCGAGCGCGATCACGCTTCCCGGCGGCCGGATCTACAAGAACTCGATGGGACTGGACCGGCGTATTCTGAACGACACCTTCCGGGAGGTCGCAGCGTGTCGCCGGGAGGGGATCGTGATCAATACCTTCATGCTCGCCCGGACGCCGGAGCTTATCGCGTTCGTTCGCAAGGTGTCGGAGATCTGCCGCGGGAAGGCTTACTTTACGACGACGATGTCTCTCGGCCAGTACATTCTGATGGATTACATGAGTCGAAAGACCCGCCACATTCGCTGATCGGGCCAGACCATGAAGCTGCCGGACCGACCGCCACCCTCGGAGCTCTCCGCCACGGCGGAGGAGCGGGAGATGGCCGTGCAACGGCTGTCCGCCCACTTCGCGGCGGATCACCTGGAGATCGCCGAGCTCGAGCGTCGCCTGGATCTCGTGTATGCGGCATCGAGCGGGGCGGAGCTGGCCGAGCTGGTCGCAGACCTCCCGACTCTCTCGGTGGACGAGGAGGTCGAGGTGACGCCGTCGCCACGGATCGAGCCGGGGCGCGCCGTTGCGAGGACCCAGACGATGGTGGCCGTGATGGGCGGTGCGGAGAGGAAGGGCCAATGGACGCCGCCGCGCCACATGAACGTGGTGGCCGTGATGGGCGGCGGGAAACTGGATTTCAGGGAGGCCATCTTCGGCCAGCCGGTCAGCGAGGTGACGATCGTGGTGTTCATGGGCGGGGTCGAGATCATCGTGCCGCCAGGCATTCGGGTGGAATCCAACGGCTTCGCGCTCATGGGCGGCTTTGAGCAGGTGGCCCAGGAGACGGCCGCGCCGGACGCCCCGCTGGTCAAGGTCAACGGCTTCGCCTGCATGGGCGCCGTGGAGATGAAGGTCCGCCTGCCCGGGGAGACCGAAAAGGAGGCGCGAAAGCGGATCAAGCAGGAGAAGGGCCGGAGACGGCTCCAACGCGGCCGGGACGGCTGATCCCGACCCTGTTTCGTCGGTCCTTGACGCCTTTGGAGGCTCCCGGGTATTGTCAGCCGCCGCGCCGCTTCGCCGGCGACTAGCGCCAGCCAACGGAGGATACGGATGTCGGGAATTCCCGAGGTTCTCAAGTATACAGAAGAGCACGAGTACGTGCGCTCGGCCGATGCCGAGAACGAGATCGTTGTCGGTATCACGGACTACGCCCAGGGAGAGCTCGGGGACGTGGTCTACGTCGAGCTTCCGGCGGTGGGCGACAGCTTCGAGCGTATGGAGGTCTTCGGGACGATCGAAGCCGTCAAGGCCGTTTCGGACCTCTTCAGCCCCGTCTCGGGCGAAGTCGTCGCCGTCAACGAGTCGTTGGAGGAGGATCCGGCTCTGGTCAACTCCGACCCGTACGGCGAGGGGTGGATGGTCCGGCTGCGGGTGGGGGACCCATCGGACCTGGACGAGCTTATCGACTCCGAAGCCTACCGAGCGATCGTCGAAGAGTGACGGCGCCGTCGGTCCGGTAGAAGCCCTCCGACCATGTCCTTTCTGACTCACAGCGAGGCCGACCGGCGGGAGATGCTGGCAGCCGTCGGCGTGTCCAGCGTCCGGGAGCTGTACGGTGATATCCCGGCGAGCCTCATCCTGGACGACCCCCTACCACTACCGGACCCGCTGTCGGAGTGGGAGGCGACGAGCCTCGTATCGGGCCACGCGGCGCGAAACGCGGAGCTCGTCTGCTTCGCCGGAGCGGGGATCTACGACCACCACGTGCCGGCGGCGGCCGATCACGTCCTGCGGCGGAGCGAGTTCTACACGGCTTACACGCCGTACCAGCCGGAGGTGAGCCAGGGGACGCTTCAGTCGATCTACGAGTTTCAGACGATGGTGTGCGAGCTCACCGGGCTCGATGTGGCAAACGCTTCGATATACGACGGGGCGACCGCCACGGCCGAAGCCGTCCTCATGGCGCTATCGGTGACGCGACGCCGGAAGATCATACTCGCCGGCCACCTGCATCCCCACTATCGCCAGGTCGTGAAGACGTACACGCAGGGCCTGGATGTCTCGCTTGTCGACGTCGGAGCCGGGGAAAGCGGGACGGTGGAGGAGGGGGCACTCGAGGCGACCGATGCCACCGCGTGTGTCGTCGTGCAGAGTCCCAACGCGCTGGGGTTGATCGAGGAGCTGTCGCCCCTGGCCGAGCGGATACATGACGCCGGAGCGCTGCTCGTGTGCGCGGTGGCCGACCCGGTGTCGCTCGCCCTGATTCGCCCTCCGGGCGAGCAGGGAGCGGATGTCGTGGCCGGCGAGGGTCAGCCGTTCGGGAACACCCCGAACTTCGGCGGTCCGGTCGTCGGCCTCTTCGCGGCGCGCGAGAAGTTCATCCGGAAGATGCCGGGGCGGATCGTCGGCGCCACGGAGGACACGGAGGGACGAAGGGGCTACGTGCTCACCCTCCAGACGCGGGAACAGCAGATCCGGCGCGAGAGGGCCACCAGCAACATCTGCACGAACCAGGGGCTGAACGCGCTGGCTGCCACCCTGCACCTGGCCATGCTGGGCCGGGAGGGATTGAGACAGGTGGCGGAGACCTCGGTACAGAACGCGCACTACGCCGCTGCGAGGATTCTGGAGCTCGACGGATTCGAGCTGCTCTATCCCGAGACGCCGTTCGTGCGGGAGTTCGCGGTGCGAACACCGGAAGACCCGCGCACGATCTTGAGCCGCGGCCTGGAGCGAGGCCTGCTGGCGGGCGTTCGGCTCGGTCGCTTTCCGGATCTCGAGACGCCTGAGGGACTCCTGCTCGCGTTCACGGAGAAGAGGACGCGAGCCGAGATCGATCTGCTGGTCGACGTACTGGCCGGACGCTGATCGGAGGGAGATAGAGATGGCGAAGCTGACTTTCCACGGACACGCATGCGTCGAGCTGCTGGGCGACGACGGGACGCGGCTGCTCATCGACCCGTTCCTCTCGGAGAATCCGCTGGCGGACGTGGGCCCGGACCACTTCGACAGGCTGGACTACCTCCTGCTCACCCACGGCCACTTCGACCACGTGGCCGACGCGTGGGAGATACTCGCGCGCACCGACGCGACCCTCGTCGCGACGTTCGAGATCGTGGCCTACGCGCAGGAGAAGCAGGGAGTGAAGAACGCGCACCCGCTCCACATCGGGGGAGGCTGGGACTTCCCCTTCGGCCGGGTGAAGCTCACGGCGGCGATCCACGGAGGCCAGGTGGCGGGCGACGGGGCGGAGGGCTTTACCACATACCCGGCCGGCATCCTTCTCTCGATAGACGGCCACCGGGTGTACCATGCGGGCGACACGGCGCTGACGGTGGACATGACTCTTCTGAATGGGCAGGTGGACACCGCGCTGCTTCCGATCGGAGACAACTTCACGATGGGGCCGGAGGACGCCGCCCGGGCGGTCGAGATGATCGAGCCGTCCGCGGTGATTCCGATCCACTACGACACCTGGGATCTGGTGGCGCAGGATCCGGAGCGGTTCCGCGAGCTGGTGGGGAGCGCGGCAGACGTCGTCGTGATTCCTCCCGGAGGGTCGTTCGACCTTTGAGCCAGACCCCCTTCCCGTTCCTGGGCCCGACGACGCCGACGATCTTCGAGCGCTCCCGGCCCGGCCGTTCGGGGACCTCCGTGCCGCGACCGGACGTGCCGACACGGCCGTTGGAGGAGCTCATACCGGCCCGCCACCTCCGGGCCTCGCCGCCGCGTCTGCCGGAGGTGCCCGAGCACGAGGCGGTCCGTCACTACACGGAGATCTCGCTCAAGAACCACCACGTCGACCGCGCCCTCTACCCGCTCGGCTCCTGCACGATGAAGTACAACCCGAAGGTCAACGAGCAGATGGCGCGCCTCGGCGGCTTTGCCGGCCTGCATCCGTTCACTCCGGCCGAGGCCGTTCAGGGGGCGCTCGGGCTCATGCACGAGCTGGGGGAGATGCTCGGCGAGATCGCCGGCATGGACGCCGTCACCCTCCAGCCCGCCGCCGGGGCGCAGGGTGAGCTCACCGGCGTGCTTCTCATGCGCGCCTACCATCAGTCGCGGGGCGACGTCCAGCGCAGGCGGGTTCTCATACCGGATTCGGCGCACGGGACCAATCCCGCCACGGTGGCGCTCGCCGGCTTCGAGGTCTCCGAACTCAAGTCCAACGAGGCCGGCCGCCTTTCGGTGAAGGCCCTGCGCGAGGCGCTGGACGATCGGGTCGCCGGGCTTATGCTCACGAACCCGAACACGCTGGGGGTCTTCGAGTCGGCGATCCTGGAGATCAGCGAGCTGGTGCACGAGGCCGGCGGGCTGATGTACATGGACGGAGCGAACCTGAACGCCCTCACCGGCGTCGCCCGTCCGGGCGACATGGGCTACGACATCGTCCACTTCAACCTCCACAAGACGTTCAGCACCCCGCATGGCGGTGGAGGACCGGGGGCCGGGCCGGTCGCGGTGATGTCGCATCTGGAGCCGTTCCTTCCCCTGCCGACCGTGAAGTCGGACGACGGTGTTCTCTCCCTGGACTGGGATCGCCCCCAGTCGATCGGAAGGATCCACGGCTTCTACGGCAACTTCGGCGTGCTGGTCAGGGCGTACACCTACATCCGGATGCTCGGCCAGAGCGGCCTTCGCGAGATGGCGGAAGCGGCGGTCCTGAACAACGCCTACCTGAGCGCGCGGCTCGAGAGCCGCTTCCCGCTTCCCTACGGACGCGGAATGCACGAGTCCGTGTTCAGCGGCACCGAGCTCAAGAAGCAGACGGGCGTGAAGACGCTGGACGTCGCCAAGCGGCTCCTCGACTACGGCTTCCACGCGCCGACGGTCTACTTCCCGCTGATCGTGGCCGAGGCGCTGATGACGGAGCCCACGGAGACGGAGACGAAGGAGGAGCTCGACCGGTACGCCGACGCCCTCCTTTCGATCGCCGCCGAGGCGGAGAGCGACCCGGAGCTCGTGACCGGCGCGCCGCACGCGACGCCCGTCCGCCGCCTGGACGAGGGACGAGCCGGACGCGAGCTCGACGTCCGCTGGAACTTCCCAGAGGGATAGCGCGAGGCGCAGCCGCTCCCGCTCCCGCAGAGATGCCCACCGATTCCGTTCGTCACCTCTCGAGTCCACCATCTTCCGGACCCTGGAACATGGCGCTGGACGAGGCCTTGATGGCCTCCGCCAGACAGGGCGTGGTCACGCTCCGATTCTACGGCTGGAGCCCCCCCTGCCTGTCGTTCGGCCGGAATCAGGTGGCGCGCGGACGATACGATCCGGAGGCGGCGAAAGGTCGAGGCATCGATGTCGTGCGTCGACCCACGGGCGGTCGCGCCGTGCTTCACCGGCGGGAGATCACCTACAGCGTGACCGCGCCGGCAGGCCTGTGGGGCGGGTTGCGGGAGTGCTACCGCCGCATCAACCGAGGGCTCGCTCGAGGGCTCGCCGAGGTGGGCGTCCCGCTGGATTCGGTGGCCTCCGCCGAGACGCGGAGTGGCGGCACGAACGCCGCGCCACTTCCGCCAGCCCGAGCCTGTTTCCGGGACCCGCTTCCGGGCGAGCTGACCAGCGGCGGAAGAAAGCTCGTCGGAAGCGCTCAATGGCGAGTCGAAGGAGCGCTTCTGCAGCACGGCTCGATCCTGATTCACGACGATCAGCCTCAGGTCGATGCGCTGCTCCTGATGCCGCCGCCGGGGGAGCCGCTTCCTTCCGGCGCCTGCTCGATTTCCGAGCTCCTCGGCCGGGTGCCGCCCTCGGAGGAGATGCTGAGCGCCCTTGCGGCCGGCTTTGCCGAGGAGTTCGAGGTCCGGCTCGAGCCAGGCGAGCCCGATCTCTTGGAACGGCGGGCGGCGCGGTCCCTGGAGGCCCGCTACCTGGATCCGGGATGGACCTGGCGCCGCTGATCACCTCTCCCAGGCAGCTCCGGCAAATGCGGCGCAGCCGCGATTCTCGGGAGGAGGCGCCAGCTTCCCGCCATGCGGCCGCACGCCTACTTTGCCGTCGTGCGGAAAGGCCGGAGTGCTGACCGGATCGTCTCCCCGACGCGGCGCATCGTCGCGCAGGACACGCTAGCTCGTCCGGGGTGGTCCGCCTGGCGGGTGCGCCGGGCGCTGACCCTGCTTTCGCTGGCGTCCACGGGTTGGGTCGCCTGCGGAGGCGGAGGTGGACGCGATGAGGGAGCCGCTCCGCTCATCCTGGGTTACACGGCCGACCTCCAGACCCTGAACCCACTGGTCAGCACCGACCAGAACGCCAACGACCTCATCTACCACCTCCTCTACACGCCTCTCGTTGCCTACGACTCGACCTACAGGGTCCGTCCCTGGCTTGCCGAGAGCTGGGAGTTCGAGGGGAAGTCTGTCGTCTTCACCCTCCGGGACGATGTTCGCTGGCACGACGGCGAGCCGGTGACGGCTCACGACGTCAAGTTCACCTTCGACATGGCGAAGGACGAGAGGTCCGGATCGCCACTCGGAGCCGTCTACCTCGCCGATGTCACGGACGCCGAGGTGCTCGACCAGCACCGCGTCCGGTTCACCCTCGCGTCCCTCGGATCGCAACCGCTCGAGAGCTTCTACTGGCCGCCCGTCCCCCGGCATCTGCTGGAGGACGTCCCGCCCGAGGAGATGAGCCGCCATCCCTTCGGGCGCTCTCCCGTGGGAAGCGGCCCCTACCGGCTGGTCCGGTGGCAGGCGGGAGAGCAGCTCGTCTTCGAGGAGAACGAGGCGTTCGCCCCCTCGCTCGGCGGTCCGCCCGCGATCGGGCGGGTGCTCTACCGGATCGTGCCCGAGCGGACGACCCTGCTTTCCGAATTCATCCGCGGAGAGGTGGACGTATACGGTACGATCGGGCCGAGCGAGGTGGAGCGTGTGGAGAATGCGGAGGGGGCCGGCGTCGTCGCCTTCCCGTGGCGCATGTTCACGTACATCGGCTGGAACACTCGACAGGAACCATTCGATAGCGCCGAGATGCGGACGGCGCTCGCCCTGGCGCTCGACAGGCGAGAGCTCCGGGAGGCTGTTTTGGGGGGTCGCGGCAGCCCTGCGAGCGGTCCCATCCCGCCGTGGCATCCGCTCGCGCCGGGACTGGAGCCGCTTCCCTACGCGCCTGATTCGGCGGCCGCGATCCTGGAGGCGCTCGGGTGGCGCGATTCCGACGGGGACGGCGGCCGCGAGCGCGGCGGGAGGCCGCTGGAGTTTACCTTGCTAACGGTGGGTACGAGTCCGGTGCTGGCCGACTTGGCGCAGATCGTCCAGGCGCAGCTGGCTCGGGTGGGCGTTCTCGTCCAGCCACAGCTACTCGAGTGGCAGACGGTTCTGGGCCGCCATCGCGCGCGCGACTTCGACGCCGTCCTCACGAACTGGGTGCTGGACAACTTCCGGGTCGATCCCCGGCCTCTCTTCCACAGCTCGCAGGCGGCGCGCGACGGCAGTGCCAACAGGAGCTCCTACGCCAACCCGGTGGCGGACAGCCTCATGGACCTCGGTGTCACCCTGGCCGAGGAATCGGAGGCACGTGAAGTGTGGGCGGAGTTCGCCCGGATTCTCCAGCGCGACCAGCCGATCACGTTCCTGTTCTGGAACGAGGACCTCGCCGGTCTGCGTGCCGGCCTCGAGGGCGTTCGGATGGACGCTCGCGGGGAGCTGGTGACCCTGCCGCGCTGGCGTTGGGCCTCGACCGATAGAGAGGAGGCGCCGTGAGGTGGCCCCGGTATTCCTCGCTGATAGCGGCCCCGCTGGTGGCATGCGCCTGCGCCGGAGAGCCTCCCGTCGCAGAGCCGGATCCGGCGGCCGTCCCGGCGGCCGAGCGCTACGGAGGCACCGCGGTGGTCGCGGGCATGGGCGAGATCCAGACCATGAACGCGTTCTTTTCCCGGGACTACATGACCGACCAGTTCCAGGCGTATGTGCTGTTCATGACGCTTCTCCGCAACGACGACGAGCTGCGGTCCGAGCCGTATCTGGCGCGCTCGTGGACGGTGAGTCCGGACAGCAACGAGGTGGTCTTCGAGCTGCGCGACGACGTCTTCTGGCATGACGGCACGCCCACCACGGCCTACGACGTCGCGTTCACCTTCGACCGGGTGAAGGATCCGGCAGTTCCGTATCCGAACCGCTCCTCTTTCGACGCGTGGGAGTCGGCCGAGGTCCTCGGGCCGCACACGATACGCTTCACTCTGCGGCCCCACGCCGATCTCCTTCACGGGTGGACGGCACTCCCGATCATGCCCAGGCACATCCTGGCGGGCACGGCTCCGGAGGATCTGGCCACGCACCCGTTCGGCACGAGCGAGCCGGTCGGAAACGGCCCGTTCCGGTTCGTGGAGCACCTGCCCGGGGATCGTTGGATCTTCGAGGCGAACCCCGACTTCCCCGCCGAGCTCGGAGGGCGACCGTACCTCGACCGTCTCGTCTACCGGGTCGTGCCCAACGAGACCACTCTCTTCGCGGAGCTTCGGAGTGGTGGCGTGGACATGTACGTGCGGGTCGCTCCCGTCTTCGTGGACCGAATCGAAGCGGATCCCGATCTCAGGCTCGTCGCCTATCCCTTCCCGAACTACTCCTTCATCGCCTGGAATTCGATGCGGCCGTTCTTCGAGAGCGCGGGCGTCAGGCGGGCCCTGACCATGGCGATCGACCGCTCGGAGATCGTGGAGGTCGTGAGGCACGGCCTCGCCACTCCCGCCGCCGGTCCGGTCGGGGCCTGGCACTGGGCGTACGATTCCGCCTGGCAGCCGCTGGGCCATTCGCCGGACTCCGCGGCCGCGATCCTCGAGAGCGCCGGATGGCGGGACACGGATGGAGACGGCGTCAGGGAGCGCGACGGGGTTCGGTTCAGCTTCGACATCTCCACCAACGAGAGTCGGGAGAGAGGATCCATCGCCGAGCTCGTCCAACGCTACCTGGCGCAGGTCGGCGTCGAGGCACGGCCGCGTATTCGCGAGCATCAGACCGTGATCGCGGACGTGACGAGCCCGGAGCGGCGCTACGACGCCTTCCTCCTCAGCTGGACACAGGGTCTGGTGCTGGACGAGCGTGACCAGTGGGCCTGCGACCGGATCGGGAAGCCGCTCCAGTTCACCAGCTACTGCAACCCCGAGTTGGACGCGGTGATGGACTCGATCCCCAGGGCCACGGACCGCTCCGCGCAGGAGGGGCTGATCCGCCGGTACAACACGATGCTCGCCGCCGATCAGCCGTTCACCTTCCTCTACGTGGAGAAGCGGGCCGACGCCCTGCGCCGTCGGCTGCGAGGCGCGAGTCCCGACTTTCGCGGGGAGCTCGCGGACGTTCGGTCGTGGTGGCTCTTCCAGCCTTGATCCGCTACGCAGCTCGACGCCTTCTCGAAGCGGTACCGATCCTCATCGGCATCGTCACGCTCATCTTCCTGCTTCTCCACCTGGCGCCGGGCGACCCGGCCACCGCGTACTTCAACCCAAACGTCAGTCCCGAGATCATCGACCGGATGCGCGAGAACCTCGGGCTGGACCGGCCGCTACACGAGCAGTACCTGCGTTGGCTGCGCTCCTTCTTCACGGGCGACTTCGGCTACTCGTTCAGCCAGCACCGGCCCGTGGCGGACGTCATCCGGGACGCCCTTCCCAACACGCTGCTGCTCAGCGCCGTCTCGCTCGTCCTGATCTTCGTCGTCGGCTGTGCGGTCGGTGCCGTACAGGCCGTCAGGCAGTACTCCGCCCTCGACAACGTCACGACGTTCGTCTCGCTCTTCGTATACTCGATGCCGGGCTTCTGGCTCGGCCTGATGCTGATCCTGGCCTTCTCATCACCGGCCATGCCCGAGTTTCTTCGCCTGCCGATATCGGGCGTGACATCGATCGACTACGAGTTCATGGGGCCCATCGAGCGCATCGTCGACCGGGTTCGACACCTCGTGCTGCCCTCGTTCGCCCTCGGCATCGCGTCGGCCGCGGGCGTCGCCCGTTACATGCGCGGGTCGCTGCTCGAGGTGATCAACCAGGACTACATCAGAACGGCGCGGGCCAAGGGTCTCTCGGAGCGACGCGTGATCCTCAAGCATGCCCTGCGGAACGCGCTGATCCCGATCGTGAGCCTGCTGGGCCTCTACCTTCCCCTTCTGTTCGGCGGCTCGGTCGTCATCGAAGTGGTCTTCTCCTGGCCGGGGATGGGCCGCGCGCTGTACAACGCGATCCTCGCCCGAGACTACCCGGTCGTCATGGCGGCCAGCTTCCTGTTCGGCGTCCTCGTGCTCGGAGCGAACCTGCTTGCCGACATGCTCTACGCCGTGATCGACCCCCGCATCCGGACGGACTGAGAAGCGTGTTGAGCCTAGCGCGGAGAGAGAGGGGTCGTGAGACCTGGCGACGCTTCAGAAGGCATCGGCAGGCGATCCTGGGTCTCGCGTTGATCGTGCTCCTCACCGGAACCGCACTCCTGGCTCCGGCGCTCGCCCCTTACGACCCGGACGCTCAGACGGATATCGTGGCCACCCGGTACCAGGCGCCCTCGGCCTCGCACCCGATGGGTACGGACCGCTTCGGTCGCGACATCTTCAGCCGCGTGCTGTACGGAGCCCGCATCAGCCTGTCCATCGGCTTCCTGGCCATCCTGATCGCGATCACGCTGGGCACCGCGATCGGAGCTGTCGCCGGCTTCTTCGGCGGCCGACTCGACACCGTGCTGATGCGGGGCGTGGACCTGCTGCTCAGCTTCCCACGTCTGGTGCTGCTCGTGGTGCTCGTCGCCCTCTTCCAGCCTTCGATCGCGCTCGTGACGCTGGTCCTCGGACTCACGGGATGGATGGGGGTATCCCGGATCGTCCGCGGGCAGGTGCTCACGGTTCGCGAGATGGAGTTCGTCACGGCGGCGCGGGTGCTCGGGTTCGGTCGAACCCGCATCCTGGCTCGGCACGTGCTGCCCAACGTCCTCACCCCGGTGATCGTGGCGGCCACCCTCGGCATCGGAAACACCATCCTTGCGGAGGCGGCGCTGAGCTTCCTCGGCCTCGGCGTGCAGCCGCCGACGGCCAGTTGGGGGAACATGGTCGCGTCCGGCCGAGATGCGATGCTCGATGCCTGGTGGATCACGACCTTCCCGGGGCTGGCGATCGTCTTCACGGTGATGGCATTCAACCTCGTCGGAGACGGACTGCGCGATGCGCTCGATCCGAGGAGGGTCGCGTAATGGCTTCGCCGTTGCTCCAGATTCTGGATCTGCGGACGTACTTCGCGACCGATCTGGGCGAGGCCCGGGCCGTCGACGGGATCTCGTTCGATGTGCGGGAGGGGGAAACGGTGGCCCTGGTCGGCGAGTCCGGCTGTGGGAAGTCCGTGACGGCCCTGTCGATCCTTCGGCTTCTGCCCGAGCCACCGGGCCGCCTCCTGGCAGGCTCGAGCGTGCGGCTCCGTGGAGAAGAGCTCACTTCGGCCGCCGATTCGAGGCTCCGCGAGGTCCGGGGCGGCGAGATCTCGATGATCTTCCAGGAGCCGATGACCAGCTTGAACCCGGTCTTCCCGATCGGCCAGCAGGTCTCGGAGGCCATCCGAGAGCACGAGGCCATGTCTACCGGCCCGGGAGAGCGTGATGCGGTCGCCGCCAGACGCGTGGCGATCGAATGGCTGGATCGAGTCGGCATCCCCGATCCGGAACAGCGCTACGGCTACTACCCGCACCAACTCTCCGGCGGCATGAGGCAGCGGGTGATGATCGCCATGGCCCTCTCCACCAGGCCGTCGCTCCTGATCGCCGACGAGCCCACGACGGCGTTGGACGTTACGGTACAGAGACAAATCCTCGAGCTGCTGGCCTCTCTGCAGGAGGAGATGGGGACGGCGGTTCTGCTGATCACCCACGATCTCGGTGTCGTCGCTCAGGTGGCCGACAGGGTGCTGGTCATGTACGCCGGCCAGATCGTGGAGGAGTCCTCCGTGGAGGCGCTCTTCCGTGATCCGCAGCACCCGTACACCGAGGGCTTGTTGCAGGCCATTCCGGATCTCGAGGAGCGGCGTGAGCGACTCGCCGAGATCCCGGGCAACGTGCCACGCGCGACCGCGTGGCCGACCGGCTGCCGGTTCAGGCCCCGCTGCCCCTACGCCTGGAGCCGTTGCCGGGACGTCCCCGATCTCACGCGTTACGGCCCGGCCGAGCAGAGTGCCGCGCGCTGTTGGCTGGCCGACGAGCCTGAGCGGCGGAGAAGCGGCTACGGCTTCGGGACGAGGTCGCCCGACGGTCGGCGGGAAGGCGGCGAGTCGTGATCGACGAGCCCGTGGGCGTCCGCGCCGCGTCCGAGGTGAACCAAGAGACCTCGGGAAACGCCGAGGTTCTCCTGGAGGCGAAAGGACTCGCCCGGCACTACGCTTCGAGAGGTCCTTGGGGAGTGGAGCGAAAAACGCTAGCGGTGGAGGAGGTCTCCCTCAGGATCCTGAGACACGAGAGCCTGGCGCTCGTCGGGGAATCCGGCTGCGGAAAGAGCACGACGGCGAGGCTGCTGATCGGTCTCGAGCCGCCGACCTCGGGGACGGTCCGCTACCGGGGACGCGACCTCGGGTCCATGTCGCGCCCCGAGCTTCTGGAGTTTCGGCGCCGGGTTCAGCTCGTCTTTCAGGATCCGTTCGGATCCCTGAATCCCCGGATGACGGTCGGCGGCATGCTGGGCGAAGTTCTGTCCGTCCACGCGCTCGCGGCAGGCGAGGAACGGGAGCGGCGCATCACCGAGCTCCTCGGCCTCGTGGGGCTGGGCCCGGAAGCGGCGGAGCGGTACCCGCACGAGTTCTCCGGCGGCCAGCGACAGCGGATCGGGATCGCCAGAGCGCTGGCCGTCGAGCCCGATGTCATCGTGGCGGACGAGCCGGTGTCCGCCCTGGACGTCTCGATCCAGGCACAGGTCCTGAATCTCCTGGCGGATCTTCAGGAGCGGCTCGGTCTCTCCTATCTCTTTATCGCGCACGACCTGGCGGTCGTTCGACAGGTCGCCGATCGGGTCGCCGTGATGTACGCGGGGCGGATAGTAGAGGCGTCGGAAGCCGCCGCTCTCTATCACGAGCCGCTGCACCCATACACGCGCTCGCTACTCGCCGCGGTGCCCCGTCCGTGGCCGCCTTCGGAGAAGAGGAGGGAGCCCGAGCTGCCGGAGGGTTCGGATCCCTCCGAGCTGCCGGAGGGCTGCCCGTACCTCGGTCGCTGCCGCCATCCGGAGCGAGACGATGATTGTTCTCTCGCCATCCCCTTGTTGGGGGAGCGATCGCCTGGGCGGTGGGTTCGCTGCATCAAGAGCTGACGGGCTGCCGCCGGGAGGCGCTGCGTGGGCCCGCTTCGCCGGGAGGAGCGCCGCCGAACCGGCTGCCGCGCGCCGGCTCCGGGCCGCTTCGGCGCGACTTGACAGCCTCCGCGAGCCTCTCTTAGCTTGCGCCGCCTGTCTTTGGACGGGTCGTTCGGCTCTGCATGACGCGCCGTAGTCAAGGCGGCTGGAGGTTATTTTGAACAGCTTTATCGCGACAGCCTTATGGCTGGTACAGGAAGCCTCGCCCCGACTGGGGGAAGGGCAGGAGCTCAACATCGGCGAGATCTGGAATGCGGGCGGTTTCATGATGTGGCCGCTCGGGTTCTGTATGGCGGTGGGCGCGCTGGTCATCGTCTGGAAGTTCTTCGACCTCCAGGTGAAGTCGGCCCGGACTCGCGGCCTTCTGTCTGACGTCGACGAGCTGATCGCCCACGGGCGGCTCCGCGAGGCCCTCGCGCAGTGCGAAGACTCCAAGGCCCCCGCGGCCGCCATCCTCGAGGCGGGCTTGCGGCGGCACGAGGAGGGTACCGAGCGCGTCATCCAGGCGATCGAGAACGCGGGTGCGATCCAGATCGCCGAGCTCGAGAAGGGCCTCGTGTGGCTGGCGACGCTGGCGAACGTGGCGCCGCTCCTCGGTTTCCTGGGGACCGTGATCGGGATGATCCAGGCTTTCCAGGCGATCGAGATCGCGGGCGAGGTGGAAGCCACGCTCGTGGCCGGCGGCATTAAGGTCGCCCTCATTACGACGGCCACCGGCCTGGCGATCGCGATTCCGATCAACGTCGCGCACAACTACTTCGTGACGCGGGTTGACAGGTTGGTGATCGACATGGAGGAGAGCGCCCAGAAGATGATCGACGCGCTCCACGAGCAGGAGATGGCCAAGGCGACTGCCTGAGGCCTGGCCCGCCGCCGCGAGGCGGGAGGGAGATGCGGTTTCCTAGAAAGAGCCCGGCCGAGACGCCGGGCTTTTTCTTTCCCCCTCCGGGCCCGAGCCGGCCCGAGTCTTCTGGCCCCGAGTGGGGCCGAGTTTCGGCCTGCGGGGGTGATCGTTGCCCAAATCCTCTACTTCTTCTTAGGTTTACCGGTCCGCGTCGCCGGTCCCCAAGCCGTCCGATCAAGGCGCCTTGCGGTGCCGCCCCGCGGATTCCCGACGGCCACCAGCTGCATCACCCCCACGAGCGAGGCGCGCGATGGACACTGAGGGTGTTCGTAACGGTCGTTTTCGTCGCCGGACCATTCTTCACCGCCGGCTCCTTTTCAGGCTTCTCACTCTGCTCACGCTCCTCCTCATCCCGCTGATCCCGACGACGGCCCTGGCCCAGGGTGGGGCCATCCGGGGGACGGTCAGAGACTCCGACACGGGCGCGACCCTGTCCGCCGTGGAGATCACCGTGATCGATGCGGCCGGCACGATGATCGCGGGCGGCCTCTCCGGGCAGAACGGCACGTTCAGGATCACGGATGTGCCGGCCGGGACCTATACGGTCCGCTTCAACAGCGCCGGCTGGCGCACGCACACCGAGCCGGGCGTGGTGGTGACGGAGGGTCAGGTCACCAGCCTCACGATCGACCTGTCGGAACAGCTCTTCAGCATGAACCCGATCACGGCGACCGTCCAGAGAGGCGTGGAGGAGAAGCTGCTCGAGGCGCCGGCATCGATCCACGTCGTGGACGAGATCCAGATCAAGTCCAAGACGTCGCTCAGCACCACCGACTTCATCGACAATGTGAGCGGGGTCGACGTCATCACCACGGGCGTTCAGGGCAACTACTTCGTGACGAGGGGATTCAACAACATCTTCTCGGGCGCCGTCATGTACCTGACGGACTACCGCATCGCGCGCGTGCCATCTCTCAGGGCGAACATCTCGCACCTCAACCCGACCGTGCCGACCGATATCGGGCGGATCGAGGTCGTGCTCGGTCCGGGGTCCGCGGTCTATGGCCCGAACACGGCCAACGGCGTGGTCCACCAGATCACGACGTCGCCGATCGACGATCCGGGCTTGGTGATCTCCGTCGCTGGCGGCGCCAGGAACCAGCAGGAGTCAGGGGTCGGCCCGGTCGCCGTTCCCGACAACTCGAAGGGTCTATTCCAGACGCAGGGCCGCGTCGCCTTCAAGACGAGCGACAAGTTCGGGATCAAGGTCTCGGGGCAGTACCTCGGAGGCACGGACTTCATCTTCGTCGATCCCGACGAGTTCGCGCTGCAGCAAGCCGCCCAGGCGTGTCTCGCCGATCCGAGCAGCCAAGCCTGCCTGCTTTTCCCGCCCACCGTCACCGACGAAGACCTCTCTCGCGTCGGAGCCCGGGATTCGACGCTGAACAACTGGAGCGTCGACGTGAGGGCGGATTGGAGGCCGAGCGACGAGACGAGCGTGATCTTCTCCTACGGGCACACGACGTCGGGCACGAGCATCGACCTGACCGGGATCGGAGCCGGCCAGGTGGACAACTGGAACTACAACTACTTCCAAACGCGCCTGAACTGGAAGGAGTTCTTCGCCAACGTCTACTACAACGTCAGCAACGCGGGCGACACCTATCTCCTGAGGTCGGGCGAGTCGATCGTCGACAAGTCGAACGTCTTCGCCACCCAGCTCCAGAACACCAGCTTTCTCGGCTCCAGACAGACCTTCACCTACGGCGTGGATTTCCTCCAGACGACTCCGAGAACCGAGGGCACGATCACCGGAGTGAACGAGGACGACGACAACATCACCGAGGTGGGAGGGTTCGTACAATCGCAGACGGCCCTCAGCCAGAAGTTCGATCTCGTCCTGGCGCTGCGAGCCGACTACAACTCCGTCGTGAAGCCCGTGGTGTGGTCGCCCCGCGCGGCTTTCATGTTCAAGCCGACGCCGGAACAGAACCTGAGGGTCACGTACAACCGCGCCTTCTCGTCGCCGACCACCAACAACCTGTTCCTCGATCTGCTTGCTCGAGTGCTGCCGGTCCCGGGTACGCCGTTCGCCTATCCGCTCAACACGCAGGGAACGACGGACGAGGGGTTCACGTTCAGCCGGACGGACGGCAGGGCCGACTTCAAGTCGCCTTTCGCGCCGCTGATCGGGAGTTCCAACACGGCCTTCATCCCGACCACGACGCCGAACCTCTGGGCGCTGGCGGTGGCCACGGCGGGAGCCCTGGATCCCGCGTTGGGCGCCCTTCTGGGGAGCCTGCCGGTCCCGACCGAGGACCAGGTGGGGATCGTCACCGCCCTGTTCAATCAGCAGTCCCTGGAATTCGAGCCCGATCCGCGCGGCGTGGACGGGGTCGATGACATCCCCGCGATCGACAACCAGATCACGAACACGATCGAGTTCGGCTACAAGGGGCTGGTCGAGGAGCAGTTCCTGTTCGACTTCGCCTTCTATTGGTCACGGATCCAGGATTTCATCGGCCCGCTCGGGATCGTCACGCCGAACGTGGCTCTCGACGGGGCCGATATCGCCGCCTACCTGGTCGGCTTCGGCGTCCCCCCGGAGCAGGCCGCGGGGATAGGCCAAACGCTCGGTACCATTCCCCTCGGCGTGCTCACGCCCGAGCAGGTGACGGTCGAGCAGAACTCGCTCCTCTTCACCTACCAGAACTTCGGCGACTTCGACGTCGTTGGACTCGACTTCTCCGCCGAGTGGCAGTTCTCGCCCCAATGGTTCTTTGGCATGAGGATGAACTGGGTCAACAAGGACATGTTCAACTCGGGGGTGGGTGGCGACGCGCTGTGCGACGACAACCCGATCTTCCCCACCTGCGTGTCGCTCAACGCCCCGAAGTTCAAGACCTCCGCGTCGGTGGGCTACCGGGGCTGGGGCACGGGCTTCTTCGGCAACCTCGGCGTCCGCTACATCGACAGCTTCTTCGCGAACTCGGGCGCCTATGTCGGGCCGGTCGACAGCTACACCACGATGGACGCGTCGTTTGGTTACAGCATCCCGACGGTGCGCGGCATGTCGGTGCAGGTGGACGTTACGAACCTGCTCGACAAGAGCTACAAGTCATTCCCGGGCACGCCGTCTCTCGGCCGGGTCATCCTCGGGAGGATCACCTACGACACTCCGTAGGCTCGAAGCCACGAGTGACGTGAGCCACCAGCCGGCGGCCGGTTTTTTGACCGGCCGCCGATTGTTTTGTAGGCTAGGAGAGTTGTAGCCCAAGCCCGCGCCGTCCCGCCGCGGGTCGCCTGGCGGAGCAGGACTTCTCCGCAGGCTGACTTACGTGGACGGAGGGCGCAGGCTGGCATGAAGTTTCTGCTGTTCGCGGTACTCTTACAGGCTTCGCCCGGAGCCGACGGCTCACCGCCGTACCCAGACCCCGGAGCCGACTCCATCGACGTCGTGGAGATGGCGAGGCGTCTCCAAGGTGCCTCGCTTCCCCTGACGGCCGGCGATCTTCTCTCGAGACACCTATCGCAGTCGCGGGATGGGGCGGCGGACCCGAAGACAGTGCTGCTGGCCGCGCGGGCGTACGCCGATGGGCGAGCCTGGTCCGCGGTCCTTCGGCTGCTTCTCGGCCAACCCTGGCTCGGAGAGATGGACGCCGGACTCGGGCTTCTGGAGGTCGGTCGAGCGTTCGCCGGCCTCGACAGCCTGAATGCGGCCCTCGCCTCCTATCGGAGGTATCTGGGGCTCCTCTCGGACTCCGAGGACGCAGCGGAGAGCGGAGTCCCGGTCGACTTCCGCGCCGAATACGCCTCCCTGCTTTCCCGACTCGAGGAGCACGCCGCGGCCGCCCTGCAATACGAGGCCGCCGCGAACGAGCGGCCCGAGCTTGCCCGCTGGTTCCGTCTCTCGGCGCTGCAGGAGCTCGCGCGCGCGGGAGACCTGGATCGAGCCCGGAGCCTGGCAGCCGACCTCGAGCGCGATCGCGCGCTGCCCGAGGACTCGGTGCGGATGGAGCTGACGCTCGCGGCCTTTCGCTCCGGCGATGAAGCGGAAGGGCTGAGGCTGGCCGGACAACTCCCCCGTCGGGCAAGAGCCCCGCTCTCGACGCGCTGGATCGTCCCGGCGCTCCTCGAGTCGGGCGACAGCGCCGCCGCGATCCGGACGCTCGAGAGCGCGATCGGCCCCGGAGGCGGCCCGAAGGCGGGCGAGCTTCTCCTCGCACTGTCTCCAGGGGGGGAGACGCGCCGCGCCGTGGCGAAGGCCGAGTTGGCCGCGGGCAGGCCGCAGCTCGCCGTCACACACCTGCGCGCCGCCCTGGAAGAGGCCTCTCCGGCGGAATCCGCCGAGATCCGGATGGAGCTCGCCGAGGCCCAGTTCGCGGCTCGCGACAACCAGGGCGTCGTGTGGACGCTGGCTCCCTGGATGGAGGGGGTGCCGACCGGGACCTCCGGCGTGGACCTGGGATCCCTGTGGCTGTTGGCCGGACGTGCCTTTTCGAGGATGGGTGCCCGGGAGCCGGCAGAGGATGCCTTCCGTCGGTCGCTCGAAGCCGGACTGGGAAACGAGTCGGCCTTCGCCGCCTACCTCCTTGCCGACCATCTGCAGGACGATGGGAAGGTCGACGATGCCCGCGCCATCTACGAGAGAGCCATCTCGCGCTTCACCCGATCGAGCTGGGCGGGCCGCTCTCTCATTCGCCTGGGCATGCTCGCGTTTCTCGAGGGCGATTACGAGGAGGCACGCGCGCGCTTCGAGCTTTACCGCCGCCGCTACCCCCGGGGTGGCTGGTACCATGCGATGGTGTACTGGAGCGCGCGCTCGCTGGAAGCGAACGGGGACAGCGGTGCCGCGCGGCCACTTTACCGTGAGGCCGTCGACCGTGATCCGCTCAGCTACTACGGTCAGCTCGCCGGCCGCCGGATCGACGTGGATCCGTACGACGCGGCCGTGCGGAGAGACGGGCCTCTTCTCGACGAGCTCGCCCCGGAATGGCGGCGTCTGCTCGAGCGCATGGAGCTGCTCCGCGGCCTGGGCTGGATCGACCGCGCGGAGCGAGAGCTGGATTCGGGCCTGCGAGAGAGCCGGCTGACGGGGGCTCAGCGACTGCCGCTCGCCCTGGCGCTCAACGAGCGGGGATGGACTCGGCGTGGCATCCGTCTCGGGCTCGCCGCTCACGGCAGCGAGGGGCGAGTCTGGAGCGAGTCGGCGTTGCGGGCGGTCTATCCACTCCCCTACCGGGCGGCGATCGAAGAGCTGTCCCGCCAGCGCGGACTGGACGTGGCGCTGGTGGCCGGACTGATCCGGCGCGAGTCCCTGTTCGAGGCGGACGTCGTCTCCTCGGCGGGCGCCGTCGGCCTGATGCAGCTCCTCCCGCGGACCGCGCACGAGATGTCGCGGGAGGCCGGTCTCGACGATTTCATCCTGGCACAGCTCGAGGTGCCGGAGGCCAACCTGCGGCTGGGCACCACCTACCTGGCGCGCATGCTCGGCCGATTCGATGGATATCTGGCGGCGGCCCTCATCTCGTACAACGCAGGGCCGCATCGCTATCTGAGATGGCGCGATTTCCCGGAGCGGGAGGTGGATCCGGAGCTCTTCGTAGAGCGGATTCCCTTCCGAGAGACACGTATCTACGCCAGGGAGGTGACGGCAAACACACTCGTCTACACCCGTCTGTATGGTCTCGACGGACCACATGTTGACGGGCTCGAACCGGGGCGGTAGCATAGGCGCCGAAGGGCGCAGCGGCCCCGGAAGTCTCCCACCGCACAGCAGGAGGACCCGGTCAGATGGCAACAGGTAAGGTGAAGTGGTTCAATGACGCCAAGGGGTACGGCTTCATTGAGCTGCCCGAGGGCGGCGAAGATGTGTTCGTCCATTACAGCGCGATTCAAATGGACGGGTACAAGACGCTGGCCGAGGGTATGGACGTGGAGTTCGAACTGGAGCAAGGCGACAAGGGCCTCCACGCTTTGAACGTAACCCGCGCGTAGCGGCACGCGACGGGTGACGTACCTGCGCCCGTTTAGATGATGTAAGCGCCCCGGCTCGGGTCAGGCCCACGCCGGGGCGTCGCCGTTCGAGAAGCCGCCGAAGTCCGAAGGTCGCGCGGCCAGGGTACCGGCGTCTCTCCGTCGCCGATCCCCGGGCGCCTCTTCCCTCCACCCTCGCAGCGAGCCGCAGGTGAGCGAGCCGACCCGGTCAGCCGATCGCCCCACCCTCTTCCTGATCGACGGCTACGCACTGATCTACCGGGCTTTCTATGCCATGATCAGCCGGCCGCTCACGACGTCCTCCGGCGAGAACACCTCGGCGCCGTACGGCCTCGCCCGCTTCCTGATGCGGCTGCTCGAGGACCACGAGCCGGAGTATATCGGCGTCGTGTTCGACGCCGGCGACTCCTTCCGCACCGAGGTGCACCCGGAGTACAAGGCGACGAGAGAGAAGATGCCCGACGAGCTCGAGGCCTCGATCCCGCGCTGCCGGAGTCTCGTCGAGGCGTTCAACATCCCGGTTCTCGAGGTCCCCGGATGGGAGGCGGATGACGTGATCGGCACGCTCGCCGCGCAGGCCGGAGCGGAGAGCCTGCGCACGGTGATCGTTTCGGGAGACAAGGACTTTTATCAGCTGATCGGTGACGACACCCACCTCCTCAACCCCGGCCGCCGAGGACCGGCCGCCGTGGACGAGGAGTGGGTGACGCCCGAGAACGCCGCCGACCGCCTCGGGGTCCCGCCCCGCCAGGTCACCGACTACCTGGCTCTGCTGGGCGACAGCTCGGACAACGTTCCCGGGGTGCCGGGCGTCGGGAAGAAAACGGCCACCGCGCTCCTGGCCCAATTCGACTCGCTGGACGAGATCATCGAGCGGGTCGAGGAGGTGACCCCGAAGCGGGCCAGGAACGCCCTCCTCGGGCACGCCGATCAGGCCAGACTGTCTCGAGACCTCGTGACGATCAGGACGGATGTGCCGATCGAGCTCGAGCTCGGCCCGCTGGCGCAGAAGCCGCCCGACCGGGAGCGCCTCCGCCAGCTCTTCCTCGCGCTGGAGTTCCACTCGCTGGCGCGCGAGCTGGCCTCGGCCGACGCGGAAGCCGAACCGGAAGCGGATCACCGTGTGATCCAGGATCCCGACGAGGTGACCGAGATCGTGGAGGCGGCGCGGGAGGCCGGCCGAATCTCGATCGCCGTCGTCGGATCGGCGGTCGATCCGATGCGGGCCGACCTCGTCGGTCTGGCGGTCGCCGCTTGCCCCGGCCGTGCCTGGTACCTGCCCTTCGGGCACGTCCCTTCGACGATCGGCAGGGACGAGAGCGGAAACCCGGTGCTGAGGCTCGACGAGCCGGAGGAGCTACCCGCGAACCTCCCCTCTCTGGGCACCGCGGACGATCCCGGCCTCGCGGCGCTCCGTGAGCTCCTGGCGGATCCGGACCTCCCCAAGATCGGGCACGACCTCAAGTACGCCCTCCACCTCCTGGAGCGAGCGGGAGCGCCGCCCGATGGGCTCGCCATGGACACCTCGCTGGCCTCCTACTGCCTGGATCCGGGCAAGCGCCAACACGACCTGGACCTCCTGGTCATGGAGCGATTCGGCCACACGCTGACCTCCGGTGGCCGGCGGGCCGGGGCGGACCTCGCCGAGTCGCCGGTGGAGGAGCTCGGACCGGCGGCCGCAGAGGAAGCGGACTACGCGCTTCGGCTGGCGGATGTCCTGGAAGAAGACCTCCGACTGCACGAGATGCTCGAGCTCTGCGAGACGATCGAGATTCCCCTGGTTCCCGTTCTGGCAGCGATGGAGAGCGAGGGGATACTCATCGACCCGCCGTTCTTCGAGGCGCTCTCCAGCAAGCTGCGCCGGGACATCGACCTGATCCGGGAGGAGATCTTCAAGATCGCGGGCGAGGAGGTGAACCTCCGATCGGTCCCGCAGCTCAGGGAGTTCCTGTTCGACAGACTCGAGCTGCCGGTCCTGAAGCGCACGAAGACGGGTCCTTCCACCGACGAGAGCGTCCTCATGGCCCTGGCCGAGCAGGGCCACGAGATCCCCCGGTTGATCGTCGAGCATCGGGAGCTGGACAAGCTGGATGGCACCTACGTCTCCAAGCTGCCTCAACTGGTCGATCCCGAGACCGGGCGACTCCACACCAACTTCAGCCAGGTCGTCGCGACCACCGGCCGCCTCGCTTCCTACGATCCGAACCTGCAGAACATCCCGATCCGGAGCACGCTTGGTCGCGAGATCCGGAAGGGATTCGTGCCGGAGGACGGCTGGCTCTTCGTCGGTGCGGACTACTCGCAGATCGAGCTCCGGGTGATGGCCCATCTCTCGGCCGATCCCGCGTTCGTGCGAGCGTTCAGCGAGGATCGGGACATCCACCGCGAGACGGCGGCCCTGATCTTCGGAGTGGAGTCCGCCGCGGTGACGCCGGAGATGAGAGGTAGGGCGAAGACGATCAACTTCGCCACGATCTACGGACAGGGACCGGTGGCGCTGGCGGCTCAGCTGGGAATAGGCCGCACGGAGGCGCGCGAGTTCATCGACGCCTACTTCGAGCGCTTCAGCGGTGTGCGCGACTACCTCGAGGAGATGAAGGAGCGCGCCCGCACGCAGGGCTACGTGGAGACGCTGAACGGCCGGCGGCGATACATTCCGGAGGTCCGCGCGAAGAACCCCGGCGTGCGTGGCTACGGGGAGCGCACCGCGACGAACTCGCCGATCCAGGGCACGGCGGCCGACCTCATCAAGATGGCGATGATCCGCCTTCACCAGCGCCTGCTTTCCGACCACGAGGGTGCGGCGCGCATGCTCCTCCAGGTGCACGACGAGCTGCTGTTCGAGGTTCGCTCGGACCTCACGGAGGAGATCGCGCGGGTCGTGACGGAGGAGATGGAGAGCGCGGCCGATCTGGACGTCCCTCTCAAGGTCGATATCGGCATCGGTGACAGTTGGTACTCGTGCAAGGGGGAGTGAGCGTTTGAAGGAGCGTACGATCGTCGTCGGCGGGGGCGTGATCGGCGTGTGCTGCGCCTATTTCCTCGCCAGGCGCGGATCGCCCGTGACGGTGCTGGAGAAGGACGAGATCGGCAGCGGCGCGTCCTTCGGCAACGCCGGCACGATCTCGCCCGGCCACCCGCCCATGAACCGTCCGGTGGCCCTCAGGAAGGCGGTCAGGTGGCTCGTGGACCCCGTAAGCCCGCTCTACATCCCGGCCAGGTGGGACCCGGGCCTAGTGAAGTGGCTGAGGGACTTCCGCTCCAACTCCACGCAGGAGCGGCTGGAGGCGAACATGCGCGTTCTCGGGCCCCTCGGTCACGCCACCGGGCCGCTGTTCGAGCGGCTGGTGGAGGAGGAGGAGCTCGACTGCGACTACAGGCCAGGCGGGTACTACGAGATCTTCCGAACGGAGCAGGGGCGGGAAGAGGTGGAGGCTGAGGCGGCGATGGCGCGGGCGGCGGGTTTTCGGACGGAGTTCCTTCCGCCGGAGGCGCTGCGGGAGCGCGAGCCGGCCCTCAAGAGCGGTCTCCTCGGCGGCGCCTTCTATCCGGAGGCGGCAACCTGTAATCCGCTCCGCTTCGTTCAGGAGCTGGCCGGGCGGATCCGGGGCTACGGTGGAGAGGTCGTTACGGGCTCCGAGGCCGTAGAGGTTTTGACGCAGGAGGGTCGGGTGACTGGCGTGCGGACGCGGGATGGGGAGATCCGGGAGGGCGACCGCGTGGTCCTGGCCACGGGTGCCTACAGCCTGGACCTGGCGATGAGGTTCGGGTGCCGGTTGCCGGTCCAGGCCGGCAAGGGTTACCACCGGGACCGCGATCCGGCGACCGGAGGCGCGCCACCGCTGAACATCGCGTGTATTCTGCGCGAATACTACGTGCTCTGCTCTCCTATGGACGGGTTTGTACGCTTCGCCGGCACCATGGAGTTCTCCGGAGTCAACCACGAGATTCGTGGGGCTCGAATAGCCCAGCTCACGAAAGCGGCGGACAGCTTCCTCGAGGGCGTCGGAGATGTCGAGTCCACCTCCGAGTGGTGTGGCCTTCGCCCCTGCACGCCCGACGGGCTGCCGATCGTCGGGCCGCTGTCCGCTCCCGAGGGACTCTACCTCGCGACAGGCCACGCGATGCTGGGGCTGACGCTGGGTCCGGTCACCGGCCAGCTCGTCGCCGAGTGGATCCTCGACGGCAAGCCATCGATGGACCTGGGCGCGATGCGGGCCGACAGGTTCTGATACGGGGTGCGCGAGATGAAGAGGACAGCGTCGGCAGTGCCCGGGTGGCTCGGAATCCTCTGCCTCGTTCTCGGCGCCGGCTGCAGCGCCGAGCCTGCGGCCCGGGAGCCATCCACCGCCGATCTCGAGTCGGTCGACCACGCCGCGGCATACGAGAAGCGGGAATACCGGATCGAGGTCCGGGACGGGGTCGAGCTTCACACGGCCGTCTTCCTGCCGCGGGACACGACGCGCGAGTACCCGATCCTGTTGCGCCGGACCCCGTACAGCTGCGGTCCCTATGGAACGAACGGCTTTCCGAGGCGGATCGGTCCCTCACGGCTCATGGAGGAGGAGGGCTACATCTTCGCCTGCCAGGACGTGCGGGGTCGCTACATGTCGGAAGGGCAGTACGACAACATGCGGCCTCACGTAGCAGGGGATTCGACGATCGACGAGAGCTCCGACACGTACGACACGATAGAGTGGCTGCTCGCCAACGTGCCGCGGAACAACGGCAAGGTCGGGATGTGGGGGATCTCCTACCCGGGTTTCTACGCGGCCGCCGCTCTTCCCGAGGCGCACCCCGCCCTCGTCGCGTCCTCCCCGCAGGCGCCGATCGCCGATTTCTTCTTCGACGACTTCCACCACCACGGCGCATACCTGCTGAGCTACTGGCTGATCACGCCGGTGTTCGGCTACCAGAAGACGGAGCCGACGACGGACAGCTGGTTCCCGATGCAGCGGCCTCCCACGCGCGACGGCTACAAGTTCTACATGGGATTCGACCGGCTCTCCGACTCGTACGGCGAGGACAACTTCTTCTGGCGCCAGATCGTGGAGCACCCGAACTACGACGAATTCTGGCAGCGGCGGAACATCCTCCCTCACCTCGAAGGGGTGGGCCACGCCGTGATGACGGTCGGCGGCTGGTACGACGCCGAGGATCTGTACGGCCCGCTCAACATCTACCGCACCCTCGAGCGAGAGAGCCCCGATGCCTTCAACGTCCTCGTCATGGGTCCGTGGACCCACGGCGGCTGGTCACGCGCCCGCGCGCCGCACATGGTCGGCGACATCTACTTCGGCGAGGACATCTCCGGCTGGTACCAGCGGGAGGTGGAGGCCCCCTTCTTCCGCCACTTCCTGAAGGGGGAGGGGGAGCCCCCTGAGTTCGAGGCACTGGTCTTCGACACGGGCCGGAACGAGTGGAAGGAGTTCGACGCCTGGCCGCCTGCGGCTGCCCGCGCGGAGCGGCTGTACCTGCGCGGCGGAGGCGACCTGTCCGCCGGGCCGCCCGTCGCGAGCGAGCCCGGGCACACGGAGTACGTCAGCGACCCGAACGAGCCCGTTCCGTACACCGATGCCATCCGCGTCGTGTTCACCCCCCGCCGCTACATGAACGAGGACCAGCGGTTCGCGAGCCGCCGCCCCGATGTGATCGAGTTCCAGACGGACGTGCTGGATGAGGACCTGACGCTGGCCGGCGACATCATCGCCCACCTCGAGGTCTCGACCACCGGGACCGCCTCCGACTGGATCGTCAAGCTCATCGACGTCTACCCGGACGACGAGCCGAACCACGAGCACACGCCGGAGGGGGTGGAGCTCAGCGGCTACGAGATGATGGTGCGCAGCGAGGTGATCCGCGGGAGGTTCCGGAACAGCTACGAGCACCCCGATCCGTTCGTGCCCGGCGAGCCGACGACGGTGCGGCTGCCGCTGCAGGACGTGTTCCACACCTTCAAGAAGGGCCACCGGGTCATGGTGCAGATCCAGAGCACCTGGTTCCCGCTCATCGACCGGAACCCGCAGAGCTACGTACCCAACATCTTCAACGCGACGGAGGAGGACTTCATCGAGGCGACCCAGCGGGTGTATCACTCGCCCGACCGCGCCACCTATCTGGATCTGAAGGTGCTCCGCTAGAAGAAAGGACGGCGCCGGTGTGACGAAGCCGGCGCACCGGGCGGGTTCCGGCTCACATCATCGGCCACAGATCCTTGTTGAAGGAGACCATCCACTCCCACACGCCGTCGTCGAGGCCTCGGGCCACGTCCACCCGCAAGAAGTCGTTCACCACCCCGATGCCGGCGCCGAGCGACGGCCGCAGGCCGCCGCTGGCCGAGGCGCCGAAGAACTCGGCGGCTCCCGCCGAGACGGCAGTGACGCCCACCGTTCCCGCGGTGGCGAAGGCCCGCAGGTTCAGCCACCGACCGATCACCTTCCGGGAACCGAGGAGCCTCACGAAGAAGGCCTGATCGCCGCCCCAGCCGCGGAAGGTGTAGCCGGGAACCGTACCCCGCCCGCCGAGGAGCACCAGCCGCTGTGGCGGGAGAGTGCCCGCGGCGAGAGCGCCCCCGATCTCTGCCTCCCAGCCCCAGGGCGAGCCCAGGCGCCGGCCGTCGAGCTCGACGCCGAACAGCCAGCGGGCATAGCCGTCGCCATCGAGGATTCCGCCCTCGGCGTCGAGGCGACCCGTGACCCGCGCTCCCAGAAGGCCGGGCAATCGGGGACGGAGCGAGGCCGTCGTGCTCCACATGTCGCCATCCCGGATCGGCCTGATCGGCCGCGCGTCATCGACGCCGGTGGAGAGGAGGGCGCTCTCCTGCCGCTCCCACCCGGCCGAGATGGAGCTCCTGCCATCGGCCCAGGGAAAGAAGAACGTCGCCCGCGCTCCGTCGCGGAAGTAGGGATCGGTGAAATCCTCGCCGTTGATCCCCAGCGAGGCGGTCGAGGTGACGCCGGAAGCGGCCTGGATCGGCCCGATGTCGGTAAGCCGCTGCCGATAGCCTTCGAGCCGGAGCCGGTTCGATCCCAGGTCGAAGTCCAACTCGACCGTCAGCTCGGCCAGCTGATGGCCGAACGGGTAGCCGACCCATGCACGAGCGCTCCCGGTCGGCAGGGAGTACTCGCCACCCGCGCCGAGCAGGAACCCTTCCGCCCGGCGGCTGCGGATGAAGCTGGAGATGCCCTGCAGCCATACCCTGAAACGTCCGGTGGGGACGACGCGACGGCCCGCGATCTCCCTCGCCCTCGTGCGGATCCTCTCCATGTCGATCGCCGCCGTGTCGGCCTGTTCGACCGGCCCGTCGAGCAGGTCCGTGCTCCACTCGTCGAACGCCTTCAGACGCTCCGGCGACACGGAGGCGATCTTCTCGCCCGGCGGGATCCGACCGGCGCGCTCCAGGTTGATCCGGTAGGGTCCGATCAGGTGCTCGGTGCGGATCGTGGCGCTGATCGGAAAGCTGAGCCAGAGAGAGGACCTCCTAACCTCGACCACCTGCCGCACGGGCAGCCAGTAGCGGCCGTCCCAGAGCGCGTTCTCGATGTCCACGTCCAGCCCGGTGAGCCGGGGATCCCGGTACGAAATCGGGGTGAAGGTGAATGACATGCGAGCGATCGCCCAGGTGTCCCGGTCGATGTAGAGCGTCCCGATCAACCCGGGTCGATCGAAGCGAACCGGACGCACGTCGACCTCGTAGACACGCGCACGTCCCCCGGAGAAGCGGACCTCCGTGGAGTCGACGAGCCGGTAGTCGTAGTGGCGCTCGGCGCCGCGCCAGATCGGATGCCTCACGCCAGCCACTTCGTCTCCCTCGCCCATGCGGATGGAGTTTCCGAAGTTATCGACCGTGATCGCCAGGTGGTCCACGTGATAGCGTATCCGCGAGGGCAGGTTCTGATCGAAGCGCCGGCCTACGATTGTCTGAGAGATGTTGTTGGGCGCCTCCCAGATGATGCGAAGCGCGATCTGATCCGCCCGCACCAGACGCTCCTGTCCCTCGATATCCGTAAGCAGGTAGACGTGTCCCTCCGACTCGACCTCGAAGTTCTTGAGAGAGCTGTCGGAGAACGTGTGATGCCGGGTCCGCATGGCCGCACGGACGATCTCCATCGACCGGTCGTCGTTCCACTCGGGCGTGGTTTCGGCCACATCCTGCGCCGCCAGGATGGGTGGGCTCCCGAGCAGCACGGACAGGGCCGCAAGTCGAGCGCATGCGGGAGCCATGAAGCCCACGGTCGGGAACGGCGAAGCGCGTCGCGTCAGCACGGACATGTGTGGGAGAATACTGCCCGGGGAGCGGCGCGTTCCGGTGCTGAGCGAGCCGGCGAGCGAGCGCCGTCTGCTAGAAGAGCTCCTCCTGGTCGTCTTCTTCCGGCATCTCGGCGAGTCCCTTGAGCCGCCGTATCCAGTAGTCGACGTCGAAGCTCTCTTCGCTCTTCAGCATCCGCCTGAGGACGGGGTTGAACTCCTGTATGGCGTCGAGAAGATCCTCGGCCGCCGAGAGCGCCTCGGTCGCCCGGGCGACGTCGTCCGGCAGGGTCGCCATCTCCTGAAGAATCGTCTGCTCGGAGCGCGACGCGACGATGGGCTCACCGACCGTGGCGGCGTAGACCTCGGTACGGCGGCCGGGGCCTCGGCCGTCCTCGATCGGGAGCAGTCCGACGATCTCGTCGGAACGCCAGAACTTCCCGTAGCCGAGATGGACCATGCGGCCCGGCTTGATCTCCACGGTACCTCCAGGATCGGGGCCGAAAACAGGCCGTTGAGGGATCGGGTCGGGTCAAAGTCAGGAGCTTCGCCGAACGTGTCAAGCAGGCCCGATTGCCGCCGCCGCATCAGCCGGGCATCTTCTCCGCTGCACGGGGAGGTAGCGATGGGCAAGCCGTCGGGCCGAGTAGTTCGTGATCCGGTCTGGAACAACGTCCGGCTGGATGCGGCCGCGGCGGCGGTCATCGACACGCCTCAGTTCCAGCGTCTGCGCAGGGTCAAGCAACTCGGGTTCGCGCACCTCGTCTACCCCGGCGCCGTCCACACCCGTTTCAATCATGCGATCGGCGTCTACGGGCTGACGCGCCGGGCCCTCGCGAGCCTGGCCTGGAGCGGCTCCCTCGATCTGCTCTCCGAGACCGATCGCCAGCGCCTGCCACTCATCCCGCTCGCCGCCCTGCTGCACGACGTCGGTCATTACGCCTTTTCGCACGCGATGGAGGAGGTCGGTCCCGGCACCATTCCCGGCCATCACGAGCAGATGGCCTCCCTGTTCCTCGGGGCGGATCCGATTCGAGGCCCTCTTCGGGGCGTGGATCCCGATGGGCCCGAGATCATCGCCGAGCTGATCCAGGGTACCTCTCCACATCCGCTCCAAGGGCTGATCGCAGGATCCCTGGACCTGGACAAGGTCGATTACCTGCAGCGGGACAGCTTCTTCTGCGGCGTTCCGTACGGAACCGTGGATGTGGACCGGCTGCTCGAGGCGCTCACGTTGGCCAGTCAGGGGAGCGGGTTCGAGGTGGAGCTAGCGGTCTCTGAAAAAGGGCTGAGCGCGCTGGAATCACTGCTCTTCTCCAAGTACCAGATGTTCCGGAACGTCTATTGGCACCACGCCGTCCGGGCCGCCTCGGTCGTCTTCAGGTCGGTGGTAGAGCGGGCGGGCTCGGCTGGACTCGTCGAGCCCGAGGAGCTTCCTGGAAGAACCGATGAGGAGCTGCTGGGCCTGCTCGCGCGGCGAGCGGCGGATATCCCCGGAGACGGCGCCGCCGCCGTGGTCGGGAAGCTTGTCGACCGTCTGGAGAACCGTCGCCTGCCGAAGCGCGCGGTCGAGGTTTTCGGCGACGCCGTCCCGGCGGGAATAGGCTCCTGGCTTCAGGAGAGATCGGATCTGGTCCGCGGGCTGGAAGATCGGCTGGCCCAGGAGTGGTCGGTACCGGCGGGGAGCGTGTTCGTCGACTACCCGAGCTATCCGGACATGCTACAGCTGGACATCCTGCTGGTTCGCCGGACCGGTGACGTGCAGAGGCTCACCGAGGAGGGCGCCGAAGGCCTGATCGACCTGCCGCGCCTGAGCCGATCGCTTCATCACGCCGCGAGGGTGTTCCGGGTCTTCGTGCTCGGAGAGCGGCTGGCGCCCGATCCGAGACCGCTTCTGGAGCTTCTGGGGGCAGGAGCCGAAGAGGTTTCGGCGAGGCTGCGGGGGGGGGCGGCGCTCTACCCGGCTTAGTGTAGACTAGGTCGCCAGCACGTCTATGACGATCACCGTCGTGTTATCTAGCCCGCCGGCGGCGTTCGCCCCTTCCACCAGTTGTCCGGCCGTCTCCTCCACATCCGTCGTCGCGGCGAGGATTCGTTCGATCTCGGCATCCGGGAGCATCGCGCTCAGTCCGTCCGTTGCCAGGAGGATGCGGTCGCCGGCCTCGAGGATCCCCCCGAAGAGATCCGTCGCGAACCCACCGGGGATTCCCAAGGCCCGGGTCAGCACGTTGGATCTCGGGTGGACCCGAGCTTGTTCATCGGTGAGTGTACCGCGATCCACCTCCTGTTGGACGAGGGTATGATCTCGCGTGATCCGCTCGAGGCTGCCGCCGCGGAGGCGGTAGGCCCGGCTGTCCCCTACGTGGCCGATGAGGAAGGAGGCGTCCAGGACGCACAGCGCCGTGATGGTCGTGCCCATGCCGTAGCAGTCAGGGTCATCCTCGGCGCACGAGAGGATGCGGCGGTTGGCCTCGGCGATCGCCGCTTCCAGCGTTTGGGAGAGCTCGGCCGCCGGCTGCGTGCCGACGGCACCGGAGAGGGCTTCGCCGACTTTGCTCGCCGCGATCTGGGCGGCCACCTCGCCAGCCGCGTGCCCACCCATCCCATCGGCGACGATGAAGACGCTGGCATCGTCGTCGGCGTAGAAACTGTCCTCGTTGCCCTGACGCACGCGGCCGATATGGGTCGCGGCGGCGTGCCGAAGGCTAAGTGGCATCGCGATGTTCCCGATGGTAGGCTTCTTCGAGACGGGCTCCAGCCGGGCGCCGCGCCGGCGGCTTCGCAACGGCTCCGCCGACGGGAAGAAGGAGAATAGAAGCCGTTCATGAACTCCGCCAGTTCGCCTGCGATCTCCGCGGAAGCATCACGACTCGCCGACTCCGGGCCGGCGATCGCGCTCGAACATCTGGACGCTCTGTGGCTCCAGGTGACGGGGACCGTGTGCAATCTCCGGTGCGCCCACTGCTTCATCAGCTGCGCCCCCGATAACGACACCCTGGGCTTTCTCTCGCTCGAGACGGTTATCGGCTGGCTCGAGCTCGCCCGCCGGCACGGGGTCAAGGAGTACTACGTCACAGGAGGCGAGCCCTTCATGCACTCGGACCTGCCCGGAATGCTCGAGGCGATTCTCCGGTGCGGGCCGGTGACCGTGCTCACCAACGGGACCCTGTTTACCGAACCGGTGCTCACCAGGCTGGCGGCGGCCGAGGCGGCCAGCGACTACTCTCTCGAGCTCAGGGTGAGCATCGACGGCCCGAGTCCGGAGACCAACGACCCGATCCGGGGAGAGGGGACGTTCGAGCGTGCGATGGAGGGAATTCGGAAACTGCTGGGCCACGGGTTCCTGCCGATCCTGACGGCGGCACGTGTATGGGATCTCGCCGACGAGGAGACGGTACGCGAGCAGTTCTTCGCCGCCCTTCGCGACGTCGGCTGCGAGAGACCCCGCCTGAAGATCCTGCCGTCGCTCCGCATCGGTCGGGAAACTCTCCGCACGGGAGGATACGACCGGCATCACCTGGTAACGGAGGAGATGCTCGATTCCTACGACAGGGCACAGCTGCTGTGCTCCAACAGCCGTATCGTGACGAGCCGTGGAGCGCACGTATGTCCGATTCTGGTCGACCACCCCGATTCGCTCATGGGCCCGACGCTGGAGGACGCGTTCAGACCCTTCGAGCTTCGCCACCGGGCCTGTTTCACCTGCTGGCACCATGGTGCGATCTGTAGCAACCATGGGGATATCGGCCGGAATGCGACCTGAGCGCGTCGCCGTGTTCGGCGGCATCTACAGCAATCACCTGGCCCTCGAGGCAGCTCTGGAGGACGCTGGGGCGCGTGGCGCCCAGGCTCTCTACTGTCTCGGAGACCTCGGGGGCTTCGGCCCGCACCCGGATCGGGTCTTTCCCCTGTTGCGCGAAGCGGATGTGAAGGTTGTGCAGGGCAACTACGATCACGCGATCGGGCAAGGACTCGCCGACTGCCAATGCGGGTACACCGACCCGCGGGACAACCACTTCGCTCGAATCTCCTACGAGTACACCCTGCGAAACACGAGCGACCGGTGGCGGTCGTGGATGCGTGAGCTCCCGCCCGAGCGACGGATCTTGCTCGGAGGGAAGAGAGTGCTCATGTGCCACGGCAGCCCGCGTCGCACCAACGAGTTTCTCTGGGAATCGACGACCTCGAGCGACTTCCTCGACTGGTTGACGCGGGAGTATGAGGCGGACGTCATCCTGGCGACGCATACGGGGCTGTACTGGAGACGGGAGCTTCAGGGCGGGCGCGCTTTCGCGAACGTCGGAGTTCTCGGCCGTCCCGCCAACGACGGGCGGACAGAGGTCGAGTACGCGCTTTTGTCGGCGAGCGGCGATCGTCCGGGTGTGGATGTCGAGATCGTGTCGCTGGGGTACGACCATGAGCGGTTGGCGCGCGAAATGCAGGATGAAGACCTGCCGGCGGAATTCGTGGAGACCATCCTGACCGGCTGGTGGACCACGTGCCTGGAGGCTCTCCCGGCCAAGGAGAGACGTCGGGGCCGGCATTGATCGAGCGAAGCGCCGCCTACGGGGTCGAGGCGACTAGACCCGCGTAGGGGGCCAGTTTACCTTGCACCCTCACAGGAAGGGCCGGCCGCACCGGCAGCATGATCCGCACGGAGAAAGACCCTCGAGAGAGTGAGATGGCGACTCGAATCACGAACGGTCAGATACCGGCCGACGAGTTGTCGAGTTCTCTCGACCTCTACCTGGACGAGCTGAGCCGCTATCCTCTCCTTGCCGCCGAGGACGAGGATCGAGTCGCGCGCCTCGCGCGCACCGGCGATAGCGTGGCCCTCGACAAGCTGGTCCGAGCCAACCTCCGTTTCGTCGTATCGGTGGCGAAAAAGTATCAGAACCGGGGAATGCCCTTCTCGGACCTGATCCAGGAGGGGAACGTCGGTCTGGTGACTGCCGCGCGGAAGTTCGATCCCGACCAGGGCGTGAAGTTCATCAGCTACGCGGTCTGGTGGATCCGCCAGGCTATTCTCGCCGCGCTGGCCAAACAGAGCCGTGCAGTACGCCTGCCGCTCAACCGAGCCACCGAGCTGGCGCGCGTCATCCGGGTTCGGGAGGACCTCAAGCAGAGTCTCAGCCGGGAGCCCAGCTCCGAGGAGATCGCCGAGATCGCGGAGCTGGACACCGCCACCGTCGAGATGCTCCAGGCGTTGAACGTCGCCGAAGTGCGACTGGACGCTCCGGTGGGCACCGGTGACGACAACCAGCTCGTGGACCGGTTTCTCGTCGACGAATCGAGCACCGAGGAGTCGCTCGAGAACAAGCTGCTGAGGGAGCAGATCGCTAGGGCGCTCCAGGAGCTCAAGCCTCGGGATGCGCGCGTCGTTCGTCTCTATTACGGGCTTCAGGGAGAGGAAGAGCACACGCTCGAGCAGATCGGTCAGGTGCTCGGAGTCACCAGGGAGCGCGTGCGGCAGCTGCGGGATCGCGCCCTCAGAGAGCTCCGGAGCGGGTCGGCCGGTCAGGTCCTGAGGAGCTTCGCGGCCTGATTCAGGCCGCCATCACTCGGCTCGACCTCAGCCGGATATCGCTTCGTTCAGAAGCTCGAGCGTCGGACACTCGGGCGCCTCCGTCCACACGAATCGCCGCTCGCTCAGGCTCAAACTCGTGCGCCAATCCTCCGGAGCGCGACTCGCCGAGAGCCCCTCGTTGGATCCTCGGACCGCTTTGACGAAGTCGAACCGGGAGCCGTTCAGCTCGAGCCACTCGAGGTAGGCGAACGCCTCCTTGCGCTCGGCGGTCCCGTATGTCCGCACCTCGCTCCACAGCGGCAGATAGCCCCGTGTCGGCTCCCGGCGCGCCAGAAAGAAAAGCGATGCGGCGTCGCCCCGCGGAGGGCCGGACGCGAGGCTGTCGTTGATCAGGTAGGTGGCCGCCATCTCCAGCAGCGTGTCCGGACCGGCCACGGCCTCCAGAGCCATCCGCTGGGCGAGGAATGGTCGAGCCACGCCCTCCGCCCGCAGCAGCTGTTCGGCCAACACGGGTCCGAAGGTGACCATGCGGTTGGACGGACCCCGATCGGTCGCGCGGCCGATACGGACGGGGGAGAGCTCGAGCGGCACGGCGAAGCCGATCTCGGGGACGGGGGTGCCGGGCGGTACAATCGCCTGAACGCTGGCGACGGAGAGACAGTTCGCCCTGTCGGACGCCGGCTCTCCTACGACGACGCTCCCGATTCGCTTCCCGCCGACGACCAGCGCCAACTCCCTTCCGGCTGGCAGGAACGACTGCTCGAACCGCGCCCTGAACTCTCCCGGTATCGGTGCGGGGAACTCCAGCGGAGCGAGGCTGTCTCCGGCTATCCGTGCGATCGCTGCCAGGTGCCCCTGACCGGCGCCACCCAGGCGGACCAGATAGAGAAGCGGCGCTTCCGGCAGGGGGGCCGGTGCCGGCTCTCCCTCCTCGGCCGCCGGCTCGGGCTCGGGCGGAGAGGGATCCTCGAGCGCCAACCGTCCGCCGCCCCACTGTACCTCGCAAGCCGCGCTCACGAGGAGGAGGGCAAGGGCGGTGCCACCCAGGCGGAGGGTTCGGGCCGTGTGCCGTTCGGGCGTTCCGATCATCGAGGCTCGCATGAGGGTCGGTCTCTATCAGGGCGACGGCGGCAAGGTAGGTGTCGGACGAGCGGCCCGGCAACAAGATCCGAGCGGAGCCTTGAAGAGCTGTCGCTGGCGTCTCTGGAGCGGGCTAAGTTGGTCTTCGAGCGCCACCGTCGGTGCAAGGGCAGGCGGACGGCGGTCGCGCGGCTCGGCGACCGATCGAGCCGATGGGGGCCGAGGAGAGAGCGACGAGTTGACGAAGACCGCGATATACAACCATCCCGCTTGCGCCCGACACGACACCGGCTGGCACCATCCGGAGCACCAGGGCCGGTTGCGCGCCGTGACGAGCGCGCTCGAGAAGGCGCTGCCCGCTTTGTCACCCGGCGCCGAGCCCGTGCTCGGCTCGCCGGTCGACGATGCCAGCCTGGAGCTCGCCCACACGCCGGAGCACGTGCGTTACGTGCGGAGCGCGGCCGACGCCGCTCTCGCCGAGGGACTCCTCGTGAGCCTGGATCCCGATACCGTCGTCTCCGGGGCCTCCTGGGAAGCCGCGACCGCCGCCGCGGGTTGTCTCGTCGGTGCGGTCGATGCCGTCACGGATGGACGGTACGCCAACGCTTTCTGCATGGTCCGCCCGCCAGGACACCACGCCACCGCGAGCCGCGCGATGGGATTCTGCCTATTCAACTCGGTCGCGGTCGCCGCTCGTCACGCGCTGGAATCCCGACTGGCCTCTCGCGTCTTGATCGTGGATTGGGACGTCCACCACGGGAACGGGACCCAGGACATCTTCTACCGCGATCCCGACGTCTTTTACCTCTCCATGCACCAGAGCCCCTTCTATCCGGGCACGGGGGCGCGGGATGAGACCGGAGAGGGCCCGGGAGAGGGAACCACGCTCAATCTTCCCCTGCCTCCCGGCCTGCCGCCCGAGCAGTACGTCGACCAGATGCTCGCCGGGATCGAGCAGGCTGCGGCCTTTCGTCCGGAGCTCGTCCTGATCTCCGCCGGCTTCGATGCGGCCGCGGAAGACGTTCTCGGAGGCTTCACGCTTCGTGAAGAGCACTTCTCGCAATTGACCTCCGGGCTGGAAGAGCGGACGCGCCCGAGCGCCGCGGGGCGGATCGTCTCCGCGCTCGAGGGGGGGTACAATCCGGAGGAATTGGGCCGCAACGTCGTAGCCCACATCGGGGCGCTTGCCCGGTTGCACGACAGCCGGCCGCGCCGAGTAGAGCAGCAAGAGACGGAGGACGCCGGGCTATGAAGGTACGTCTGCCGCAGGGCTTCGCGGAGGCCGCCGCCAAGGAGCTGCAACGGAACGCGATCGACGGCTGGCTGCTGTTCGACCTGGAGGGTCGGAACCGAGTCATGTGCGAGTTGTTGGGGCTCGGCGATGGGCCCTCGAGGAGGATCTTCCTGCTCCTGCGGCCCGGCGCCAGACCCGCCGCGCTGGCGCACAAGATCGAGATGGATCCGTGGAGCGACTGGGAGGGCGAGGTCGAGGCGTACGTGGGTTGGGAGGAGATGGAAGACGCTCTCCGACGGTTGCTGGCGGGCTGTCAGGTCGTGGCGATGGAGGTTTCGGAGCGGGACGCCGTACCGTTCGTCGACCAGGTGCCATCGGGTGTCGTGGAGCTCATCGAGAGCCTCGGCCCGCGAGTCGTCAGCTCGGCTCCGCTCATCTCGGGGACGTACGCGCAGTGGGGGGACCGCGGGTACGAGACGCACACGCTGGCCGGGGCGCGGATCGGGGCGATCGCGGAGACGGCGTTTCACAGCGCCCTCCGGTCGGCGGATGAGGGGCTCGGAATGACCGAGCACGATCTGGCCGAGTGGATACTCTCGGAGATCGGTTCGGCCGGTCTGGCCGAGGGAGGGACGATCGTGGGGACGGGTCCGAACAGCGCGAGCCCGCACTACGAGCCCGTGGCCGGTGAGGCGGCGGTTCTCGAGCCCGGCGGCGTCCTTCTCATCGACCTCTGGGGGAGGATCGAGGACGATCCGGACGCGGTATTCGCCGACCAGACCTGGATGGGCGTGCTCGGCGCCGAGGGGCCTCCGGGCTTCGACGAAGCCTGGGAGGCGGTGCGTGCTGCACGTGACGGTGCCGTGGAGTTCATTCGGGACCGAGCCGGCGCCGGGGAGCGGATTACGGGCGCCGAGGTGGACATCGTGTCGCGGCGGATCCTGGAGAAAGCGGGATTCGGGGAGTTCCTGCAGCATCGCCTCGGGCACGGGATGGACAGGGCGCTGCACGGCTTCGGACCCAATCTGGATTCAGTGGAGACGAGGGAAGAGCGGGAGCTCATCCCCGGCATCGGCTTCTCCGTGGAACCGGGAGTCTATCTGCAGGACCGCTTCGGGATCAGGTCCGAGATAAACGTCTTTATGCGATCCGATGGCCCCGACGTGACGACCCGGGGCGTCCAATCCGAGCCCTGGCGCGGCTGAGTAGGGCCCGCCGCCGCGTCCGGGTCGGGAGAAGGCCTTGAGACTCAGCTGGGAGAAGCTGCGGCTGGAGCTGGAGTACCCCTTCACCATCAGCCGATCGACCCGGGACAGCGAGACGGTCGTCTGGGTCCGCATCGAGGCCGAGGGCCTGGAGGGTTGGGGAGAGGCCGATCCCTCGGCCTTCTACGGGGAGAGTGCCGAGACCGTCGTCGCCGCTTTCGAGGCCTACCGCTCGGTGATCGAGGGCGTGGAGGAGCCGGTCGGTCCCGAGTCGATCGAACGGCTCGAGCGCGCCTTGGAGGTGCGGCTGAGCGGGAACGGCTCCGCGCGGGCCGCGATCTCCGCCGCCCTTCACGACCTCCAGGGGAAGGTCCTCGAGCGTCCGCTCTGGAAGCTCTGGGGCCTGGAGCCGGCGGAAGCGCCACTCAGCTCGTTCACGATCGGGATCGATGAGCCCGATATCGTGGCCGAGAAGGTCCGGCACGCCCGCGACTACCCGATCCTGAAGATCAAGGTGGGCACGGACCGGGACGAGGAGACCCTCGAGATAGTGCGTAGCGAAGCGCCCGAGGCGACGCTGCGGGTGGACGCGAACGCGGCCTGGAGTGCCGAAGAGGCGCTGGCTCGACTCCCCCTCCTGGCGGATTACGGTGTCGAGTTCGTCGAGCAGCCGCTGCCCCCGACCGATCGCGAAGGGCTGCGAAAGGTTTTCGAGGGCTCGCCCCTCCCGATCATCCTCGACGAGTCGAGCATAGTCTCCTCGGACATCCCGGGGCTCGTGGGCCGTGCTCACGGCATCAACATCAAGCTGGCGAAGTGCGGCGGTCCGCGAGAGGCCCTTCGGATGATCCATACGGCCCGCGCCTGCGGGCTGAAGGTCATGCTCGGCTGCATGATCGAGAGCAGCCTCGGAATCGCTCCCGCGGCCCACCTCTCGCCGCTGGTGGACTACGCGGATCTGGACGGAGCAGCTCTACTGAAGACCGATCCGTTCGGCGGGCCACACCTGGAGGGGGCCAGAATCGTCCTCGGCGACGAGCCGGGCCTGGGCGTTTTCCTACGACCGGCCTGAGCGTCTCCCTACAGGAGTGACTCCGGGTCCCGGTCGATCTCGATCCGCAGGTCGCCCGAGGGCTGCCCGTGGTGGACAGCCAGATAGCGCAATACGGAGCCCAACCGGCGCGGACCGTCGGACTTCAGCAGGAAGTGCCACCTCCAGCGGCCCCTGAGCCGGTCGATGGGACAGGGGGCGGGGCCCACCACGTCGACGCCGTCGAGGGACCGAGACCGTATCAGACCTCTGGTCCAGTCGGCCAGGAGCCCGGCCAGGTCCGTCACCCGCGTCTCTGATCTTCCCGAGACGACGACGTTCGCCAGCCGGCGGTGTGGCGGGTAGCCGGGCTCGAGACGGTCATCCAGCTCGCGCCCGGCGAAGCCCATGTAGTCGTGCTCGACGGCTGCCCGAAGGGCGAAATGGCCCGGCCGCGACGTTTGGACGATGACTTCGCCGGGTTCCGCACCCCGACCGGCTCTTCCCGCCACCTGCGAGAGAAGCTGGAACGTCCGCTCGCTCGCGCGGAAGTCCGGCAGGTTGAGACCGACGTCCGCGTTGATGACTCCGACCAGAGTGACCTCCGGGAAATCGAGTCCCTTCGCTATCATCTGGGTTCCGAGGAGGATGTCCACCTCTCGCTGGCGCATCCGCTCGAGAATCCGGAAGTGCGACCACTTGGTGGCCGTCGTGTCCAGATCCATCCGCGCGATCCTGGCGGCCGGGAAGGCATCGCCGAGCCGCTGCTCCACCTGCTCCGTGCCGATCCCCGAGTAGGAGATCCGGGTCTCGCACTCATCGCAGTGAACCGGCGGCCGTTCCCGGAAGCCGCAATGATGGCAGATGATCGTCTGCTGCCGGCGATGGTAGGTGAGCGAGACATTGCAGTGCTCGCAGCTCCAGACCTTCCCGCAGTTCTCGCACTGAACGAAGGTGGCGAAACCGCGCCGGTTCAGAAGCACGATGCACTGCTCCCCCTTCTCCAGGCGCCCTTCGATCGCCTCGCGCAGCGGGCCCGACAGCGCCGGCCCACCGGGAGCGCGCGTCCCTGATCCGCCGTTCGAGCGCGGCGACTCGCCGCCGCGAATATCGACCAGCTGGACGTGGGGGAGCGGGTGATCGGTGACCCGCTTCGGAAGCTCGAGAAGCGTATAGCGCCCCGACTGGGCGTTGCTCCAGCTCTCCAGCGAGGGTGTGGCAGATCCCAGTAGGCAGAGCGCGGCCTCCCGCTGGCATCGGACGGCGGCCACGGCCCTCGCGTGATATCGGGGCGTCTCCGACTGCTTGTAGCTGCCCTCGTGCTCCTCGTCGAGGATGATCACCCCGAGATCGTGGATGGGCGCGAAGACCGCGGACCGCGCGCCGATCGCGATGCGCTTGCGTCCGTCCCGCAAGGACTGCCAGGCGTCGAGGCGCTCTCCGGCCGACAGCCCGGAATGCAACACCGCGACGGCGTCGCCGAAGGCGGCGCGGAAGCGCTGCACGGTCTGGGGCGTGAGAGATATCTCCGGCACGAGGAGGATCGCTCCGCGTCCGCTCTCGAGCGCCCTCTCGATCAGCCGAACGTAGACGAGCGTCTTGCCGGAGCCGGTGACGCCTCTCAGGAGTGCCGACCCGGGTGCCGATTCCCCGAGCATGCCGGTCAGGTGCTCGATGACGTGAGCCTGCTCGGGTGTCGGCTGATGCCTCGGCTCGGCCGACGGTTCGAGACCCCGGAAGGGATCGCGCTCCACGCGCTCCTCCGACAGGTCGGCCACGCCACGCTTCACGAGGCCGCCCAGAACCGAGCGGCTGAAGCCCTGGCCCTCCAGCTCCACGAGGGTGGAGGCGCCGCCCAGCTCCTCCAGCGCCTCGAACGCCTCCCGCTGTCGAATGGCACGCCCGAAGACCCTCTCCCTCTCCTCGAGCGTGGGCAGATGCTGGCTGAGCCGCAGGACCTTGCGAACGAGCCCTCCTCCGTCCGACTCGTCGGCGCTCTCGGCGAGCAGACCGGGTGGGAGCGCCGCCCGAAACACGAGCCCCAGGGGGGCGACGTAGTACCTGGCGACCCAACGGCAGATATCGAGAAGCTCGGGCGAGAGGATCGGCTCCGGATCCAGCAGCTCCAAAGCCGAACGAACTCGCCCGGACGGCTCACCCTCGCTCACGGTATCTATGCACCCGATCGCCTCGCGCTTGCCGAACGGAACCCGGAGGCGCATCCCGGGCCTCGCGCGGCGATGGATCTCCTCGGGAAGGATGTAGGTAAAAGTCTGGTAGACCGGCCTTGGAAGGGCGACCTCGCAGGTAGGCGCGGATCGGGTCATCCGCGCGCCGTTGCTTGACTTGTCCATCCGCGGAGGCCTAGAATTCTCGCCCAGCCAGGAGGGCTGAGCACATGGGCTGTCTCGCGCTGAACGCGTCGTATGAGCCGCTGACGATCATACCCGTCCGGCGAGCGGTTCGGCTGGTCATAGACCGAAAAGCCGAAGCGCTCGAGGTGGACGACGAGCGTCCGTTTCGCTCGGAGCGAGCCCACTACGCTGCCCCCGTCGTCATCAGGCTCGTCCGGTTCATCCATGTGCCCCGCAGGTTCCGCAGGCAGGTCACCAACACGTTTCTCTTCGCCCGCGACGAGTACAGATGCCAGTACTGCAGTCGCCACCGCCGCGAGCTGGGATACAGGGAATCCCTCACCCGGGACCACCTCGTTCCGATCTCCCGCGGCGGGGGGAACGGCTGGACGAACGTCGTCACCGCCTGTAGCCGCTGCAACCTCCGCAAAGGTAACCGGCTTCCCGAGGAGTGCGGCCTGAAGCTACGCGCGGAGCCTCACGAGCCGAACCACGTTCAGCTGATCTGGGCCGTACGCAGTGTCACACCGATTCAGGCCAGGTACATCGGGATGTTCTACGGGGAAGAGATCCTCAGCGCTCTCACCACCGGATCCTAAAGAGTACCGGGCCGCTCCGCGGCGCTCACCATGAGCTTCGGCAACTTCGGGTTCTCGGAAATACTCATCATCGCCATGCTGGTGCTGATCTTCTTCGGCCCCCGTCGGATGCCGGAGATCGGCCGCGCGGTCGGAGGTGCTCTGCGGGAGTTTCGCCGCGGCCTCAACGAGATCCAGCGAGAGCTCCAAGAGGTAGAGCGAGCGGCGAAGATCGATCCCGACGCCCCGGCCGCGAAGACCGGCTCGGCCGCCCCGGCCGCGAAGACTGGCTCCGCCGCCACGACCGCGTCGAAGGCACCGACGTCCGAGTCATCCGTCTCCGCGTTGCCCACGCCTCTGGCCGCCGCGATGGCCTCTCCATCGGAGCCGCGAGCAGCCGCGCGGACCGAGCCCGAGACCGCGAGCGCGGACGAGGCTTCGGGCGTGACGGCGGAGGAAGCGGACAATAGCTCGGAGACGGCGGACGATAGCTCGGAGACGGCGGACGATAGCTCGGAGACGGCGGACGCCGCCCCGGAGGAGACGGACGAACCGACCGACAAGGAAAAAGGCCCCGAGCGGGCCAGTTGAACCGGCCCTAGGACCCGTCTCCGCCCGCGTGCTCGCTCAGCAGCTTCCGGTACTCCTCGCTGCCATCCTTCTCCAGGGCCCGCAGCCATCGCTCGGGTGGAGGGGCTCCCTCGACAGCGGCGACGTCGGCGTAGCCGGGCCCGGAGATCCGCACTTTCGGCAGTGAGGACCAACCGTCGGTAGCCGCGGCCTCGAGCCGTAGGCGGGCGTTCTTCGGACAGTCGCTGCACAGAACGGCTCTTCCCTCCTCGAGCTCGAGCGGTTGGCCGTCGAGCGTGTAGTTCCCGGGCGCCTCTTCAGCAAGCAGCTCGAGCGTAAAGCCGGAGAGCCAGCCCGGCACCTTCCACTGGCCCGCCAGCTCCACGCCGGCTCGTGGCAGGTTGCCGCCGGCACCCGTCCAGCCCCGCAGCTGGATCGGCTCGTGGAAGACCCTCAGGATGCCATCCGCCGCCAGGCTGCGGGCCATCTCCTCGTCGTGGTCCTCCCACTCGAGCCGGACCGACACACCCTCGCCGAGCGCCACCGCGCGAAGCTTCTCCATCGGTACGAGCTCGAAGACCGACTCGATGCTCTCGCCTCCGTCGGGCGTCTGGCCGAAACGGTACTCCGCCTTCTCGCCGCCGATCTCCAGCTTGGCCTTGGCATCCGGCGGTGCGGAGCCACCCCAGAGACGAAAGTCGACCACCACCTCGGCCGAGAGATCCCCTCCACGCCACTGAAGTCCGGGCACCCGGATGGCCATGACGTCGATCGAGGCTCGCGGACGGATCGGTTGGACGCCCGGCGGTCTCGAGGCCTGGATCCGCAGCTCCTCGACGGACTCCCCGCCTGGTCCGGGCGAAACGGTGACCGCGAATCCATAGGGCTCCTCGTCGCCCTCCACCCTGACGAGAAGCGCGTTCCATCCGCCCGCCAGTCGCACCGCCGCCGAGGCCGTCGTCGGGGCGCCCGCACAATCCGTGGCGCCGGCGTCGGCCTCCAACGGCAGAGGCTGCTCGTTCAGCTTCGCCGACACATCGGTGCACCCCAGACCCGAGAAGCGGAGCGTCACGGTCTGATCGGCGACCGGCCGGAGGTAGGCGTGCGCGAAGGTGGCCGTCGCTCCAGACCGATTCACGAGGGTGTCGAGATCGAACACCGGGTTCCCGTCCTGCCGAACCAGCGTCCAGAAGGTCGCGCCGACACGTGTGCCTCTCTCAGGGAAGAGAACCGAATCGCGGCGCACCATCCAGCCGGGTCGAAGGCCGGGAAGCGGGCCGCCGCCCTGCGGGGGTCGCCGCGGAGGCCTCCGTCCCAACGCCTCATCCAGCTGGGGATTGGAGGGTCTTCCCGCGAGAGAATCCGCCCTGGCGAGGTCCTCCTCGAGTTGCGTCGGAGTAGGGGGCAGGACGGCCCCTGGTTGGAACAGGGGGTTCAGCTCCCGGACGGTGGGCAGGGGTCCTTCCTCCCCCATGGAGGCGGCGGGGAAGGGACGGGAAAGAAGCCAGCGATCTATCGGGCGCTCCTGGCCCATGATCGGGCCAACGGCCACGAAGAGCAGGGTCCCCGTTATCCGGAGGGTCGTCGCCAGCCGGATGCCGGCGGCTCCTCCGGACTTCATCGATCTCGGTCGGCTTGGCATTTCCCTTCGTGCCTCCACGCTCTCGGAACCTCCGTGTCCACGAACCCACCGTACCCTGGCCGCCGCGCGCGGTTCGGTTTGAACCGGCTTCGCCGGCGGACGTATTATCTTACCCTCTGGCCCAGCGAGTCAGGCCCACGATCGCGCGGAGCAGGCATGAAGGACGTCATCACGCTTCACATCAACGGCGACGAGGTCGAAGTGGGAGTCCCCACCCACTTCACCCTGCTCGAGACGCTCCGCTATGCCCTCGGCTTGACCGGCTCGAAGCAGGGCTGTGACAAGGGCGACTGCGGCGCCTGCACCGTTCTGCTCGACGGCAGGCCGCATCTCGCCTGCATCATGCCGGTTTACGAGGCGATCGGGCGCCAGATCACGACGGTGGAAGGGCTGGCTGAGAGACGAGTCCCCCACCCCCTCCAGGATGCCTTCGACCTCTGCGGCGCGGCTCAGTGCGGCTTCTGCACGCCCGGCATCCTGTGCAGCGCCTACGGCTTGCTGGCCGAGAACCCCGATCCGAGCCGGGATGAGATCCGGCAGGCCCTCTCCGGCAACCTGTGCCGCTGCACCGGATACACGAAGATCTTCGAGGCGGTCGAGATCGCAGCCGAGAGCCTTCGTACCGGGACGGACCCGCGGGACATCGTCGCCGAGCGCTACGATCTCGCCTTCCCGTCCAGCTCCATGCGACCCGCCGAACACACGGCCGGATCCTCCACGGGCGCCTCACATGCGTAACGAAGACCTTCTCCCGCTGCAGGAGGTCACGGCGGACGAGCCGGAACGGCTTCGGGAAGTGGCGGAGGCCGAGTACCGGACGATCGGCGGCCGGAACCGGAGCACAGACGGCTTGTTCAAGTCGACGGGAAAGGCCGTCTACACCGACGACATCACCTTCCCCGGCATGCTCCACGCAAAGATCCTGAGAAGCACGGAGCCGCACGCGAGGATCCTCTCGATCGACCCGACGAAGGCGCTCGCGCTCCCGGGCGTCTACGACGTCATCACCGGGAAGGAGCTGCCGACTCCCTACGGCATCATCCCATGGACGCCGGATGAGCACGCCCTCGCCCTGGAGAAGGTGCGCTTCGTCGGCGATGCGGTCGCCTGCGTGGCGGCGATCGACGAGGAGACGGCGACCGCGGCCCTGGAGCTGATCGAGGTCGTGTACGAGCCGCTTCCCTACTACCTGGATCCGCAGGAAGCGCTCGCGGAGGAAGCCGCCGAGAACCCGATCCACGAGCCTCGCAAGCCAGGCCACAACGGCAACGTCCTCAAGCGCGTGCAGCTCGAGTTCGGGCCGGTCGACGAGAAGATGGCGAAGGCCGATGTCCTCGTGCAGGGCGAGTACTTCTTCCACGGGACGACCCACACGCCGATCGAGCCCCACTGCGCGATCTCGCGAATGAACCAGAACGGCCTGCTGGAGGTGTGGTCGGCGACGCAGGTGCCGCACTACCTGCACCGCGAGATCGCCCGCGTGCTCGGCCTGGACGTCGCCAAGGTGCGCGTCGTTCAGCCCGCGGTGGGTGGAGCGTTCGGCGGGAAGTCCGAGCCCTTCGATCTCGAGTTCTGCGTGGCGCTTCTCGCCGTGCGCACTGGCCGGCCGGTGAAGATCCTCTACACGCGGGAGGAGGTCTTCTACTCCCACCGCGGCCGGCATCCGATGAAGATGACGTACCGGGTTGGGGCATCCAGAGATGGCCGGATCCTCGCCGTGGATGCGAAGACGATCCTGGATGGGGGCGCGTACGCCTCGTTCGGGCTCGTCACGACCTACTACAGCGGGCAGCTCCTGACCGCGCCGTACGAGATCGACTCCTACCGCTTCGATTCCACGCGGGTCTACACCAACAAGGCCCCGTGCGGGCCCAAGCGCGGGCATGGCTCCGTGCAGCCGCGCTTCGCCTTCGAGATCTCGCTCGACAAGGTGGCCGAGGAGCTGGACCTGGACCCGATCGAGTTCAGGCGTGGCGTCTTCATGGGGACCGGCCGCACGGTTAACGAGTTCCGGGTACGGTCGAACGGCTTCCTGGAGTGCCTCGAGTCGGTTGAATCGGAGAGCGGGTGGAAGGACAAGTTCCGGAAGATGGGCTACGGCAGGGGAATCGGCGTGGCGGGATCCTGCTACATCTCCGGCACCAACTATCCGATCTATCCCAACCCCATGCCCCAGGCGGCGGTTCAGGTCCAGGTGGAGCGCTCGGGCCGAGTGACCGTTCTCCATGGAGCTTCGGAGATCGGCCAGGGCTCCGACTCGACGATGGCATACATCGCCTGCGAAGAGCTCGGCGTTCCCCTCGACTACGTGCGGGTCTTCTCGGCCGATACCGATCTCGTTCCGGTGGACCTCGGAGCGTACTCCTCTCGCGAGACCGTGATGGTGGGGAACGCCTGCGTGATGGCCTGTCGGCAAATCGGCGAGCAGGTGCGGGGCAGCGTCGCGAGTGAATGGGGGATCGAGTCGTCCCAGGTTCGGTTGGCCGGTGGCTGGGCGTTCGACAGCGCAGATCCCGCCAGCCCCGAACGCCGCATGCCGATCGCGCAGGCCTTCCAGCTCGCGGAGGCCGGGTACGGCACGCTGGGAGCCGTCGGCCACTACAACACGCCGAAGGAGGGGGTGCACGGCGAGTATCGGGGCGGGACGATCGGCGCCTCGCCCGCCTACAGCTTCACCGCCCACGTGGCCGAGGTCGAGGTGGATCCCGAGAGCGGATTCGTCGAGGTCAAGACGATCTGGGTGGCGCACGATTGCGGTCGCGCCCTCAACCCGATGCTGGTGGAGGGACAGATCGAGGGCTCCGCGTATATGGGCTGTGCCGAGGCGATTCTCGAGGAGCAGACGTACAAGACCGGTGAGCACCAGGGCGCGCTCCACGACGCCCCCTCCCTCCTGGACTACCGGATCCCCACCTCGCTCGACTGTCCGGAGTTCGTGCCGCTCATCGTGGAATCGATCGACCCGGAGGGGCCCTACGGGGCGAAGGAAGCCGGCGAGGGGCCGCTCCATCCATCACTGCCCGCCATCGCCAACGCCATCTACGACGCGATCGGGATCCGGATCGACAGCCTACCCTTCACGCCCGATCGGGTGTGGCGCGCCATCCGGGAAGCCGAGGCGGCGAAGAGCGCGGCAGAGGTGGCCTAGCATCGCTTCGCGCACGTCTGCTGGCCGGCGCGGCATAAGCTCCATAGGATCGAAACCGACCCGGGCTGGGTAGGCTTCTAGGACCCGGCGGCAAGGGCCGGCGACGATACACGTTAACGGGATCGACCGGCTGCGGCTCGAGGGAGTCGCGCCAGGTGGTGCCATGGCAAGGAGATAGTGTGGGAAGACGAACAAACTACAGCTTTGAAAAAAGACAAAAGGAGCTCAAGAAAAAGAAAAAGCAGGAAGCGAAAGCCGAAAAGAGGAGATTGCGAAAGGAGGCAAAGATCCTGGAGGCTTCGGGCGAGGCAGGCGCCGTGGCGGATGGCGATGAAAGCTCGGGGTCCGAAGAAGAAACTTCGTTCGACGATCAGGACCGGGAGAGCGGCTCTGATCGCGAATGAGGAAGACCGTGAACCCGGACGCGCTCTTCCGAGAACTGGAGATGGACGACCTCCTCGGCGACCGCATGACTTCGCTGCGCGAGGAAGGCCGTGCGATCTGGAACCGCTTTGACAGCGATGTGCGCCAGCGCAGATTCCACCCTTTCGTCCCCTGTGACTACGAGCGCGTACTCCGAGCTCTTCTGATGCTGCGAGGGCCGGGCTTGCGGTTTCTGGAGTGGGGCTCGGCGACCGGCGTCATCACCATCATGGCCGATCTTCTCGGCTTCGAGGCGTACGGGATCGAGATCGACCCCGAGCTCGTCGATATCGCGCGCGGTCTGGCCGAGAGATCCGGGTCGGACGCCCGTTTCGCGGCAGGCAGCTTCCTGCCAGACGGCTACGAGTGGATCTCCGAGACCGGCGATCCACGTCTCGGCACCATCGGCCGAGGCGCCTCGGGCTACCCCGAGCTGGGGCGCTCCCTGGAAGACTTCGATCTCGTCTTCGCGTTCCCCTGGGAGGGCGAAACGCCGATCATGCACGACGTCATGCGACGCCGAGGCGGGAGCGGTGCCAGATTCCTCCTGTACCACGCCAAGGAGGGCGTACAGGTGTATCGTCGCGGGGTGCGTTCGACGGCCGCGGAGGTCTGGAACCTCGGGAACTGACGGTCCTTGCGGATGAACGACCCCCGCCTGGCCGAGCTGGTTCGAATGCTAGATCCGGAGCCCGGCCAGCGGCTCTGGTTCGGTGGAGCCTCTCCGCTCGGATGTCTGCGCGGCGTCTCGGTCGATGCCGCGGTCTGGAGGCCGGCGCCCGACCGGCACAGCATCTGGGAGCTCACGCTTCACATCGCCTACTGGAAGTACGCCGTCCGGCGGATTCTCGAAGGCGGGCCGAAGGGTGGTTTCCCGCGCACGCCCTCCAATTGGCCAAGGCAGCCGGCCTCGCCCGACGACGCCTCGTGGAAGGAGGATCGCGCCCTCCTCAAGTCCGAGCACGAGCTGCTCAACGCCGCCGCCAGATCGCTCGATCCCGAGCGCCTCGACGAGATGGCCCCGGGCAGCACCGCCCACCGGTGCGCGGATCTCCTGCACGGCATCGTCATGCACGACGCCTATCACGTCGGACAGATTCAGCTGCTGAAGCGGATATACCGGGAGGTACGCGCCGAGTCATGAGGCTGTAGGCGCCTGCCCAGATTTCTACCGGTCCGCGAAGTAACGCTCGACGTAGAACTTCCGGGCCAGATACAGCTCTCGCCAGCCGGGCCTGAACTCATCCAGCAAGAGTCCCTCGACCGCGCCCAGCGGGTAGAAGAACACCCGTCTGAGCTCGGGCAGCTCGTTCTCCAGCTCGCTCCGTACCGTCTCACGCAGCTCCGCGGCGGCCTGGGAGTAGGGGATGTAGTCCTGCAGCGCCTCGAATTCTCGCAGCGGCTCGTAGCCGGCCGCGGCCTTGGCTGCTACTGCGAGTTGAGTGTAACGGGCGAGCCCTTCCTGCCAGATCTGGAACGAAAGGTATCGGTAATCCTTTTCGGCGAGGAGGTCCGGCAGCCTGTCGCGTAGGGCCAGGTAGTCGGCCAGGACCTGCCTGGATGAGCGCGACCCGATCGAGTCAAGAGCTCGCCTGCCGGTTCGACCGAGCTTCTCGAGGGCCGCCGCCACGTCCGGGGAATCGTACGGAAACGGGTAGTCGAGCATCCACATCCCGCTCTCGTCCCCGCCGCTCAGGTCGAGATCGCTGGTCGCCGGATGGTACTCGGCGTCCGACATCTGGAGTTGATGGAAGTGCTCGTGGAGCGCCGTTAGGACCCATTGTGTGGACGAGAGCCCGGTGGCCTCGGAGGTGCCGATCACGAGGGTCGGCACACCCGCCACCGCCGGGAAGGTTGCCCGTAGGTCCGGCTCGAAGACTCGCGGCCGAGCGAGGACCTCTTCGTCGAGGATCGCGTCGCGACCCAACGACTCGAAATCGTCGGTAGGGTGTGGGTGCCGGATGAGGAATTCATGCTCGGAAGTCACGAGCAGAACGGCGAACGGCACCTCCGACCAACCGGGCCACAGCTGCTCGACCGCGTCGGCGAGGCGAAACGCCTCCGCGATTCGAATCCGGTCAGCGTGCGCCAGCTCCTGGGCCTGGATGAGTCGGGGAAGGGCCAGGAGGCAATGAGTCAGCAGAACGAGACACCGCGCGCACCTGATCATGTCGCCAGCCATGAGAGGGTGAGGAGAACACCGCCCGGCCCGACAGTGAGATGCCGGAGGCAAAGGCAGGGTTGCCCGGGATGCTCACTCGCCGCCGCCGGTTGCCGGACCCGGCATCCGGTTCAGAGATTGACTCGGTCGTGAGAACAACCCGGACCTCGGGAGGGAAACGTGGCCAAAGCGATCGGGATCGGAGGCGTCTTCTTCAAGTGCGCCGACAAGAAAGAGCTGGAGGCCTGGTACGGGGAGCACCTGGGCTTCGAGTTCGACGATTACGGCAGCGTCGGTTTCGACGTGAGCCATCTTCCGGAGACCGCGTTCTGCGTCTGGGGGCCGTTCGACGATTCGACGGCCTACTTCGATCCCTCCGGCAAGCCGTTCATGGTCAACCTCGTTGTTGACGATCTCGATGGTGCGTTGAGGCAGGTGGAGGAGGGAGGCGCGAAGGTAGTGGGCGAGATCGAGGAGTACGACTACGGTCGCTTCGGCTGGTTCATCGATCCCGCGGGGACGAAGATCGAGCTTTGGCAGCCGGCCGCTGCCGAGCCGGAAGGTGCCTGACCCGGGCTCCCGGCTGCGGAGAGGCTCGCCCGCCCGGCAGAACTGCCTTACGGCTGGCCCGAGCCGGGGGAGTCCGGTATTTCTGGAGTTGGGAGAGGGGCGGCTTTCGAGGCGGCGATGCGCGAACAAGGAGACGGAGCGAAACGATGAAGACCTTCGGAGGCGTGATCCTCGGCTACCTGATGATGGTGGCCTTCGTCTTCCTCTCCTTCTCGATCGCCTACCGGGTCATGGGCGCGGACAGGGCCTTTCAGCCCGGCGTCTTCGACGTCACCAACCTGTGGATCGTGACGAGCTTCATGCTCGGGCTGGCGGGGGCGATTCTCGGCGGGTACGTGTGCGAGGCGATCGCCCGCGATGAGAGAGCGCCCAAGCTGCTGGCGGTCCTGGTTCTTCTCCTCGGATTCGCCTTCGCCGTCCCGGTTCTCACCACCACCTCGCCGTCGGCGCCACGCGAGGGGGATGTCAGCAACACCGTCGCGATGCAAAACGCCCAGCAACCCGCCTGGGTGGCGCTGCTGAACCCGCTGCTCGGCGCCATCGGCGTACTGATCGGAGCCGGGGTGAGGAGTGGCCGCTCCAAGCCCCCTACCGACCCGGTGGCATAGGCTGCCACCGGTGGTGAGCCCGCTCCGTACTCAATAGCTTGGCAGGGCGCCGCCCGTCGAGGGCGGCGCGTTCGCTCTCCACACGACGGACCCGACTCCCGGCCAGCGCGACTTCAGAGGGCAGGACCGACATGAGCTTCGATCTCAGCCAGCATGGCATCACCGTCGAGGACGTGCGCCACAATCCGCCTCCGGCGGCGTTGTACGAGTCAGCGATCAGGCGCGAGGAGGATTCGGCCATCGCGGCCAACGGCGCCCTCGTGGCTTATTCCGGGAAGAAGACCGGCCGTTCTCCGATGGACAAGCATCTGGTCAAGCACGTCGATTCGGAGGGCGAGGTCTGGTGGGGGCCCGTCAACTTTCCGATCGAGCCCGAGCTGTTCAAGCTCAACAGGGAGCGGGCGCGAGACCTCCTCAATCTCTGCGACCCGATCTTCTGCATCGACGGCTTCGCCGGCTGGGACCCGAAGTACCAGATCAAGGTCAGAATCATCTGCTCGCGCCCGTACCATGCCCTCTTCATGTACGACATGCTCATCAGGCCGACCACGGAGGAGCTCGAGAGCTTCGGCGATCCGGACTACGTGATCTACAACGCCGGCCAGTTTCCGGCCGCCCACGAGACCACCGGCCTCTCGCCCACCACGGTCGATCTGAGCTTCGAGGACCGCGAGGTCGTGATCCTGGGCACGGAGTACGCCGGGGAGATGAAGAAGGGCGTCTTCACGATCATGAACTACCTGATGCCGAAGCAGGGCGTCCTCTCCATGCACTGCTCGGCAACGGCGGATCAGGAGACCGATCGCTCTTCGCTTCTCTTCGGTCTCTCGGGCACCGGGAAGACCACACTATCCGCCGATCCCAAGCGTTTCCTGATCGGGGACGACGAGCACTGCTGGACGAACGAGGGCATCTTCAACATCGAAGGTGGTTGCTACGCGAAGACGATCGACCTGAGCATGGAGTGGGAGCCCGACATCTTCCAGGCGCTCCGCTTCGGTGCCGTGCTGGAGAACGTCGTCCTGGACGAGCGCCGAAAAGTCGATTACTCGGATGACACGATCACTCAGAACACGCGAGGGGCTTACCCGATCACGTTCATTGCGAACGCCAAGATCCCCTGCGTTGCGGGCCATCCGACCGACGTGATCTTCCTCACCTGCGATGCCTTCGGCGTGCTGCCTCCGGTGAGCAAGCTGACCGAAGCGCAGGCGATGTACCACTTCATCAGCGGGTATACGGCGAAGGTGGCGGGAACCGAGGTCGGCGTCACCGACCCCGAGACGACCTTCTCCGCCTGCTTCGGCGCCCCGTTCCTCGTCTGGCATCCGGCCGTTTACGCCGAGATGCTGGCCAGGAAGATGCGGGAGCACGGGACCGACGTCTGGCTGGTGAACACCGGGTGGAGCGGCGGGGCCTACGGGGTCGGCTCGCGGATCAATCTGCCCTACACGCGGGCCATCATCGACGCCATCCACAGCGGCGAGCTGGAGAGCGCTCCCACCGAGCCGGATCCGGTCTTCGGCGTTCAGATGATCACGGAGGTGTCTCGCGTCCCGTCCGAGATCCTCAAGCCGCGCGACACCTGGGCGGACAAAGAGGCCTACGACGCGACGGCACAAAGGCTGGCCGGCCTGTTTCGCGAGAACTTCGAGAAGTACGCCGATCACTGCGAGCCCGAGGTCCGCGAGGCCGGACCCGGAGCGCCTGCCGTGGCGGGCTGAGCGAGGCCGAATGATCGAGCTTATCTGTACACGCACCTGAGGCACCTGCCGCAAGGCGGTCGCCTTGCTCGAGAAGCGCGGCATCGCCTTCAGATACCGCGACTACAAGAAGGAGCCCCTCTCGGAGGCGGAGATCCGGAGCACGGTGCGACGTCTGGGGGTGACGCCCGAAGAGGTCCTGCGCCGCAGGGATCGAGCCTTCCGGCAGCTCGGAATGACGGGCGAGGAGTCGGAGGAGCGGCTCATCGAGCTGCTGGCCGAGCATCCGACGCTTCTCCAGCGTCCCATTGGAGTCCTCGGGGATCGCGCCGTGTTGGGCCGTCCGCCCGAGAAGCTCCTCGAGCTCGTCGATTCCGCCGACTAGCCGATCAAAGGAGAAGGTGGGTGGATAGAGTCAGACGTGCCGACGCCGTGCCTGCCGAAGATGTCCCGGCGGGCGCGCACACCTCGCGACAGATCCTGATCGGACCGGACGAGGCTCCCAACTTCGCGCTGCGGCGCTTCCGCATGGCCCCCGGCGGAGGGATGCCGCCCCACACCAATACGGTGGAGCACGAGCAGTACGTGCTTCGTGGCAGGGCACGGATCGGGCTCGGGGACGAGGTTGTCGAGGTGTCGAAGGACGACGTTCTTTTCATCCCGGCGGGCATCCCGCACTGGTATGAGGCCCTGGGTGACGAGCCGTTCGAGTTCCTTTGTGTCGTGCCGAACGGCCCGGACAAGATGGAGATCCTGTAGCCGCACTCCCGCGCTCGCTCCAAGCCGGCGCTAGGGCCGTGGCTCCGGGTGGGGACTCCCGATATCGAGCGCGACCTTCCAGCTGCCGTCCGCCTGGCGCTCCCAGATAGTCACATAGGTGCCGGTGGCGATCACCGAGTCAGGATTCTCCCTGGGCGTCGCGCGAAAGCGTCCCACCGTGTAGCCCAGATCTGAGCCGGCTCGCGCGGCGGCTCGGGTCGGGCTCCATTCTAGTCGGACAGCCGACAGATAGGGCTCCATCGCCTCCTGGACGGCGGCTTTGCCGGTGATCTCCTCGCCGTTCACGACCATCCGCCCGTCGGGTGCGAAGAAGTCGACCCATCCGGCAGCGCCCAGCTCTCCCGTCACCCGGTTGAACGCCTCGTCCGCGGCGAAGATCTGATCGGCATCCGACTCCGCGCTCCGGACGCCTGCTGTTTCGCCCTGGCTCTCGCCCGCTTCCTGTGTAGCAGCCGTCTCACCCGGCCCGCATGCGATCGCGAGCAGGCAGGTCAGCGACAGCAGACGGGCCGGTAGTGGGTCTCTCGGTTTACGATTCCTCATCGTTCCATCCTCGTTCTCTCCTCCACGTGATCGGCGCCTCCGTCCCGGCACGCTTGGCGAATTCGCGACGCGAGAGTGGGCGGGTGGTGCTCTCGTGCAGGGTGCGATTACCCTTCGGGAGTGATGAACCGCCGGAAACGGCCCGCCGTCGGCGAACCCTTCCGGAAGACAGGTCATGATGCCGGGGCGCGCTCGCCGGCGACAGGGCCCGTCAGGATGAATCGAGCACAGAGGCAGCGGTGATGAGAGTCCCCAACTTCGCCATGGAACGCTGGCAGTCGCACCACGAACATCACGTCCGCTACAACCTGTCGGAGAGCGGAGTGCTGCCGTTCTCACTGGCCGAGCTGTTGGAATGGACCGATCTGGCTCCGGCCGACGTCTCTCTGGGCTATCCGCAGACCAACGGCTCCAACGAGTTGCGGGAGGCTGTCTCCGGGCTGTACGAGGATGCGGCTCCGGAGAACGTGCTGATCACCGCCGGGAGCGCCGAAGCCAACTTCGTGACCCTCTGGCGCCTGCTGGAGCCCGGAGACCGTGCGGTCGTGCTCGTTCCCACGTATTGGCAGACGCCGGGCCTGGCAGAGGGGCTTGGGGCACAGGTCGCCACCTTCGCTCTCGAGGAGAGCCTCTCCTGGCAGCCGTATCCCGGAGCCGCCGAGGCGACGATCACGCCGGACACGCGGCTGGTGGTCGTCACCAACCCCGCGAATCCGACCGGCTCGACGCTGAGCGCGGAGGCGGTCGACGAGATCCTGAGTGCCTGCGAGCGCAGCGGTGCTTGGCTGCTGGCCGACGAGGTCTACGTGGGCGCCGAGGCGGAGGGCACCGAGACCCCCAGCTTCTGGGGCCGCTACGAGCGGACGCTCGTGACGGGATCGCTATCCAAGGCGTACGGGCTCCCAGGGCTCCGGCTTGGCTGGCTCCTCGGTCCGACCGCGGAGATGGAGGAGCTGTGGGCTCGCAAGGACTACACGACCATCTCTCCCTCCGCCGCGTCCGATGCCCTCGCGGCTAGGGTGCTTCGGCCCGAGACTCGCCGACGAGTCCTCGCCCGCACCAGGGACATCCTGTTGCGAAACCGCGCGATCGTCGACGAGTGGTTGGCTGGCCGCGAAGCACTCGGCCCCTGGATCCTGCCACGGGCCGGTGCGATCGGCATGGTGCCGTACGACGTCGGCGCGAACTCCTCCGAGCTCGCGGAACATCTTCGGAGCGAATGGAGCGTTCTCGTCGTCCCGGGAGACCACTTCGGACTGGACGGCTTCCTGCGCATCGGCTTCGGAGGAGAAGAGGCAGAGCTCGTTGAAGCGCTTGCCTGCATCGGCGAGGCCCTGGAGGCCTACGCCGCACAAAGCGTATCTTGAGCGGCGATGCTCAGACTTCATCCCTACATCTATCATCGTCCCGCGGACCTCGACGCGGCGCTGGAGCTGCTGGACCGGCATGCCGGCGACGTCCTTCCGATCGCCGGCGGCACCGATCTGGTGCCCAACATGAAGCACAAGCTCTTCACGCCAGGCCATCTCGTCGCCCTGAGCCGCCTCGACGAGTTGAAGGGGATCGAGGTCGTGGATCAGCGGCTTCGTGTCGGAGCGGCCGAGTCTCTCCATGCCATCTCGGGACACCCGGCCATCCTGGAGCACGTGCCTGCCCTGGCCACCGCCTGCTCAGAGGTCTCGAGCCCGCAGCTCCGCCGGATGGGAACGATCGGCGGCAACATCTGCCTGGACACCCGCTGCACCTACTACAACCAGACGCTGTTCTGGAGGAAGGCGCTCGGGTACTGCCTGAAAAAGGACGGCGAGATCTGTCACGTCGTGCCCGGCGGTACGCGCTGTGTCGCCGCTCATTCTGCCGACACGCCGCCAGTGCTCATGAGCCTGGATGCAAGCGTCGAGATCGCGGGAACTGCCGGGGTCCGCACGCTCCCCGTATCGAACCTCTTCACCTCGGACGGCATCTGGAACCGGCGGATGGAGTCGAACGAGGTCCTGGTGGCCGTTCACATCCCCCTGCCGGAGCCCGGTCTGCGTATGAGCTTCCAGAAGCTCCGACCTCGCGCGTCCATCGACTTTCCACTCCTGAACCTCGCCGTCGCCGCCCGCATGGATGACGAGGGACTCGTGACGGAGCTGCGGATGGCGATGTCGGCTCTCGGCTCCTATCCGAGGCGCGTCGGGAAGGTGGAGGAAGCCGCGGTCGGGAATCCTCTCACTCCATCCGTCATCGACGCGGTCGCGGAACAGGCGTTCCGCCAGTGCCACCCGCTCGAGAACATCATCGTGGACACCGATTGGCGCAGGGCGATGGTACCGGTGTTGGTGAGGCGCGCCCTCAAGGAGATCGCGGCTTAGGCTTCCGCCTGGGCTCGGTGGAACCTCGATGAGCGGAGGTCAGTCGCCGAAGCTGGTCCCGAGGGCACGGGCCGTGGCGATGATGTCGCTGTCGATCGGCACGGTCTTCACCTCTCGCACCGCGTCGTCCAGCGGCACAGCCAGGACATGAGGAGGGTCCAGGGCCACCATGCAGCCGAACTCCCGATCGGCCACGCAACGGACCGCGGCCGCGCCGAAACGAAGAGCGATGAGGCGGTCGTAGGCGGTGGGCGGTCCACCACGCTGCAGGTGTCCGAGGGCCAGGGCGCGCGTCTCCTTTCCGGTCCTCTCCGCGATCTGCTGCGCCAGCTGATCACCGATGCCGCCGAGTCTCGGCTGCCGTTCCGATCCGGACGGCACCGTCTTCATCGTCACTTCGCCACCCAGAGGCTTCGCTCCCTCGGCGACGCAGACGATGCTGAAGCGCCTCCCCGATCGTTCGCGCTCCATGATCTTGTCGCAGACCTTGGCGATGTCGTAGGGGATCTCGGGGATGAGGATGACGTCCGCTGTACCGGCCACGCCACTGAAGAGCGCGATCCATCCGGCGGTCGCTCCCATCACTTCGACGACGAACACGCGGCCGTGGCTCTCGGCGGTGGAGTGGAGCCGGCCGATCGCCTCCGTGGCTGTCTCCGCGGCCGTATGGAATCCGAAAGTAACCGTGGTTGCGGCCAGGTCGTTGTCGATGGTTTTCGGCACGCCCACGACCGGCAGCCCGAGGGAAGCCATCCTCGCCGCGATGCGGAGGCTCCCATCCCCGCCGATCGCGATGAGCGCGTCGAGCTCCAGCCGCTCGAATGCGGCCAGGACCTCCTGCGACCGATCCCGGCGCTCGATGGTCCCATCCGAGAGCTGGCAGGGCCAGTCCATCGGATTGCCTCGATTGGTGGATCCGAGGATCGTGCCGCCGAGGTGTGTGATCCCCCGCACGTCGCTGGGCGTCAAAGGCACGATGTCGCCCGGGGCGTCCGGGAAGAGTCCCGCGTATCCGTTCTCGATGCCCACGATCTCCCAGCCGCGTCGGCTGGCCGCGAGGACGGCGGCCCTGATGACAGCGTTGAGTCCCGGTGCGTCGCCGCCGCCGGTGTTGATGGCGAGCCGGCGAATCCCTTCGCTCGCGGCGGTGGACCCCTCTGGCTCGGTTCTGGTTTCGGCCATTCGGCTCTCACGTGAAGTGATCCGGTCAAAGTGCTAATCTAAGTGCTCGAGCGGCGGAGGCATCCTCCGCGAATACTCGGTTCGGAGTCCCAAGATGAACGCTAAGGAACGTTTCGGAATACTCGTCGGAGGGGGGCCCGCTCCCGGCATCAACAGCGTGATCGGGGCGGCAACGATACGCAGCGTGCTGGACGGCGTCGACGTGGTGGGCATCTTCGACGGCTTCAAGTGGCTGATGCGGGGGAACGATCAACACGTGGCGCGGTTGACGATCGAGGACGTGAGTCGGATCCACTTCTCCGGCGGATCGTGCCTGCGGACTTCGCGAGCCAACCCGACGACCGATGCCACGTCACTGGATCGCGTCGTTCAAACACTGACGGATCTCGGCATCACGGGCCTCATCACGATCGGAGGCGACGATACTGCGTACTCCGCCACCAGGGTGGCGGAGCGGGCGGCAGGGTCCATCCGCGTGGTGCACGTGCCCAAGACGATCGACAACGATCTCGCCCTTCCGCCGGACTGCGACACCTTCGGCTACCAGACCGCACGTCACGCCGGCGTTCGGGTGGTGAAGACCCTGATGACCGACGCGCAGACGACCGCCCGCTGGTACTTCGCCGTCGCGATGGGGCGCAAGGCCGGCCACCTGGCCCTCGGGATCGGCAAGGCGGCCGCCGCGACGATCACCCTCACCCCGGAGGAGTTCGGCGACGGGAGCGCCAAACTGGATTCGATCGTCGACACGCTGACGGGGTCGATCATCAAGCGGCTGGCAGATGGAAGATCGGACGGGGTGGCGGTCGTGGCGGAGGGGGTGATTCTCGGGCTCTCCGAGGGGCAGCTCGCAGTGCTGGATGGCGTCGAGCGCGATGATCACGGTCACGTGAGGCTGGCGGAAGTGGACGTCGGCGGAATCCTGAAGCAGGGAGTGAAAGCGCGACTGGCGGCCTTCGGCATCCAGCCCACCATAGTGGCCAAGAACATCGGCTACGAGCTGCGCTGCGCGGACCCGATCCCATACGATCTGGAGTACACGAGAGACCTGGGGTTCTGCGCTTCCAGGTGTCTGAGCGACGGCGGCAGCGGCGTCCTTATCACCATGCAGGGAGGCAGCTTCCTGCCGGTGCCCCTGCTTGATCTTCTGGATTCCGAGACGGGCCGGATGGCGGTCCGAATGGTGGACACGGAATCCACCAGGTTCCGGATCGCCCAACGCTACATGATTCGACTCCGTGACAGGGACTTCGAATCACCGCGCCGGCTCGAGGAGCTGGCCGCCGTATGCGGAATCAGCGCGGCCAGCTTCAAGGCAGAATTCGAGAGAGTGGCGAAGCCGTGGGCGCCGGTCTGAGGCCGCGGTGAGCGAGGATCTGCGGCCCGAGAGGGGATTCGGGTCGGTGGAGATGGTCCTGTTCGACCTCGACGGCACCCTGATCGATTCGCGCGAGCTCATCCTGGGCTCCTACCGTCATACGATGGAGGCCCACCTGGGCTGGGTACCTCCCGACGAGGCCTGGCTCGTGAACATGGGCAAGCCGCTGGTCATTCAACTCAGAGGCTTCGCGAGCGACGAGAATCAGGCCCTGTCGATGATGGAGACCTACCGCCGGCACAACGCCAGAACCCACGACGACGCTCTCCGGCCGTTTCCAGGCATGGATGACACGCTGAGGCGGCTCCGGGCCGCGGGCTACCGACTCGGCGTCGTCACCAGCAAGCTGGGTGACATGGCGCTTCGCGGATTGGAGTCCTGCGGCCTCAGCCTCGAGTGGTTCGATGCCTTTGTCACTGCCGACGACCCCGTTCCGCACAAGCCGGATCCGGGTCCGGTCACGTTGGCGCTTGATCGGGCGAGCGTCGGCGACGCCGGGCGGGCGCTCTTCGTCGGCGATGCGATCTGGGATCTGATGGCCGGCCGCGCGGCCGGAACGTTGACCGCTGCCGCGCTGTGGGGGCCGTTCGGAAGGGACGACCTCGAGGCGGGGGAGCCTGACTACTGGCTCGCCCGGCCCGCCGAGGTCGCCGAGCTGCTGCTCTAGGTCCACCCTCCGCCGCGTTCGTGCGGCGCGGCGCCTCGCCTAGGTCGCGACGGCCTTCTTTTTCGGTTTCGGCTTCGCGGACGGCTTCCCGTCTCCCGCATCGGTCGATGCCGCCGAAGCTCCGCTCGGAATCGCCACCGCCATCGCCTCCCCGAGCCTGTCGACCAGGTGGAAGGTCGTCTGCTCCCTGACGCGGTCGGGCAGCTCCTCAAGGTCTCCCTCGTTGTCCCGCGGAAGGATGATCTCGCGAATGCCGGCCCGGTACGCACCGAGCACCTTCTCCTTCACACCCCCGATCGCACGGACCCGGCCGGTGAGCGTGATCTCTCCGGTCATCGCCACGTCGTGTCGAACCGGCCGGCCGCTGAGCGCGCTCACCAGCGAGGCCGCCATGGCGATACCGGCCGACGGCCCCTCCTTGGGCACGGCGCCCGCGGGCACATGCACGTGAATCGAACGCATCTCGTTGTCCGGGATGTCAAGCTCGTCGGCGTGGCCGAGAGCGTATGTCAATGCGGCCTGGGCGCTCTCCTTCATGACATCGCCGAGGTGGCCCGTCAGTTGGAGCTCCTCCTTGCCGGCGCGCACAAAGGTCTCGACGACCATGATGTCGCCCCCAGCCGGGGTATACGACATGCCGGTCGCTATGCCGATCCTGTCCTTCTCGAGCATCCGCTCCGGGTGGACCTTGGGCTGACCGAGGAGGTCGCGCAGGTCATCGGCCCCGACGGTCACGCTCTCCGCGTCTCCGGACGCGACCTTTCGCGCTGACTTTCGCGCGATCGCTCCGAGCTCGCGCTCGAGGTTGCGGACGCCCGCCTCCCGGGTATAGCTGGCAATCACGTCTCGAATGGCCTCGTCCGCGACGTCGATCTGGTCTCTCTCGAGGCCGCTCTCCTCGACCTGGCGCGGCAGCAGAAAGCGCTTGGCGATCTCCAGCTTCTCGCCCTCCGTATAGCCCAGGAACTCGATCGCTTCCATTCGGTCGCGCAGGGGTCCGGGAATCTGGTCCCAGAAGTTGGCCGTGGCGATGAAGAAGACGTCCGAGAGATCGAACGGCACGCCGAGGTAGTGATCCACGAAGGCGTTGTTCTGCGCCGGATCCAACACCTCCATGAGGGCGGCCGACGGATCACCCTGAAAAGAGACGCCCAGCTTGTCGACCTCGTCGAGGAGGAAGACCGGATTCCGGGTTCCGGCTCGCTTGAGGCCTTCGACGATGCGGCCTGGAAGCGCGCCGACGTAGGTCCGCCGGTGACCCCTGATATCCGCCTCGTCCCTGGCACCGCCGAGTGAAACGCGCACGTACTTGCGGCCCATCGCCTCCGCGATGGACTTGGCGATCGATGTCTTGCCGACGCCCGGTGGTCCCACGAACAGGAGCGTGGAGCCCGTTCGGTCATCCGTGTGCCCGATGTGCTCCGCTAGCGGCGCGTCCGGCTCGTCGTTCTCGCCGGCATCTTCGACCTCCGCCGCTTTTGGCTCGTCGGCGAGGCCGTTCCCGCCCTTACCTTCGGTCACAACGGGGCCATCGGTCGGCGGCTCGGCTTCGGCCACCCCGTTCTTCTCCTCGTGGAGCTTCCGCACCGCGAGGAAGTCCAGCACACGGTCCTTGACGTCCTGAAGTCCGTAGTGGTCCCGCTCGAGGATCACTTCCGCCGCCTTCAAGTCCAGCCGGCTCTCCGTCTTCTTCGACCAGGGCAGGTCCGCCACGATCTCCAGGTAGGTGCGAATCACCTGTGCCTCTGCGGTCTCTCGGGGGATTCGCTCCAGCCTGCGCAGCTCGCGGTCGACCTCCTTGCGAGCCTCCTCCGGAATGTGAAGCGCTTCGAGGCGCTCACGGAGCTCCTCGGCTTCCTGGCTGTCGACGTCCTCCCCCAGCTCTTTGTGGATCGCCTTCAGCTGCTCGCGCAGGAAGATCTCGCGTTGCCGCTCGCCGAGCTCCTCCTGGACCTTCGATCGGATCTGTTCCTGCGCCTCCAAGACGCCGATCTGCCGTTGCAGGTGGATAAGCAGCTTCCGCAGGCGGTCCTCGACGGACAGGGTCTCCAGAAGCTCCTGCTTCTCATCGGTATCGAGCTCGGTGTAGAAGGCGACGAGATCGGCCAGCTCGCCGGGCGTGGAGATTCCGCCCAGCAGATGATCGACGATCTCCTTCGGGACGCCGCGGAGCCGACTCAGCTCGGCCGCTCGCTCGCGTACCTCTTTGTAGAGGGCAGCGAAAGCCGATTCCTCTGGGTCCAGCGGCGGCATGTCCTCCATGCGCCTGCTGACGACCTCCACGAAGCCATCCCGGACGGAGTACTCGAGCGCGGCCCCGCGCTCTTCGCCCTGGATGACCATCTGCACCCCACCGGGCACTCTCTGCATCTGCGCGATCCGGGCGACGGTTCCGACCCGATACAGATCATCGGCATCGGGCTCTTCGACCTCGGCGTCTTTCTGAGCGACGGCGAAGATGCGCTTGTCGCCGGCGACCGCGGCTTCGATCGCCTTGAGCGTCATCTCCCGGCCGGCGGCGATCGGCGCCGCCACCGCGGGGAAGGTGACGGTGCCCCGAAGCGGGACCACCGGAAGGCGGGTGCGTTCGGGCCGGTCGTCGTCCGCGCCGGTCTCCACCACGTCGCCATCCGACTCGTTACCGTCGTCCAGTCGGTCGTTGAGAGTCCTGTCCTCTTCGCTCATTCCAGCTCCCGATTTATGCGGTGCGAGCACCGATTTCAGCTCACCTCTCGTGCATTCGTCGTGTGCCCACGGTCGACTCCATCAGCTCGGACCCGGGGGCGCCTGGGCGAGATCCAGTGCACGATCCGGGCCCACTCGCGGGTGCCCGATGAGGCGCTGTCCGCCTATATGGCACCCGATGTGTGCGGTCCTGTCGGCGCCGTCGGCCAACGCGGCATGAAACCGCCACGACTGGTCCTGACGTTCAGGTAGTGACAGAATGGACGCCCTTCGAGCCGCCGGGAACGGGCTGGAGGACGCAACGGTCCGAAGCTCACACGAAACGGCGCCAATGTTTGGGTACTTTAGCTCCAAATCCCACTCTCGTCACACGGTTGCATACCCCTCTCGGGTAGCCGTGGGGCTGTGGCTTCTCATCTTCGCTCCTCTGATGGCTCGTCCGGAGGCGCTCCAGGCGCAGGCCGGCGACTCCATCCCCGCACGTTACGCCGCCGAAGCGCCGATCCGGGCTACCATGGCGCAGGAGCGGGGTGGCCCGGTTTCCCCCGACAGCGCCGACAAGATCCGGGCCCTCCTCCAGCGGCCTCCCGCCCGCCATCCGCCGGATGCTCGCGACTACGTCGGACTGCCCCTCGCGCTCGCGATGCTGCCGCTCCGTCTGCTGGCTGCCGGGGTCGGCGTCGCGGCGGCAGGCATCAGCCAGCTGCTGCCCGAGGGCAAAGGACCGAACATTTACGACAGGATGGTCGAGTGGGGGCTGGAGCCCTCCGTCGAGTCGCTGGGATACAACGCGGGCGACGGCATACAGCTTCGCCTTACCCGTTTCGCCCCGGCTTTCATCGAAGGGGCCGTCTCGCTGATCCAGTCTCCCGGTGCTGCGTACGTTGCCTTCGGAGTGACGACGGAGGACAGGCTGACCGATGCCGGCGCCAAGTTCCGGAGGCTCACCGAAGCCCAGTTCTGGGGCGTTGGTATCGACTCGAGGGAGGACGACAAATCCAACTACGAGTGGGAGCAGATTCAGCTGGGGGGACTATGGAAGGCGGAGGTCTCCGATCACTTGACCTTCAACAGCGTCGCGGGATGGGAGACGAACCGTACGGGCGCCGGGCAGAACGACGATCTGCCCGACATACGTGAGACCTTCGATCCCGACTCCCTGTACGGATCGCTCGACGTCGTCAACTACGTCGTCGCCGGGACGAAAGCGACCGTCGACTTCTCGCACATCGACATCCTGCAGCCACGAGGCGTGCGATTCATCGGCGAGGCCTTCTACTACGGCGGCACCGGGTCCACGGACTCCGACTTTCTACGCCTGCAGGGCGAGGTCCAGGGCTACATCCCCTTCAACCAGCGGCAATCGTTCGCTCTCCGCGCCCTCGTCGAGAGCAACCCCGGTTGGGGACAGGGCGTGCCCTTCTACTACCTTGCGGAGCTGGGGGGCGATCAGAATCTGCGCGGCTTCACGACCGCCCGCTTCCGCGACAGGGACAGGCTCACCTGGACGGTGGAGTGGCGTTACGAGGCATGGCGCGAGCTGCAGGACCGGTCGCGGGCGGAGTGGTTCGTGTTTTGGGACTCCGGTACGGTGATGCCCAGCATCAGCGAGATCACCTCCCTCAGGAACGACTGGGGCTTCGGGCTCCGCTTCGCCACCCAGACCGGTCCCGGCGCCCACTTCTTCTTCGCCTGGGGCGACGAGGGTTTCCGGTTCGGCTTCCGCCTCATCTCGGACTTCTGATGCTCGGCAGGGATCGGCCGCTGGCGGCGGCGCTGGCCCTGGCCCTGGGGGCGGTTGCGCTCTCCGGATGCTCGCGAGGAGGCAGTCTTCCGCCGCTCGCGCTTCGCCCGCAGCCGATCCCCTTCGCGGATACGCTCCCGATCCACGAGCCCGAGGAGAGGGAGCCGGCGGAGATCTGGCCCCTCATCCGGGAGTCGACGGTTGGAGAGTTGGGGCAGCCCTTCGATCCGGACGACTGGATCTACCGGAACGAGGCGTTGAACGTCACACACTTCGACGAGGTCGTGAGCTCGGCGTGGTTCGAGCATCGGATCACGCGGCGCGATCTCTCGGAGGAGGAGATGAGGCTTGGACCCACCTCTCTCGAAGGCCGGCCCCGTCCCCCCTTCACCGTCACTCGGCTGAAGGGGGCGGGGATCTCGCCCGGCTTCTGGGTCGAGGACGGCAAGGGCGACGTCTACCTGTTCAAGTTCGATCCGCCCGAGAACCTCTATCTGGCGAGCGCCGCGAACACGATCTCCAACCGACTCTTCTGGGCGGCGGGCTTCCACGCGCCCGAGGACTACCTGGTGACCTTCGACCCGACGTTCCTCGTAATCTCGGGGGACGAGGAGGCGCCCGCGGGGGAAGGGGAGACGCCCACGGGGGACGATGAGACGCCCGCGGAGGAGCAGGAGTCTCCCACGGAGGAAGAGGTGCAGGAGGTCCTCGAGCAGACCTCCCCGCTGGCCGACGGCCGATACCGGGCGATCGCCAGCAAGCTGCTGCCTGGGCCGCCCAAGGGTCCCTTCCGTTTCCGAGGGACCCGCAAGGACGACCCGAACGACTATTACCTGCACCAGAACAGACGCGAGCTGAGAGGACTCTATGTGATCTCCGCCTGGACCAATCACGTAGACATGCGCTTCGCCAACACCATGGATGTCTGGATCGACCCTCCGGGTTATCTGCGGCACTACCTGCAGGACTTCGGGGCCACGCTCGGAAGCGGCACGATTCGCCCCCACAATCCCAGAGAGGGCATGGAGTACAACTTCGACGTCTGGGCCTTCCTCGCCCGCCTGCCAACCTTCGGTTTCTACCAGGTGGGTTGGGAGGAAAAGGAGTTCGAGGTCATCGACCCGTCGATCGGCTGGATCCCCGTCGACAGCTACCGGCCCGGCGCGTGGAAGCCGAACTGGCCGAACGCCGCGTTCCGATCGGCCACGGCCGCCGATGGGTATTGGGCGGCGAAGATCGTCGCCCGGTTCAGCGACGGGCTGATTCGAGCCGCGGTCGAGGCCGGCGAGCTTCCCGATCGGCGCGCCGCCGACACGCTCGCGGCGATCCTCATCGCTCGCCGGGACAAGACGGTGGACTACTGGTTCGGTCGCGTGTCGCCGATCGAGGGCGTCCTGGTCGAGTGCACGGATGCCTCGGGCCCCGGCTTCGGTGTGAGCTTCGAGGATCTCGGCATCGCCGTCGGGGCGCGATACCGTTCCGATACGCGCTACGAGTGGGAGCTGCGGGACGAGGGTCGCGGGCGCCACTGGAAGGGATCGAGCGTCCCGCCAGGCGCAGGCCCGTCGAAGCTCCACGTAGCGCCGCCGGATGCGATCGACGCGTGCCGGCCCGCTTCCGCCGTGGAAGCACCATCTGCCGGATACACGGACGTGTCGGCCGAACGGCTCGCCGTGCTACGCGTCCGGGCCGAGAGGTTGGGGCCGACGGCGACACCGCGGCCGCGACCCGCCAACGTCTACCTGGCATGGATCAGTGACGAGAAGGGCTACGCCGTCATAGGTTTGGAGCACTGACTCACGGCCGCGACGCGGCACCGATTCACGGCCGGCACGCCGCCAGAGCTTCCACGGCGAGCCGGTTCTCCTCGACCGTGTTGTAGAAATGCGGGGAGAGCCGTACCCGGTCCTTCCTGTAGTCGATGATGATCCCGCTCTCGGCCAGGCTTCCGACGGCGGAGGCGGCATCGGGGTGGTCCGCGAGGACGACCGCTGAACGGCAAGCCGGATCCCGCGCTACGTGGGGCCGGAAGCCGGCATCCGAGAGACGGTCGATCAGGTCGGCGGCCAGCATCCGGTTTCGATCTCGAATCCGGTCGATTCCGACTTCTTCGATGATCTCGAGGCCGCCGGCGGCCGTAAAGGCGGCGCTCACGGCCGGGGTGCCGAGCTCGAAGCGGCGTGCGTCGGCGTGCGGCCGGGCGGCCCTGGGGTCGAAGGAGAACTGGTTCTCCACGCCGAACCAGCTGAGCGTCGTGGGCTGCAGGTCGAGGTCGGGCGTCACGTAGAGGAAGGCGAGGCCGGGGCCGCCGCACAGCCACTTGAGGGCTCCCGACAGGAGGATATCCACCCCCCACGCTCCAACGTCCACCGCGATCTGGCCGGTCGATTGATACGCATCAAGAAGCAGGAGAGCGCCGTGCCGATGGGCTATGCTCGCCAGCTCCTCCACCTCCTGGATGGCGCCGGAGGAGAAGAAGACGTGCGACGTCGCGAGGATCGCGGTCCGGTCATCCACGGCGGCCTCGATCCGGTCCAGCGGCACTTCGATGCCGTCGGGGCTCTCGACCATCACGACCTCCAGGCCCGTCGGCTCCCGCGAGAGGAACTGGTAACAGAGCGTCGGGAAGTCGAGCTCCGTAACCACCACCCGGTTGCGGCGGCGAAAGTCCACGGATCCCGCGACGGCCGCCAGTCCGGCGGAGATGCTGGGCAGGAGGGCGATCGTGGCGGGTCCCGCTCCCACGGTGCGCCCGAAGGCTGCCCGCACGCGCTCGAGCTTGCCGAGCCAGCGATCGTACCACGCGCTGGCACCCAGCTCGTTCCAGTCGCGCTCGAACTCACGCCGGTGCGAGATCGACCGGCGTGAGAGGGCACCGAGAGAGTTGGAGTTCAGATAGACCTTCCGCTCGAGGATCGGGAACTCCTGCCGGTAGTGCCCGAGAGGGTCTCCGCCGCGCCCGGAAGGCTCGCCGCGCTCGCTCATGCTGGCGTGATGGTGCCCGCGGTCGGCATCCTATCCTCTCCGTGGGTGCGATCGGCCGGCTTCGTCGGGCGATCCTCTCGACAGATCAACCGATCGGCGGGAACAAGGGCGTGGAACAGGACGACAATCTCGGACGCATGCTCGAGCATGAGCAAGCCACCGAGCTCGAGCGGCTGGATCGCGAGCACCCGACGGCGGGCGGCGAGCCCGAGTGTCCCGCTTGCTCCACGCGCATGGCGCGCCACGTGGAAGAGCACCCGGCTCCCCGGTCGGATGGGAGCCCGTTCCGCGTCCGCCTCATCTGCCCGTCGCCCGAATGCGCATGCTGGACCGTCTACAACTGGTAGGCAACGGAACTCGAACGCGCATGTTCCGTCGCTGCCGGATGCCGCTCGACCGATGCTGAATTCTCAGCCACCGCTTCTGACAGGTCCCGCTCCCGGACCCCGATCGGCCGCGCTCGCTGCCCGACTGGCGGGCGTCGAGTCCCGGAACGTCACCTTCATCTCCCGCGACTTCCCCGTCTTCTGGCGAACCGCGTTGGGAAGCAACGTGTGGGATGCGGACGGCAACCGCTACGTGGACCTGACGGCGGCGTTCGGCGTGGCGGCGGCTGGACACCGGCATCCGGTGATACAGGAGGCGATCCGGTCACAGTCCCAGGAGCTGCTGCACACGATGGGAGATGTGCATCCGTCCGAGGCGCGGGTAGAGCTGCTCGAGCGTCTCGCCGCGCTGGGGCCGCCCGGATCGAGAGTCGTTCTCGGTACCTCGGGCTCCGAAGCCGTGGAGATAGCCCTCAAGACGGCGACCCTCTACACCGGCCGGCCCGGCTGGCTGACTTTCTCGGGGGCGTACCACGGCGTCACGTACGGGGCCCTCTCGGTCACCGACCGCTCGCTGTTTCGCCAGCCGTTCCGCGCGCAGCTCAACCCCAATGTCGTTCGTGCACCCTATCCCGCCGAAGGCGCCGGCGATGCCTCGGCGGCTCTCCACCAGGTGGAGAGGCTTCTCTCGGCGCCCGAAGGCGGGATCGGAGCCGTGATCGTCGAGCCGGCGCTCGGCCGCGGGGGGGATATCTTTCCCGCGGCGGGATTCCTTCCCGGTCTGGCGCGGCTCTGCCGGGCGCACGGGGCGTTGCTGATCGCGGACGAGATCTTCACCGGCTTCGGCCGCACCGGCTCGCGGCTCGCGTGTGACGCCGAAGGGGTCGTTCCCGACCTGTTGTGCGTCGGCAAAGCCATGTCCGGGGGGATGCCGATATCCGCCTGTATCGGGTCGGCGGAGGCCATGTCCGCCTGGCCCGAGTCGGCCGGAGAGGCGATGCACACCTCGACCTTCATGGGCCACCCGATCTCCTGCGCCGCCGCCCTCGCTTCGATCGGCTTGATCGAGGAGCTCCGCCTGGCGGAGCGGGCTCGCGAGGAAGGTGCGCGCTGGCTCGATGAGCTGCGAGAGATGGCGAGCGGCCGTTCGGTGGTCCGCGAGGTGCGTGGGCGAGGCATGATGATAGGCATCCAGCTGGAAGACCCGGCCGGCAGGGTGCCGAGCCACCGGATCACCGCGAAGGCGCTCGTGGAAGGCCTGAAGCGGGGCTGGATTCTCCTCGGCTCGGGAGTGGAGGGCGATGTCCTCTCGCTGTCCCCTCCTCTGGCGATCGGGCGTGACCTCCTGGACCTGGCGGTGGAAGGCGTGGACGAGGTTCTGGCGGCGTGCGAGGCGACGCTTCTATCCTCTTGCTGATCCCGGAGGTGTCGTCTACCCTAAGACTTGCAGCGATCATCTCGAACCGCGGAGGCCCCATCGAGGGCCGGAGGGTCACACTTGGCTGTCGGCGATGAGCCGAAGATTCGGATAACGGGAACCCCCAACCCGAACGCGGCCAAGTTCGTGGTGGAGCGGGCAATCTTCGATGAAGAGGGCCGCTCCTACTTCGAGCCGCCAGCCCCCGGCGAGGACCGGCTGGCGGAGCGGATCTTCCAGGTTCGTGGTGTCCGGGCACTGTTCCTGGCGGACAACTTCGTCACGGTGACGAAGGAGGATGACGTCGGGTGGCCGGACATCATCGACGAGCTCCGCGAGACGATCCTCGAGGAGCTGGCTAGCACCGACTAGGCCGCCGTTGCAGGTCGGGAGCCGCGGTTGCGTCCGACGCCTCGTCCGGCGGCGTCGGCTCGCCAGACCCGGATCACGTCACCTGATCGAGCCCTCCTCCCGAAGCGCCGCCGGAAGGCCCTCCCGGATGGAAGGGTAGGCAAGGCTCACACCCAGCTCCCCGCGCAGGCGCCGGTTCGACACCCTTCGGCTGGCCAGCACCCGCGCGAGCCGGTCGGGATTGTAGAGGGAGCTGGCCGCATCCTCGCTGATCTCCAGCAGGTCCAGGCCGAGCAGGGAAGCGGTGAGGCGCGCGTACTCCGAGGAGAGGTGCGGCTCGTCGTCGCACACGTTGTAGACCCTTCCGCTCGCGCCGGCTCGCCAGACGGCGATCAGCGCGGTCACCAGATCGTCCACGTGAACGCGGCTCGACCAGCTTTCCCGTCCGGCGATCAGCTGATAGCGCCCCTCACGGATCGCCGGCCCGAGGGTCCGCCGAGGCCCGTAGATTCCGGCGATTCTCGCGACGCGAGGCCTGGAATCCAGCCGCCAGCCCAGCTCCAGTACCTTGCGCTCGGCGGCGAGCCGTGCCTCTCCCTTCGCCGAAGCCGGTTGCGGTACGGTCCTCTCGGAGACCGTCTCGTCGCCTCGATCGCCGTACACCCCGGTGCTGCTGGCGTAGACGAAGCACTCGAGCGGCGCTCGACGAAGCGCCCCCACGACCCTGGAGAGACGAGCGGCGGCCGGATCCTCCTCCAGCGGGGCGGGAGGGATGAGAAAGAAGCAGACGTGCGGAGCGACCGTCTCGAGCGTGAGGGTCGATCTCGGGTCATCCGCATCGACGATGAGCGGCCGGATTCCGGCCGCCTCCAGCCTGGAAGCACCGCTCGACTCGCGGATCGTGCCGATGACTTCGACGCCGTCGGCGAGCAGTCTCGCTGCCAGGCGAAGGCCCGTGTAGCCGCAGCCCGCGATAAGCGCCTTCAAGGGCCGGCGGCCGGCCGATCCGCGGCGTCTCCCAGAAGCTCGAGGAAGTTCTGAATGATCGAGTAGGTGAGTCCCCAAACCGTGTGCCCGCCGAACTCGATCGTAGGGAATCGAAAGGTGTCTCCGTCTCGTTGGAGCGTAAGAGAGGAGCGTCGGGCCGGCGTCTCGAGCTCCGATACCGGAACCCAGAAGTGCCCGTCGATCTCGGCGTTTCGGCGCACTCCCCCCAGACGGGGCCGCCACGCCACGAAAGGGCTGATCGCGATACGCGGGATGTGGCGGCTCACGGGGTGCAGATCGTCCAGACGACCCACGATCTCCTTCCTGTCCAGGTCCAGGCCCGTCTCCTCGTGAAGCTCCCGAAGCGCCGTGTCCACGAGGTCACGGTCCACCTGCTCTTCGCGTCCTCCGGGGAGCGCCACGTGCCCCGACCATGGGTCCCGCTCGTGCGTGGCCCTCACCACGAAGAGAGCCTCCGGCTGGATCTCACCGGCCCTGAGCACAAGAACCACGGCGGCTCGCGTGGTTCCTTCCGGCGGGTCCGCGCGTCGCGCTTCATACTCGGAGAAGCGATCCTGGAGGAAGCCCGAAAAGTCTTTCACCCCGGTCACGGACCTTCCTGCCTGGCCTCATCCAGCAGGGCGCGGTAGCTGCCGTAGCGCGCTTCGCTCGCCGAGCCGGCCTCGATGAGGCTACGCACCGCGCAATCCGGCTCGAGTACGTGACGGCAGTCGTTGAAGCGGCAGCCGCCGATCGCCGAGCTGAACTCCGGAAACGCTCCCGCGAGCTCGTCCGGCGACAGGTCCCAGAGAACCAGCAGCTGCAGCCCGGGGGTGTCCGCGACGTATCCCCCGCCCGGTAGCCGGTAGAAGGTGGATCCGACGGTCGTATGCCTTCCCCGTCCCCGCTTCCTGCTCACCTCGCGGACCTTCAGCTCCTGCTCGGGAAGCAGGAGGTTGAGGAGGCTGGACTTGCCGACGCCGGAAGGCCCGGCGAAAACGGTCGCGTGATCTCCGAGCCGGCGGCTGAGCTCCGAGATGCCGTCGCCTCGGTGGGCGCTCGTCGGGAGGATGTCGTAGCCGGCCTCGCGGTAGACGTCGAAGGCGCGCATCGCTCGGTCGTCGCTCGGGAGGTCGGTCTTGTTGAGGACGATGAACGCCGAGAGCTCGTTCAACTCCGCCAGCACCAGGAACCGGTCCAGAAGCCGGAAGTCGGGCGCGGGCTCCCCCGCCGCGAAGACCGCGGCCAGCTGATCCACGTTGGCGACGATCACCTGCTCTCGGCTGCCGGCGACGGCGCGCCGCGAGAGCTTGGTGCTGCGGGGCAGGAGGCCTTCGATCCGGCAGCTTCCGTCGGAGAGATGCTCCAGGAGCACGAAGTCTCCCGGGTTGATCTGTTCCTCGTCCAGCTTCAGCCGTCCTCGAACCGCGCAGTCGAGGATCCGGTCGCCGCAATCCACCGAATACACCCCGCCCGCACTCCTGAGCACGCGGCCCTCGGTCTGCGCGCTCACCCGACGGCTCCGGAGATGACTACCGCTGCTCTCCCTGCCCGCTTCCGGGCTCGCGATCCCCGGCCGCGGGCTCTCCGACCAGCTCATCGAGGCAGTTGAAGCCCAGCAGGGCGCACTTGATCCGTACCGGGAACTTCGAGACGCCCGCCAGGGCCCGCAGATCGCCCAGCTTTTCATCCCGTTGTAGATCTTCCTCGCCGTGGAGAAGACGGGTGAACTTCTCCGACAGGGCTCGAGCCTCCCCGAGCTTCGCTCCCTTGAGCCGCTCGGTCATCATGGAGACGGCGGCCTGGCTGATCGAGCAGCCTCTGCCCTCGTAGCGCACGTCGTCGATCCGGTCGGCCTTTACGGAGAGCGACAGCTCGATGACGTCCCCGCACAGCGGGTTGTTCATCGTGATGGTATGCGTGGGCTCCTCGAGCGATCCCTTGTTCCTGGGACGTCTGTAATGGTCCAGGATGACCTCTTGAAACAGATCGGCGAGGGCGCTCGGGATAGACCGGTCGATCGGCTTCCCATCCGGGGTGTCAGCGTGTTCACTCATGAGTGCGCCGTAAGGGGCAGCGTTCGCTCAATGGGTGCGGCAGAAGAGCTCGCCGGCGAGGTGGAGCGCCTCGCAGAGGGCGTCGACCTCCCGGGGCGTGTTGTACAGATAGAGGCTGGCACGAGCGGTCGCATCGACTCCGAGGTGCTCCATGAGCGGTTGATTGCAGTGATGGCCGGCCCGGATCGCGATGCCTCGCTGATCGAGGATCGTCGCCAGGTCGTGAGCGTGGACGTCCCGGTACGTGAAAGACAGAACACCTACGCGCCCGTCGGCTGGTCCGTAGATCCGAAGCCCTTCGATCTCGCCGAGTCGTTCGAGAGCATACCCCGCGAGCTCCGTCTCGTACCGCCGGATGGCATCCAGACCGACGCCCTCCAGATAACGGATCGCCGCACCGAGGCCGACGGCGCCGGCGATGTTCGGCGTGCCCGCTTCGAACTTGTGAGGCAGTGGCGCCCAGGTGGATCCCTCGAGCGTGACGGAGTCGATCATCTCGCCGCCCCCCTGGTAGGGCGGCATCTCTTCGAGAATCGCGCGACGTCCCCAGAGGGCGCCGATCCCGGTCGGCCCACACATCTTGTGGCCGCTGAAAGCGTAGAAATCGCATCCCAGGGCGCCCATGTCGAGAGCGAGGTGCGGGGCCGCCTGAGCGCCGTCCACGAGGCAGAGGGCGCCGGCCTCGTGAGCGAGCGCGGCGATCTCCTTCACCGGGTTGATGACGCCGAGGCTGTTGGAGATGTGGGTGACACCGACCAGCCGCGTCCGCTCCGAGAGCATCCGGCCGTAATCGTCCATCACGAGCCGTCCCTCGGGGGAGACGTCCACGAAACGCAGCGTGGCCCCGGTGCGCTCCGCCAGGAGCTGCCAGGGGACGATGTTCGAGTGGTGCTCCATCTTGGTGAGCAGGATCTCGTCGCCCGGGCCGAAGCGGGTGCTCCCCAGGCTGCCCGCCACGAGGTTGATCGCCTCCGTCGTTCCTCTCACGAAGACGATCTCGGCGGCATCCTCCGCGCCGATGTGGGCCGCGACGCAGGAGCGGGCGTTCTCGTAAGCCTCGGTCGCTCGCACGCTGAGCTCATGAGCACCGCGGTGCACGTTGGCGTGGGAGGTCTCGTAGTGCTGGCGAATCGCGTCGATGACGGCGCGCGGTCGCTGTGAGCTGGCCGCGCTGTCGAGGTAAACGAGCGGCTGCCCGTTGACCCTCTCCTGCAGGATGGGGAAGTCCTGGCGGACGGCGTCGATATCGTACGGGGGTGCGACCACCGCGGTCTTCATGGAGCCGGCGCCGATCGCGATCAGAGTCTGACCTGGACCTCGTCGCCCTCTACGCGGCACTCGAACGTGCGCACGGGCAGGACGGCGGGCAGCGCCTTCGGCGTACCCGATGCGAGGTCGAAGCGGGCTCCGTGTAGTGCGCAGGTGATCTGGTCGCCGGTCACCTCTCCCGCCGATAGCGGGAACTCCTCGTGGGAACAGCGGTCTTCGAGCGCGTAGACTCGTCCGTCGCGCTTCACGAGGACCAGGTTGGCCCCATCCGCCTGCACCGTCTTCAAGCCGTTCTCAGGGACGTCCGCCAGATTGGCCACGGTCGTGAAATCACTCACGGGTCAGGCGCTCGTCAGCGACGACGTGCTGATGCCGATCTTCGTTTCGATCGCCTCACGGATCCGGTCACGCACGCCCTCGAGGGGGATGCGTCCCAGCACCTCGTCGAAGAATCCGAAGACGAGGAGCCTTTCGGCCTGTCGGCGGCTCAGCCCCCGGCTCATGAGGTAGAAGAGCTGATTCGAGTCCACCTGGCCCACCGTCGCTCCGTGAGAGCACCGGACGTCGTCCGCCTTGATCTCGAGGTTCGGAAGCGCGCGGGCGCTGGCCTTTTCGCTCAGGATGAGGTTGCGGTTGGTCTGGTACGCGTCCGTCAGCTGACCCTCCGGCTCCACCCGAATGAGACCGCGAAAGACGCTGTGCGCCGAATCCGTCAGAGCGCCCTTGTACAGGAGGTCGCTGTGCGCGCTCGGCGCGGCATGGTGCTGCAAGGTGTGGTGGTCGAAGTGCTGCGTCCGATCGCCGAACCACAGCGCCAGCATCTCGCTCTCGCTGCCCGATCCCTCCAGGTGGCTGGTCACGTCAGCCCGCGAGAGATCACCCCCCAGGCTTATGTTTACGCCGGCCAGCCGGCTGTCCCGCTGAGAGGTGACGTGCTGGAGACCGAAGTGCTTTACGCCTGTTCCGAAGCGCTGCAGCGCGATGTAGTGGAGCGTCGCCTCGGGGCCGCCGAAGAGCTCCGCGCCGGCCAGGTTGATGGAAGTCTCGGGCAGATCGGGTGACATGAACTCGTCGATGCAGGTGGCCTCGCCGCCCTCTTCCACCGCTACCAGGGAATGCGTCGAGACGAGGGTACCGGGCTTGGTGATGCAGCGGAACGTGTGAATCGGCGTCGGAAGGCGCACGCCACGAGGCACGTGGAGCACGAAGCCCTCCGAGAGCAGCGCCACGTGAGCCGCCCAGAGCTTCTCCTCCATCTCCGGAATCGGGCTCGTGAACAGGTACTTCTCGAGCAGATCGGGCCGCTCGCGCGCCACCGTCGAGATCGACGCGAAGACGACACCGCGCTCGGCCAGATCGTCGTCGAGCCGGTGGTAGACGGTGACGCCGTCCACCTGTACCCAAACGCCGCTTCGCTCCCGTGAGCGGGCCAGAACCTCGCGTACCGGCTCGGGGACGGATTCCAGCTCGTCCAGCCCGCCCGGCTCCGAGCCCTTCGGTCGATCACCGTCGAGGCCGGGAATGGCGGGCTCGAAGTCCTCGAGACGGAGGTTCGCGATGTCGGTGTACCGCCACTCCTCCGACTTTCGGCTCGGCATGGGAAGTTTCCGGAAGCGCTCCAGCGCCAGCCGCCGGGCCTGCCTGAGCGTCTCTGGCTCGTTCAGCCCGTTGATGGCGGCAAGAGCGCGTTCCGGGTCATCCACCCTCACGGCTCCGCCCGCGGTCGCATCTATCTTCACGCTTGTCGCTCCGTTCCCCACGTATCCTCTCTCCACCCTCTCTCTATCGCGCCAGTCGCCGCCAACGCCCGGCTTACCCGACGCTGCCTTCCATTTCGAGCTCGACCAGACGGTTGAGCTCGATCGCGTACTCGAGCGGAAGCTGCTTGGCGATCGGCTCTATGAAGCCGCGCACCACCATGGCCATCGCCTCCTCCTGGGAGATGCCGCGGCTGGTGAGATAGAACAGCTGCTCGTCGCCTACCTTCGACACGGTCGCCTCGTGGCCGATCGACGCCGTCTCCTCGTCGATCTCGATGTACGGGTACGTATCCGTCCGCGACGTCTCGCTCAGCAGGAGCGCGTCGCACTCCACGTTCGATTTCGCGGCGGTCGCGCCCTCGTAGACCTTGAGCAGGCCCCGGTAGGACGCCCGCCCATCTCCCTTGGAGATCGACTTCGAGGTGATCTGCGAGGTCGTGTTGGGCGCGACGTGGACCACCTTGCCGCCCGTGTCCTGGTGCTGGCCGTCGCTGGCGTAGGCGATCGACAGGATCTGCCCGTGCGCTCCCTCGCCGACCAGGAAGCAGGACGGGTACTTCATCGTCAGCTTCGAGCCGAGATTCCCGTCCAGCCACTCCATGTACGCCCCCTCTTCGACGAGCGCCCGCTGCGTGACGAGGTTGTACATGTTGTTCGACCAGTTCTGGATCGTCGTATACCGGAACCTGGCGTTGGGCTTGACGACGATCTCGATCACGCCCGAGTGAAACGAGTCGGTCGTGTAGACCGGCGCCGTGCACCCCTCGATGTAGTGGGCCTCGGATCCCTCGTCGGCGATGATCAGCGTACGCTCGAACTGTCCCATCTGCTCGGCGTTCACGCGGAAGTAGGCCTGAAGCGGGATCTCGACCTTCACGCCCTCGGGGATGTACACGAACGAGCCGCCGGACCAGACGGCCGAGTTCAGCGCCGCGAACTTGTTGTCCGCCGTCGGCACGACCGTCGAGAAGTACTCCCTGAACAGATCGGGATACTTCTTGAGCCCGTCCTCGATCGACTCGAAGATCACCCCCTGCTGCTCCCACTCCTCCTTGAGCGAGTGGTAGACCATCTCCGATTCGTATTGGGCGCCGACGCCCGCCAGGACCTTACGCTCGGCCTCGGGAATCCCGAGCTTCTCGAACGTGTCCTTGATCTCATCGGGCACGTCTTCCCAGGAGTGCTGCATCCGGTCCTGGGGTCGGACGTAGAAGTAGATCTCGTCCAGATCGAGCTGATCGAGATCGCCACCCCACTCCGGCATCGGCTTCGATTCGTAGATTTCGAGAGCCTTCAGCCGGAACTCCAGCATCCACGCCGGCTCCTCCTTGTGGGCCGAGATCTGGCGCACGATCTCCTCATCCAAGCCCTTCCGGGACTTGAAGACCGGCTTGTCCTCGGTCACGAAGTCGTAACCGTACTCGTCGAGCCCGAGCTCTGCGATGGTCTCGTTCCGCGGCATATCTTCTCTCTTGGCTACGTGCGATCCGGTCTCTCGGTTACGTGCGATCGGGCGGCCTACGCACCTCCAGCGGGGACCGCCTCGGTCTCTTCCTTCAGCCAGTCGTACCCGTGCTCCTCGAGGTGGTCGGCCAGGTCCGCCCCGCCGCTTTCCGCCACACGGCCCCTTATCAAAACGTGCACGTGGTCGGGCTTGATGTACTGGAGGATCCGCTTGTAGTGCGTGATCAGGAGCACGCCGAGCTTTTCATCCGCTTCGGCCAGCGTGTTGACGCCGTTCGACACGATCCTGAGCGCGTCGATATCCAGGCCGCTGTCCGTCTCGTCGAGCACGGCCAGCTGGGGCTCCAGCACGGCCATCTGGAGGATCTCGTTTCGCTTCTTCTCGCCTCCGCTGAATCCGTCGTTGACGTAGCGTGCGGAGAAGTCCGGATCCACCTCCAGAAGCGCCATCTTCTCCTGCAGAAGCTGATGGAAGGCAAAGACGTCGATCTCGTCATCGTCTTCCCGGCGGGCATTGAGCGACGCGCGCAGGAAGTTGGCGATCGTCACGCCCGGGATTTCGGCCGGATACTGGAAGGCCATGAAGATCCCGGCCCGGCTGCGCTCGTTCGGCTCGAGCTCCAGGACGCTCTCGCCGTTGAGGAGAATCTCCCCTCGGGTCACCTGGTAGGCCGGATGGCCCGCGATGACCTTGGCGAGAGTGCTCTTCCCGGAACCGTTGGGGCCCATGAGGGCGTGGATCTCGCTGCTGCCGACCGTGAGGTCCACGCCGCGGAGGATCTCCGCACCCTCTCCCTCGAGGGTGACGTGGAGGTCGCTTATCTCGAGCAAATGGTCTGGCATCTCCGGCTATCCTGTCTGACGGGTGGCAAGGCGTCGTGAACGGCCGCACCCGCCCCTACTTTGAAGTCGAATCGAAGTCGGGCGACGGCAGGCGAACAAAGCCATCGGCCCGTCCCATAGCGCCGAAACGGCCGACGAGCGGCCGAAATCGATAACCATTATCAGTTACGTCGAAGGTACGCTCGTTGAGAATGGATTTCAAGTAGCGTTGAGACTCGATCTCAAGTACCACTCGGGCACCGGAGAAGATCCCGCCTCGAGCCGGCGCGGGCCGGGTTGAGCCATGACGGCTACGCCCGGCTTGCCGATCTCCTGCTCGCCGGCATGGAGCGAATCGGCTTCGCCGCCCTGCGGAGAAAGCTCTGGGACGGGCTCGACGCTCCGGGCGAGTCGGGACGCCTTCTCGAGCTTGGCGTGGGCAGCGGACGGAACCGGCCCCATCACCCGGCCGGCTGGACGGTGGTCGGCGTCGATCGATCCAGTGCCATCCTGCGGCGGGCACGCTCGAGAGGGCTCGAGCTGGCGGTGGCCGCGGAGGCCGACCGGCTGCCTTTCCGTGCCGCTTGCTTCGAGGCCGTCGTCGAGACGTTCGTTTGGTGCGAGGTCGACGATCCGGTTCGCTCGGTGGCGGAGGCGGTCGATGCCCTCGCCGACGCCGGCCGGATGGTGATGCTCGATCACGTGCGACCCTCGGGTGGCGCAGGTACGTTGGCCGACCTGTTGACGAGGATATCCGGTCCGCTGGTCGGCGAGCACTGGAACCGGGACACGCGCACCTATGTCGAGCCCGCTCCTCTTCGAACACTCGTCGAGGAGACGCTGTCGGGAGGATGGATGCGGATGCTCGTGTTGGAGAGGGAGCCGCGAAGCCGCGTCTCCCCGGAGAGTACGACAACGTGAGGGGTGCAGAGGCATGAAGGCGGCATACTTCGACGCTCATGGTGGGCCGGACGTTCTCGTGGTCGGCGAGCTTCCCGATCCCGAGCCCGGGCCGGGCGAGGTGATCGTGGAGGTCGAGGCGGCCGCGCTCAACCACCTGGATCTGTGGGTGCGGCGCGGCCTGCCCGGTCTGAACGTGGCCCTTCCCCACGTCGGCGGCTCGGACTTCGCCGGAACCGTCTCGGAGGTGGGACGAGGGGTGGAAGAGTGGAGGGCGGGTGATCGCGTCACGGCGAATCCCGGCCTCTGGTGCGGCGAGTGCGAGTGGTGCCTCCGGGGGGAGCACAGCCTCTGCGAGCGATATCACATCCTCGGCGAGCACGTGGCGGGTGCCATGGCCGAGCGGGTGCGAGTGCCCTCCGGAAACCTCCTTCGCCTGCCGGAAGGTTTTCCCGCCCACCACGCCGCGGCCGCGCCTCTCGTCTTCCAGACCGCGTGGCGGGCGCTCGTCGGGAGAGCCCGGCTGAAAGCGGGGGAGACGGTCCTCGTAACCGGAGCCTCCGGCGGTGTCTCCACCGCCGCCATTCAGATCGCCAGGCGGCTCGAGGCCAGGGTCATCGCCGTGACCAGCGGTCCCTGGGTGGAGGCCGTGCGGGCGATGGGAGCGGACCACGTCATCGACCGTGATTTGGAGGATCCCTCGACCGCCGTGCGGGAGCTCACCGAGCGTCGCGGCGTGGACGTGGCGCTGGACAGCGTCGGCGAGATGACCTGGAAGAGCACGGTAGGCTCGCTGGCGCGGAACGGCCGTTTGGTCACGTACGGCGCCACGACCGGTGCGGAAGGCTGCCAGGACATTCGCCTGGTCTTCTGGAAGCAGCTGCAGATCATCGGGAGCACGATGGCCAGCCACGCAGAGTTCGTGGAGGTGATGGGGCTGGTGTTCGACGGCTCCCTCGAGCCCGTGGTTGACGTCGTGTGGCCCCTGGAGCGGGTCGTCGAGGCGCACGAGCGTCTCGAGGCCGGCGAGGCGTTCGGCAAGATCGTCCTGACGCCGTGAATCGGGCGGAGTGCATCCGCCGGCTGCGTGCCGAGCCGTTCGACGTCCTGGTCATCGGCGGCGGAATCACCGGCGCGGCCACCGCTCGTGACGCGGCCAGCCGGGGGCTGCGAACGGCGCTCGTCGAGGCGAGGGACTTCGGCGAGGGGACGAGCAGCCGATCATCCCGTCTCATCCACGGAGGTCTCAGGTACCTGGAGCAGTTCGAGCTCGACCTGGTCTTCGAGGCGAGCCGCGAGCGCCGAACCCTCCTCCGAATCGCGCCTCACATGGTGCGCCCCCTGGAGTTTCTCTTCCCCCTCTACCGGGAGGGCCGGGTCGGACGGCTGACGATGACCGCGGGGATGTGGCTGTACGACGCGCTGTCCCTGTTTCGGAACATCGAGCGGCACCAGATGCTGAATGAGGGGGAGGTGCTGTGGCGGGAGCCGACGCTCTCTCGCGACGGTCTGCTCGGCGGCGCGCGCTATTTCGACGCCCAGGTGGACGACGCGCGCCTGGTGCTCGCCACCGTGCGCTCTGCCGTCGAGATGGGCGCGGCGGCCGCGAACCGAGTGGCGGCCGAGATGCTGGTCGAGGAGGGACAGGCACGTGGGGTGAGCGTGCGGGATCTGGCGCCTCCGTCGCAGTCCTCCGATCGGGCGGGCGAGGCCAGGCGCGCCGGTGAGGCCGGCCGGGCGTCGGAATGGGAGATCCGCGCGAACGTCGTGGTCAACGCGACCGGCCCGTGGACGGATGAGACCGCCCGGCGGGGCGGGATCTCCCGGCAGCCCCTGCTGAGGCCCACCCGCGGCACCCACATCCACGTCCGGCGGGACCGCATCGGACACAAGCGGGCGCTCATCTTCGAGTCGGCGCTGGACGGCCGGATTATGTTCGTGCTGCCGTGGGGCGATCTCACGCTGATCGGGACGACGGATGAGGATTACGAGGGACCCCCCGAGGCGGTCCGCCCCACCGGAGACGACGTCCGTTACCTGCTGGATTCCACCAATCGGCTCTTTCCGGAAGCGAAGCTGACCGCGGAAGACGTGATCAGCGCCTGGGCGGGGCTGCGTCCCCTCGTGGCGGGCGAGGCGGGCGAGGGCGAGGACGAGGACGATGTCTCCCGGGAGCACGTGATCCTCGAAGAGCTTCCCGGTCTGCTCACGATCGCTGGCGGGAAGCTCACCTCCCACCGAGCGATGGCGGAGGAGATCATGGATCGCGCGGTCGAGAGCCTGGTCGAGAAAGGGGCCGCCGAGCCCGCACCCTCGGCCACGGCCGATAGGCTGCTGCCGGGAGGGGAGTTCGAAAGCCTCGAGGACCTGCTCGGCTCTCTCGAGAAGCGGGGGACGGCGCTCGGGCTCGATTCTTCGGCGCTCTCTCCGATGGCCGAGACGTACGGCACCAAGGCGGAACAGGTGCTGGATCTCGCCGCCGAGCGGCCCGACCTGAGGGAGCGCGTCGTGGCGGACCGCCCGAACATCGCGGCCGAGATCCTGTACTCGGTTCGAGAGGAGATGCCGGTCCACGTCGAGGACATCGCGTTCCGGCGGACGCGCCTGGGCTTGGAGACGGAAGACTTCGCCGCGGGAGTGGCTCGCATCGCGGCGATCATGAGAGAGGAGCTGGAGTGGGACGCGATCCGCGAGGAGACGGAGGTGGAAAGGGCCGAGGCCATTCGGCAGCGGAACGAGATCTTCCGCGCCGAGCTCGAGGCAGGCGGCGCATGAGGCTCTCGGGCCCGTGGCTGCTTGCCTCTTCTCTGATGGTCGCCGGAGTGTTGGTCGGGCTCTCCTCCTGCGACGAGGGTCCGGGCTCGCGCGGCTCCGCATCGAGCGGCCGGACGGCGTCCGGCGGATCGGAGCCGGGCGCCACCGTCCCGGCGAGTCTCCCCTCCTACCCGTTCAGACTCGTGAACCCTCGTGTCTACCCGGTGATCGTGTACGCGAGCGCCGGTGCCGGCGAGGTGCTGCTCGACACGGTGGCCTCGGGTGATTCCGTTCGGATCGAGGTTCGGGTGGGATCTGACCCGCTGAAGCTGAGAGCGGTCGACCTGGACGGGAACGAGCTCGGATCCGAGTACGTCGATCTGCCCGACATGGCACCTTCTTCGTCGCCGGACACCACCGCCCCGATTCGCTGGGAGCTGCCGCCCTCGCCCTGATCGTCAGGACTACCCCGCTCGCCCCGATCGGGCGAGGGGACGCCGGACGCTCAGCCGCCGATCAGACCCGTGACCATGTTCCAGGTGTTGATCACCGTGAAGTAGAGAACGAACAGGAGCAAAGGCGGCACGACGTAGCGGATGAACGCGTACCACAAGGGCAGCCAGCGTATGTTCTCCGCCCCCTTGCTGACCTCCCCGATCGGATCCGGCATCACCCACCCGACGAAGATCGAGAGCGAGAACGCGCCGACGACCAGGAAGAGGTTGGCGGCCAGCTGATCCACCAGACCCAGGAAGTCTATGCTGAGGGCCGATGGGATCCCGACCATCGTGATGAGGGCCCCCATGATCAGCGCCGCTTTCCTCCGAGGCCACTTCCAGGTGTCGATGATCGCGGAGACGACGACCTCGAGCAGCGAGATGGCCGACGTGAGAGCGCCGACCAGAAGCGCCACGAAGAAGAGGATCCCCACCGGCCTGCCGACCGCGCCCATCTCGCCGAAAGCGTTCGGAAGGCTGATGAACAATGCACCGATCGTGCTGTCGCTCAGCTCGTCCGACAAGCCGAGGGCGAAGATGAGCGGAAAGACCATCAGGCCCGCGAGGAAGGCGATCATGAAGTCGGATCCCGCGATGATCACCGCTTCACGGGGCATGTTGTCGTCTCGCGAGAGGTAACTCGAGTAGGTGAGCATCGCGCCCATCCCCAGGCTCAGGCTGAAGAAAGCCTGGCTCGTCGCCTCGGTGAGTACGCTCAGCGAGAGGAGTTCGCTGAAGTCCGCCTTGAGATAGAACGCGTAGCCCGCTCCGGCCCCGGGCAGCGTCGAGGCGAAGATGGCCAGGCCCACGACGATCAGGGCCAGGAGCGGCATCAGGATGATGGCGCTGCGCTCGATGCCCGCCCGAATCCCGCCGGCGACGATGAGGACCGTGACCGCCATGAACAGCAGGTGCCAGAGTGCGGCATCTCCGCCGGTCGAGACCTCGCCAAAGAAGCCGGCCGGGTCGCTGCCGAAGCCCACGGACAGCGCGTTCCACGCGTAGCGGAGGGTCCAGCCCGCGATCACGGCGTAGTACGACAGGATGAGAAAGCCGCCGAGCACGAAGAGGACGCCAAGCGGCTTCCAGGCGTTGCCGCCGAAGTGGGCGAGCGCCAGGATCGGGCTCTTCTTCGAGCCCCGCCCGATAGCGAACTCCGCCAGCATGATCGGCAGGCCGATCAGCGCCACCATGATGATGTAGAGGAATACGAAGGCCGCCCCACCGTTCTCGGCGGCGAAGTACGGAAAGCGCCACATGTTGCCCAGGCCGACCGCCGATCCGACGGCGGCGAGCACGAAGCCGAAACGGCTGCCCCACTGCTCTCGAGGCGCCTCGTTCATCTCTCGACTCTCCAGATCTGGGTGTGAAACATGGAGACACAGCGCTCCAGCACGATTGTGACGTGCCCGAGACGTACGGGGCCTGGCGCTGCGGCGTCAAGGCCTGCATAGTGCGTTGCGCTCTGGAAACACACGATGGCAACGCGTTGGAGCGCCTGCCGTAAATCGTTGATTTTCAAACACATTACCCTGAGCTCGCCGCGAGCACGGATCGTGCGACAGTCGTAGGCAGGGAGTTGGTGGTTACAGGGGGGCTTCAAGCTGTATAGAAGCTGCTGGAGGATGGGTTCATGCGCTTAGAGATTCGCCTTGCGATCGTAACGCTCGTGGCCGGCGTCGCGGCCGCGGTTCTGGCCGGCCGGCGGGCGACCGAAGAGCCGGTCGACGACAACGAGCCGATGCAGGGCACTCAGTCTGCTCAGATGGCGGTAGAGACCGAAGCGGACGCCTGGTTCGTCTGATCGTCTGCTAGAAGAGACAGGCAGGTCAGGGCTGCGGCACCACCCGCCTGGACTTTCGAACGGCTACCGGGCGCTCTCCGCCTTCGTGAGACGGTGGATGAGGAGAGCCGCCCTCTTCGCCACGATTGGAAGCGAGCTCAGGTCCACGAGTTCCTCGATCGTGTGGCTACCTTCTCCCGCGAGCCCCAGGCCGTCCAGGCCATCCACGTGGGACGCGACGAAGGAGATGTCCGCCGCCCCGCGCCGCGCCGGATCCACCGCTTCGACCGGTCCCAGTCCGAGGTCGCGGCTCAGCTGATCCAGCACCCCGAGCAGCTCGAGGTTGCCATCGTTCGGCGGCATGGCGGGATACCCGTCCTCGAAGGAGATGTCGGCGGACGTCTTCGGTAGATGCCGCTCGACCACCCTCCGCATCGCGGCGCGGGTACGCTCCTCCTGGTCCCCTGAAATGAAGCGCAACCCGCCGTCCACGACGACGGTCTGCGCGATCACGTTGGTTTTCCCGAACGCCGATCCCCCGCTGTCCGCCTCGTCGAACGACACGTCGGTGCCACCCAGGATGATGCCGGGGTTGAACGTGAGGTATTCCTCGCCTCGCACCTCGTCGTAGAAGTCGGCGAGTATCCGGGCGGTCTCGAAGATCGCTCCCGCACCGTACTTCTCTCCAAAAACCTGCGAGGAATGGCCGCGCTCCCCCGTGACGCGGAGGGTCCAGCCGCTCGACCCGCGTCTGGCGACCGTCGCCGTCGTCGTGCCGTCCACGCCGCCCTCGAAGCCGAGGGCCACGTCGCTCCGCCTCCCGGCATCGATAAGATCCGCCCGGGCGATCTCGAGGGGGTGGCCCGGCTTCTCCTCATCTCCGGTAAAGGCCACGACGATCCGCGCGTCGTCGAGGGCGCCGACCGAATGGAGGGCCCGGAGGGCGAGCAGCACGACCACGTTCCCCCCCTTCATGTCCTCGACGCCTGGCCCGGTGGCGACCGGGCCGTCACGCTCGAAGCGCTGAAAGGGGCTGTTCTCCTCGAAAACGGTGTCCAGGTGGCCGATGAGCAGCACCCGAGGGCCGGCGCCTCCATCCACCTCCGCGAACAGGTGGCCCGCTCTGTTCACCTCCGCGGGCATGTCGATCCAACGGACATCGAAGCCAAGAGCCGCGAGCTCCGCCTCGAACGCGCGTCCGGTCTCGCGCACGCCGGCGTGGTTCATCGTCCCGCTGTTGATGTTGACGACGCGCTCGAGGAAGGCGATCGCCTCCTCCGTGTGCTCGTCCACGTAACGGGCGATCGCCTCCTCCGTCGGCGTCAGGCTCTGCGCGGAGGCGGACCCGCCGGCGACGAGTCCGAGTCCAAGGAGGAGGGTGGCGGGGGCGAGAGCTGGACGAAGTGATCCGGGCATCGATGAGCTGCTCCTGGTTGCTCTTCCACTGCGAGGGCCAAAAGTGCTCGGCCCCAGGGCGGGATGCCAGGGCCCGCTGGAGGGGCCACTCGAGCCGCGCGGAAATCCCCTGTAGACGCCTTGCGCGCGTCGGCTTCCGGCCGTCGTTTTCAGGGGCCCCGGCCGGTGAGCGGACCACCTCCGCACCGAGCCGGTGAGCGGGTCAATTCAACCGAAAACCGAAGCCAGCACAGAGCGATAGAGTCGCCATGAGCGAATATGCCGTAGAGCCCTCTCCCTCGCCTCCGTCAGCTTCTTCAGCGACCGTGAATCGAGGGAGCATCATGCCCGTCGGCGGCGCCGAGGAGAAGCTGCCCGGCGCAGAGATCCTCAACTGCTTTGTCGCGCTCTCGGGCGGCGACAGCGCCAACGTCGTCGTCATACCCACCGCCTCCAGGTTGAAGTCCACGGGCCGCAGGTACCGTAAGCTGTTCCGGGAGCTGGGCGCGGGCGAAGTGCACGTGCTTCCCTTCGAGACTCGAGAGGACTGCACGCGACAGGATTGGCTCGAGGAGCTGGAGCGTGCGGATGGCGTCTTTCTAACGGGCGGAAACCAGCTTCGGCTCTCCACGACGTTGGGAGGAACTCCGGTGGCGGCCGCCCTGCGCCGCCTGAACGAGGCGGGTACGACCGTGGCCGGCACGTCCGCCGGAGCGGCGTTCATGTCCGAGCACATGATCGCGTTCGGGGAGGAGGGACCCTCTCCCCGCGCGGACATGGTCACGCTGGCACCGGGCCTCGGCCTGCTCAAGAAGGTGATCCTCGATCAGCACTTTCGGCAGCGTGACCGTCTGGGTCGGCTGCTCGCCGCCCTCGCCTACAACCCGTTCGGCGTCGGCGTGGGGCTGGATGAGGACACCGCGGCGGTCATCGACCGGGACAACCTGCTCACGGTGGTCGGAAGCGGGGCGATTACGATCGTGGACCCCGCCGACATGTCGTTCTCGTCGATGGACTCGGCCAAGGCGGACGCGCCGGTCTGTCTCATCGGGCTGAAGGTCCACGTCCTGGTGGCGGGCGCTACGTTCAACCTGTTCACCCGCGTCGCAGAGCCGCCCACCGGCCTGTGAAGATCGTCGACCGGGCCGTCTACTTCGGGCCCAACCTATATGCCCGCTTTCCGGTCATCCGACTCAGGGTGGCTCTGGGTGAGCTGGAGGAGTGGCCCACCGGTCGCCTCGGACGCGGCTTCACCGACGCGCTTCTGGAGACGCTGCCGGGTCTCGAGGAGCACGGCTGCTCGTACGGGGAGCCGGGCGGCTTCGTGCGCAGGCTCACGGAGGAAGAAGGGACATGGCTCGGCCACGTGCTGGAGCACGTGGCGATCGAGCTCCAGAACATCGCCGGCCTCCGCGTCACCTTCGGAAAGACGAGATCCAGTGGCGAGCCGGGCGAGTACGACGTCGTCTACGAGTACTGGCAGCGCGAGGAGGGCCTGGAGGCGGGCCGCCTGGCGATCGATCTGCTGCATCACCTCCTGCCGGCGGAGCTTCGTCCCCCCGAGGCGAAGCCCTTCGACTGGGCGGAGCAGCGGGACGACTTTATCCGCTACGCCCAGCGTCGGGCGCTCGGGCCGAGCACCGCGGCCCTGGTGGCGGCGGCGAAGGAGCGGGACATCCCCTGGCTACGGCTGAACGAGTACAGCCTGGTCCAGCTGGGCCATGGGCGTTATCAGCGCCGGATACAAGCGACCGTGACGAGCGAGACCCGTCAGATCGCCGTCGAGATCGCCTCGGACAAGGATGAGACCAACCGGATCCTGAGCGATCTCGGGCTGCCCGTACCCGCGCAGAGGCTGGTGTACGGCGTCGAGCAGGCGGTTCATGCGGCCGAGAAGATCGGCTATCCGGTCGTGCTCAAGCCGCTGAGCGCCAACCACGGGCGGGGCGTCTCGATCAATCTCCAGGAGCCCGACCAGGTCCGCGCCGCCTTCGAGCAGGCGCAGGCTCACGGACGATCGACCCTGGTCGAGAGCTTCATCCAGGGCTTCGACCACCGGATGCTCGTGGTCGATGGAGAGCTCGTCGCGGTGGCGAAGCGGGTTCCCGGTCACATCGTCGGGGATGGCAGGCGTACGGTCAAAGAGCTGGTGGAGGAGCTGAACCGGGATCCGCGGCGCGGGATCGGTCACGAGAAGGTGCTGACCCGGATCGAGTTCGATCACCAGGCCGACAGGCTGCTGGAGGCGGCTGGCCTGGCGCGAGACGGCGTTCCGGAAGCGGGACGGGTCGTTTACCTGCGGTCGACGGGCAACCTGTCGACGGGCGGCACCGCGGTGGATGTGACCGACGTCGTGCACCCGGACAACCGGGAAATGGCCGTCCGCGCCGCCCAGGCGATCGGTCTCGACGTAGCCGGTGTGGACTTCCTGACGCCGGACATCACTCGATCGTACAAGGATGTGGGGGGTGCCATCTGCGAGGTGAACGCCGCTCCCGGCTTTCGCATGCACGTGGCCCCGGCCGAGGGTGAGCCTCGCGATGTGGCGGGACCGGTCATGTCTATGCTCTTCCCTACCGGGTCACCCGCCCGGATACCGATCTCGGCGATCACCGGGACGAACGGGAAGACGACCACCGCCCGAATGCTCGCCCACATCCTGAAGCTGAAAGGGCATACCGTCGGCCTGACCACGACCGACGGCGTCTACATCGATGGCCAGCTCTCTCTCGCGGGTGACATGACGGGTCCTATGGCGACCCAGATGGTGCTCCGCGACCCGACGATCGACATGGCCGTGCTGGAGATGGCACGTGGGGGGCTTCTGAGAGCGGGCATGGGCTGCCAGAGGTGTGACGTCGGCGCGTGCCTGAACGTGCAGGCGGACCACCTGGGGCTGCGGGGCGTCGACACTCTCGAGGATCTGGCGGAGGTGAAGCGGACGGTGATCGAGGCGGCAAAGGACACCGCGCTGCTCAACGCGGATGACCCGCTGTGCCTCGAGATGGCCGATTACTCTAGCGCCGAGCACGTCTGCTACGTCACCATGAATCCCGAGCACGAGCTGGTACGGGCCCACATTGAGGCCGGCGGGCGGGCCGTCGTGCTTGAGCACGTAATCCAGGGGCACTTCATCACGCTGTACGAGGGCGGCTCCCACATGCCCCTTCTTCTCACTCGCATGATACCGGCGACGCTGGACGGCCGGGCCATGCACAACGTGCAGAACGCCATGTTCGCCTCGGCCATGGCGCACGGCCTGGGCGTGGGCCTCGAGGACATCCGCCACGGACTCAGCACGTTCGGCACCTCGTTCTTCCAGGCACCGGGGCGAATGAACGTCTTCGATGGCCACCCGTTCAAGGTGATCCTCGACTACGGCCACAACCCGTCGGCGATAGCCGTGGTGCGGGCAACGGTGGAGAGCATCCCAGTCTCGGGCCACAGAATCGTCGTGCTCGCCGCGCCGGGCGACCGCCGGGACGACGATATTCGCGAGGCCGCGCGCGCCGCGGCCGGAGCGTTCGACCTCTACATCCTCCGGAGGGATGACCACCCGAGGGGCCGCGGACCGGATGAGGTGCCGAGGATGCTGGAGGAGGAACTGCTCGCCGCCGGCGTCACCGAGGATCAGATCCGGGTGATCCCGGATGAGGAGGAGGCCGTCGACGCGGCCCTCGAGACCGCGGCAGAAGGAGACCTCGTCCTCATCTTCGGCGACCAGATCGCCCGCACCTGGAAGCAGATCACCGGCACCGGGATCGAGGAGCCGGCCGGGGGCCCAGCCCAAGGCGGTGAACCCGCTGCCGCCGCGATGCCGAGACCCGTCGCCGGTCCCGGAGCGGACCCTCCGGCGGCCGATAGCGACGCCGCCGGGGCCACCTCCGTTCGCACGACCGGCGCCGCCGGTCCGGGAACCGGGCCACCTGGCCTCGAATGGCCGGCCGACTGGAGCCTGGACTTCGATCTCGAGGAAAGAAGGCTCGTGCGCGACGAACGGGGCGTCCGCATCGCGCGGGAGCCGGACGATTAATGCCGAGCGGACGGACCCACCTGGCCGGATAGGTTGCCGGATAGGCTATGGAGCTTTGTGAATCGCGGCGGTTGACGGGGCCGAACATCCTCCTGGACGGCCCGGGCGCCGTGATCGATGTGGAGACGCGAGGCGCCGCTACCGACGCCGTGGAGGCCGCCTGGCGCCGCGCGGCACGAGCCGCGTTGGACGCCGTTGGCTGGGCTGACTCCGAGCTCGCATGCCGCCGCTTCCCCGGCGGCCTCAACCTCGCCTTCTCCGCGCCGGAGGACGTCCTCTACGCAGCCACACAGGTGAACGAGTGGGCCTGGGAGGCCGCGCGAGCCGAACTCGGCGACGCTGCGGCGGAAGCGGTCGACCTCGACGGAGCGGTTGAACGCCTGCGGACGGCGATCGAGGAAGAGAGGAACCCTCCCCTCCTGGCGCTCCGGGACGAAGCCATCCGGCGGGGCGTGACCTTCCTGACCGACGATGACGTCACGAGCGTCGGCATGGGTCGCGGCTGCCGCCTCTGGCCCACGAGCGAGGTCCCGTCGCCCGGCCGGCTGGATTGGGACGGCGTGGCCGACATCCCCGTGGCGCTCGTGACCGGGACGAACGGGAAGACGACCACCGTCCGCCTCCTTACCGGGATCGCGCGCGCCGCCGGTCTCGTACCCGGTTGCACGTCGACGGACGGAATCGTCGTCGGCGACCGCGTGGTGGATGAGGACGACTGGGCCGGGCCCGGCGGGGCTCGGCAGGTCCTGCGCCGACCGGACGTGGAGGTCGGTATCCTGGAGACGGCGCGCGGCGGCATCCTGCGAAGGGGCCTGGGCGTGCCTCGAGCCGATGCGGCGCTGGTCACGAACGTGGGAGAGGACCACCTTGGGGAGTACGGTGTCGACGACATCGATTCGCTCGCCGACACGAAGCTGGTCGTGGCGCGTGTCGTCCACGGCAGGGGTCGCGTGGTCCTGAACGCCGAAGACGAGGTCCTGGTGGCGGCGGCGCATCGGGCGATGGAGCACGGCCTGATCGAGGCCCCATTGACCTGGTTCTCTCTCGATGCGCTCCACCCCAGGGTCGTCCGGCACCTGGAGGCCGGTGGCGACGCTTGCGCGCTCCTCGACGGGAAGCTCGTGCTCTGGCAGGAGGGCCGGCGAATCGGGGGAATCGGGGTCGACGAGGTCCCGATAGCGCTGGGCGGTGCGGCGAGCTTCAACGTGCGGAACGCGCTCGCCGCGCTCGGGGTCGCTGCCGCACTCGGCTGGCCGCTGGCCGCGATCGCGAGCGGACTCGCGGCGCTCGGCGGCACGGCGGCGGACAACCCCGGCAGGCTCAACCTCTTCAGGCTGAATGGGGTGAAGGTGCTCGTCGATTTCGCCCACAACCCGCACGGCATGGCGGCGCTCGTGCAGGTGGCCCGGGAGATCTCCGCGGAACGCCGCATCATCGTCCTCGGACAGGCGGGCGACCGCGATGAGGCCTCGATCCGCGGCCTCGTTCGCGCGGCGTGGGAGGCGGCTCCCGACCTGGTCATCATCAAGGAGATGCGGAAGTACCTGCGGGGCCAGGAGGAGGGAGTCGTGCCGGCGATCATGGAGTCCGAGCTTCGTGATCTGGGCGCGTCCGCCGATGCCCTGCTCCACACCGATTCGGAGTTGGAGGCGGTGCATGCCGCCCTGCAGCGTGCCCGCGCGGGCGATCTTGTTCTGCTCACGATCCACAGCGACCGCAGCGCCGTCCTGGAGTTCGTCTCGGGCCTGGCAGAGCGGGGCTGGGGGCCGGGCGACGTGCTCGATTGAGTGAGACGGCCTCGGGCGGTCAGGGCCCCATCCGCGACCGAAGCCGTGGCTTCCGGCCGGGAGTCGTCGCCCGGTACGCCGCGGTCGTCGCAGCGGGTCTCCTTCTGCCAGGCACCGTGTTCATGGCCCTGCCAGACCTAGCGGCTCGCTTCGCGAAGGCGATGATCTTCTATCCGGAGAGGCTGGGCGAGCGCGAAGCCGATCCGGGCCTCTGGGGACTGAGGGAGGCCGAGTCCGTCTTCCTTGGCACGGAGGACGGCGAGCGACTCCACGCGTGGTGGGTGCCGGCTGCCCGGGAGCCGGACGATGATCCCGACGGCGGAGCCTGCAGCGCGGCCATCTTCTTCCATGGAAACGCGGGGAACATCGCGTCCCGCGCACCGATCGCCGCCCGCCTCTCCGAGCTCGGATTGGCGACGCTGCTCGTCGACTACCGGGGCTACGGCCGCAGCAGCGGGGAGCCCAACGAGGAAGGGTTGTTCGAAGACGGGCGGGCGGCCTACAGGCACGTGGTCGAGGCCCGGGGGGTGCCTGCCGAGCAGGTCGTCGTCATCGGGAATTCGCTCGGCGCGGCCGTCGCGGCGAGCGTGGCGTCGGAGAACCGCATCGGCCGGCTCGTCCTCACCGGCGCCTTTAGGTCGGTGCCCGCGCTGGGCCGCTCGATCTACTGGTGGATTCCGAACCGCGCCTTCAACTGGAGCTTCAACCACTTCGACGCCGAGAACCTGGTGAGGCTCGTCGAGGCACCCGTGCTCGTGGGTCGCGGCGATCGAGACGCGCTCATTCCACGGGAGGAGACGCGCGCGGTCTACGAAGCGGCGCCAGAGCCGAAGCGCTGGATCGAGGTGCCGGCCGCCGACCACTCGAATCTCTGGTTCACGGATGAGTTGTGGAGGGAGCTCGCAAGCTTCGTCGGCGAGTCGCCATGCTCGCCGACGGCCGATGGGAGGTAATCAGATGTACACACGCCGCGGATTCTTGGGAGCGATTGGGCTTCCCGCCGCCTACGCTACCGTGGGAGCGCCGATCCTGGCGACCCGACTCGACTTTGAGCGAGCGCTCGCCGTCACGCCGGATCTCGCCCGGTATCCGGGGGGCCCGAAAGAGATTGCCGCGGACGAGGAGTTCTGGCGCGAGGTCCAGCAGGCGTTCACGGTCGACCGCAGCCTCGTAAACCTGAACAACGGGGGCGTGAGCCCGGCGCCTGCCGTCGTGCAGGCGGCGATGAAACGGTACCTGGACTTCTCGCACCAGGCGCCCACCTACAACATGTGGCGGATCCTCGAGCCCCAGAAGGAGGGAGTGCGTCAGCGGCTCGCGCGCGAGTTCGGGTGCGGTGCCGAGGAGGTCGCTATCACCCGCAACGCCTCCGAGAGCCTCGAGATCTGCCAGCTTGGCTTGGACCTCGTGGCAGGCGACGAGATCCTAACCACGAACCAGGACTACCCGCGCATGCTCGCCACCTTCGATCAGCGCGAGCGCCGCGAGGGGATTGTCGTCAAGAAGATCTCGATTCCGGTTCCTGCCGAGGATCCGGGCGAGGTCGTGCGCCGATTCGAGGCGGCGCTCACGCCCAGAACGCGTCTCATCCTCATGTGTCACATGATCAACATCACGGGCCAGATCCTGCCGGTCCGGGAGGTCGTGGCGATGGCCCGCTCACGCGGGATTCCGGTGATCGTAGACGGCGCTCATGCCCTGGCCCACTTCGACTTCCGGCTCTCCGATCTCGAGTGCGACTACTACGGTTCCAGCCTTCACAAGTGGCTCTTCGCGCCTCACGGCTCGGGGTTCCTGTACGTGCGACGGGAGAAGATTGCCGACCTGTGGCCGCTCATGGCTGCCGGCGACGATATGACGGCGGACATCCGGAAGTTCGAGGAGATCGGCACGCACCCGGCCGCCAACTTCGTGAGCATCGGAGAAGCGCTGACGTTCCACCAGGGGATCGGCCCGAGGCGCAAGGAGGAGCGGCTGATCTACCTGCGAGACTACTGGGCGAAGCGGCTTCTGGAGCACGATCGCGTCCGGCTCCACACCAGCCTCGAGCCGGGCCTCGCGTGCGGGATCGCGACGGTCGAGATCGTGGGCGTCGAGCCGGGGGAGCTGAATCGGTTCCTGTGGGAGAGGCACCGGATCATCACGACCCCGATCACCCACGAGGCGTTCAGGGGCCTGAGGATCTCCCCGAGCGTCTACACGACGCTCGAGGAGCTCGACCGATTCGTGGAGGCGATGGAGGTCGTCGTCAGGCAGGGGCTGCCGGCGGGCTGACGCAGCGCGGGCCCGCCGCCTGGCTCTAGCCGGACTTATTCGCCATCAAGTCCCAGCTCCGTTCGACGTTGCCGCCGGAGGCGTTATCGCCCTGCGGGCTGTATTCCCAGTGGATCTTTCCGTACGTGAGCGCGACCTCCTCCATCGGCTCCGCATGCTCCGCGGACCCGGACACGTTCACCGAACTTACCCGTACGTCATCCAGCCGGATCCGGAAGTAGAATTCCCCCGAGCCAGCTTTTCTCACGACCAGCTCCGCCGCCGGGTAGTGCGTGCCGGACGCACAGGCGAGGTACAGGTTCGGGCTGGAACCGTCGACCTTCTTGGCCACGATCACGTCGCCGAACGAGGCCGAGCTCCGCCTGCGGCTCTGACCCGTCGCGCCGGAGGAGGAGTGGGTCGCACCCCAGCCGAACGAGTCGATCTCGATCCAGTCCTCGTGTCCGCGGCCGGCCGTCGACTCGCCCTCGATGCCCTCGATCTTCATGAACATGTCCACCGCCAGCGCATCGATGCCCAGCGCGTCCAGGATCTCGTCGATCGCCGGCGCTCTTTCGACCGGTGGGTCACCATCCGGGCCCGGGACCGGCTCCGTCCAGGCACCGGCCGAACCCACCAGGAAAAAAGTAGCGGCGAGGAGAAGTGCGGAGCGCGCGTGTCTCATAGGATCCTCCGTCTGCTAAGCGGTTGTGGGGCAAGCAACAGACGGGCGGGGACGCCTCCAATGTAATCAAACACGAGGAAACGCCGGGCCCGCCCTCGAGCGAACCCGGCGTCGGTGGCGCAGTTTCGGTACCGGTAGGCTCGCTCTGGCTTCCAGCCTGCGGCTCGGCCTACCGGCTCAGCTCACCGGCTCAGCTCACCGGTTCAGCACCAGCGCACGCGGACGCGGTAGTTGATCTTCTCCTCGCCGCGGGCGGGGATCTTGACGTTGAAGTTGAAGGTGTGGGCATCCAGCTTCTTCCAGGTATGGGTCGAGGAGAGGATCCTCCACTCGCCGCCGATCGGCTCGACGACCTCGACCTCCACGTCCTCGTCCTTGTGGTTGCGGAGGTGGACCTCCCATGAGCTCTCGGAGACGCAGCTCCCCAGGGCCGACCAATCCATCTGGCGGCGGTCGCCGACGACGTCGAACGCATCGCCCATCTTGATCCGGACCTTCTCGTCGCGCGGCGTGTGGTCGATCCGGTCTTCGCCGATGAACTGCTGGGCGCCCGACGAGTCTTCCTTGTAGACGCGCACGACGCCGGCCGGCAGCGGCATGCCGAGATTGTTGTCCTCGGAGTTCTCGAAGTCGAGAAAGACGCCGACCTTCTGGTTCGAGACCACGTGCCCGTACTGGCCGCGGTAGTAGTAGGCCGCTCCGTAGAAGATCAGGTGCTTGTCGACGTCGAAGCGAGAGGCCTCCAGCAGCGTGACCTGCTTCTGCTCGTTGTTCCTGAGCGTCGTCGGCCGGCCCAGCGTGTAGAGGTGGTACTCGAAGAACGCTTCCTCCGCGAACTGCCTCTCCCTCTCCTCGAGTGCGGCTTCCGGCACGGCCAGGCCGTTATAGTCCCTACGGTCTCCCACCCGTTGCACGTCGCCAGCTACCAGCTTCAAGAGGGCGTTGTCGTAGGTGGCGCCGCTCTGATTGGTGAGCGTGACCCATCCGGTGAGGTCGCCGAGCGCGTCGTTCTCGTCGATCACCATGACGTAGTCGGCCTTCCAGTTCAGATTGTGCGTGAGGTATGAGACCTCGAGGCGCTGCCGGTCGCTGCCGCTGTCCAGCATCCAGACCAGCGTGGGCTTCGCGATCAGGTTCTCGGGCAGCTCCGGGAAGGCGAAGCGGCCGGGGTAATTGAAGGTGATCTCGTCGCCGATGCGGAGGATCGGCCCGCCGTTGACCGAGAGGACCTCGGCCTGGACCGGCTCGTCGCGCTCCGACTCCGAGTTCCACCGATACACGGTCACGGTGCGGCCGACGTACTTCTCCAGGAGCTTCTGGGGGTTCAGGAGATCGTACTGGTAGTTCTGCTCCAGCACCTTCAGGGGCTGCCCGCCCGTTAGCGATCGGATGTGGACCGTTTCGGTCTGGATCGACGAGGCGACGTCCCCGAACTCGAGGTCGAGCAGCCCGCGCGTGAGCGGTATGTCCCGCACCTCGCGCACGAGGCCGAAGTTCTGGTTGTAGACGGTAATCGCGACCGACTCCCGGTCCGCCGCTCCCGAGCGGTACGTTGGCGTGTCCTCTCCCTTCCCTTCCGACCCGTCACGCGTTCCCACTCGAACCGCGTCCTCGGTGGCAAGTAACGATTGTGCCTTGACTTCCGGCAGTCGTGTGCTGGCCGCCTGAACCGCCAGCGCGGCGCCTACGGTGAGCACGAGCCCGGTCCTGTGTATTCGCATCTCATCCCCCTTCTGTCAGCATCGTGCCGGACTCGCTCGTGTTGCCCGGCGCCTACCGCGCGGCCGTCAGCCGACCGCTTCCGGGGAACTAGGACGACTCAGGTAGGGGGAGTTGCACAAGGGGCGGTCCGTCGGACTGCCCCTGCTTCCTGTCGACTCGAGCCAGAACGTGGAGACCGCCGGGAAACGCGGACTCAGAGGGTGGGTGGCTCGTACCGCTCCAGCCACTGAAAGTCGAGGTCATCCGTCCGCACGAGGTAGACGGCATCCGTCCCGAAGCCGGCGATCTCACAGGCCCTCGGGAGGCGGACGTGCGCCTTCAGGGTCCCGTCCGGTCCGAAGACATCCACGAGCGGCGCTTCGCCGGCTGCGGTCTCTCGGACCACCCAGGCGTAGCCGTTGGGATCGACCTGGACGGCGTTGGAGGTGAAGGCAGGCATGGCGTCCGGCCAGTCGAAACCGTCGACGTCTGGCAGCCCTCGGCCACCCCCGCCCCGGCTCATGTTGGCCTGCATGCTTCCGTTCTCGTTCGTGATCATCACCCTTAGCCCGTCGCTGCCCAGGTTCCGCACCCACTCCTGCTTCTCCCCCGCGCCGACCTTCACAGGCCGATACTTCGTCGGCGTGCCACTGACGGCCTGGCCGTCCGGCAGGACCCATTCGATCCAGTACTCGCCCTGCTTCGTGCCGGCGCGAGCGACGGCGACCCGGCCATCGAGTCCGACGCCCCAGGCATCCTCGTCCGAGAGCGGAGCCGGTCGCATCATCACGTTCCGCTCGCTGCCGCCACCGGACTCGCTCACCTTGGTCTCCGGCATCTTCACCAGCGCCAACGTGTCGTACGCGCCCGACCCCCGGTCGAAGCGCACGACGGCTGCCGAGTCGGGCAGGCCTCGTGCGGCGGCCATCCCGCCCATCTGCTGGAAATAGATCCCGCCGCCGCTGTCCGTCGCCCGCGGGAGCACGAGGGTAAGCCCTCGCTCGGCAGGCTGCGCGATCGGCGTGGTCTCGCCGAAGGACCCATCCGGCGCGATCGCCGTGAGCCGACCGTTGCCGAGGTCGACGAGCAGCGTCGAGTCACCCGGCAGGACGAACAGGCCGTCGGGCTCCCGGTACTCGTCCGGACCCTGTCCCTCGGCACCGATCGTGTCCGCAACGCCGGAGGCCAGGTCGGCGATCACAAGGACCTGGCCCAGGCCGTCCGCCACCATCACCCGTCCATCAGCTAGCTCGCGCATCCCCGAGAGCCGGGAGAACCCCTCCGGAAAAGTCGCCTCCGGCCCGGCCAGCGCGTGCTCCTTGACATCCTGCGCGCCCAACGGCGCAGCCAGCCCGGTGAGGGCCGCGCCGATCACTGCCGCGCCGACTACCGCCCCGTAGATCCCCGTAGCCCCGTGTTTTCCAGTCATTGAACGAGAACCTCCCCACAGTCTGATTTGAAGTCCTACCACCCCTTTTTCCACTTCATAGACCGCGGCAGGCTTCCGACCGTTGCCTGCCGCAAGCTCCGGCATCCAGCTTCGCGAGAATAATGTGCACACACTGCCGGGACTCTACCTGTACAGGTGTACAACTAGAGGAAACGGCCCACCAACGCTGCCCGGACGCCACCCAGGGCGTCCGCCGTCAAGTCCGTCAGCTGGCCTCCCTGCGGAGCCGAGCCCGGTCGACCTTGCCGAGGTGGGTGCGCGGGAGGTCATCCAGGAAGTGGATGACGCGGGGATACTTATAGGGATCCAGCCGGGCCTTAACGAACGCCTTCAGCTCTTCGGCGAGTGCAGTGGAGTCATCGGGCGGCCCCTCCGGGAGGACGAACGCGTGTGGCTTGGTGAGCCCGCTCTCGTCGGTCACCCCAACGACGGCGACCTCCCGCACCGAAAGGTGTTCCAGGAGGCAGTTCTCCACCTCTTTGGGGGAGAGCCACTTGCCGGAGACCTTGAGCATGTCGTCGCCGCGGCCCGCGTAGGTGAAGCAGCCTTCCGCATCCCGGCTCACCATGTCCCCCGAGACGTACCACTCGCCACGAAACGCCTCCTGCGTCTTCTCCATCTGCTGCCAGTATCCGATCGCGCGCGAGCCGCCCCGTACCCACAGCCACCCGACCTCCCCATCCGGAACCTCCCGGCCCTCGTCGTCGCACACCCGGACCTCGAAGCCCGGCACGACCGTGCCCAGCGTTCCCGGCCTGACGTCCCCCGGGCGGTTGGAGATGAAGATGTGCCACATCTCCGCCGTCCCCAGGCCGTCGAGCAGCTCCACGCCGAACGCCTCGTTCCACCTCCGGTGAAGCTCCTCCGGCAGCGCCTCTCCCGCCGACGTGGCGAGACGCAGGCTGGAGAGGTCCCGCTTCCCGGCGTCCGGATCCGCGAGCATGTGGTTGACCATCGTCGGCACGTTGACCAGCACGGTGGGCCGGAAGCGCTCGATGCGGTCGAAGAGCGCATCGGTCGTGCACCGCTCCGGCCAGAGTGCCGATGTCCCGCCGACGGCGAAGGGAAAGAGCAGGTTGGTGCCCGTGGCGTAGCCGAAGTACAGCTTGGGGACGGAGAGCGTGATGTCGTGCTCGCTCATCCCGAGCACGCCCTTGCCATAACACTCCGTCGTGTTGGCGAAGGATCGGTGCGTCTGGAGAACGGCTTTGGGCTGCCCCGTCGTGCCGCCGGAAAAGAGCCAGATCGCCGCGTCGTCGCGGTGCGTGGGATAGTTCTCCTGTTCCGGCGACTCCCGCTCCATCCTGGCGACGAACTCGGAATCGTCCACCACCGCGAGGGCCCGAAGGTGCTGCATCATCGGCTCGGCGTGCTCGAACACCTTGCGGCTCGTCGAGTCGACGAATGCGAACGCCGCCCGCGTGTAATTGAGGAAGTACTCGACCTCGTCACGCTTGAGGTGCGGATTCAGCATCACGACGACGGCGCCGACCCTGAGGATGCCGAAGAGGGCGCAGACGAACTCGGGGCCGTCCTCGAGGGAGATGATCACCCGGCGCTCGGCCTCGATGCCCATGTCCCGAAGGACGTTCGCGTACCGGTTGGATCTCTCCTGAACCTGGGCGTACGTGAGAGCGCCCTCCTCGGTGAGGATCGCCGGGCGGTCTCCCCGGCCTTCCTCCAGGCGCGCGTCCAGGAAGTAGTGGGCGATGTTGAACCGGGTCGGCGGTTGAAACGGCATGGTGCACGATGTTACGCACCGGCTAGAATGGGGGTCAACCGGAGCGAACAGCCGCGGGAGGATTTTGGGATGGCCGTGCGGTGCCTGGCCGACATGACATGGGAGGAAGTGCGCGACCTGGGGCGGGCGACGATCGCCGTCCTGCCGGTCGGCGCGATCGAGGCGCACGGACCCCACCTGCCGATGTCGACCGACGTGATTATCGCCGAAGCGATGGCCGAAGCCGGCGGCGAACGTCTGGCGGAGGCAGGCTTCGAGGTTCTCATCCTCCCCGCGCTCTCCTACACGGTCGCCCGCTTCGCGGCGGGTTTCGCCGGTACGCTATCGGTCGAGCCGGAGACGCTCTCGAGCCTGCTCGTGGATCTGGCTCGGAGCCTTCGATCACACGGCGTCGAACACCTCGCGGTCGCCAACGCGCACCTGGATCCGGCGCATGTCGGCGCGATCCGCGCGGCGGAAGCCGCCTGCCGGGATGCGCCCGATGCGGCACGGATCATCTTCCCGGACATCACCCGTCGGCCGTGGGCGCCGCGACTCACCGAGGAGTTCCTGAGCGGCGCATGTCACGCGGGCCGCTACGAGGGCTCCGTCGTGATGGCGGTGGCTCCAGCGCTCGTGCGAGAGGAGATCCTCGAGGGACTTCCCCCCAACGCCGCCTCCATCTCGGACGCCATCCGGGAGGGGAAGAGCACCTTCGAGGAGGCCGGAGGTCCCCGTGCCTATTTCGGTTACCCGGCCGAGGCGACGGCCGAAGAGGGGCAGCGGACGATCGAGACGCTCGGCGAGATTCTGGCCGAGGCGGTAGAGGAGGCGCTGGGAGGATGACCAGAGGATGACCAGCGGAGAGCTGTCGGGCCGGGTTGCCGTCATCACCGGAGGAGGCCGCGGGATCGGGGAGTCCGTTGCACGCGCCCTGGCCCGGGCCGGTGCCGCTGTGATCGTGGCGGCCCGCACGGAGACGGAGATCGATGCCCTGGCGGCCGAGCTCTCGGCCCTGGAACACAACGCCTGGGCCGTTCCGTGTGACGTCACAGACCCGGCGGGCGTCCAGCGGCTCGCCGAGGAAGCGACGCGCCTGGCCGGGGGAAGCGGCGTCGGAATCCTCGTGAACAACGCCGGCGTGGCCCACTCGGCTCCCGTCGCCCGGACGGAGCTCGAGGACTGGAACCGAATGCTGGCCGTGAACGCGACCGGAACCTTTCTCTGCACTCGCGCCTTCCTGCCCGGGATGGTGGAAGGCGGATGGGGCCGTGTGGTGAACGTCGCCTCGGTGGCCGGACTCACCGGAGCCCGCTACATCGCCGCCTACGCGGCCTCGAAGCACGCGGTGATCGGCCTCACCCGCTGCGCCGCGGCAGAGGTAGCGGACCAGGGGGTGACCGTGAACGCCGTCTGCCCCGGTTACGTGGACACGCCGATGACCACGGAGTCGCTGCAGAGAATCTCGGAGAAGACCGGCATGAGTGCGGAAGAGGCGCTGGAGATGATCGTCGTCCACACTCCGCAGCGTCGCCTGATCGAGCCTGGCGAGGTCGCCCACTCGGTACTCTCGCTGTGCGGAGAAGGCGCCCGGGGGATCAACGGCCAGTCGATCGTGATCGACGGCGGGGATCTGCTTTCATGAACCAGGTGAGTTTTGAGTCACTCGAGCCGATCGAGCCAGTCGAGCCAGTCGAGTCGATCGAGCCACTCGAGCCAGTCATGAGGCCCACATGAGCCTGCGCGTGATCAATCCCGAGGAGATCGGAGCCCCGAAGGGCTTCAGCCACGGCATCCTGGCCCCGGCGTCGGGCCGGATCCTCTTCGTGGCCGGACAGAACGCGTCCCGGGACGAGCGTGGCGTGGAGCCCGCGATCCGGGCCGATTTCGTCGGACAGTTCGCCGTCGCGATCGACCGGATCCTGGCTGTCGTTCGCGAGGCCGGAGGAGGCCCGCAGGACATCGGAAGGATGACGATCTACACGACGGACATGCCGTCCTATCTCTCTTCGCGGGCCGATCTCGGCGCGGCCTACCGCGAGGCGATGGGCAGCCACTACCCGGCGATGGCCCTCGTCGAGGTCAACGAGCTGGTCGATAAAGGCGCGATCGTGGAGATCGAGGCCACCGCGGTCATTCCGGAGGGCAACGGCGGGAGCAACAGCGAGGAGGCCGGATGACGATCTCGCCCGAGTCGTTTCTGTACGAGCATGACACCGAGCGCCAGGTGGCGACCATCACGCTGAACCGTCCGGACCGCCTGAACGCGTTGACCTTCCAGGTCTACGCCGAGCTCCGGGACACCTTCCGCGCGCTGGATACCGAACCCGGTGTTCGGGCTGTCGTGATCACCGGGGCTGGCAAGGCCTTCAGCTCGGGCGGAGACGTCGAGGACATCATCGGAGCCCTCTTCGAGCGGGATTACGAGGGACTCCTGGACTTCACGAGGATGACCTGCGACCTGATCCTCGCGATCCGTCACTGCCGGCGACCGGTGGTGGCCGCCCTCAACGGCACCGTGGCCGGTGCGGGCGCGGTGATCGCCGCCGCGTGCGACTTCCGGATCGGCGCGGAGACGGCGAAGATCGCCTACCTGTTCACGCGAGTCGGTCTCTCCGGTGCTGACATGGGCGCCGCCTGGCTGCTTCCGCGGATCGTCGGCCTCGGGCGTGCCACCGAGCTGCTCATGACGGGTGAGTTCATCGATGCCGAGGAGGCTCACCGCATCGGCCTCTACAACCGCGTCGTGCCGGCCGGGCTGGTGGTCGAGGAGGCGCAGACGCTCGCCGACAAGCTGGCGTCGGGCCCCTCATTCGCCCTCGAGATCACCAAGGACTCGCTCAACCGCGAGGCGACCCAGGACCTGACGAGCGCGCTGGAGGCGGAGGCGCAGATCCAGGCGTCCTGCATGCTGGGCCCCAACTTCCGCGAGGCGTACGAGGCGTTCAAAGCAAAGCGCGATGCGAAGTTCGCCTGAGCGCGGAGCCGTCCTCGTGAGACGCCGCCAAGGGGGCCTGCGGAGCTTCCCTCCGCTCGCCGGCGGACGCCTGATTCTCGGAGCCTCCTCGGGCTCCGCCCTGTGGGATCTCCGAGGCGGTTGGAGGACGCCGGGGTGGGCAGGCTGAAGTGGCTGTGACGGGGACGGGGGCCGTACGGGCGTTCCTGGATGACCGCCACATCGAGCTCGCGACGCGAGTGCGCGCGTTCGCGCAGACCGAGGTCGCCCCGAGGCCGGAGCCGCACGACGATGACGCCGGTCGGCGGGAAGCCAGGTCCTTCGCCGAGCTGCTGGGCGCCGGCGGCTGGCTGGAGCCGATCGGCGCGCAGGACCTGCGGGCCTGCTGTCTGATTCGCGAATCCCTCGCGGCCGCATCACCCCTGGCCGACGCGATCTTCGCCCTCCAGGCTCTGGGCGGCACGCCGCTTCTGCTGTCGGGCGCCGGCCCCGGCACGCCGGCCTGGGAGTGGCTGGCCCGCATGCTGGAGGGCCGCGCGATCGGGGCCTTCGCCATGACGGAACCGGAGGCCGGGAGCGACGTGGCCTCGCTCGAGACCCTGGCGGAGAAGCGGGGCGACGTCTGGGTTCTCGACGGGCGGAAGAGCTTCATCTCCAACGCCGGGCTCGCGGATGTCTACACGGTGTTCGCCTCCACCGACCCCGGCGCCGGCACTCGCGGGATCTCGTGCTTTCTCGTTCCGGCGGATGCAGAGGGACTCCGCTTCGTGGGCCCCCAGGTCATGAGCGAGCCCCATCCGCTCGGGGAGATCGCCTTCGATGATTGTGCGCTTCCCGCCGACCACCTGATCGGCGAACCGGGTCAGGGCTTCAAGCTCGGGATGATGACGCTGGACCGTCTGCGTCCGACGGTGGCGGCCGCGGCATGCGGGATGGCAGCCCGGGCCCTCGAGGAGGCGCTGGACCACTCGACCCGACGCGAGCAATTCGGCCAGAAACTGGCGGAGTTTCAGCTGATCCAGGAGAAGCTGGGCAGGATGGCGATCGACCTCGCGGCTGCCCGGCTCCTTACCTACAGGGCGGCGTGGGAGAAGGACGGCGGTGCCGACCGCATCACCCTCGAAGCCTCGATGGCCAAGGCGTTCGCGACGGAGGCCGCGCAGAGGATCGTGGATGATTCGGTGCAGATCCTGGGCGGACGCGGCGTGCTGGTCGAGAGCCCGGTGGACCGTCTCTATCGGGCGGTGCGGGCGCTCCGCATCTACGAGGGTACCACGGAGATCCAGCACCTGATCATCGCTCGACAGCTCCTCGAAGCTCACGGTCCCGCTTCGGTGGCCGACTCGGAGTCCGGGCCGTGACGGAGGCGCCGCGGTGAGGTTCGTGAGCGTCGGTGGCGGACCGGCCGGGCTCTACTTCGCGATCCTCATGAAGGAGGCGGACCCCTCGCACGAGGTGCTCGTGCTGGAGCGGAACAAGCCGGACGACACCTTCGGGTTCGGCGTGGTCTTCTCCGACGCGACCATGGACGAGCTCGGGGAGGCGGAGCCGACGACCCACGAGGAGATCACCCGCCGCTTCTATCACTGGGACGACATCGACATCCACTATCGCGGGGAGATCCTCTCCTCCACCGGCCACGGCTTCGCGGGCATGTCGCGGCAGACGCTGCTGCACGTGCTCCAGGATCGGTGCCGCGAATTGGATGTGGATCTCCGTTTCGAGGTCGAGGTGGACGACCTGGCGCCGTACGCGGATGCTGACCTCATCCTCGCCGCCGATGGCGTGAACAGCGGGATCCGGAGCGAATACGCCGACTATTTCCGCCCGAGCATCGACATGCGGCCGAACCGCTTTGTCTGGCTCGGGACGACGAAGCCCTTCCCGGCCTTCACGTTCTACTTCAAGCCGACCGAGCACGGGCTCTGGCGTGTGCACGCGTACCAGTACGTGGAAGAGGGAGGCGCCGAGGCGGAGCTCCTGAACGGCATCTCCACCTTCATCGTGGAGGCCACAGAGGAGACCTGGCGGGCGGCCGGCATGGACGAGGCGAGCGAGGAACAGACCATCCGCTTCTGCGAGGAATTGTTCGCCGAGGAGCTCGCGGGGCATCCGCTCATCGGCAACATGTCGCTCTGGCGGAGCTTCCCGACGATCAAGGCGGAGCGCTGGTACCACGAGAACATCGTGCTGGTCGGCGACGCGGCACACACGGCGCATTTCTCGGTGGGCTCGGGCACCCGGCTGGCGATGATAGACGCGATCGAGCTGTCTCGGGCGATCGTCGAGAACCGCGGCGACATGTCGCGGGCGCTGCCCGCCTACGAGGAGGCCCGCCGGCCCGGCGTGGACAGCCTCCAGCGTGCGGCCAAGACGAGCATGATGTGGTTCGAGGGCACGGAGAGGTACCTGGATACCGAGCCGATCCAGTTCGCCTTCAACCTCATCACCCGCAGCCTCCGCATCACGCACGAGAACCTGCGCATGCGCGATCCGGTCTTCCTGGAGAAGGTGGATGCGTGGTACGCCGGGGTGGCCGCCGAGCAGGCGGGGACCGATCGACCCGCTCCCTCCGCTCCCCCTCCGCCACCGATGTTCAACCCGTTTCGCGTGCGCGACCTGCTACTTCCGAACCGGGTCTGCGTCTCCCCGATGTGCCAGTACTCGGCCGAGGATGGGACGCCCAGCGACTGGCATCTCGTCCACCTCGGGGGGCGCGCGATGGGCGGCGCAGGGCTCGTCTTCACCGAGATGACCGACGTAAGCCGAGAGGCGAGGATCTCGCCGGGGTGCACCGGCATGTACGAGCCGGAGCACGTGGCGGCATGGTTCCGGATCGTCGACTTCATCCACGAGCACTCGGCGGCGAAGGTGGCGATCCAGCTCGGGCACGCCGGCCGGAAGGGCTCGACGAAGCTGGCCTGGGAGGGGATGGACGAGCCGCTCGAGGAGGGGAACTGGCCGATCATCTCCGCCTCGCCCATTCGCTACTTCCCCGAGAGCCAGGTCCCACGCGAGATGACACGCGAAGACATGGACGCCGTCCGCGACGATTTCGTGCGTGCCGCGGGAATGAGCGAAGAGGCCGGCTTCGACTGGCTGGAGATCCACCTCGCCCACGGCTACCTGCTCGCCACCTTCATATCGCCCCTCACGAACCAGCGGGCCGACGAGTATGGAGGATCGCTCGAGAACCGGATGCGCTACCCGCTGGAGGTGCTGGACGCGGTGCGCGAGGTATGGGCCCACAAGCCGCTTTCCGTGCGGATCTCGGCGGTCGACTGGGCTCCCGGCGGGATGGAGGCCGACGACGCGGTGGAGGTCGCCCGTATGCTGAAGGCACACGACGTCGACATCGTGGACGTGTCGGCCGGTCAGACCGTGCCCGATGCGAGGCCCGAGTACGGCCGGCAGTTTCAGACGCCGTTCAGCGATCGGGTACGGCACGAGGTGGGGATCGCCACGATGGCCGTCGGCAACATCTCCTCCTATATGGACGTCAACACGATCCTGGCCGCCGGCCGCGCCGACCTCTGCCTGATGGCGCGGGCCCACTTGTGGGATCCGTACTGGACCCGGCACATGGCGTACGAGCTGGGATACGACCTGCCGTGGCCGGGTCCCTACTCTACCATGGACGATTTCACTCCGAGGCTCGGCCTCAAGGACGAGGACAAGTGACCGACGAAGAGCGAACCGCCGAGCCCGATCGAGGAAGCGGCGAGGGCGCCGGAGACGAGCCCGATCGCCCCTACGGTGCGGGATCACAGGCCCAGGAAGGGCCGCCCGGCAGTTACCTCACCTACGCGAGCTACCTGAAGATCGACGAGCTCCTCTCGCTGCAGCAACCGGTCTCCGACGGCCCCGAGCACGACGAGATGCTCTTCATCATCATCCACCAGGTCTACGAGCTCTGGTTCAAGGAGGTGCTGCACGAGGTCGACTTCGCCGTGAAGCTACTCCGCGAAGACGATCTGGCGAGCGCGCAGCACACGCTGAAGCGGATTCTCACGATTATGAAGGTGCTGGTGGCACAGCTGGATATCCTCGAGACGATGACTCCGGTCGAGTTCCTGACCTTCCGCGAGCGGCTCGAAGAAGCGAGCGGCTTCCAGTCGCACCAGTTCCGCGAGCTCGAGTTCGTCATGGGTGCGAAGAGCCAATGGGCGATCTCCCGCTATCCGAAGCACGAGCCGGCGCTGAAGCGACTCGAGCAGCGCTACGAAGCTCCGACGCTGTGGGACGCCTTTCTGCTCTGCCTCACTCGTGAAGGATACCCCGTGCCACGGGAGCTCCTCGAGCGGGACGTGACGCAGCCGATCGAGCCATCGCCCGAGCTGCAGGAGGCTCTCGTCAACGTCTACCGGCGCGACCCCGCTCTTAGCGAGCTCTGCGAGCGCTTCGTGGACCTGGATGAGGGCCTGCAGGAGTGGCGCTACCGTCACGTGAAGATGGTGGAGCGCACGATCGGGATGAAGCCGGGCAGCGGCGGCTCGGCCGGCGCCGAATACCTGCGGAAGACGCTATTCAAGCCTGCCTTTCAGGACCTTTGGGACATCCGCGGGCGGCTGTAGCCGCGGTCGCGACGGTCGTCGGTCTCGTGGCGGTCGTGGGGACCACCGGGCTCGCCGGGCAGGTCGGCGCTGCGTCAGCGCGGGCCGCGCACGCATCGCTTTCACGAGCAACGGCGTCGGGAACGACGAGATCTACGTGAAGAACCTGAGCTGTCCATCGTGACGTCGGCGGAGCGAGGATTCGTGATTCGCAGCGCCGACGAGCTCTGCGGGTCTCCGAACCCGCTGGCGTCCCACTACAGCCGCTTCA